>NZ_CP084090.1:2684003-3355004 GCF_020217425.1 Halomicrobium urmianum
ACCCGAGCGCGAGGACCTGCTGGCCATCGGCAACGCCGGCGCGTACGGCTACGAGCTGGCCAACCAGTTCCACTCCCAGCCCCGGCCGGCCGAGGTGGCCATCGAGGGCGGCGAGGCGAGCGTCGTCCGCCGGCGCGAGACGCTGGCCGACGTGGTCCGCGTGGAGCAGTGACATGACCGACTTCGACCTCGAGGCGTTCCACCGCGCGGCCGTCGAGACGCCGTCCCACGAGTCCGTCGACGGGATGCGCGAGCTGCTCGTCGAGACGCTGGCCGACCACGGCGTCGCGGCGGACGTCGACGAGCACGGCAACACCGTGGCGTCGCGCGGGGCCGAGGGCGGGGCCGACGAGAGCGGCGAGGACGCGGACGACCCGCACTACGTCCTGAACACGCACGTAGACACCGTCCCGCCCCACGTCGAGTACCGCCGCGAGGGCGACCGCGTCTACGGCCGCGGGAGCTGCGACGCGAAGGGGCCGCTGGCCGCGATGATCGACGCCTTCCTCCGGGCGGACGTGGCCGACGGCGGGCGCGTCACCCTCGCGGTCACGCCCAACGAGGAGACGGTCCAGACCGGCGCGGCGGCGCTGGCCGAGGACCTCTCCGCTGACGGCTATATCGTCGGCGAGCCCACCGGGCTGGACGTCTGTACCGCCGCCAGCGGACAGTGCGAGGGAACCGTGGTCATCGAGGGCGAGAGCGCCCATGCCGCCGACCCCGCGAGCGGGCAGAACGCGATCAGGGCGGCCGCGCCCGTGCTGCAGGCGCTGGAGACCTACGATGAAAAGCGAGGACCCGGCGAGCATGAGCAACTCGGACGGCCGACGCTGACCGCCACGATGATCGAGGGCGGCGAGGCCACGAATCAGGTGCCCGCGGAGTGCCGGCTCACCTTCGACCGCCGGAGCGTCCCCCCGGAGACGGTCGACGAGTTCCGCGCGGACCTGGAGGAGCACCTCTACCAGTGGATGCCCGCGGGGATGGACCTCTCCGTCGAGCTGATCCGGCCCGACACGCCGTTCCCCGAGGCGTTCGCGACCGACGAGGACGACACCCTGGTTCGGGCGCTTCAGGACGCCAGCGGGGGCGAGGTCCGCCCGTTCGGCGCCGCCACGGAGGCCTCCTACTTCGCAGCGGACGCGCCGACAGTCGTGTTCGGGCCGGGCGTCCTCACCGACGACGAGGGCGCCGTGGCCCACTCCGAGCGCGAGTACGTCCCCGTCGAACAGCTCCACGCGGCGGCCGACGCCGTCGCGGCGACCCTGGACGAGCTACTCTGACTCGTCGCCGTCGTCCGCCTCGTTGTCCTCGTCGCCGCCCTCTTCTCCGTCCCCGTCCAGATAGGTCTGCGCCTCCTCGTCGGTGACCTGCGGGAAGTCCTCGTAGTATGCGCCGACGGCGCGGAACGCGGGCGGCGTCTCCACGCTGGCCACGTCGTCGGCGATGTCGAGCAGCGTGTCCAGCGTGTCCGCCGGGCCGACCGGAACGGCGGCGATCAGGTACTCGGGGTCGTCGTCGCGCACGCGCTGGAGGCAGGCCCGCATCGTCGCGCCCGTGGCGACCCCGTCGTCGACGACCAGCACGCGCTCGTCGGTCACGTCCGGGAACTCGCCCTCGCGGTAGGTGGCGGCCTTCTCCTCGGCGACCGCTCGCTCCCGCTCGCGGACGCGGTCGAGGTAGTCGTCGGTGACGCCCAGCTCCGCGATCAGTTCGTCGTTCCGCCAGACCGACCCGTCCTCCGCGACGGCGCCGATGGCCAGTTCCTCGTTGTCGGGCGCGCCCATCTTGCTCGCGACGACGACGTCCAGCGGGACGGCGAAGCGGTCGGCGACCGCGCGCCCGACCGGCAGCCCGCCGCGCGGGATGGTGAGGACGATATCGGGGTCGACGCCGCGGTCGGCGAGGCTCTCGGCCAGCTGCTCCCCGGCGTCGGTGCGGTCAGTGAACATGGGTCACGTTCGGCGTCGAGCACCTTCACCTTGGTCCATCGACAGGTGTGGCGGGTGAGTCAACGCGGAATTCGGGGTGAATCCGCAGGTAGTCGGGAGAGAAGTCGGCATCGAGTGTTACGGAGTGGTGCCCAGTCGTCGACCACAAGACATTTGTCCGACCCCGGAAGTGATCAGTGTACGACAGTGGACGGCGGGTAGGGGTACCTGCACTTTCGTCCACTGATCACCACTGCCCGACGAGCGCCCGCTGTCGCGCTCGCTCGGTTCACGGACAGAACGGCCTCGGCCGCTCGGGAGTGCGCCAGCGGGAACGCGGCTCCGTTAGACCCCGTCGGCCTGCTCGCTCGCGACGCCCGTGTAGCCCGTCGGCGTGATCGCCAGCAGTTCCTCGCGGACGGACTCGTCGACGTCCAGGTCCTCGATCATCCCGTGGAAGTCGTCGATGGTCACCTCGCGGCCGCGGGTCGCCTTCTTGACCTGTTCGTAGGCGTCGTCGTGGCCCTCGCGGCGGAGGATCGTCTGGACGGCCTCGCCGACGATCTCCGGCGTCGACTCGAGGTCCTCGCGCATGACCTGCTCGTTGGGGACGACCTTGTCGAGGCCGTTGCCGCACTTCGCGTAGCCGATCAGGCAGTGGGCGAAGGCGGCCCCGACGTTCCGCTTGACGGTCGAGTCGGAGAGGTCGCGCTGGAGTCGGGACTTCGTGACGTAGTCGCCGAGGAAGGTCAGATCTGAGTTGGCCTTGGTGAGGTTGCCCTCGCTGTTCTCGAAGTCGATCGGGTTGACCTTGTGCGGCATCGTCGAGGAGCCCGTCTCGCCCTCGACGGCCTCCTGGCCGAGGTAGCGGTCGGAGACGTAGAGCCACACGTCCAGGTCGAGGTCCAGCAGGACGTTGTTCGCCCCGCGGAGCGCGTCGAACAGCGCCGCGAGGTCGTCGCAGGGGTTGACCTGCGTCGTGAGCGGTTCGTGCTCCAGCCCCAGGTCGTCGACGAACGACTCGGCGAAGGCCGGCCAGTCGACGTCCGGGTAGGCGGCGTGGTGGGCGGCGTAGGTACCCGAGGCACCGGCGAGCTTGCCGGAGAGGCTCTCGATGGTCCGCTCGACGCGCGCGATCGCCCGGCCCAGCCGCGAGGCGTAGACGGCCATCTCCTTGCCGAAGGTGGTCGGCGTCGCGGGCTGGCCGTGGGTGCGCGCGAGCATGGGAACGTCGCCGTACTCGTGGGCGAACTCGACGAGCACGTCCCGGAGGTCCCGGAGTTCGGGGAGCAGGACCTCCTCGACGGCGGGGCCGACGAGCAGGCGGTGGGCGAGGTTGTTGACGTCCTCGCTCGTGAGCCCGAAGTGGATCCAGTTGGCCGCGTCCAGGCCCGCCGGCAGGCCCATGCGGACGAAGTACTCGACGGCCTTCACGTCGTGGTTGGTCGCGGGGTAGTCACCGTACCCCTCCGTCTCCAGCTGCTTGATCACCTCGGCGTCCTCGCGGTCGAACTCCCCGTAGAGCGCGCGGAGCTGGTCTCGCTGGTCGTCGTCGATCGCCAGCGGCGTCGCGTCGAGGTCGGCCAGCGCGAGCAGGTACTCGACTTCGACCTGCACGCGGGCCCGCATCAGCGCCCGCTCGCTCGCGTAGGGGACGAGTGGTTCCGTGTAGCGCGCGTACCGCCCGTCCAGCGGCGAGACGGCGTCGAGGGCGTCCCTGTCGGTCATGGCCGGAGGTGTGCGAGGCCGGCGAAAAAGCGTGTCGATCAGCCCTCGGTCGTCGCCTCGGCGGCCTCGGTCCGCTCGGTAGCGTCCGTCCGGTCGTAGTAGTCCTGATAGCGCTTGACCTTCCGGTAGAGGGCGTAGCCGACGACGCCGTCGAAGACGAGCACGAAGCCGATCAGGTAGAGGAAGTTCCACGAGGGGAGCAGCTGGGGGAGGTAGCTGACCAGCGAGTTGTACGTCGCGTGAATGGCGGCGGCGATCAGCAGCCCCTTCACGACGATGGGGCCCCAGTCGTCCGGGTTGAACTTCGCTAGACCGAGGTAGTAGCCGGCCCACGCGGAGTAGAGGACGTGGCCCGGGCCGACGAAGGCCCGACCGGTCGCGGTCAGCGCTGCGCGCTGTATCTGCTGGACGCCTTCCATGCCGGCGGCGTTGGTGTATCCCTGAACGATGTAGATGGCGTTCTCGATGAAGGCGAACCCGAGGCCGGCGACGGCACCGTACACCGCGCCGTCGACGACCGTGTTGAACGCGTCGCCCTTGTAGGCGTAGACGCGGATCGCGAGCCACTTGACCGTCTCCTCGATCGGGCCGACGACCAGGAAGAAGAAGAGCACCGTCCCGACGACGGGGATCAGGTTGAACGCGAGCTGGGCGACGCTGTTGATCAGCGCGGCGAAGCTGGCGAACAGCACCGCGAGCACGAACGTGATCGCCAGCGCCGCGAGCGGTTCGCGCCGCGTCGGGTCGCCGTACCAGGCGTAGGCGACGAGCAGGAGCGCCGGGACCGCCGAGGCCAGCGCCAGCGCCCCCAGCCCCGGCCGGTCGGCCACGAGGAGGGCGGCAAACGACAACTGGACGGCGAACAACACGAGCGCCAGGGCGATCAGGAGGACGTGGAACGACGCCCGCAGCCCGCCGTAGATGCCGACGGAGAGGCGGTCGAGCGCCGACCGGGCGTCCCACTCTGCAACGTCGTACAGGTCCTCGTCGCCGCCGAAGGCGGCCTTGACCGGATCGCGCACCATGTCAGGAGAATGGAGTGCTAGACTGTTGTCAGTTTCCCCGCTCTACCGCGAGACGGACGGCGAGCGGGCCTCCGGCGGATTCACTCACCGGGGGACTCGCCGCGTTCGTCGCCCGGATCTGCCGACTCCCTGGTGATCGCGCTGGGTTCGAGGTGGGTCGTCGGCCGCTCCGGGTACCGCGCCAGGTAGGCGCCGGCGGCCAGCAGGGCCAGTCCGAACGGCAGCGCCAGCAGGCTCCGGAGCCCGGCGCCGTCGCCGAAGCCCAGGAACAGCACGGCGCTCAGCGCCAGCGCGACGCCGATCCAGGGCGGGGTGCGGCGGGCGCGCACCATGCCGAACGCGAGCATGCCCGTGCCGCCGACGAGTCCGAGGACGCCCGGCGCGACCAGCCAGTCGATCGGGTCGCCCCCGAGGATGGCGGCGAGCGACTGTCCGACCCCGAACACCAGCGCGCCGAGAGCGCCGATACCCGCGCCCTCGCCGCCCGGGAACTTGTACGTCCACGGGAGGCGGAACACCACGCCGACGAAGCCAAGGGCCGTGAGCAGGCCGGAGAGCCCGACCGCGAGCAGCATCCGCCCCTCGGTCCCCTCGACGACCGTCATCCAGACGGCCCACGCCGCCCACGCGACGCCGGCCGCGGCGAGCGCGCCCTGTGCCCACGGACGCGACGTCTCGGTCATGTCTCGCCGGTGTGCTCGGCTCCGAGGAAAGCGTTCCGGATGGACCGCCGGTCGCATCTCGGTTCGACGGGTCGGACTGTGTCGACTGTGTCATCCGTGACACCGGGACACCGCAATCCATTTGCGCTCGCCGGCCGGCGCTTCCGACATGAAACTCGCGGGCATGGCAAGCAACCGCGGCCGAAACCTGCTGAACATCGCCGACCGGGCGCCCGGCGACGCCGAGTTCTCGGTGATCCTGACCAACGACGCCGACGCACCGGTCCTGGCGGAGGCCGAGGAGCGGGGCATCCCGACGGAAGTCGTCGAGCGCGACGACGACGAGGAGCGCGAGGCCCACGAGCTGCGCGTCCTCGACGCGCTCGACGACTACGACTTCGACCTGGTCTGCCTCGACGGCTACATGCGCGTCCTCACGGAGACGTTCGTCGACGAGGTGCCGACGACGCTGAACGTCCACCCGTCGCTGCTCCCCTCCTTCGGCGGCATGGACGCCCACGAGCAGGTGCTCGACGCGGGCGTCAAGGTGACCGGCTGCACCGTCCACGTCGTCGACGAGACGGTCGACGGCGGCCCCGTCGTCACCCAGGAGCCCGTCCCCGTCCACGAGGGCGACGACGAGGACGACCTGAAGGAGCGCGTCCTCTACGAGGCGGAGTTCGCGGCGTATCCCCGCGCAGTCGAGTGGTTCGCCGAGGACCGCGTGACGGTCAACCCGGACCAGGGCACCGTCAGCGTCGAGGGCGACCAGGCCGGCCCGCTGCCGGCTCGCCGGCTGCTCTCGAACGACCGCGCGGCCGACCTGCGCTACGGCGAGAACCCCCACCAGGACGCCGCCGTCTACGCCGACCGCACGACCGAGGAGGCCAGCGTCGTCCACGCCGACCAGCTCAACGAGGGCGCGAAGGCGCTGTCCTACAACAACTACAACGACGCCGACGGCGCGCTGAACCTGATCAAGGAGTTCGACGAGCCTGCCGCCGCGGTCATCAAGCACACCAACCCCGCGGGCTGTGCCGTCGCCGACACGCTCGCCGACGCCTACGCGGACGCGCTCGCGACCGACCCCAAGAGCGCGTTCGGCGGCATCGTCGCGCTCAACCGCGAGTGCGACGTCGAGACGGCCGAGCAGATTATCGACTCGTTCAAGGAGGTCGTCGTCGCGCCCGGCTACACCGACGACGCGCTCGACGCGCTGTTCGAGAAGGACAATCTGCGGGTCCTCGACGTCTCGGATCAGTACGACGTCAGCGAGCAGTTCACCGAGAAGCCGCTGGTCGGCGGCCGCCTCGTCCAGGAGCGCGACCAGCAGGCGCCCACGGTCGACGACCTGGAGGTCGTCACCGAGCGCGAGCCCACCGAGGCGCAACTGGAGTCGATGCTGTTCGCGTGGCGGACCATCAAGCACGTCAAGTCCAACGCCATCCTGTTCGCGCAGGGCACCGAGACGGTCGGTGTCGGCGCCGGCCAGGTCTCCCGCGTCGACGCGGTCCGCATCGCCGAGATGAAGGCCAACGAGGACGCCCAGGGCAAGGGCCCCGAGGGCGCCGTGATGGCCTCGGACGCCTTCTTCCCGTTCCCGGACGGCATCGAGGTGGCCGCCGACGCCGGCATCGAGGCCGTCATCCAGCCCGGCGGGTCGAAGAACGACGACAAGGTCGTCGCGGCCGCCGACGAGCACGACGTGGCGATGGTGATGACCGGCCAGCGGGCTTTTAGACACGACTGAGCGTCAGCGAAGGAGTCTCGGAAGCTCGCCAGAGCACGCTCTGACGGTGTTTTAGACACGATTGAGCGTCAGCGATTAAGTGTCTAAAGCTCGGAAGACGAGCGGAGCGAGTCTTCCGGTGGTTCCGACACGACTGAGTGGAGCGCCGTCGTCGTTCGGCCTGCAACCAAACGCGACCGTCTGGTAGCCGTCCGGCACGAACGTATCGGCCACCGAACACTTTTTATCGACCGACGGGAGAACGGTAGACGTGTCCTGGGTCACGCGCAACCGTCACTGGCTGCTGTTCGCGGGCGTCGTCCTGACCACGATGGCGGCGGTGGGCGTCTTCACGCTCGCCGCCGCGACGGCGCTGGTCGGCGTCGTCGCGGGCGGGCTCCTGGCCGCCGCCGACGCCGTCGCGACCTACTTCCTGTTCGGGGTGTTGCTGCTCGGCCTGGACGTCGTGCTGGCCGTCGCGCTGGCGGTCACCCTCGCGAGCATGGTCTCGCTGCCGGAGAGCGACCGTCTCGCGGGCGCCGCCGCCGTGGCCGAGCGGGCCGCCGGCCGCGAGCCCCGCCTCGCACGGAAGTTCGAGCCGTCAGTCGAGACGCGGCACGAGCGGCTCCGGGAGCGGTACGTCGCCGGCGAGATCTCCGAACTGGAGCTAGAGCGCCGGCTGGACGATCTGCTGGCGGCCGATTTCGAGGGGTCTACCGGGACCGTCCGCGGGAAGGCGGTCGGACGCGACGAGCGGGACCGGACCGCTGAACTCGAATAGTGAACCCGCGCCGTCGCTGCGGGCACGGGCGCTTTTATTGGTCCTCGCGCCGTCGTTACGGACATGTCACGCGACCTGACCCTCGTCCGCCTCGACCTGCACTGGGTGCCGGCCGAGCGGATCGCCCGTGCCGTCCCGGGCGTCTCGCCCGACGACCTGCCGGCGGAGCTTCGCCGATCCGGACCGACCGACGCTGCGACGAGTCCCTTCCCGACGGAGACGTGGACCGGCGGGCCCGAGGGGCGGTCGCGCCGGCGTCCCGGCGAACGCGCGGCGCGGCTGGGCGAGCCGACCGGGTCCGATCCGACGACCGAGCGTCGCCCGGGAACGGCGGCTGCCACTCGAAACCGGCAGGACAGCACGCCCGACGAGCGACGGGGAAGCACGTCCGACGACCGGCGCCACCGCCGGCACAGTGGCGAGACGCCGCCGCCGGGCGTCCCCAGTCCCAGGGACGAGTCGGACTCGGGCGGGAAGAGCAAACTGCTGGTTCTGGGCGGCGCCGCCGTGGCGGTTCTGGGCGTGCTCGCGGCCGCGGCCGGCTTCCTCTGGAAGAAGAAGAGCGGCGGCGACAGTGACGGCGGCGACGGCGCGGACGCGTCCGGGTCAGGTATCACGGAGAAGATTCCCGTCGTCGGCGGGGACGGCGAGGGCGATGACGACCAGCGCGAGGAGCGGGAGCCGCGGACCGAGCGGGGGCACACGAGCGCCGCCCCCATCGTCGGGATGACCGCGCTGGCGGTGATGGCGGCGTTCGTCCGGCGCTTCCTGGTGTGGCCCCGGGGTCGCTATCGTAGAAACTAGTTACACATCGAAGGGCATCTCGGGTGCTCCTCGAGTGTGTCAGTGCGTTCAGTTCCTCCGATAGTGTGTCGACACTGCCGCGACTGTGACGTCCGTGAGCGGCGGGGACCGCCAGTCTAAAGCGCTCGGCAGGGCTGCCTACGGGCATGGAATTCCACGACGCGGCGAACTTTCTCCTCGACCTGCGGCGGTTCGCCCTGCGTCCCGGGACCGACGCCACCCGGGAGCTCCTCGCCGAGCTGGGCGACCCCCAGGAGGGGCTGGACTGCGTCCAGATCGCCGGCTCGAACGGGAAGGGCTCGACCGCCCGCATGGTCGAGCGGACGCTCCGCGAGGCCGGGCTGGACGTCGGTCTCTACACGTCGCCCCACCTCGACGACGTCCGCGAGCGGATTCAGGTCAACGGCCGGAAGATCCCCGAGGCCGACCTCGTCGAGTTCGTCGAGTCGATCGAGGCCTACGTCACCGACCGCGGGGCCGAGGGCTCGTCGCCGACCCTCTTCGAGACGCTGACGGCGATGGCCTTCTGGGAGTTCGACCGCCACGACGTCGACGTCGCGGTGATCGAGGTCGGCATCGGCGGCAAGCTCGACGCCACGAGCGTGATCGATCCCGTCGCGAGCGCGGTCACCGCGGTGACGCTGGAGCACACGGGCATCCTCGGCGACACGACCGAGGAGATCGCCCGGGACATGGCTCACGTCGCGCCGGCCGACCGGCCGCTGGTCACGGGTGCGGAGGGCGACGCGCTGGCAGCAGCCGAGGAAGTGGCCGGCGACGTGGTCAGGGTAACAGGCGCATACGCCGACGGCGGCGGGACAGACGACGCCGACGTGTCCGTCGAGTACCGCGGCCGCGAGGGGCTGGAGGGCGCGGTGACGCTCGCCGGACCGGACTGGCGCGTCGAGACGCGCCTGCCCCTGCTGGGCGCTCACCAGGCCGCCAACGCCGGCGTCGCCGCGGCGCTGTGCCGACAGGTGGCCGACGTCGACGAGGCGACGCTGGCTCGCGGCCTGCGCAACGCCCACTGGCCGGGCCGGTTCGAGGTGATGGGCCGCGACCCGCTGATCGTGCTCGACGGGGCGCACAACCCCGGCGGGATCGAGCGCGTCGCCGAGACGCTCGACGAGTTCGACTACGACGAGTTGCACGTCGTCGCCGGCGCCATGGTCGACAAGGATCTCCGCGAGATGGCCGGGCACCTCCCGGCGGACCACGTGGTCGCCTGTCAGCCAGACGTCGACCGCGCCGAGGCCGACGACGTCGTGGCGCGGGCGTTCGCGGACGCGACCGACGCCGAGGTCGAGACCCGGGCCGACGCCGCGGGCGCGTTCGACGTCGCCCGCGAGGCGGCCGACGAGAACGACTGCGTGCTGGTGACCGGATCGCTGTACGCCGTCGCCGAGGTGCGCCGCCGCTGGGTCCGCCCGCTGATCGAGAAGCGCCTCGACGACGTCGACGAGGCCCGGGAAGCGATAACGGACGCCCACGTCACCGACGCCGGTGCCTGGCGGATGGGCGGGAAGGCCGTCCACCGCGTCGTCCGGACCCGCGTCCAGCCTCGGCAGGCCAGCTACCTCAAGGAGGAACTGCTCTCGCTGGGCGGGGAGTGCGCCGTCTCCGGGCTGAACGAGCAGGACCGCGAGCCGGTCGACGTCCTCCTGATGGGGACCATGGCGCAGTACAAGCGCCTGGCCGAGAAGCTCGACGGCCAGCCCTACGGGCTCTCCGCGTTCGCCGACGAGTTACGGGCGGCGCTTTCCATCCAGCAGCCCGACGCCTCGCGGGGCTATCCCTGGGAAGACGGCACCGCCGTCATGGGCATCCTCAACGTGACGCCCGACTCGTTCCACGACGGCGGCCGGTACGACGCCCGCGAGGACGCCGTCGATCGCGCCGAGGAGATGGTCGCGGCCGGTGCGGCGATCATCGACGTGGGCGGGGAGTCGACCCGCCCCGGCGCGGACCCGGTCCCCGTCGAGGAGGAGATCGACCGCGTCGTCCCGGTGATCGAGGAGGTTTCCGACCTCGACGCGATGGTCTCGATCGACACGCGGAAGGCCGAGGTCGCCCGGGCGGCGCTTTCCGCCGGCGCAGACGTCCTCAACGACGTCTCCGGGCTCGAGGATCCCGAGATGCGGCTGGTCGCGGCCGAGTACGACGCGCCCGTGGTCGTGATGCACAGCATCGAGGCGCCGGTCGACCCGGACACGGACGTCCACTACGACGACGTGGTTGGGGACGTGATCGACCAGCTCCGGGAGCGGGTCCTCCTGGCCGAGAAGGCCGGCCTCGACCGCGATCAGATCATCGTCGATCCGGGGATCGGATTCGGCAAGTCCGCCGCCGAGAACTTCGAGCTACTGGGGCGGACCCACGAGTTCGCGTCGCTTGGCTGTCCGGTGTTGATCGGCCACTCCCACAAGTCCTTCCTCGAACCGGCCGGCGGCGAACCTGGCGACGCGCCCGACGCCACGGTGGCGGCGACGGCGCTGGCGGCCGAACGCGGCGCCGACATCGTTCGCGTCCACGACGTCGAGCGGAACGCGGCGGCCGTGAACGTCGTCGACGCGGCCGACGACCCGGGGTCGGTCGACGGCTGACGATCGCCCGACGACGACGGTCCGGGAGCCGTCAGCCAGACGAAGAATTATCGAAGGTTACTCAACCCAGCAACACGTCGACCGTCTCGATGGCAACCGAGTGCGCGGGGGGTCAGTGGCCGTTCGCGACTGCCGATCGATCGGCGTCTCACCGGTCCGTCGGCGCCGACGGCGCCATGGCAGTCCTGAACGCGGCCGCAGACGCGCTGGACACCGACGCCCTCGAGCTTCCGACGCTCAACGACCGAGTCGATCCGGACTACCTCGCCCGCATTCTCGACGCGACGACGGCCGACGCCGGCGTCCGCGTCGCGATCGAAGTCTCCTTTCACGACGTCCGGGTCCTGCTCACCGACGACGGGTGCGTCGCCGTCTATCCGGACGACGAGGCCGACGATCTCCGGCCGACGGCGACCGCCGACCACGACTGGACCGCCTCGGGGTCGCTCCTCGACACGGTGGCCGACGCCGTCGCGACCGCCGACGGGGCGGACGCCGTCTCGACGGAGGACCTGCTCCGACGAGTCGATCCCGAGGCGATCGACCGCGTCGTCCGACCGATGGCCGGCGGCACCGAGCGCGCCGACAGCCGCCTCCTGCTCTCGGTCGACGGCTACGAGGTGACCGTGACGCCCGACGGCCGGGTCGCCGTCGAGCCGTCGCTGTCGGCGCTCGAACGGGCCGGCGCGGCCCTGCTCGTCGTCGGCTCGGTCCCCGAGCGGGAGTTCGACCGGGCCGCCGCGGCGCTGCTCGGCGGGCCGGACGAGGAGCGGTGGCCTGTGTTCGTCCTGCACGGCCGCGGCGTCGAGACGGCGAACCGCCGGCTCTCGATGGCCGACGCGTCGCCCGGGACCGCGACGGTGCTCGATCACCGCGCCCGGGCGCGCAGCGGGGCGACGGCGGCGACGGGCAACGGCGGATCGAGCGACCCGCTGCCGAGCGTGATCCCGGTCGCCGAGGAGATGGACGCGCTCCCGGACGCGGTCAGGGAGACCGTCGGCGGGCCCGAGACGACTACCCCCGGCGAGCTCCGGCTCTGCGTCGACTCCCTGGGGTCGATGATCGAGGCGAGCGGTGCCGACGCCGTCCGGGACGCGCTGGAACCGGTCTGTCGAACCGTTCGCGAGCACCGCGGCGTCGGCCAGTTCCTGCTGCCGGTCGGCGCCGACGACGACGCGGTTCGACGGCTCGCTCCGTCGTTCGACGCCGTCGTGACGCTGCGGACCGGCGACGACGGCGCCGAGCAGCGCTGGCGGCTGACGGGGACGGGCCACGAGACGTCGTGGTTCCCCGTCCGATGAGCGTCGAACTGCTCGCCGCCGAGGACCGACCCGGACTCACCGTCGTCGACCGCATCGAGGGCCGACGCTTCCCCTTCACGACGCGGCGACCGGTCGACCCCGACCCGGGCGACGACGGGCAGTTCCGAGACCCGGTCGACGCCGCGGTACGCTGCCGCGTCGGCGAACTTGAACTGCCCTACGTCGTCGCGGCGTACGTCCGCGACGCCGACGGCGAGATGATCGGCGAGTGCCACGAGTTCGCCGACCGGGCGTTCCCCGACGGCGAGTACGAGGTGGAACTGGCCGCGCCGGTCAAGGTCTACCTGCGGGTCGCCGGTCCGCTGGCGATCGAATCGACCAGCGACGAGATGCGAATCTCCTTCGGGGAGCGCCGGCGGATCGACGTCGGCGCGCGCTCCTTCCACGAACACCCGGCGGCGACGGTCACGGCCACGGCCGCCCCCGAGGACCTGATGGCGACCGTCTCGACGTTCGGCTCCGCGCTGAAGACGACGAGTCCGGAGCGGTCCTTCCCCTCGCTTCGGGGCCACCCGCCGACGGTCGAACTCGGGGACGCGCTCTCGGTCCCGGACGGGGTCGCGCCCCCGGAGACCGGACTGTGCGTCGAGGTGCCGCGCGAGCGGGCGGCCGTCTACGCCGTCGCGACGCTCGCCCACTACCTCGGCGCTCGCGTCCGTCCGGGCCCCGAACCGCGCCTGCTGGCGGACGGTGAGGTCCTGCGGGTCCTCGACGGTCCGAGCGGCCTGGAGAGAGCCGTCACGGAGACGCTCAGGCACCTCTTCCTGCTCGACTGCGTCGTCCGGACCGAGGGCCGGTACCGGCTCGACCTCCACGAACGGCGTCGGCTCGAAGAGCGGGTCGATCTGCCGCTCCGGGACCTCTATCACGCTCCGATCGCCGAGCGGACGCGGCGATACCTGGACGTCGGCGCCGAAGCCGTCGACGATCTCGTGCCGCGGTGGACGCTCGCGACGCACCTCTCGCCGTCGCCCGACGCGGCGGAACTGCTCCCCTACGCGGCGAACGCCCTCTCGCTGATCGCCGTCGAGCGCCCGGGATCCGACGGCGACCGATCGGCGCCGCCGCCCGGGTACGACGCGTTCGTCGAAGCCGGCGAGCCTGTCGCGACCGGCGACGGGGCCGACGGGGAGCGCTACGTCCACGTGTCGGGTCCCGACGCCATCGAGCGGGCCTGGTTCGGCGACGGACGCGCCGTGAACGCCAACGACCTGCACCCGGCCGGCGCCAGGAACAGGCTCGCCGGCGAGTCGAGCGACGGACCGGTCGAGATCGCGCTGGTCTGCAACGACGAGCGGATGGCCGAAGAGGTCGGCGACGGCGACCTGTACGGCGACCGCGAGGAACTCCCCTTCGAGGTCGACGTCCACCGCGAGGTCACGCGCGAGCGACTGCGGTCGCTGCTCGCCGAGGACCTGGACTTCCTCCACTACGTCGGCCACGTGGAGCGGTCGGGACTGATCTGTCCCGACGGTGCGCTCGACGCCGCCGGCCTGGACGCGGTCGGCGTCGACACCTTCCTCCTGAACGGCTGCCGCTCCTACGATCAGGGACGGCTCCTCGTCGAGGAGGGCGCCGTCGGCGGCATCGTCACTCACGGGGCCGTCGACGACGCGAACGCGACGGCCGTCGGTCGCCTCGTCGCCAGCCTCCTCAACGCCGGCTACTCGCTGCGGTCGGCGCTGGCCGTCGTCGGCCGCCGCTACGCCGTCGAGGGTCGCTACGACGTGGTCGGCGACGGCGCCGTCCAGATCGCCCAGTCGGAGAGCGGGACGCCGAACCTCATCTCGGTCTCCTCGGCGGAGGACGGCTACGAGGTGCAGATTACGACCTACCCCGCGCTCGGGACGGCGATGGGCGCCTGCTACACGCCCCACACCCCCAGCGTGGACCGGCACTTCCTCGTCGGCGGCGAGCTACCGCCGTTCGAGCTGTCGCTGCCGGAGGTGGTCAACCTGCTCTCGCTGGAACGGGTGCCGGCGACGATCGACGGAGAACTGCGCTGGTCGACGGACGTTTCGCCTGCCGATCTGCCCTAGCCCGTCGTCGAGCCGTTGGCGGCGATGGCGGAACCGGCCTGAGTCAGCAAGATGCAGGCCGTCAGGAGGGCGCCCATCAGTCGCGGGTGGTCGGCGAGGAACTCGGTCAGAGCGTTTCGTTCGGACATTGCACCTAAGTGTGAAATTTGTAACAATATCTGTTTTGTGGCTCGTTTATAATAACTAATTGGTGAGTACTCGATCACAACGTTTCTCCGAGTCAGTCCAGTTCTCGCTCGACGACGCGGCCCCACGTCTCCAGCCCCTCTCCCTCGTAGAAGGCAAGGGCCTCGTCGTTGCCCGCGACGCAGGCCAGCGCCACGTACTGGCAGTCCCGGTCGCGAGCCCAGTCCTCGATCCACGCCAGCAGCTCGGCGCCGTGGCCCCGGTTCCGGTGGCTCTCGTCGACGACCAGGTCGTGGATCCAGGCGTGTCGACGGTGGTGGAGTACCCGCTGGATCGAGAGGCCCGCGACGGCGACGAGTCGCGCGTTCGGGCCGGGCGTCCCCTCCTCGACGGCGTCGGACTCGCCCGGTCCCTCCGATAGCTCGTCACTCACCGCGTAGTAGCCGTACAGCTCGTACTCGCCCTCCTCGCGCCACGAGCGGACGAACGACTCGTCCTCGTGGGACCAGAGCTGCCGGAGGATCGGAACCGCCTCGTCCCACTCCGCGTCGGTGGTCAACTGCGTGACCGTCGGCATGGGTGCCACGTCGCCGCGCGCGGTCAAAAGCGCTCTCTGGCCGTGCCAGCCGCTGCCGGACCACCACAAGGTACTTTCTGGCCCGGCGAGAGGGCCGCCCATGGACCAGCGATCGGTCGTCCGCGAGGGGTACGACGACATCGCAGAGACGTACGACGAGCAGCGCCGCGCCGAGGGACCGGAGCGCGATCTCGCCGAGGCGTTCGCCGCCGACCTCTCGGACGGCAATCGCGTCCTCGACGCCGGCTGCGGCGCGGGGCGTCCGGTACTGGAGACGCTCGCCAGCGAGCACGACGTCGTCGGGCTCGACATCTCGACGGGCCAGCTCCGGATCGCCCGCGAGCGCGCGCCCGGCGGGTGCTTCGCGCAGGGCGACCTCGCGAACCTGCCCTTCCAAAACGGCACCTTCGACGGCGTCGCCTCGTTCCACGCGGTCATCCACGTCCCGAAGGACGAGCACGCCGACGCCCTCTCCGAGTTCCACCGGGTGCTCCGCCCCGGCGGCGACCTGCTGGTCGTGATGGGCGACGACGCCTGGGAGGGGCGCAACGAGGACTGGCTCGACGCCGGCGCCGCGATGGAGTGGGGCTTCTTCGGCCGCGACCGGAACCGGGACCTGCTCGCAGACGCCGGCTTCGAGGTCGTCGACGAGCGCGTCCTCGACGACGAGCTCGGCGGTCAGTTCGCGTTCTTCCGCGCGCGGGCGTGACGGGGACCGCCCGGATCAGTCGTCGCCGTCGTCGACGTCAACCGGCTCGCCCTCAGCTGGTTCGTCCCCGCCCCCGCTCTCGCCGGCCGGCTCGACTTCGCTCTCGCTCTCGGAGACGCGGATGCCCTTCGAGGCGAGGTGGCGCATCTGCCGGCGGACGAAGTCCTCCTCCTCGGTCCCGCGGGTCGCCAGCAGGTAGAGGAGGGCGTCGCCGACGGGGCGCATCGTCCGGCCGGCCCGTTGCGCGCCCTGGCGGCGGCTGCCACCGAGGCCGGAGGCGACGACGGCGAGTTCGGCGTCGGGCAGGTCGATCCCCTCGTCGCCGACGCGGGAGACGACCAGGACGTCCTGCTCGCCCAGGCGGAACTCGTCGAAGAGCTTCTCGCGGCGGGCGTGAGGGGTCTCGCCGCTGATGAACGGGGCGGAAAGCGCCGCGGCGAGGTCCTCGCCCTGCTCGAGGTACTCGACGAACACCAGCGCCTTCGCGGCGGGGTGGTCCCGGAGGACGTACCGCACCTCCTCGACCTTCGCGGGGTTGGTGGCGGCGGTCTGGCGGCGGCCGTGGCCCACGGCGGAGACGTACTCGTTTGCGATCTCGTCGCTCTCCCAGGGGACCAGGCGGATCTCGACCTCCGGCTCCTGGACGAAGCCGGCGTCGAACAGCGCCGACCAGTCGGTGCCGATGGGCGGACCGACGAGCGTGAAGATCTCCTCCTCGTCGTCGGACTCGCGGGTGGGCGTGGCCGTCAGGCCCAGGCGGTGCTTGCTCTGGAGGTCCGTACTCCGTCGGTAGACCGGACTCGGGACGTGGTGCACCTCGTCATAGATAATGAGGCCCCACTTGCGCTGGTCGAACAGCTTCCGGTGGCGGTCCATTCCGGCCGTCCGGTAGGTGGCGATGGTGACCGGCCGGATCTGCTTCTCGCCGCCGTGGTACTCGCCGATCTGGTCCTCCTCGAGGTCCGTCTGTCGAAGTAGCTCCTCGCGCCACTGAGTGGCCAGTTCCCTGGAGGGCACCAGGATCAGCGTCTCGCCGCCGATGGCCTCCACGACGCCCATCGCGGCGACGGTCTTGCCCGAGCCCGGCGGCCCGACGAACACGCCCGAGCCCTGCTCGGTGAACCGTTGTACCCAGTCGGCCTGGTAGTCCCGCAGGCGCAGCCGTAGCGAGACGTCGAGGTGCGCGCCCTCCTCCAGGTCGCGCTCGTCGCGGACGGGGTAGCCCGCCTCGTAGAGCGTCCGCTTGAGCTGGGCCGTCTTCTCCTCGTTGACCCACGCCTCGGAGTCGGAGATGGGCGCGCGCAGCACGTCGTCGTCGAGCTTCTGGCGCGCGACGTTGCCCATCAGGTCGTCGCTCTCCGCGGCGAGGACGTCGTAGCCGTCCTCGTGGGTGTACAGCCGGAACTTCCGGGCCCGCTCCCACTGGCTGGTGACCCACTCGTCGAGGTGCGGCGAGCGCTCCCCGAGGACGTCGTGCATCGTCGCCAGCAGGTCCGAAAGCGAGTCGTAGGGCGCCTGCCAGACGTCCTCCTCGCGGATCTCGTAGATGGCCCCGCCGGAGCGGTTGGTATCGACCAGTCGGGCGAACTGTGAGAGCTGCGCCCGCGTGAACTGGTCCGCGTGCTGGACGACGACCTCGCGCCGGTCCGGGAAGAGGACGACGCGCTCGCGGTCGGTCACCGCGTCGAGGTCCGGCGGGAAGTAGACGGCGTCGGCCCCGGTCACGTCCTGGCGTTCGAGGTCGTTCTCCTCGGCCAGCCGCTCCAGGGCCTCGCGGGCGTGGTCCGGCGAGAGGTCGGTCTTTCGGGCCAGTTCCGCCGGCGTGAGGTGCGGCTTGCCGACCGCGTCGATGGCGTCGTAGACGTCGCCGACCGTCACGTCCCCGTGGGTAGCCGCGCCGTCGGTCCCGGCGGCGGACGCGTCGCCGCCGTCGGTCCCGCCTCGCGGCTCCGCCTCGGCGTCGCCCGTCGCGTCAGCCTCTGCTGTCGGGTCGTCAGTCACTGTTCCTCCGTACCCGCGCGACGGCTTTACGCCTTACCGTCCGGAAGCGTACGGGCAGCTAGCGGGGCCGCAGAACCGCAGCTGGGTGTGGACGAGGGCGTCCGCGTCGCGGCAGCGGAGCCACCTTTATAGGCTGAACAGGCGCAATACCACGGCCTTCAGGCCGTGGATACGCGCCGTCACTTGTGGTAACGAACCCTCGTTCAAACACTGCCCCGAGTTTCCCACGCTGATGTTTAAGTGACAGGCCGCTGTACCGAGGAGTAGGAATCGGTCGGAACGGAGCAGATTCCGAACCGTCCTACGGAGGCGGCCCGTCCGCCCGCGTAACGAGGCAGTATCCGAAAGACCAGTCGGTGAACGTACATTCCAGAAGAGTGTGTCTGTGCCGACTGCTCGAAGCGAGCATCACGATACCCCCAACTCTGCTGACGCCTGCTGGCGTCCCTGTGGCCAAAACAACACCGGGACGCCAAACAGTGGTCGAAGATAGGGGTAACGGCGGTTTGGCACCGCCAGCAGTCCACCAGTCCGATGCTGTGGGACGACCCGTGCCCGAAAGGACTGGTAGTCCGATGATTGGACTGCACACCTGAAACTCCCACCGCTCGGGATTCCTCCGCGTTTACGCGGAGGAGGATGTCAAGCCGCGGCCGCCGTGAGTTCTGGACGGACTATGAGTCTGAAAAATTGACCCACCGGCGGGACCGGTGCGAGCCCGCTCTCGCCGATTACGTCGGCGCTGGAGCGTGCGGTCGAACTGCTGCGGGCTCACGTCCGGACGTGGCCGGCCCGGTACGTCGAGATGCGCGTCGACGCGCGGACCGGCGACCGGGACCGTCCGCGGTAACGCCGCGCCGTTTTTAGCGAGCCGTGATCGGCGGTCGCGACCGTCGGCTGTCTTCGGAAAGCGGCGTCGCCACTCGGCGCTATAAGCCCCCGCCGGCCATCAGGAACAGCGCGACCGAGATGACCGAGAAGAGACCGGCGACGCCCAGCGTGATCGTGTCCGTGTCCAGTGCGTTGGACACGTAGGGCGCGATCTGCCCCCCCAGCGTCGTTGCGGGGACGGTGAACACGACCATGTTCCACGGCGTGGAGGCGAGCGACAGCGAGTGGAGGCCGGGGATGAAGTCGCCGGCGAATACGTGGACGGTCGAGGCGAGGATCGCCGTGCTGGCGACGACGACGTGGTTGGTGCCGATAGCGACCCGAATCGGGACTTTCGTCCGGAGCAGCGAGATGATGCCCAGTTCGCCGATCCCGAAGCCGGCCAGCCCCTGGAACACGCCGCCCACGCTGTAGTTGGCGAAGCGCTCGAGGTAGCCAGACCACGTGTAGTTGTAGGAGTCGCCGGAACGATCGACGCGCGTGACGGTCCCGTCCTCGTCGACGCCGACGCCCGCCGGACCCAGTTTGCCGGCGTCGTCGGGCAGGTCCGCGTCCCGACCGCCGTCGGTCGAGACGCCGGCGTCGGATTCGGCGGCCTCGTCGTGGGCGAGGTCGGCGCTGAACAGGAGGTACGCGGCAGCCAGTAGCGCAATTCCCAGCGCCGCGTGGAACAGCGGCTCGGGGATGAAAAACGAGAGGATCGCTCCGCCGACCACAAACGGGATTCCGCCGCCGACCAGCGTCAGGGCCAAGCGTCGATCGACCAGGCCGTACTGGATGAACGCGACGGCGGAACTCGACAGGCCGAACGACTCGCTGATGAGGCCGATCTTCACGAGCGTCGGCGGATCGAGCGAGTAGCCGGCCAGCAGCGGGAAGAGGAAGATCAGGAACGGCACGAACATGGCCGATCCGCTGATCCCGACCGTGTTGACGATGGTGGCACCCAGCAGGAAGAACGGGAACAGCCACCAGTACTCCAGCCAGTAGCCCGACCCGGCGTCGGACGGCGTCGGGGCCGCGGTGAACACGCCGACGACGAACACGGCCGGCGCGGCGAAGACGAAGAAGTGCTGGTAGGTCAGGAACCACTTCTGGAGCCGCGTGGTGGGGCTCGCGGTCACGAGCGATCACCACTCGCGGGTCGGGAATCCGAGCACCGGGGCGTCATTCAGGTCAACCCCCCGATTTCGGGGTGGGAGCTGGATCGACAGCGATCGCCGTCGTGAACGCGGCCGAACATGATCTGGCCCGCGGATAGCGGAAGGGGTCACTAAAAAGCTGTGGCAGATATCGCGCTTGTGAGGCGCTCACACCCCGTTTCACGGGCAATGTTGCCGTCGTCACCGTGGCGGTTCGACGGGTCCGTCAGAACAGCCCGCGCTCGTCGATCAGCCGCCCGTAGAGGTCCTCGTACTCGCCGCGGACGGCGTCGTGGTCGAACTCGGCGAACTCCTCGTCGATCGTCAGGCGCTCGAAGCCGCCGGCGTCGACGATGGCCTCGGCCATCTGCTGCGTGCTCGTCACCCGGAAGCTCCGGTCGCGCTGCTCGATCAGTTCGTGGGCGCTGGAGCGGGCCTGGTACTCCACGATGCCGACGCAGCCACAGGCCAGCGCCCACAACAGCTCCGTGGCGAACTGCTCGCGGTAGGCCGTCTGGACGAACACGTGGGCGCCGCGGTAGACGGCCGCGCGCTCCGGGCGGTCGCAGGCGCCGGCGAAGGTCACGCGGTCGTCGATTCGCAGGTCCCGGGCCTGCCGCTCGTAGTCCTCGCGGTACGGGCCGTCGCCGATGATCGTCGCCGACCAGTCCCGCTCCCGTAGCTCGGCAAGCCCCAGCATGAGGCTCTGGACGTTGGCGCTCTCGTCCAGCGGGTGCGCGAAGGCCACGTCGACCTCCTCGGCCGGCGTCGTCTCCCGGATCAGGTCCACGTCGATGCTCTCGGGGATGACGGTCGTCGCGTCGCCGTCGGCTCCCTGCTCTCGCGCGTTCGTCCGGACCATCTCCGAGGGCGTCACGATCCGATCGGGCGCGCGGGCGGCCCACTCCGTCCGCCGACCGCCGGGCAGGTCCTCGTCGCCGAACCAGTCGACGAGCAGCGGGGCGCGGGCCAGCACGCCGCCGAGCTTCGCCGCCGGGACGCTCTCCGGCGGAGCCGGGTGCGCGTGGATCACGTCAGCGCCGTTGCGGGCGATCCGGACGGACAGGCGCGCCGCGAAGGCGACCGGGTTCGGCTCGGCGGTCACCGCGCGGTAGCTGACGTCGTCGGGCTCGAAGCGGCGCTCGTCCCCGTCCCACCACCGGGCACAGTAGACGGTCACGTCGTGGCCCGCGTCGGCCATCTGCCGGGCGACCCGCTCCAGCCGACGTGCCCCCTTCGCGTCCCGGTGGTGGGAAGTCTCCATCGAGACGAACGCCACGCGCATACGCTGCCGGTCCACGTGCCCGGTCAAAAATCCCCGCCTTTCCACGTTGACGGGCGCGGACAGTGGTGCTGGTTCCGGTCGTCGCCACGCCTTTGGCCGTCCCCACCGACGGTGTGCCCGTGCCTAGCTACGACCTCGAACGGTACCTGAACGTCCGGTACGCCACGGGCGCCTCCCTGGGACCCGACGGCACGCTCGCGTTCCGCTCCGACGTCACCGGGACCGCGCAGGTGTGGACGCTGGACGAGCCCGGGGCCTGGCCGGCCCAGCGGACCTTCTACGAGGACTCCATCTCGTTCGTCTCGTACTCGCCCGAGCGGCCGGAGCTGATCTTCGGCAAGGACGAGGGCGGCGACGAGCGAATGCAACTCCACCGCCTCGACCCCGACGGGACCGTCACCGACCTGACGCGGGACTCCGACGCAAAGCACAGGTGGGGCGGCTGGAGTGCCGACGGCGAGCGCTTCGCGTTCGCCGCCAACCGCCGGGACGAGCGCGTCTTCGACGTCTACGTCCAGAGGCGGGACGAAGTCGGCGAGGAGGCGACGCTGCTACGCGAAGGCGACGGCTGGCTGACCGTGTCCGGCTGGTCGCCCGACGACGAGCGCCTGCTCGTCACCGAGGCCCACTCCAACTTCGACCAGGACGTGTACGTCTGCGACGTCGAGACGGGCGACCTGACCCATCTCACCCCTCACGACGGCGACGTCCGGTACCAGAGCGCCGAGTGGGGGCCGGACGGCGACGCCGTCTACCTCGTCACCGACGAGGGCAGCGACACGCTCTACCTCGCCAGGCTCGGCCTCGACGGCGGCCTGGAGCCGGTCCGCGACGGCGACGACTGGAACGTCGACGGCGTCTCCCTCGACCACGAGTCCGGCCGGCTCGCGTACTCGCGCAACGTCGAGGGGTACACCGAGCTGACCGTCGGCGAGCTGACCGGGCCGACGACGGTCGAGGAGTTCCCCGAGCCCGACCTGCCGGGCGGGCTCGCCGGCGGCGTCTCCTGGGGGCCGGACGGCGACCGCTTCGCCGTCTCCGTTTCGGGCCGGGCGGTCAACACCAACGTCTTCGTCGTGGAGACGGCCACCGGCGAGAGCGAGCGCTGGACGTACGCCTCGACGGCGGGTATCCCCGAGGAGACGTTCGTCGAACCCGAACTCGTCCGCTACGAGTCCTTCGACGGGGTCGAGGTACCGGCGTTCTTCTCGCTCCCGCGGAACGCAGCGACACCGAGCGCTGGGGCGGAGGGCGACGCCCGGGAGGACCACGACGGCGACGGCGTCCCCGTCGTGGTGGACATCCACGGCGGTCCCGAGAGCCAGCGCCGACCCTCTTTCTCGGGACTGACCCAGTACTTCCTCTCGCGAGGCTACGCCGTCTTCGAGCCCAACGTCCGCGGCTCCACGGGCTACGGCACGGAGTATACGAGATTGGACGACGTAGACAATCGGATGGACAGCGTCCGGGACCTGAAGGCCGGCGCGGAGTGGCTCCGTGACCACCCCGCCGTCGACGCCGACCGCATCGTCGCCATGGGCGGCTCCTACGGCGGGTTCATGGTCCTCGCGGGGATGACGGAGTACCCCGACCTCTGGGCGGCCGGCGTCGACGTCGTCGGCATCGCCAACTTCGTCACGTTCCTGGAGAACACCGGCTCCTGGCGGCGCTCGCTGCGGGAAGCCGAGTACGGCTCGCTGGCGGAGGACCGCGAGTTCCTCGAGTCGATCAGCCCGATCAACAGCGTCGACCGCATCGCAGCGCCGCTGTTCGTCGTCCACGGCGCGAACGACCCCCGCGTCCCGGTCGGCGAGGCAGAGCAGATCGTCGACGAGGTCGAGCAGCGGGACGTCCCCGTCGAGAAGCTGATCTTCGAGGACGAGGGCCACGGGATCAGCAAGCGCGAGAACCGCATCGCGGCCTACTCGCGCGTCGTCGACTTTCTCGACGAGCACGTCTGAGGGCTCGCGGCGCGGTATAGTAGAAATTGAACGCACTGACACACTCGAGGGGCACCCGCGATGCCCTTCGATGTGTAAATAGTTTCAATTTCTACTATAGTCACGGACGCCGCCGGGCGTTCGCCGCCGGCTCCTTCGCGCGTCGAAAACCGCCGAACTCATTTACGACGAGGGAAGACGCTGGTACGAACATGGCAACAGGGGTGGCGCGGGACCTGATCGGCGAGAGCATCCGGGAGCTCGAGGAGCGCTTCGGGTCCTTCCCGGTCAACCAGACGACGCTGCGGCTCTCGTCCGAGGCGTACGCGGACGCCCTGGATCGGGCAGAGGCGGGCGTCGCCGACCTGTACGTCCGCGTCAAGAACGCCCAGGGCGAGGTGCTTCACGTCCGGGACGACGAGCGGCCCCGCGTCCCCCGCTGCGTCGGGACGCTCCGCGACGAACCGGCCGAGCGGGCCCGTCAGGCGGTCCGGGAGGCGACCGGCGTGGCCTGTACCGTCGACGACGTGGCGCGAGTGACCATCGCCGGCGTCCGGAACGGCGAAGACGACGACGCGCCCCCGGCCTATCGCCTGCTCGTGCTCTTCGAGGGGTCGCCCGCCGACGGGATTCCCGAGAACGGAGTCTGGCGGGCCGAGTCGGCCACCCCGGAGTTCGTCTAAGTCACGCCGGAGGCCTCCCGGAGTTCGTCTAGATCACGCCGGTGACCGTCGCGGCCTCGCGGGCGGCCGGTTCGCTCATGCCGTCACCGAGGACGGTGTAGCGGTCGCGGATCTCGTGGGCCGTCGTCAGCGCCTCGATCACCGTCGCCTCGTCGATGCCGAGTTCCGCTGCCGTCGTCGGCGCGCCGATGGCCGCCAGCGCGTCGCGGACGTCCGACCACTGGCCGTTCGCTCCGGTGTGGAGGTACTCGGTCATGATCGCGCCGACGCCGACCTGATGACCGTGCAGGCCCGGGTCCGGTGCGATGCGGTCCAGCTGGTGAGAGAAGAGGTGCTCGGCGCCGGACGCGGGGCGCGAGGAGCCTGCGATGGACATCGCGACGCCCGAGGAGACCAGCGCCTTCACCACGATCCAGGCAGATTCCTCCAGGCCCCGCTTGATCGAGCCGGCGCTCTCGACGAGCATCTCGGCGGTCATCTGCGAGAGCGCGCCGGCGTACTCGGAGTAGGTGACGTTCTTCAGCCGGTGGGCCAGCTGCCAGTCGCGGACGGCGGTGTAGTTGGAGATGATGTCCGCACACCCCGCCGTCGTGAGCCGCCAGGGGGACTCCGCGATGACCTCCGTGTCGGCGATGACGGCCAGCGGCGGCTCCGAGGCGACGCTGTGGCGGGTATCGCCTTCCGGGACCGAACCCCGGCCCGAGACGATGCCGTCGTGGCTCGCCGCCGTCGGCACCGAGACGAACCCCAGGTTCAGGTCGTCGGCGGCCATCTTCGCGACGTCGATGGCCTTGCCGCCGCCGACGCCGAGGAGAAAGCCCGCGTCGGCCTCCTCGGCGGCCTCGATGACCCGCTCGACGGCCCCGAACGTGGCCTCCTCGATCACCACCTCGGCCGGATCCGCGCCCCGCTCTTCGAACTCGGCGACGACGCGCCGGCCGGCCACCTCGTAGGGGGTCGGGCTGGCCACCACCAGCGGCCGCCCGGAGAGGTGGACGTCCTCGACGGCGTCGACCGCCTGATCGAGCGCGCCGTGGCCCACGACCACGTTACGCGGCAGGCGGATCCAGGTGTGTTTGTCGAACATGCGGGACCCTGCGGGGCGGGGGGGCAAAACCCTTGCCGTGAGGGACGTGGTCACGGACGGGCCTCCGCGTCCGGTCCGCATAGTCGCCCGCCCGTTTCGGAGTGAAAACCGAGAAGTAAACACCGGCTAACTAACTGATTACCACCGCTTCGGTCGACCATGAGCTGCGTCAACTGCGACACGGACGGCACGGCGTACACCCTGCTGGCCCACGTGGAGGGGTCGGACTCGAAGGTGGACCTGTCGTTCTGCTCCACGGATTGCCTGGAGGAGTGGGTATAGGCCGGCGTCTGCCGAGGCCCCGACCGCTCCCCAGCCGTCCGCGAGCGTGTCGACAAGGCTTATTCACTCGGCCGTTCCGCGTAGTGCCATGTCCACCCCCGCTCGCAGTTCGCTGGCCGACCTCGCCGCCCCGCTGGAGCGGTACCCGCTGGCGCGGGAGGCGGCCCTGGCCGCGCTCGCGTTCGGCGTGCTCCAGGTGGCCGTTGCCGTCTCGTCCGCCGTCGGCGCGCCGCTCGCAGGCGCGATGCGCGATGTCGCGTCACCACTTGCCGACACGGGACCGGAGCATCTGGTCGTCTCCGCCCTCGCCTCCACCGTCGTCGTGGCGGGTGGGCTGACGGTTGCGGCCGTGGCGTACGTCCGCGTCCGGGACCTGTCCGTCCCGCTCGCGCTTCCCGGTCGGGGGGACCTGCCGCTCGTCGCCGCGGCGCTCGCCGGCCCCGCACTCGCACTGGTGGTCGCGGCTCTGGTCGGTGACCTGACCGGTACGCCGTTCTACGAGCTGAGTGGATCACGATCTACGCCCGGTGCCGCCGTCCACGTCTCGGCGGTGATAACCCTGCTGGGGCTGGCACTCGGTCTCCCGGCGTACCTGCTCCTCGCACACGTAATCGTCCAGCCCACCCTGCGGACCGCGAGCGACGGCGTTACGGCGGCCGGGCTGACGACGCTGTTCGTCGCGCTGATCGGACCGACGTCGCTCGTGCGGCCGGGACCGCTGCGGGCGTTCGCCGTCCCGGTCCTGCTCGCGCTCGCGATCGCCCTCCCCGCGTGTGCGGCCCACTGGTACGACCACCGGTGGCTCACCGCGGTCGCCGCGGTCCCCCTCGCGCTGGTGCTCGCCGGCGGCGTCCACGACCGGGTCGTCGGCGTCGCCGGCCCGGCCGGCGCGCTGTACGCGGGCGGCGAGGTGCTCGTCGTCGCGCTCGGCTCGGTGGGCGTCGCCAGGACCGACTCGGTGGTGCCGGCCGCCGTCGCGTTCACCAGCTGCTCGGCGACCAGCGCGGCGCTGTCCTACGTCACCTCGGCGGGCCTGCCGTCCTGATTGCCCGTCAGCGACCGTCGAGCCCCACCGACGGACGAGATCGCGGTAACAGCTGCCGGGACCGCGAGGGAAACGAGAAAGACGAGCGGTTCTGAGCCGTCGGCAGCCGGCAGACGGACCGATCAGTCGTCGGTCGAGGCCGCGAAGTCGGTGCTGGCACCGTCCGTGCCCGCGGTGGCCGAGGCGGGCGGTTCGGTGCGCACGTCGTCGCCTTCGCGCTCCTGAATGACCTCGGCGTACGCGTCGGGCATCACCGTCACGAAGTCGTCGAGCGCGGCCTCCCAGTCGTCTAGCAGCGCCTTCGCGCGCTCGGAGCCGGTGTAAGTAGCGTGGTTCTCGACGAGGCGAGTGACCATCTGGCGGTCCTTCTCCTCGAGCGTCCGGGACAGCGAGACCATGCCGGTGTTGGCCTGCTCCTCGAAGTCGCCCTCGGGGTCGTAGACGTAGGCGACGCCGCCGGACATGCCGGCCGCGAAGTTCTTCCCAGTGTCGCCCAGCACGACGACGGCGCCGCCGGTCATGTACTCGCAACCGTGGTCGCCGACGCCCTCGACGACGCCTTTCACGCCGGAGTTGCGGACGGCGAAGCGCTCGCCGGCCACGCCGTTGACGTAGGCCTCGCCCTGGGTCGCGCCGTACAGCGCGACGTTGCCGATCAGGACGTTCTCGGCCGGGTCGTAGGCGGCCTCCTCGGGCGTGCGGACGATCAGTTTGCCGCCTGAGAGCCCCTTGCCGACGTAGTCGTTGGCGGTGCCGACCAGGTTCATCGTGACGCCGCCCTGGAGGAAGGCGCCGAACGACTGGCCGGCGGTGCCGTCGAAGTCGATCTGGATCGTGTCGTCGGGGAGGCCGTCGCCGCCGTACTCGCGGGAGATGCGGTTTGACAGGGTCGCGCCGACCGCGCGGTCCACGTTGTCGACGGCGGCGTCGATAGTGACGGGCTCGCCGTCCTCGAGGGCCGGTTCGGCCTGGTCGAGCAGATCCCAGTCGAGCTGCTCGTCGATATCGTGGGTCTGCTCGCGGGTCTTGATCGAGTCGTCGTCGCCCTCGGGCTCGGCCAGCACCGCGGACAGGTCGAGCTTCCGGGCCTTGGGGTCCTTGAGATCGTCGCGCTGGTCGAGCAGGTCGGCCCGCCCGATCATCTCGTCGAGGGTCTCGAAGCCGAGTTCGGCCATGATCTCTCGCAGCTCCTGCGCGATGAAGGTCATGTAGTTGACGACGTGCTGGGGCTCGCCGGGGAACCGGTCGCGCAGGTCCTCGTCCTGCGTGGCGACGCCGACCGGGCAGGTGTTCTCGTGGCACTGGCGGGCCATGACGCAGCCCGATGTGACCAGCGAGGCCGTGCCGAAGACGTACCCCTCGGCGCCCAGCAGGGCGGCGACGGCCACGTCGCGACCGGTCTTCATGCCGCCGTCGGTGGTCACGCGGATGCGCGAGCGCAGGCCGGTCGCCCGGAGCATCTGGTTGGCCTCGGCGAGGCCCAGTTCCCAGGGCAGGCCGGCGTTCTTGATCGAGGTCTTCGGCGAGGCGCCGGTGCCGCCGGAGTGACCGGAGATGTGTACCACGTCGGCGTTGGCCTTGGCGACGCCGGCCGCGATGGTGCCGATGCCGTCCTCCGAGACGAGCTTGACGTTGACGTCCGCCTCCGGATTCGCCGCTTTCAGGTCGTGGATCAGCTGCTTGAGGTCCTCGATGGAGTAGATGTCGTGCAGCGGCGGCGGCGAGATGAGCCCGACCCCGGGCGTCGCGTACCGGACGTGGGCGATCATCTCGTTGACCTTCTTGCCGGGCAGGTGGCCGCCCTCGCCGGGCTTGGAGCCCTGGGCCATCTTGATCTGTAGCTCCTCGGCCGAGGAGAGGTACTCGCTGGTGACGCCGAAGCGGCCGGACGCCACCTGCTTGACGCCGCACTCCTTCTCGGTGCCGAACCGTTCGGGGGGCTCGCCGCCCTCGCCGGTGTTGGCGTTGGAACCGAGCCGGTTCATCGCGATGGCGTTGTTCTCGTGCATCTCCGGCGAGAGCGACCCGAGGCTCATCGCCGCCGTCTCGAAGCGCTGGGCGACGTCCTCGACGGGCTCGACATCCTCGACCGGGATGGGCTCGCGCTCCTCGCCGTCGAACTCCAGTAGCCCCCGCAGGGTCTGGAGGTTCTGCTGCTGGTCGTTGATCTGCTCGGCGAACTCCTCGTAGGTCCCGTAGTCGCCGGTCCGAACGGCCTGCTGGAGCTTGCCGACCGTGTCCGGGTTCCACTGGTGGTGGATGCCGTCGGAGCGGAACTCGTACTCGCCGGTCCGATTCATCTCGGGCTCCTCGTCTCTCCAGGCGACCTCGTGGCGCTGCAGGAGGTCGTCCTCGATCTCCTCGATGCCGATGCCCTCGGTGCGGCAGGTGGTCCCCTCGAAGTACTCGGCGACGAAGTCCGAGGAGAGGCCGACGGCCTCGAAGATCTGGGCGCCCTGGTAGCTCTCGACCGTGGAGATGCCCATCTTGGCCATCGTCTTCAGGAGGCCGTCCTCGACGGCGGTGACGTACGCGGCGATGGCCTGCTCCAGTTCGGCGCCGTCGGGGCCGGCCACGAGGTCCTCGATGGTCTGGTAGGCGAGGTAGGGGTTGACCGCGCCCGCGCCGTAGCCGATCAGCGTCGCGAAGTGGTGAACGGTCCGCGGGTCGCCCGATTCGACGACGAGGCCGACGTGGTTTCGCAGGCCGTTGCGGACGAGGTGGTGGTGGACCCCGCCGACGGCCAGCAGGCTCGGGATCGGCACCCGATCGGGACCGGTCGCCCGGTCCGAGAGGACGACGACGTCGTGCTCGCGGGCGGCCTCGGTGGCCTCATCGCGGACGGTCTCTACGGCCTCGCGGAGGTCGGTGCCCGCCTCGTAGGTGACGTCGACGACCGCCGTCGACATGCCGTTCTCGTCGAGGTCACCAGAACTCTGCGAGTTCTGGTTTGCGGGGGCATCCTCAGATGACCCAAGCTCCTTGACGGCCGCCGTCTCCTCGTCGGTGAGGATGGGCGAGTCCAGCACGAGCTGTCGGGCGTGCTCCTCGCTCTCGTCCAGCAGGTTGCGCTGGTAGCCCAGCCGCGACTCCAGCGACGTGACCAGTTCCTCGCGGATGTAGTCGAGCGGCGGGTTGGTGACCTGAGCGAACAGCTGCTTGAAGTAGGTGAACAGCGGCCGGTTGAACTGCGAGAGGACGGAGAGTGGCGTGTCGTCGCCCATCGACCCGACGGGGTCCTTGCCCTGCTGGGCCATCGGCTGGATGAGGTGGTCGACCTCGTCGTAGGTGTAGCCGTAGGTGGCCTGATAGGAGCGCAGGGAGTCGACCTCGTCGAGGGGCGCGTCGGTCTCGCGGTCGACGACGTCGTCGAGGGCGACCTGTTGCTCGTCGACCCACTCGCTGTACCTGTCGTCGGTGATGTCCTCGAAGACTTCCTCGTCGGGGATGACCCGGCCCTCCTCGGGGTCGGCGAGGAAGCACTGGCCCGGCTTGAGGCGGCCGCGCTCGCTGATCTCCTCGGGCGCGTTGTCCAGCGCGCCGGCCTCGGAAGCCATCACGAGCGTGTCGTCCTCCAGCACGTCGTACCGGCAGGGGCGCAGGCCGTTGCGGTCGAGAACGGCGCCGATGCGGTCGCCGTCGGTCGCCGCCACCAGCGCGGGGCCGTCCCAGGGCTCGACCAGCGAGGCGTGGTAGTCGTAGAAGTCCCGGCGGTCGCCGGTGACGTCGTTCATCTCGCCGCGCCAGGCCTCTGGGACGAGCATCCGCAGGGCGTGGGGTAGGTTGCGCCCCCCACGGAGGAGCAGTTCCAGCGCGTTGTCGACGCTGGCGGTGTCGGACTGCTCGGGGTCGTCGATGATCGGCTTGATCTTCTCGACCTCGTCGTCAAACTGCTCGTGGGCGATGTCCGTCTCGCGGGCCCGCATCCAGTTGATGTTGCCCTGGATGGTGTTGAACTCGCCGTTGTGGACGACGTTGCGGTACGGGTGGGCGAGGTGCCACGCGCCGAGCGTGTTCGTCGAGAAGCGCGCGTGGACGAGGGCGAAGGTAGAGCGCAGCCGCTCGTCGGTCAGTTCCGGGAAGTATCGGGGGAGCTGTTCGGCCTTGAGCAGGCCCTTGTAGACGACAGTCTCGCTGTCCAGCGAGCAGACGTAGAAGCGCTCGTGGCCGGCGGGCCGCTCGTCCTCGACGGCGTTCTCGAGGACGCGGCGGCCGACGTACAGCTGGCGGTCGAACTCGTCGCCGGACGCGCCGGTGGCGGACTCGACGAACACCTGAACCACGTCGGGCTCGGACTCCAGAGCCGTCGCTCCGAGGTCCGAGTTGTCCGTGGGAACCGACCGCCACGCGAGCACGCCCAGTCCTTCCTCGGCCAGCTTGTCCTCGACGAACGCCTTCAGGCCGGCCTTCGCGTCCGCGTCGTCCTTCGGGAGAAAGAGCGTGCCGACGGCGTAGTCGCCGGGCGCGGGGAGGTCGACGTCCAGTTCGTCCCGGAAGAACTCGTGGGGAATCTGGAGCATGATCCCGGCGCCGTCGCCGGTGTTCTCCTCGGCGCCGGTCGTCCCGCGGTGTTCGAGGTTCTCGAGGAGCTCGATCCCGTCCTGTACGACCCAGTTGTGGGACCCGCCGTCGAGGTCCATGATGGCACCGACCCCGCAGTTCGACCGGGCGTCGGTCGGATCCGCGAGCCCGGGGCCGCCGCCGGACTCGCCGCTGTCGTGTCGCTCAACCATTGTGAGCGGTACCTCCGTCTCCGACCATAAGTGGTTAATCCTGATACAATAAGGGGTCCTTATACCCATACCCATGGATATAATTAATAAATGAACTTTCGTGTAAGACCGGCCTCAGCGACCGATCACGCCTCGGCGGCCGATCGTGCTACAGGTGCGGTTCAGGTCGTGTTCGCTCGGTAGAGTGATCGACGGCGAACGAAGTCAATTGCCCTCAGTGCAGGTCGGCGGGCGCGCTGCGGCAAAGTGGTGTCTTCGACGACTCGTACCGCGTCTCAGGTTAGTATTTCCGGTGGCGTTAACTGAAACCGGACTCGCGGATTCTGATTATATTCCTTATACAGTGGCCGTCGAGGTATCGGGCAATTGCTCCAGACGTTCGCCGGTCTCGCCGTGAGAGAACGCCAGCGGCGTACCCGTCGGTCTCGCTGTCGATCGTCGAAGGGAAAGAGAGAGCGTCCGCAGTCGAAGTCTCGCCGTCGGCGGCGCTAGGGCCAGACGCCGGACTGCTCGGCCGACTCGACGACGCGCTGGATCGCGACGACGTACGCGGCGACGCGCATGCTCGGCAGGTCGTGTTCCTCGTAGGCGTCGGTCAGGGTGTCGAACTGGTTGACGATGATGTCCTCCAGGCGCTCGTTGACCGTCTCCTCGTCCCAGTAGAAGCGCTGGCGGTTCTGGACCCACTCGAAGTAGGAGACGGTGACGCCGCCGGCGTTGGCCAGGATGTCCGGGACGACGAGGACGTCCTTGTCCTCCAGCACGTCGTCGCCCTCGGGCGTGATCGGGCCGTTGGCGGCCTCGGAGATGACGTCGGCCTGGACGCCCTCGGCGACCTCGGCGTCGATGGCGTTCTCCAGCGCGGCGGGCACGAGCAGGTCGACGTCGAGCTGGAGGAGCTCCTCGTTGCTGATCTCCTCCTGTGCGCCCTCGAAGCCAACGACGCTTCCCGTCTCGCGCTTGTGCTCCTTGGCGGCGACCGCGTCGAAGCCGTGCTCGTTGTAGATGCCGCCGCTGGAGTCGGAGGCGGCGACGACGGTCGCGCCCATCTCCTCGATGAGCTTCGCGGTGATCCAGCCGGCGTTCCCGTAGCCCTGGACGGCGACGGTGGCCTGGTGGATGTCCTTGTCGAGGTACTCGAAGGCCTCGCGGGCGGCGATGACGGTCGAGCGACCGGTCGCCTCGACGCGACCCTCGCTCCCGCCGCTGGAGAGGTTTTTGCCGGTGATGACGCCGGGCTCGGTCGTGTTCTCGATCGTCTCGTAGGTGTCCTTGATCCAGTTCATCTCCCGCTGGCCCGTGTTGACGTCGGGCGCGGGAACGTCCTTGTCTACCCCGATCAGCGGAGTCAGTTCCTTCGCGAAGGCGCGCGTGATGCGCTCGAGTTCGCTCTCGGAGTACTCGTCGGGGTCGATGATGATGCCGCCCTTGCCGCCGCCGAGCGGGATGCCGACGGTCGCCGTCTTGTACACCATCCAGCCGGACAGCGCCTTGACCTCGTCGCGGCTGACCTGCGGGTGGTAGCGGATACCGCCCTTGTAGGGGCCGCGGTCGCCGTTGAACTGCGAGCGGAACGCGCGGAACACCTCGATGGACCCGTCGTCCATCTCCACGGAGAGGTTAGTTTCCAGGATGCGCTCGGGGTTCTTCAGGCGCTCCAGCATCCCCTCGTCGACGTCCAGGTACTGTGCCGCCTCGTCGATTTGTTCCTGTAGGCTCTCGAACGGGTTGGCCTCTTCTGCCATATCTGGACGATTGTAGAGTTTCGGTAAATATTCACCGGAATCGTATTTGTCCCTTCGGTCTCACATGGATGTTACTCAAGATATTGTAAGTATAATATGGCCTCTACCCAAGGTAGGGGTATGATATAAACAATATAAGGACGTTGCGAGCGCGATCAATAGCAATGTGAACTACCCTCCGTCTGCCGATCGTCACACGGTAGTCTGACGCCCCTTTATGTGAGACCACTCGTCAGGGATACCCGGGGGCATCGGAGAACGTCACACGCTCCCGCATCCCCATTCCTCGTTCCGATCGTCGACCGAGAGCGACCGAGTCGCCGACTGCCAGTACCAGTGGTCGCTTCGTCAGTCGTTGATCTTCTCGACGATCTCCCTGGCCTGATCGCGCGCGCGGTCCTCGCCCTGGTTCTTCGGGATCAGGACGCTCTGGACGAGCCACTCGTCGCTGTCCTCCGCCTGGCCGGTCCGCACCTCCGACCCCTCGACGACTGAGTCGCCGACCTCGTCCGCCCAGTCCGGCGTTCGGATCTCGTCGAACTGGTCGGGGTCGCGAAAGCGGACGTGGTAGTAGTCGTCGCCCTCCTCCGTGGCCTGGATCTGTGGCGCCGAAGACATATCGAGTCGTAGACGGCGGCGGCTCAAAGGCGGCGGCGACCGTTCGAGTGAAACGTCTCGTTAACGGGGCGGATACCTGAAACTACTCCGCGCGCCGGTAGGCGAGGAACCGCAGAGTGTGCGCGAGTCACGTCCGCCGTAAACGGCGGGACCCTCTCGCTGGTGAGAGGTAGTCGGTCAGCACCCGTGCGGCCGCCACGAGGTCGCCCGACTCCTCGTCGCGCACCGCGACGGCCTCGTCGGTCGCCGCGAGCGCCCGGCGGAGTTCAGTCTCCCCGCAGTCGGCCCACCAGTCGTACGTCCCGTAGCGGTCGACCAGTTGCGGGGCGTCTTCCGGACCGAGCGACCGCTCGATCGTGACGGGCGTGTGAGTCGAGAGCACGGGAAAGCGGAAAAAGGCCGACAGTGGTGTGCGAAACGCCCTCACTATCCGGGCGGCGCGCTCCGTCAGTACGTCTTCGCGAAGTAGGCCGTCTCCTCGGCTTCCTCGCCGCAGATGGCGCAGTCGTCGTGGATCGGCTCCTCGTCGGGGTCGAGCGGCACCATCACGATCTCGGCGGCGATGGCCTCCTTGATGGGCTCCTCGCAGTCCTCGTCGCCGCACCAGCCGGCCTTCACGTAGCCGCCGTGCTGGCCGATGGTGCCGAGGATCTCCTCGCGGGACTCGGCCTCGCGGATCTCGCCCTCAAGCGTCTCCTCGGCGCTTGCGTAGAGCTTGGCGTGGACGGTGTCGAGGTGGTCGCGGACGGTCTCGGCCAGGTCCGAGCGGCTCTCGGTCTGCGTCTCGCCGTCGGGGCGGTGGGCGAGGGTGATCTCCTCGTCTGCGACCTCGTTGGGCCCGATCTCGATGCGCAGCGGGACCCCCTTGAGCTCCCAGTCGTTGTACTTGAACCCGGGGTTGCGGTGGTCGCGGTCGTCCAGTTCGACGCGGACGCCGGCCTCGTCGAGTTCGGCCGCGACGTCGGCTGAATACTCCAGAACCTCCTCCTTGTTGTCCTCCTGCCAGATGGGGACGATGACGACCTGCTCGGGCGCGAGCGCGGGCGGGAGGACCAGGCCCTGCTCGTCGGAGTGGGTCATGATGAGCGCGCCCATCGCGCGCCACGAGAGGCCCCAGGAGGTGGTGTGCGCGGTGGTCTCCTCCTCGTCCTCGTCGACGTAGGTGATGTCGAACGCCTCGGCGAAGGAGGTGCCGAGGTAGTGGGAGGTCGCGGCCTGGACGGACTTGCCGTCCGGCATCAGCGCCTCGACGGTCGTCGTCGTGTCCGCGCCGGGGAACTTGTCGTGCTCGGGCTTGCGGCCCTTCAGCGGCGGCAGCGCCATCACGTCCTCGTAGAGGCGCGCGTACTGGTCTAGGCGCGTCATCGTCTCGTCCCAGGCGTCGTCCTCGTCGTGGTGGGCGGTGTGGCCCTCCTGCCAGAGGAACTCCTTGGTGCGGAAGAACGGCTTGGTCTCAGTGGCCTCCCAGCGGACGACGCTACACCACTGGTTCAGCCGCATCGGGAGGTCACGATGCGAGCGGATCCACTGGGCCATGAACGGCGCGATGATGGACTCGCTGGTGGGGCGCACGGCGAGGCGCTCCTCCAGTTCCTCGTGGCCGCCGTGGGTGACCCACGCCACCTCGGGGTCGAACCCCTCGACGATGTCCTTCTCCCGTTCGAGGTAGCTCTCGGGGATGAAGAGGGGGAAGTACGCGTTGTCGACGCCGGTGTCCTTGAACCAGCCGTCGAGGTGGTCCTGGATCCGCTCCCAGACGGCGTAGCCACGAGGTCGAGTGACGATGAACCCGCCCATCGGGGCGTAGTCGGCCATGCCGGCCTTCTGGACGACCTCGGCGTACCACTCGCCGGTCTCGTGTTCCTTCGAGGTGGTGATGCCGAGTTCCTGTTCCTGCTGATCGCTCATGTCTCGCCTCTCGGCGACGAGGGCCATAAACGACCCGAGTTGGGTCCGAGGCCGGGCGCGGGTTTATACCGGACGACGGGACCAGAACCGTTCGCCCGGCGGTCGTTCCCCCTGGCCGCCGGGCCCGTTGGCTTCCGGCGGTTCTCCCCGACAGCCGGGCTCTCCCCCTCTCGGTCGTTGGCGGACTGTGATGTCCGCCCACACCCAGTGTCGCGTACGGGTCGCACTGCCATCCACATTCCGCGCCGCCAGCCGTCAGGCGCCGATGGTCGTCAGCGACGCCATTGAGTCGGCCACGTGACGGTCCATCCCCGCCCCGACGAAGGAGGGTGCCGCGTCGACGTCGACGGCGTAGGCGTCGTCCCCGTCCTCGACGAACTCGACGGCGAGCGCTCGCGCACCGAAACGGTCGAGTAGCTCCCGGACCCGCGTCGCCCGCTGGACGGCGACGTCGGCCTCACAGATCACCGAGTCGTCGCCGATCAGTTCCGACTTGACCTGCACGGCGGTGACGTGGGTCTCGACGCCGTCGTCGACGGCGTAGTACTTCTGGTGGACGGCGTCGTCACCGACCCGCTCCCGGTAGAGCAGGCGGTCGGCGCCGGCGGGCGGGTCCCAGTCGTAGAGCCCGCGCGCGACGTAGCGTCCGTCGGAGGCGGCGCCACTGTCCCCGTCGCCCGCCGCCACGCGCACGTCGGGGACGTCGCAGCCCACGGCCTCGAGGGCCCGATGCGCGACGAGGCGAGAGGACAGCGCCGTCGACGGGAGGAAGCCGTTCCAGGTCTCGACCCCCCGCCGGTCCGCCGTCCGCAGCGCCGCCAGCGAGCGCCGCCGCAGCCGGCCGTTGACGAGCGCCGCGAGCCCGGCGACCGTCCCGTCGTCGATGGGCTCGCCCGGTTCGAAGAACCTGACCTCGAACCCGCGCGCCGCGAGGCGCTCTGCCACCCGACCGAACACGGCGTGGTCGGGCTCCGCGATGACCCCGATGGTGTCCATGGTCGGGCTCACGTCCGGGGGTTTCAAAAGGGTGTCCACTACCTGTCATACTGGCCGTCGTAGCCGTGTTTCGGTCCGGCCGCCTGTAGCTGGGCGGCCGAACCCGAGGCTAGCTACGACAGTCCGTATCAGGCGCGGTCGACCGCGAACGGGCTCGCGCCCTCGCGCCAGGACCAGCCCGGGAGCCGGGTCTGGAACCCCGCCGCCAGCGCCGCGTCGAGGTCGTCCGCGCCCGCGGCGTCGGCCTCGTCGCCGTGCGTGTGTACGTCCGCGTAGTGGAAGGTCGCCTCCGCCAGCAGCCGCAGCGGCTGGTCGCCCGCGACGGTCGCCGCCAGCTCCCGGCCGAGCAGTTCGTCGACGACGAAGCCGGGGTAGTCGCCCTCGACGTCGAGGTCGCGGAGCAGGCCGACCAGGGCGGCAACGTTGACCGCTCGGTCGCCGTCGGCGAAGACGGCGTCGACCTCGGCCTCGTAATCCGCCGCCGTCACCGGATCGACGTCGGCTCCGAATTCCCCGGCGAGGCGTTCGCGCGTGTCGTTGATCAGCGCCACAACCTCGGCGCGCTCCCGCACCCAGTCCGCCTCCTGCCGCACGCGAGCGGGCGTGACGTCCATGCCCTCCCGTTCGCGGCAGTCGTACTACTCGGTGTCGCTCGCGCCGTCGGGACGTCCGGTATCGCAAGCGACGCCGGAACTGCGCAGGCGTCTAACTTCAGGTATTGCGAAGGCTTTTATAATCCTCGCCAAATACCCTGAGGTATACGTCGGTTTTCCGGGCCGCGGGGTTCGGAGTGAACGTCGACGCCGAGCAGTCTACGTAACTATGTCCTCACACAGCGTCCGTTCCAGCACTCGCCGGTCGGCCCGACCGACCGCGGCAGGGGCGGGCATCACTTCTCAGTCATGAGCACGGTCGACAAGCAACTCGAGACGGTCAGGGCAGAGATCGCGGACGAGGTACCGCCGGACATCTCCATCTCGGACGTGAAATACGAGGGGCCGGAGCTGGTGATCTACACCCGGAATCCCAAGAAGTTCGCCCGGAACGGCGATCTCATCCGCCGGCTGGCGAGCAAGCTCCGCAAGCGGATTACCGTCCGCCCCGACCCGGACGTCCTCGCCCGACCGGAAGACGCCGAGGAGCGCATCCTCGAGGTGATCCCCGAGGAGGCCGGCGTGACCGACCTCGAGTTCCACCCGGAGACGGGCGAGGTCGTCATCCAGGCCAGGAAGCCCGGCGTCGTCATCGGTCGCCACGGCAAGACGCTCCGGGAGATCACCCAGGAGGTCGGCTGGACGCCCGAGGTCGTCCGGACGCCGCCGATCGAGTCCACGGCAGTCGAGAACGTCCGGAACTTCCTCAAGCAGGAGCGCGAGGACCGCCGGGACATCCTCGAACGGGTCGGCCGCCAGATCCACCGCGAGCCGATGTCCGACGACGAGTACGTCCGCGTCACCACACTGGGCTGCTGCCGCGAGGTCGGCCGGGCCGCGTTTATCCTCTCGACGCCCGACACCCGCATTCTGATCGACTGCGGGGCGAAACCCGGTGCGGCAGAAGAGCAGCCGTACCTCCAGCTTCCCGAAGCGCTGGGCTCGGGTGCCAGCACCATCGACGCCGTCGTGCTGACCCACGCCCACCTCGACCACGCCGCGCTGATCCCGCTGCTCTACGAGTACGGCTACGACGGCCCCATCTACTGCACCGAGCCGACCCGCGACCTGACGGGCCTGCTGACGCTGGACTACCTCGACCGCGCCGGCGACGAGGGGCGATCCCCGCCGTACGACTCCGAGATGGTCCGCGAGGCGATCAAACACGCCATCCCGCTCGAGTACGGCGACGTCACGGACATCGCGCCGGACGTCAAGCTCACCCTGCACGATGCCGGCCACGCCCTCGGCTCCGCCATCTCGCACTTCCACATCGGCGACGGCCTGTACAACGTCGCCTTCTCCGGGGACGTCCAGTACGACGACACGCGCCTGTTCGACGGCGCGGTCAACGACTTCCCGCGCGTCGAGACGCTCGTGCTCGAATCCACCTACGGCGGCCGCAACGACCACCAGACCGACCAGGAGGACGCCGAGCGGAAGCTCACGGACCTGGTCACCGAGACCCACGACCGCGACGGCTCCGTCCTGATCCCCGCCTCCGCCGTCGGTCGCGCCCAGGAGGTGATGGTCGTCCTCGAGGAGGCCATGCGCGAGGGCGACGTCCCCGAGATGCCCGTCTACCTCGACGGCATGATCTGGGAGGCCACCGCCGTCCACTCGACCTACCCCGAGTACCTCCGCGACGACCTCCGCGACCGCATCTTCGACGAGGAGGACAACCCCTTCCTCGCCGACGCGTTCGAGCGCGTCGAGGGCGGCGACGACGAGCGCCGGTCGATCTCCGACGGCGAGCCCTGCATCGTCCTCTCGACGACGGGCATGCTCGAGGGCGGCCCCGTCAGGTCCTGGCTCGAATACCTCGGCGACGATCCCGACTCGACGCTCGCCTTCGTCGACTACCAGGCGACGGGCACGCTCGGCCGGCGCATCCAGAACGGCTGGAACGAGATTCCCGTCGGCGACGGCACGGTCGACCTCGAGATGGACGTCCAGACGCTCGACGGCTTCTCCGGCCACGCCGACCGCCAGGGCCTGGAGAACTTCGTGCGCACGATGAATCCCCGTCCCGACAAGGTCCTCTGCGTCCACGGCGACGAGTCCGCCACGCAGGACCTCTCCTCCGGCCTCTATCACGAGTTCAACATGCGCACGTTCGCCCCGCAGAACATGGAGACGTTCCGCTTTATCTAGCTACCACCTTTTTCCTGCGTCGGGTGTCCTCGCTCGCTTCGCTCGCTGCGGGCACCATTCCTTGGAAAAACGTGGGCGAAAAACTGCTCGCGAGCGGCGACGCCGCTCGCGAGTGAACCGCGCTCGCTGCGCTCGCGCGGATGCTTGAATGCAGCCCTGCCCGTCCCCGTCCACGCGAACGAAGTGAGCGTGGGCTCGGGAGACGAGCGAAGTGAGTATCCCGGCGTCTCGCGCGATTAAACGCGCTCGCGGCCAGAACGACGTGGTTGTTATACTACCACAGCTCTGAGGGGAAAAACCAAGGCCCAGTCCGTCGAACCCGCGCCCGTGAGCGACGCGCTGAACGGGGTGGACCGGGTGACTGAGCGGCGGCTGCTGGCGTTCGGGACGGTCGTCGCCGCGGTGGCGACGGCGGGGAGCCTCTACTTCTCGGAGGTCATGGGACTACTGCCGTGCGAACTGTGCTGGTACCCGCGGATCCTGATGTACCCGCTGGTGGTCGTGCTGGGAGTGGCTGCCCTCGAGGGACGAACGAGCGCCTACCGGACGGTCCTGCCGCTGTCGGTCCTCGGCGCGGGGATCGCGGCGTATCACTCCTGGCTCCAGGCGTCCGGTGCCTCGTCCTCGTGCTCGCTCGGCGGGTGCGCGAGCGTCCAGTATCGTCTCGCCGGTCTAACCATTCCGAACCTCGCGCTGATCGCCTTCCTGCTGGCCAGCGCAGCGGCGCTGGCCGCGTGGCGGTTGGAATGGTAGCTTCGGTGACAGTGGAGTTATGTGGTCGGCGAGAGCACCGCCGGTATGGACTACGTCCGACTCGGGACGACTGGTCTGGAGGTATCGCCCATCTGCCTCGGAACCTGGCGCTTCGGCGAGGTTTCCAGTGGCGTGATGGAGACCGACCGCGAGGAGGCCCACGAACTGCTGGACGCCTTCGCCGAGCGCGGCGGGAACTTCATCGACACGGCCAACGGCTACGGCGAGGGCCGCAGCGAGCAGTGGATCGGCGAGTGGCTCGAGGACCGCGACCGGGAGGACTTCGTGATCGCCTCGAAGTGCTACTGGTCGGACGTCTCCCGCTTCCAGGAGAACCTCTCGCGGAAGAACGTCCGCGCCGAGGTCGAGGGATCGCTGGAGAAGCTCGACACAGACTACCTGGACGTTCTGTACCTGCATCGCTTCGACGACGAGACGCCGATCGAGCGGACCCTCCGCACGGTCGACGACCTCGTCAGCGAGGGGAAGGTCCACCACGTCGGCATCTCGACGTGCGACGCCTGGAAGCTCACCAAGGGCCTCTGGCAGGCCGACGTGAACAACTACGAGGCCTTCACCGTCACTCAGCCCCAGTACTCCGCGGTCCACCGCGAGCCCGTCGACGAGTACCTCGATGTCTGCGCCGACCAGGACCTCGCGGTCTGCCCGTACTCGCCGCTGCACGGCGGTCTGCTGACCGGCAAGTACGAGCGCACCGCCGAGGGCGACGTCGAGGCGCCGGACGGCTCCCGGGGCGACCTCGAGGAGCACTTCGAGGACTGGTACCTCTCGGAAGATGCCTGGGACGTCGTCGAGGAGATCGAGGCCGTCGCGGAGGAGGCCGACGCCACGCCCGCGCAGGTCGCCCTGCGCTGGCTGATGGACGAGGAACAGTTCACCTGCGTGCCCATCGTCGGCGCCCGGACGGTCGACCAGCTCGACGAGAACCTCGGCGCCGTCGACGTCGACCTCTCCGAGGACCAGCGCGCGCGGATCGACGAGGCGGGCGCGAGCGGGGACTGATACGGACTGTCGTAGCTGTTTGCCGGTACGACTGTCCATCGTCGGGCAGTCGTACCGGTACTGACCTGCAACAGTCCGTACGAGGCGGTCAGCCCGGCCGGCGGCCTGCGTGTTTACACGTCCCGGGGGAGAGCGCCGTCGGCCTCGCTCATCGTTCCAGACCGACGCTCACCTCGCCGTCGTCCGCGACTCTGACGGTACAGTCATCGAGCAGGAACGAGATCGAGACGCCGCTGTCACGCGAAGTGGACAGGAGGGTCTCGAGCGCGTCCGGGTCGAGGACCGAATACAGGGGCTCCATCGCGATCGGTTCCGTCTCGGTGACTGCAGAGACCGTCTCGATAACGGTGAGATAGAGCGGCTCGACGTCCGTCCAGTCGTGCTGGCTGACGTACGTGTCCGTCTCCGGGTCGTACCCGATGCCGTCGTGTTCGTCGGCTGGATTCGTGGTAGAACTCATCAGTCTGGGGGAGGGGCGTCGACGGGGTAAGGGGTCAGACTGACTAGTCAGCCTCTCCTTTCCCCGACGCTTCGAACAACTGCTCGAAGACGGTCTCTTCGGCCTTGCGAAGGTGCTGGTTGAACGTCTGTCGCGTGACGCCCAGCCGGGTCGCCACCTCGTCGCCGGAACTCCGTCGGGGGAGATCGAAATAGCCTCCGTAGTAAGCCGCTCGCAGGGCCGTAAGCTGTCGGTCAGTCAGTTCCTCCTCGATAACGTCGTACAGGAGCCGGGGCGTGTAGCGGAGCGCCTGGGACTGCAGTTCCACGTCCGGAAACGCTTCTCGCACCTCCCGAATCGCCGTCCGGGGATCGACGTGCCCCGGCAGTTCACCGGTAAGCCTGGGCCTGCCATCGGCCCCGTACCGGAGCAGCGATCGCACCGCTCCGCCGAGGCGATCGAACACGAGCGGCACTGTCGGGCCCGCCACGTGGACTTCGACCCGGCTGTGTTCCGCGGTCGAACTGAGCAATCGCACGCCGAGAACGCCGGACTGGCCCTCGAACGCGTCGACGAGTGCCCCGGCCGGGATGTTCGTCGCGGTGACGTACTGGAGCGCCGTCCCGTCGGGCAGCGTCACCACCTGATCGACGTCGATCCGGACGCTCCCGTCAGCGGCATCGAGAAACGGCTGGAACAGTTCTTCAGAGGACAACTCGATCGAGCGCCACTCGTCGCTGGTCAACTTGTCCTCGCGCTCCTTCAGCGGGGTCGCGTCCTCGAAGCCGACGACGACGTACTCAACACCTCCCTCCTCGTTCAGCACTGGAGCGGAATTACTCGAGAGCCACCGCTCCGTTCCGTCGGGGAGTTCGATCCAGTGTTCGAACCCGTAGTCAGGATCTCCTGTTTCCAGAACGCGAGTGACGGGGTGTTTCGACGGGTACGGGCGTCCCGTCCTCGTAAGAGATCTTCCAGTCCGGTTGGCGGTACGTCCGGCTGGTAATCTCATCACGTTCGAGGCCGAGCGTCTCTTCGGCGCGCTCGTTCGTGAAGGCTATCTCGCCGGACGGTTCGACGACGACGATACTCACGGGACTGGCCTCGAGGATCCGCTCGATCCGGTCCCGCTCCCCGCTTCTCGGCGACTTCGACGGCTCGCTCTCGTTGGGCCGCTCCGGAGCTGTCCGACCGGCGGCCGACAGCGGACGCCACCAGACCCGCGCTCGGGGGCCGATTCGCTTCCAGTCGACGTCGCCACGCTCGGCCAGTGCATCGAGGCGCTCGAACGCAGTCCGGTACTCACAGCCCACCCGCGCCGCGACCTCACTCGTCGCGAGTGGCTCGCACGGGTCGTCTACTCCGCCGAAGACGGCGAGAACGTCCTCCGGCGTCGTCCGGGGCGTAGAACCGCTCATTGACCCGATTGTTGGCGGGCAGACTACCTATGGGTGACGCCCTCGGCTCGCCCGGGGTGAGAACGCGTTGTCTGTCGCCCCTCAGCGGCGGGAGCTACCGATCCAGCGCCCGGACCTTGCGTCGGCGGCTCCAGTCAGGATCGAGCGTCGTCAGACGCCCGGTCCGCGGGATCCACGACCGAACCGGATTCGAGGTCGACGCCGACCTGGTCGCAGAGGTCCGCCATGGGACAGGCCTCCGGGTCGTCCAGGCAGGCGGGTTTGCGCGCTCTGCAGTACTCCCGTCCGAACTGGATCATCGCCGTGTGGCCGAACCCGCACTTCGCTTCGGGGACCGCCCGCTCCAGCGCGGCCCGGACGCCCTCGTGGTCGGCGTCGGCGGGCGCGACGCCCAGCCGGCGGGCGATGCGATGGACGTGGGTGTCGACGGGGAAGACGCCCTCGCGGCCGCCGGCGAACAGCAGCACGCAGTCGGCGGTCTTCGGCCCGACGCCGCTCATGTCCATCAGGGTCTCACGGACCGTCTCGGGGTCCGCCTCGCGGACGAACTCGTCGAACGCCGCGGCGGAGCCGTACTCCTCCAGCACCCGCTTCGAGAGCGCGATCAGCGTCTCGGACTTCTGGTTGTACAACCCGGCCGGCCGGATCGTCTCGGCCAGCGTGGACTGGTCCGCCTCGGCGAGCGCGGCGGCGAGGTCGCCGCCGTCGTCCTCCTCGTCGGCCTCGCCGCCGGGAGCGTACCGCTCCATCAGCGCGTCGTGGGCGGGCTGGCTCGCCTTGTCGGAGGTGTTCTGGCTGAGGACGGTCCGCACGAGACACTCGAGGGCGTCCCGGCCGCCGTAGGTCTTGGTCCAGTACAGTTCCCCTAGTCGGTCTACCACCGCCTCGGCGCGAGTGCCGGCGGTCTCCGGGTCGAACTCGGCGGCGCTCCCCCCGCCGGCCGCTCCGCCGCTGATGTTACGGGCCGGCTCCGGATCCTCGCTCATGGGCGTACCGACGCGGGGAGCGGAGGAAAAGGGCTCGCTATCGCCTGACGGCGAGCGTGAACGTGGCTTCGGCGCCGTCGGCCAGTGTGGCCACGAGGTCCCGGTCGAGGTCGGCCGCCGCGGCGTCGGCCCCGACCATGACCGTGCGGTCGTCGACGTAGTCGCTGGTCCGACAGACGTGGCTGCGCTCGCTCTCGAAGGTCAGGTCGGGATCGCCCCGGCCAGTCACGGTCGCACGCTCGCCGCCGGCCTCGATCGTGGCCGTGATGGTGGCGTCGGGGTCCCGACAGGCCGCGACGAACTCCGGATCGAAGTCGGCGGGGACGCGGTCGGCCTCGACGGCCAGGATGCAGTCCCCGGCCGGCGTCAGGTAGTCGTCTCCGGTCACCTCGAGCGTGCTCGCGTGCTCGGCGCTGACGTGTTCGTGGCCGCGCGCGCGGACGGCTTCTTCCATACCACGCCCTTTCCGACACCCGTACTTCAACGAGTCGACTCGGACGCGACGGTCACCGTGACAGCGCCGCAGGGGCACTCGTAGGCCCGGCGCTCGCCGGCCGCCGTCCGGTAGACGAGCGCCGGTTCGTCCAGGGTGCGGTCGCAGCCGGCCGCCTCGCACGTGATCGCCTCGCCGCCGAGTTTCTCGATCATGGTTCACCGTCCGTGCCGGACACACGTCAAGGCGAGCCAACCGCGCGGTGAAAGTGAAAGTGGCGGGCGCAAAGGATTTGACGACGGAGCACACCCGGGTACACATGTCGCTTTCGTGGCGGGGAGCGGCGGTCGATCCGGGGAACGGTATCCCGACGGCCGCCGAGTGGCAGCCCGTGGAACTGCCGGGCCGACCGGCGGCGTTCGCCGGCGCGGACGCGGTCGCCTACCGGACCGAATTCGCCGATCCGCGCGGGCCCAGGGAGGACCACGCCGCGATCGAACTCGACGGCGTGTACGCTCACGCGCGCGTGTGGTGTAACGGCGAGCAGGTCGCCGAGCACGACGCCTACTTCGAGCCGCTCCGCGTGGACCTCCCCGTCGAGGACGACAACGAGGTGATCGTCGAGTGCCGCCGCCCGGAGGACCGATTCGGCGGCGTCCACGCCACCGACGAGGTCCCCGATGCGGCTGCAGTTCCCGGAGTCTGGTGGGGTGCGAGCCTCGAGACGTATCCGGACCCGTACGTCGAGTCGCTGACGGCGGCTCCGCGCATCGACGACGAGGACGACGCGTCCGTGGACGTGGCCGCCACGGTCGTCACCGACGAACCGCTCGACGACCGGCTCACCCTCTCGCTCCGACCCGAGGGCGACGCCCGCGGCGGCGGTACGATGAACCGCGCGAGCGTGGAGACGGACCCGGGACGCGCCACCGTCACCGGCAGACTGGACGTCCGGAACCCCTCGCTGTGGTGGCCCCACGACCTGGGCGACCAGCCGCGGTACGCCGTCCGGGCCAAGCTGGACGACGCGGTCCGGACGACCGTGACGGGCCTGCGGTCGGTCGAGTGGGCGGACGGCCTCGCGATCAACGGACAGCGGGCCCCCGCCCGCGGCGTGAACCTCGTGGACGGGACTCCCGCGGACGTCGAGCGCGCCGTCGAGGCCAACGCGAACCTCGTCCGTGCACACGCGCACGTCCTCTCACCGGCCGTCTACGAGGCCTGCGACGAGGCGGGCGTGCTCGTCTGGCAGGACCTCCCGCTGACCGGTCCCGGCGAGTTCGACGCCGAACGCGGCCGTGAACTCGCGGAGCGCCTCGAGCGGACGCGGCGTCGTCACCCGAGCCTGGCGGCCGTGTCGGTTCACGACGACCCCGTGCCGGCCTACGCGGAGGGACTGGGGTCGGGGCTAATCGACCGGCTCCGCTTCCGGTGGCGCGCCTGGCGGGCCGGCTACGACCACGAACCGGCCGAGTCGGTGGCCGACGCCGTGAGCGAGGTGCCGACGGTGCCCGTCGTCGGTCGGCCGGGCGTCGAGCCCGACGCCGCGACGCTGTACCCCGGCTGGGAGTTCGGCGACGTCGGTGACCTCGACTGGATCCGCGACCGCTACGGACTGGGCGCGGTCGTCGCCGAGTTCGGTGCCGGCGCACCGGCCGACGAGAACCCCCCCGGGGACGCCGCCGACGGAGAACCGCGCCCGGCACGCGCCGACGGCGGGGTCGGGGCGGCACAGTCGACGCAGGCGACCGTCGTGGGGCGGACGGCGGAAGCGCTGCGCCGGCGCGACGCCGACGCGCTCGCAGCCTACGCGCTCCGCGACGTCGGCGACTCCGAGATGGGTCTCCTCGGGCCAGACCGAGCGGACAAGCCCGCTTTCGAGCGCCTTCGACGGGCATACGAACCGGTCCAGGCGGTGTTGGCCGACCCCACGCCGGGCGAGAGCGACCTCGTGGTACTCCACGACCGCCCCACCGGGTCGACGCTGACCGTCGAGTGGGACGTCGATGGCGAGCGGGAACAGACCGAAGTGGCCGTCGACGCCTACGGCCGGGCGACGGTGACGACCCTGTCGCTGTCGGCCGGCGACGACGTGACCCTCGCCGTGGCCGTCGAGGACGACGTCGCCCGCAACAGCTACGCTATTTAAGTCGCCTCGGATCCATGTTACTATCTCACGTCCCACCGTCAGGGCGTGTGACACCGATCCACGCGTTCAGGGTGACCGGAACGTTTAAAACACTCCCGCTCCAATCAGTAGTCACCAGAACGCTTCGGCGTTCGGGCAGTATCGCTTACGCCCAGCATGACAGGGAACCCTTGTTATCGGTGGCAGCCCATCATCGGTAGGCACCCGACTGTTCCGCGCCGGGGCGGCATGGCATAGAGGCTTGACAAACATGGCAGACTCGATAGACGAATCAAAGAACGTAGAACTCACCGAAGAGGACCTCGAAAACAAGTCGAAGGGCGAGCTCATCAAGCTCGCCGGGCAGCTCCGCGATCGACGAAACGAGCTGAACCAGCTCGCGTCCGAGCGGGCGTCCGATCGCGACGACCTGAACGCAAAGACTCGCGAGAAGGTCGACGAGGCCCAGGAACACCGCGAGCAGCGCGACGAGCTCAACGAGCAGGTTCAGGAGCACAAGGAGAGCCGCAACGAGCTCAACGCCGAGGCCAACGAGCTGTTCGACAAGGTCGACAAGCTCAAGAACGACCTTGAACTCGACGAGGGCAAGTCCATCGAGGAGCTCGAGGACGAAATCGAAGACCTCGAGTTCAAGCAGCAGACCGAGGTCCTCTCCAGCGAGGACGAGCGCGAGCTCATCGAGAAGATCGAGACCAAGCGCGAGAAGCTCGCCGAGAAGAAGGAGAAGCTCGATCAGACCGACGACCTCGAGGAACTCAAGGAGGAGGCCGAGGAGGTCCGCTCCGAGGCGAGCCAGCACCACCAGAAGGTGACGGAGCTGGCAGACGAGGCCCAGAAGCACCACAACCAGATGATCGAGGCCTATCGCGAGGCCGACGAGATCCGCGACGAGGCCGACGAGATGCACGAGAAGTTCGTGGAGGCCCAGGAGGCCGCCGACCGCCACCACGAGGACTTCGTCCGCGTCCAGAAGCGCCTGCGCGAACTCGACAAGAAGGAGGAGGCCGAAGAGCGCTCCCAGCGCGAGGAAGAGCAGGAGGCCGCCCGCGAGGAGGCCGAGGAGATCTACCAGAAGTTCAAGGAAGGCGAGACCCTCGACACCGAGGACCTGATGAAGCTGCAGAAAGCCGGCAAGCTCTAAGTCGGCGTCTCTTCTCCCCGTTTTCTCCGTTCTCTAGCGGCTGCACCGTCGGTTCTCGTACGTAGCGGTAACCGCAACAGCTTTGTCGCGGGACTTTCCCGCGTGTACTATGACAGGCTGGTCCCCGCCTCGCCCCTCCCCGCGAGCGGTCGCGGCCGCGGTCGCGCTGTACGCGCTCGTGCTCGCCTACGCGCTGCTCGTCGTTCAGCAGGTACTGCTCGGCGTTCTGTTCGGAGTCTTCTTCGTCGGTCTCTACTTCGCCTGGCGGCTCCTCCGCGCGGTGGAGGCCATCGCCGACGCCCAGCAGCGGATGGCCGACCGCCGGGAGTACCGCGACGGATAGCCGCGACCTATATGGCGGTCCGACACAGAGACGCCACCGATGGGACTGGTCGCGACGATAACGGGCGGTGTCGTCTTCGGACTGGCGCTGGCTGCCCCGCCGGGCCCGATGAACGCGGTCATCGCCGAGGAGAGCGCACTCCGCGGGTGGGGGGCCGGCTTCCGAGCGGGGCTCGGCGCGATGGTCGCCGACGCGTGCTTCTTCGTACTGGCGCTTCTGGGTGTCGTCGCCGTCGTGGATCGGACGCCGGCGCTGCGGACGGCGATGGTCGCCGTCGGCGGAGTGCTCATGCTGTACTTCGCGGTCGACGCGGCCCGCGCTGCGGGACCGTTCCTCGGCGACGGCGTCGATGCGACCGGCGAGTCGAAGGGATTCAGGAAGGCGTTCGCGCTGGCCATCACGAACCCCTACCAGATCGTCTTCTGGCTGGCCGTCGGCGTCAAACTGCTCGAACCGGGGCAACTCGACGTGCTGGCGCCGCTGCCGGTCGTCGGCGATCAGGTGGCGGGCGCGTTCGTCGTCGAGACGGGGAGCCCGGCGCTACTCGGCGGCCTGTTCGGCGGGATCGGGCTCTGGATCGTCGGGTTCCCGGCGACGATCGCGGTCGCCAGGCGCCGCGTCGAGGGGGCCGCACAGCTGATCGCGTGGCTCTCCGCGGCCGTCCTCGCGGCCTTCGGCGTGCTGTTCCTGTGGGACGCGCTTCCGGTCTAGGGACCGGTGGGCGCGTCGTCGAGGTCAGTGCCGGCGTCTATCTCGGCGACCTCCTCCTCGAGCCACTCCCGGAACCAGCGAACGCGCTTGAGGCGCCGGTGGACGATGGAGTGCGCCGCGTCGCTGACGATCCGCTCGCGCGCGTCCTCGCCCCGCTCGACGACGCGACCGACCATGTCGGCGGCGTCCATGTGCGAGCGAGCCTCGTAGCCCATTCGCAGGAGCATCAGAGCGGTCCCGTTCGCGCCGACCTTGTCGAGGATGTCCGCCTCGATGAGACACTGAGTCTCAAGGGGAAGGTCGCGGAGGTCGCCCTGATAGGAGTGGTCGCTGACGGCCTGGTGGACCTGCTGGACGAACGACTCGGGATAGTCGCCGTGCGTCTCGAGGTACTCGCGGGCGATGGTCGCCCCCGCCTCGGCGTGGGCGTCCTGTTCGGCCTCGAGCTTGGCGATGTCGTGAAAGAGGGCCGCAACTCTGGTGACGTCCACGTTGGCGCCCTCCTTGCGTGCGATCGTCTCGCCGAGTTCCACGACGTTCAGGATGTGGTTGAACCGGTACTCGGCGGAGTGCCAGGGGTACCACCGCATTCGACCGCCTTCGTCCTCGTTCTCGACGCTGGCCGCGAGATAGTCGTGGACGAACTCCTTCATAGCCTCGAACTCCCCGTCCGAAACCGGTGACTCACGGATCTCGACGCCCACGGAACCACCTCCATCGTCGCGATTCGATATTCATCTTACGGATAAGATGGTTCGTTCGGGCCTTTAGCGTTACGACGCACCGAACGTCGAAACTACCCGGAAAAACGATCCAGCGCGACAGACGTCCCGTCGCTGAAGCGGAGTAACGCTCGGTTCAGATACGCTAATCGTGGCTTACGATACCGTTAAACATAGTTTACGCGAATTTAATTGCGATCGATCGCGCGTCGGGAGGAGAACACGGTCGGTGATCCGGAGTGGTTGAGCGACGGATCCGACCGCGCGCCAGGGGGTAGTATGCCCGTGCGAGTGACGACCGCGTCGGGCAGCCGCTGCGGTCGCCGAGCTGTACGGACAACCGGGAATCTTCCGTGACATCCGATTCCTCGGCGATATAGTGGACGATATCGTCATTATTAAGAGTTTGTCCGAACGTCCTTAAAGAATTGATACGGTTTGGTGGATACACATCAAATGATATTCGAACTGGACGCACGTCCGATTCGTGACATTCGAGTGAAGTATTAAGGCACTGGTCGTCGTCCACTGCGCGTATGGACGTCAGACCAGCCGAACACGCTGATCGACCCGCGATCAGGGACGTGGCGCGGCGCTCGCTGCAGGCCTCCTACTCTCTGGAGCCGCGTGCGATCACCACCGCTATCGAGGAGTGGTACGACGAGGACCGGCTGGCGCAGACGCTGGAGGACGAGAACCGCTCCCTGCTCGTCGCAGAGTGGGACGGACAGGTCGTGGCATTCACGGAGAGCACCCTGACCGGTGACGACGTCGGAACCATCCTCTGGATCCACGTCGACCCCGCCCACCGCGGCCGCGGCATCGGAACCGACCTCTTCGAGGCGACCCGCGACCACCTCGCCGAACGGGGTACGACCCGACTCCAGGGTCGGGTCCTGGCCGACAACGCGGTCGGCAACGCCTTCTACCACGAGCAGGGCTTCGAGGAGGCCGGCCAGCAGGAAGTCGACATCGCCGGCCGCACGTACGTCGAGAACCGCTACGTCGAGAGCGACTCCGGCCGCGAGGCCATCCCCGTCGACGACCGTACCGTCTACGTCGACCACGACGTCACCGAGGAGGGCTCCATCGCCCCCTTCAAAGTGGTCTACGCCGACGACGACGGCGAAGGGAAGTACGGCTTCTACTGCTCGAACTGCCGGACCGTCGCTAACGCCATGGACGCCATGGGCCGCATCGAGTGCGACGAGTGCGGAAACGCCCGCAAGCCCACGCGATGGGACGCGTCCTACCTCTGAGACCCGGCCCGCCGCAGTACCAGCGCGTAGTAGAGGGCGAACAGCACCACTGCGATCGTCACTCCGACGACCGTGTCCGCCACGAGGGTCTCGATGGACGTCGCGTGCGCCAGGTAGGCACCACTCGAGAGCAGTGTGAAACCTGATTCCATCGTCACGTGTTTATTCGCCGCCTGTCACTTAAAGCGAACCGGGCGTTCCCAGCAGGTGGGAGCGGTCGAAACATGCAAGATGTTTTATATAGTCCCGGGCGGATTCGAACCTCGAAGGCTCGAATCCTCTCGCCTTCTGCTTCGAATCCGCGGGGATACCTGCTGCTCACGGATTTGTTCGCAGCAGGATAGTCCCGGGCGGATTCGAACCGCCGTCATGGGCTTTCCTCGTGGCAAACTCATTACAATTGGTGTCGAGTATGTCACTCCAAAGGCCCATATGATTGGCCACTACACCACGGGACTTCTCACTACGGCATTGCAGTCACGCTGTTTTATTGGTTTCGGGACTCGTCGGCACTCCTCGGTTTGATCTCAGAGTCCGGGATATTTCCCCACTCTGCGTTGCTGTGGCACTTCGGACATAGCGCTACCAGATTATCCATTGTGTGTGCCTCTTGCGGGTCGTCAAACTCCCGAACCAGTGTGATGTGGTGAACGTCCGGTTCTTGTCCGATGTTCCCCTTATATTATCGGCCGCTGCCGCGAAGAAATCAGTCCGAGGCTTCCAGCTCCGGTTCGAGTAGGCCGCAGACGTCGCCCTCGGCGTCGAAGCAGTCGGGACACTGAGGTTCGCGGTCGATGATGGTGTCCAGCCGCTCGGCGACCGTCTCGTCGATGACGCCCTCAAGTTGCTTGGCCTCCTCGCGGAACTCCTCGACCTCCAGGACCTCCAGCAGGAAGCGCTCGATGATGCAGTAGTTCTGGAGCGCCTCGCGGGCGCGTCGGATGCCCTCGTCGGTGAGGTCGACGCCCTTGTACTTCTCGTGATCGAGCAGCTCCTCCTCCTCGAGCTTGCCGATCATCTCGTTGGCGCTGGCCGGGCTGACCTCGAGCATGTCCGCGACGTCGCCGGTCGAGGCGGGGCCGTCGTCCTGTTCCTGCACCAGATAGATCGCCTTGAGATATTGGTCTGCCGTGTTCATGCGAGGGACCTCCCGATGACGAGCGTGGGCTCGTCGCGCGCTTTGCGCGCTACGGTGGTGAGTCGAGCGCTGCGAGACGAATCTCGTCGGAACGGTGTTTCGACGGCGTTCATGCGAGCATCACTCCCGGTCCTCCATCAGTCGCGTCACGTCCTCGGCGCCCTCGGCCTCCTCCTCGCGAATCTCGGAGAGCGTCTCGATCAGTCGGTCGCGGTCGACGCCGAACTCGACGTCCGACGCCCGGATGGCGCCGATCAGGTCGTCGTAGAACTTGTAGGCCGTCTCCTCGTTGGCCAGCTGGTCGTACAGCACGCCGTCCGTGTCGCGGTCGGTCTCGTACTGGGCTGCCACGAGCGTCTGGATCTCCTCGAAGGGCACCGTCTCGGCGTCGAGTTCGTCGATGAGCGACTCCAGACGGTCGCGGTGCTCGGCCGACTCCTCGACGGCCTCGTCCAGCAGGTCCCGCAGTTCGGGGTCGGCGACGTCGTCGGTGAGCTGGGCGTGCTGGTCGGCCCGCGCCTCGACGACTTCCTCCAGGACGACCCCGATCTGGAGCAGGCGGGCGAGCTGGTGATCCGATCCCACCGGCCGCTGGAGGCTCACCGGCGACACCCCCGACAGTCGCGGCCCGCTACAGTCATGGTGCGTTCTCGGGGAGGCGTCGACTTAAGCGGTTCCCTCCTCCTCGTCGGGTTCGTCGTATTCGTGCCGCCGGCCGGGGAAGGCGACGGGCGCCGCTCGCGCGACATCGAAGAGAGGGAGAAACTGCGAAACCGAGGCTACCGCGCTGCTACCGGAGCCGCGCGGCGATCAGCTCTTCGAGGTCCTCGCGGAGTTCGTCGACCGCGACTTCCTCGAGGACGGGGCGGAAGAAGCCTTCCACGAGCATGTTCTCGGCGCTCTCGGGGTCGACGCCGCGGGAGGTCATGTAGAACATGTCCTCCTCGGAGACCTGCCCGACCGTCGCGGAGTGGGAGGCCTCGGTGTCGTGGTTGTTGATGATCAGCTTCGGGGAGGCGTCGGCCTCGGACTCGTCTGAGAGCATCAGCGTGTTCTCCCGCTGATAGGAGTTGGTGTCCCACGCCTCGCGGCCGACGTCCTGGACGCCCTCGTAGACGGAGCGGGCCTCGTCGTCGAGGACGCCGCGGGTCACGAGGTCGGCCGTGGTGTGTTCGGCCTCGTGCCAGACGCGGCTGCCGAGGTCGAAGTGCTGATCCTCGTGGCCGAAGAAGGCGCCGACGATCTTCGATTCCGAGGAGTCGCCCAGCAGGCGTGTCTCGACGCTGGTCTTGCTCAGTCGGGAGCCGATGTTGCCCTCGATCCAGTTGATCGTCGCGTACTGGTCGGTGTGGCCGCGCTTGACCTGGAAGTTGTAGGTGTCCTCGGCCAGGTTCTGCAGCGCGCCGTACTGGACGTGGGCGTTCTCGCCGGCGACGGCCTCGACGACGCCGGAGTAGTACTGGTCGCCATCGACGTTCTCGCCGGTGGACTGGCGCTCGAGGATGGTCACCGAGGACGATTCCTCGGCGACGACCAGCGTGTAGTTGAACAGCGACCGGCTGTTCATCGTCGTCCGGATCTTCACGTCCTCGGCGTCGACGCCCTCGGGGACGTAGACGAGAGTACCGGCCGAGAACAGCGCGGTCGACAGCGCGGTGAGGTAGTCGCGCTGGGGGTCGACGACGCTACCGAAGTGCTGCTCGACGATGTCGCCGTGCTGCTCGACGGCCTCGTCCCAGGCGAGGACGTCGACGCCCTCGGCCTCGACGCGGTCCTTCTCCTGCTCCCACTCGAGGGGATCGACCAGCGCCTCGTAGTCGAGCGCGTCGAGGTTGGTCCACTGGCGCCCGGGCGTCCGGATGACCTCGGGCATGTCCAGGTCCTGGAGCGCGTCGAGCGCTTCCAGCCGGGTCTCGAGGAGCCACTCGGGCTCGTCGAGCTCGTCGCTGATCTGCTGTACCTGCTCCTCCGTGAGGTTCGCGTGTACCTGCGTGCTCATGGTAGTCACCGGGGGTTACCCGAGCGAGCCCTCCATCTCGAGTTCGATGAGGCGGTTGAGCTCGACGGCGTACTCGATGGGCAGTTCCTCGGTGATCGGCTCGATGAAGCCGGCGACGATCATCTGCTTGGCGTCGTCGTCGTCCAGGCCGCGGCTCTGGAGGTAGAAGACGTCCTCGTCGCCGATCTTGCCGACGGTCGCCTCGTGGGCGACGTCCACCTGGTTCTCCTGGATCTCCATGTACGGCATGGTGTCCGACGTCGACTCGTTGTCGAACATCAGCGCGTCGCACTCGACCGACGTCGAGGAGTCCTCGGCGCCGTCGGAGATGTGGACGAGACCGCGGTAGTTGGTGCGGCCGCCGTCCTTGGAGATGGACTTGGACTCGATGGTCGACTTCGTGTCGGGCGCGTTGTGGTAGACCTTCGCGCCGGTGTCGATGTTCTGGCCCTCGCCCGCGAACGCGATGGTGATGTGGTTGTCCGTCGCGCCGGGGCCCTTGAGGACGGTGGAGGGGTACAGCATCGTGGCCTTCGATCCCATGCTGCCGGAGACCCACTCCATCGTGCCGTCCGCCTCGACGATGGCGCGCTTGGTGTTGAGGTTGTATGTGTTCTTCGACCAGTTCTGCACCGTCGAGTACTGGACGTGCGCGCCCTCGCCGACGAACACCTCGACGCCGCCGGAGTGGAGGTTGTGGGTGGCGTACTGGGGCGCGGAGCAGCCCTCGATGTAGTGCACTTCGGAGTTCTCCTCGGCGACGATGAGCGTGTGCTCGAACTGGCCCATCCCCTCGGAGTTCATCCGGAAGTACGCCTGGATGGGCATCTCGACCGTGACGCCCTCCGGGACGTACACGAACGAGCCGCCCGACCAGACTGCGCCGTGCAGCGCGGCGAACTTGTTGTCGCTCGGAGGGACGCACTTCGTCATGAAGTGCTCCTTGACGATCTCCTCGTGCTCACGGACGGCCTCGTCCATGTCGCAGAAGATGACGCCCTTCTCCTCCCACTGCTCCTGCATGTTCTGGTAGACGATCTCCGACTCGTACTGGGCGCCGACGCCGGAGAGGGCGTTCTTCTCCGCCTCCGGGATGCCGAGCTTGTCGAAGGTGTCCTGGATCTCCTCGGGGAGATCCTCCCAGGACTCGGCCCCGCCGCGGGTCTCGATGTCCGGGCGGATGTAGGGCACGATCTGCTCGATGTCGATCTCCGAGAGGTCCGGCTGGCCGGGCCAGTCGGTCGGCATCGGCATCTGCTGGAACTGTTCGAGCGCGCGGAGGCGGCGCTCGAGCATCCAGTCGGGCTCGTCCTTGTCTTCCGAGATGACCCGGACGGTCTCCTCGGTCAGGCCGGCCTCGGTCTCGAAGGCGGAGCTCTCCTCCTTCTTGAACTCGAAGCGGGCCTCGGTGTCGGTCTCTTTGAGGTGGTCTTGATCGGAACTCATAGTTCGTTAGGTGTCGCTTGACGCTCTGTGGTTATACGGGTTGGGACGGCCGGGGTCACGCTGCCTCGTAAACCTCCTCGCGGACCCAGTCGTAGCCCTCGTCCTCGAGCTGTTCGGCCAGTTCGGCGCCGCCGGACTTGGCGATCTCGCCGTCGAGCATCACGTGGACGTGATCGGGCTCGACGTAGTCGAGGATCCGCTGGTAGTGGGTGATCTGGAGGATGCCGGCGCCCTGCTCGTCGCGCAGCGCGTTGATGCCGTTGGAGACGTCCTGCAGGCGGTCGATGTCCAGCCCGGAGTCGATCTCGTCGAGCACGGCGATCGAAGGCTCCAGGATCGCGGCCTGGAGGACCTCGTTTTGCTTCTTCTCGCCGCCGGAGAAGCCGGCGTTGAGATAGCGGTTGGCGAACTTCTCGTCCATGTCCAGCTGCTCCATCTTCTCCTGGAGGATCTGCTGGAACTCGGCGACGCCGATCTCGCCCTCGTCGGCGGGGCCCTCCATCGGGGAGGTCTCGTAGCCCTCTTCGTCGTCGGCCTCAGTCTCCTCCTCTTCCTCGTCCTCGAAGAGCTCCTCGCGCTCCTCGAGCTTGGCGTTGAGCGCCGTGCGGAGGAAGTTCACCATCGTGACGCCCTCGATCTCGGCGGGGTACTGGAAGCCGAGGAAGACGCCGAGCGCGGCACGCTCGTTCGGTTCGAGGTCCAGCAGGTCCCAGGTACGCATGTCGTCGGGGATCTCGACGTCCTCGCCGAACTCGTCGTCCTCGAGGTGGATGAGGACCTCGCCCTCGGTGACCTCGTAGGCGGGGTGACCCGCGATGACCTTCGCGGTCGTCGACTTGCCCGATCCGTTGGGACCCATCAGCGCGTGGATCTCGCCCGACTCGACCTCGAGGTCGACGCCCTGCAGGATCTGCTCACCGCCCTCTTCGGCCACTTCAGCGTGTAGATTGTTGATTTCGAGTACTGCCATGGTAGTTACTTCAGTCATGAGAAAGGAGGGTAGTTCCACCCATGAAGCTTTCGCATTCCTGTGTCAACGTTTTGCGAACCCAGAACGAAAGTTTTCGCTACCGGAACGTCCGCCGAGCGGCGGTCACGTGAACTGGCCGAGGCCGGTCTGCTCCTGGCCGGCCTTGACCTCGTCCCAGGAGACGCCCATGGCCTCGAGGATGCGAGCGATCGGGCCCTTCAGGGTCTTGTCGAGCATCTTGTCCCAGTCGACCTCGAACTCCTCCGGGATCTGGTCGGCGAACTCGAAGCAGATGACGTCCGGGTCCCGCCGGAACTCACTGTACAGCGGGTCCTCGGCGGGGTCGAGGCCCTTCTCTTCCTCGACCCGCTGGAAGAAGTCGTCGTGGACCCGCTTCAGGTAGAGCCGCTTGGGCTTCGATCCGCTCTGGAAGTTCGTCCCCAGCAGGAGGTTGGCGTACTTCGCGCCGCGGACCTGCGCGGTGTCCGTGTCGTAGTTGTCCAGTTTCTTCCCGATGCCGCCGGGGATGCCGACGTCCTCGGGGTCGACGTTGCCCGCCTGGAAGTCCTCGATGACGTCGTGGACGTAGGTCTTGACGTCGTCGATGTCCTCGCCGTGGACGATCATCTCGATGACGCGGTGCTGGACCCGCTTGGTGATCGGCGCGATGTCCGAGCGCTGGTACTCGAAGCCGGTGATGTCGATGTCGTCGACCTTCTTGCCCTCCGACCAGACGATGTGGCCGGCGTAGCGCTTCTTTTTGCCCGCCTGGAAGAACCGCCGGTAGAGCTTCTCGAACTCGATCTGGAAGCGGTGCTCCTCGGCGTTGAGCTCCTCTCGGGCGAAGTCGTCGTACGACTCGTTGATGTGTTCCTCGAGCTCGAAGGACTGCTCGATGGCCTCCTCCTTCTCGACGTCGGGGCCGAGTTCGAGCATGACGCTGTCGGTGTCGCCGTAGACGACCTCGTGGCCAACCTCGTTGGCGGCCTGCTCGGTGAACTCGATGACCTCCCGGCCCGTCGCGGTCACGGCGGCGCCCATCTCCTTGTCGTAGAGGCGGAAGCGGTCCCATCCCAAGACCCCATATAAAGAGTTCATAATTACCTTGACAGCTGCTTGCTGCCGGTCGTAGCGCTCGTACTCGTCGGAATCAGGGTCGTTATCGTTTCGGAGGGACTTCTTCTCCTCGCGCTCGGAGAGGAGTTCGTCGACCATCTCCCGGATGACGCCGTCCGGTTCCTTCCGGAAGTGGGTCCCGTTGGGCGCGCGGTAGGTCTCGCCGTCGTAGGCATCGGGGTCGACCTTGGTCTCCGGGCTGGCGTTCGTGGTCACCATGCACATCGGGTACAGGCTCTTCAGGTCGAGCACGGTGACGTTCTCCTTGACGCCGGTGATGGGGTCGAAGACGGCGCCGCCCTCGTAGTCCTCGCCCTCCTGCTGACCCTTCGAGGGGAGGGCGAACTCCCCGTGGAGCTTGTGGAGGACGTACATGTCCACCGCGTCGCCGGGCGTGGTGGCGTCCTCGAGTTTGCAGCCGACGAACGTGCGGACCTCGTCCCAGAAGGGGATGATGTTCTGGTCGCGGTCCAGTTCGACGCACAGCTCCACGTCGCGGAGGTTGTACTCCAGCAGGCGCTCGGGGTCGTCCTCCCAGAGGTCGCCGATGTCGCCGGGGTAGCGCTCCTTGCCGACGCCGAGTTCCGCCTCGCCGACGGCGTCCAGCCGGTAGGAGTCCAGTTCGCTGAACTGCGTGCGCTGGTAGGCGTACAGGAGGTCGAAGACGACCCGGCCCTTGATGTCCGGGCCGCCCCAGCCGCCGTCCCAGACCTCGTTCACGCGGGAGAGCCGGTCGGCGTCGAGGTCGTAGTCGTGGTGCGGGCCGGCCAGTTCGTCGAGGCGGTCGACGAGGTAGGGGGCGTCGAAGTCATCGAAGTTCCAGCCAGAGAGAACATCTACGTCGGTTTCTTCGATGTAATCGAGGAATGCGTCGAGCATCGCTTCCTCCTCCTCGAAGACGCGGACGTCGGCCTCGAAGTCCTCTCGAATCGGTTCGTAGCGCTCCAGTGCTTCCGGACCGTTCACGCCGTCGGGCGACTCGTAGAGCCAGGCGACGTACTCGTCGCGGTAGGAGTCGTGGGAGGTGAGACAGACGATCGGCTCCTCTCCGTCCTCGGGGAATCCGTGCCGGTCGTCGACCTCGATGTCGAAGATATTGATCCGGGGTTCGGCGCTCATCTCGACCGGTTCGACCTCGCTGTGGTGGACCCGCAGGGCGTCGCCGTCGTCGTCGTCGGCCTCGCGGACGGGCAGGCGCACGCCGCTGGTGATCCCCTTGTCGATCAGGAAGCGGTTGGGGAAGAGGATGTCAGCCTCGTAGTGGTCGAAGTCGTCGCGGATCCGGCCCACGTCGCGGGGCGTCTGCCCGAAGATCTTGACCAGGCGCTCCCCGCGGATGGACTCGTAGGGCTCGCCGTCGTCGTCGCTTTCCTCCCAGCCCGTGATGCTGTCGTACTGGCGGAGGCGGTCGGCATCCACGTTCTCGGCAGGCGCGTAGAAGTAGGGTTTGAAGTCGTACACGCGCGCGTGGACGGCCTCCTCGTCGTCGGTCCGCCCGAAGACGTGCATGACGGGGTACTCGTCGTCCCCCGAGCCCTCGATGGTGTAGTCGACCTGCGTGACTGCGATCTCGACGCTGTCGTCGACCTCCGGGAAGAGGTGGTCGCTGGCGTCGACGACGTCGGCGGCGCCGCCGCCGTCGCCGGCCACGGCACGGGCCTCCTCGGCCACGTCCCGCCCGTCGTCCCCGCCGTCGTCGACGAACGCGTCCAGGCCCTGCTGGCCCTCGTCGGTCATAACGTGGCGTCGTTCGGGATGCCCGATAAAAACAGCGACGGTCCGGCGAGCCCCGCCGAAGCCAGAAGGTATTTGGTAACTCATGTCATACCATCGGTCGACGTCCCCATGTCGAACCACGCACGAGCCGACGACGAGGCGGAGGAACTGCGCTCCGAACCCAGCCTGCCGAGCGCGGTCGAGTCGACCGAGACCTACGAGACCGACGAGGGGACAGTGTTCTACGACGCCGAGAACCCGATGGCCTGGATCCAGGCCGAGTCGCCGGTGGCGCTGGACGACGTCGCCTGACGGCGTCCGTGCGGCCGGCGGAACGTGACGCCTTTGCCGCGAGGGCACATACCGGCGGACGTGCTTCCAGATGGCGACGGGGACCGATCGCCCCACGAGCCCGAGGAGTTCGATCCGAACAGCCTGGGGCCCGACGCGCCGTCCGCGCCGGGGACCGGGTCGCCCGCCGACGACGTGGCGCCCGAGGTCCCGTCCGCGCCGGAGCTCGACCCGAGCGCCGCGGACCCCGACACCGCTCGCCTGTTCTGGTCGCTCGTCGCCCTGTTCAACGTCGCGCTGCTCGGGCTCTCGATCGGACCCATGATCGGCGTCTTCCTCGGCGACTGGGACCTCGGCCTGCGCGTGTTCCTCGTCGGCCTCCTGACAGGGGGGTACGGGGCGATCAAGTACTATCGGTTCAGGGAGGACGATGCGGCCGACTGAGCCGCCCCGGCGGCATCGGAACGGCTAACCGCCGTCGCCCGTTACCCGGACTCGATGCGAACCGTCGAGGGCCCCGACGGCGACCGATACTTGCTCGTCAAGGAGTCCGGCGAGTCCAGTCTCGTTCGCGACCCGGAGACCGGCGCGGAGCGACATCTCCCCAACGACGACCTCGAGCCCGTCGCCGGCGAGTCGCCGCTGGTCACCGCCGCGGGCGCCGTCGACGAGCCGCTCCGGCGAGTCCTGACGGCCGTCCCCGACGAGCGGGCGCTCGGACTCCTGCTCGAACTCGACGAGCGGGGGCCGCTGGACGTCCACGTGCTGCTCGACGCCTACGACCTCTGCGAGAGCGACCTGCACGGCCTCGTGGCCGAGTTCCGGGCCGCCGGGCTGGTCGCGGAGGCCGACGTCGCCGGGCGACGCGGCTACCGGACGACCGACGAGGCCAGCGAGGCGCTGGACCGGCTGCGGGAGTAGCGGCCGGGAAAATAGCCGCGGTCAGTCGGCCAGTTCCGCCAGGGCGCCGGCCCCGACGCGCTCGACCGACGAGCGGTTCGTAGTCGCGTCCTTCTCCACGCGGACCAGGGCGTCCGCCGCGCCCACGAGCTCCTCGTCGTGACTGACGACCACGATCTGCTCGACGCCGACCTCGTCGCGCATGTACTCGATCAGGTCCAGCAGCTGCGAGACGTGGCCGGAGTCGAGGAAGACCGTCGGCTCGTCGAGGATCAGCGGCGGCATCGGTGCGGACCCCTCGATCCCCTCCGCGAGCAGCCGGTAGATGGCGCACCGCAGGCTGAGGTTGAACAGGGCGCGCTCGCCCCCGGAGAGCTGCTCGGGGTCCAGCTCCTCGCCGTCCTTCTGGTAGACCGTCAGCCGGTACTCCCCGTCCAGCTCGATGCGGGCGTAGGAGTCGTTCTGGTACACCAGATCGAACGTCTCGTTGAGCATCCGCTCCAGCGTCTCGACGTTGCGCTGGCGCAGTTCGGCACGGAGGGAGCCGTACATCCGCTCTAAGTCCTCCGCCTCCTCGTACAGCGAGTCGAGGCGCTCGACGGCGTCGGCCAGCGCGTCGCGGCGCTCGCGTAGCTCCTCCAGCTCCTCGATCTCGTTCTCGACGGCGCCGTGCTGGTTCTGTAGCTCGTTGCGCCGCGCTTCGAGCTCCTCCAGCTTCTCGTCGGCCTGCGCGACGTAGTTCTCGGCGCGTTCCTTCTCCTGCCGGGCCTGGTCGATCTTGTCGTCGTCGAACTCGTCCTCGAGAGTCTGTTTCCGCTCGCGCTTGTCCGCCAGCCGCTGGCGGCGCTCGTCGTTGACCTCGCCCTTTTGCTCGCGCTGCTCGCGCAGGCGCTCGAGGGCGTCCTCCAGCGAGTCGACGGCGTCGATCAGGTCGTCGACGCGCTCCAGCCGGTCGCGGCGCTCCCGGAGGTCCTGGAGCTTCTGGTTGCACTCCGCGACGGTGCTCCGACAGTCCTCGGCCTTCTCTTCGGCCTCGGCCGCGGACTCGCGCTTCTCCTCGGCCACCGCTTCGCGCTCTTCGGCCTCCTCGCGGAGCCGCTCGATCCGCTCCTCGTCGTCCGCCAGCCCGGACTCGCGCTCCTCGATCAGCTGCTCGACGTTGTCGCGGTTGCTCTCCAGCTGGTCGAGCTTCGTCGCGGCCTCCGCGAGTTCCTCGGCGCGTTCGAGCCGCTCTTCCGCCGCCTCGACCGCCTCGCGGGCGTCCGAGAGCTCGGATTCGAGGTCCTCGATCTCGTCCGTCAGGTCGCCGATCCGATCGACGTGGGGCGACCCGTCGACGTCCTGGCCGCACTCCGGGCACCTGCCCTTCTCCCGAAGCTCCGTCGCCTCCTGCAGGCTTTCGCGCTCGTTGTCCAGCTTCGCCTCGAGTTCGGTGACGTGCTCTTTCGCCGCCTGGAGGTCCGCGGCGGCCTGCTCGCGGAACTCGGCCACGCCGTCGCGGTCGATCGGCGCGTCCTCGAAGCGTGCCTCTAGCTCCGCTATCTGTTCGTCGAGGTCGGACAGTTGCTCGCGGCGCTCTGCGAGGCTCTCGCGGGTCTCCGTCAGATCATCTTCCGTCTGTGCCGCCTCCTCGCGCTCGTCCTCGGCGCGCGACTCGAGGTCCTCGGCGCTCTCGCGGAGGTTCTCGGCCTCGCCCTCGTGTTCCTTCGCCTCGACGCTGGCCTCCCTGATCCGCTCCTGGAGCTCGTCCTCGCGCTCGTCGAGGTCGTCGATCCGCGTCGCGACGGCGTCGGGGTCGGCCTCGTCGAGGTCGCTCTCGGCGACGGCCGACTCGAGTTCCGACCGCCGCTCCGAGAGCGTCTCGCGCCTCTCGCGGACCCGTTCGTCGAGCTGGTCGCGTTCCTGCTCGGTCTCGGCGATAGTCTCGCGGAGGTCGGCGATCTCCGCGTTCAGGTCGTCGAGCTCCTCGCGCTTCTCCTCGTACTCCTCGAGGACCGACTCGGCGTCTGAGAGCGTCGAGACGGCGCGCTCGCGCTGCGCTTCGATGCGTTCGATATCGGACTCCACCTCGTTGATCTGGCCGCCGAGCGCGTTGAGGCGGTCGTGGAGGTCCTTCTCCTCTTTCTCCTCGATCTGGTCGTCCAGTTGCGAGAGGGCGCCCTGTTTGTCGTCGCGCACGCGACCGACGCCCACGCGGGCGTCGCTGGCTCGCTCGCGGTACTCCTCCAGTCTGCCCAGCTGGAGGAGGTCGTCGAGCATGTCCTGACGGTCGCCCGGCGAGGCGTTGATGAGCTTGTTCACCTCGCCCTGGCGGACGTAGGCGCAGTTGACGAACGCCTCGTGGTCCATCCGCAGCAGGTCGGTCACGTGGCTCCGGACGGCGCGTGCGCCCTCGACGGTGCCGTTGGGCGTCTCCAGGACGCACTTGGCCGTCGTGGCGCGCTCGCCCGTCGCGCGCACGCGCCGTTCGACGTGGTAGTCCGCGCCCGCGTGCGTGAACCACAGTTCCACCTCGGCGTCGTCGGCCCCGAGCGAGACGACCTCGTCGAGCGTCTCGTCGAGCGCCTTCGCACCGTAGAGGGCGAAGAAGCAGGCCTCGAGTAGCGTGGACTTGCCGCTGCCGTTCAGCCCGTGGATGACGGTCACGCCGCGGTCCAGTCGCAGGTCGGCGTCGGCGTAGCACTTGAAGTTCTCGAGCCTGACGCGCTCGAACCTCATCGTCGTCCCTCCATCAGAAGAACTCCTCCATGGTCGACTGGTCCTCCGGGTCCTCGGCCGGCGCGTCGCCGGCGCTCTCCGGGCCGCCGTCGCCGGCGACCGACTGTTCTGTCTCGTCCGGGCCGTCGTCCGTCGACTCCGTCCCGCCGTCGGCGGCCTCCGCCGCGTCGCCGCCAGCGTCGATCAGTTCGTCGCCGGTCGCCGTCGCGGCCTCGTCTCCAGCCGTGTCACCGCCCTCGTCGATCCCGTCCTCCGCCGGAGCGGGCTCGAAGGCGTCGGCGTCGCCCTCGTCGACCAGCTCCCGGACGCGGTTCTCGACGGCGTCGGCGACGTTGGCGTCGGCGACCTTGGAGGCGCGGATCGTCTCGTCGAGGTCGCGGGCGGCCTCGCTCAGGCCGAGTTCGCGGACGCGCTCGCGGACGGCGTCGTCGGGGTCGGCGAAGCTCACCTCGGTGGCGCCCTCGTCGGCGAACTCGCGGTGGTCGGTGACGCGGGCGACCAGCGCGCCCCGGTCGAGGGCGAACTCCTCGACGGCGGCGGGGGTGATCGGGTCGCCCGCGCCGTCGACGTGGACGATCACGACGGCGTCCTCGAGGTCGTATTGGCCCACGCGCTCGCGCACGCGATCGACGCCCTCGCCCTCGGCGAGGTCGGCCTCGACGTAGACGAACTCGCGGGTGTCTAGCCCGCGGCGGGCGATGGCGACGTCGCCCTCGAAGGTGACGACGTTGTACCCGCGGTCGTCGCGCTCGTCGGCGCTGGCCCGCTCGGTCGACCCGCAGTAGGTGAGCCAGGTGTCCTCGACCTGCTTCGTCTCGGCGGCGTGCTCGTCGCCCAGCAGGAGCGCGTCGAAGTCGACGGTCGCCTCCGCGACGATCGCCTCGGCGTCCCAGGTGCCGTAGTCGAAGGGCTTGAACTGGCCGTGCGTCACCAGCGCCGCGTGGTCGGCATCGTGGGGCGCGAAGTCGTACGCCAGCGCGTCCCGCTGGGAGCGGGGCACGTAGTCGAGTCCGTAGAAGGCGACGTCGCCGACGACGGTGGGCTCGTCGTCGAGTCGCGTCGCCAGCCCCATCGAGGCGAAGAGGTCGAGCCACTGGGCGTCGCGCTTGGCCTCGTGGTTGCCGACGACGGCCAGGAAGGGCACGTCGGCGTCGTCCAGCGTCCGGAGGACCTCCAGCGTGTCGAGGACGTCGGTCAGCGTCGGCCGGCGGTCGTGGAAGAGGTCGCCGGCGTGGACCACGGCGTCGACGTCCCCGTCGGCGGCGTCCGCCGCCACCTGTCGAAACGCCGCCATGAAGTCCTCGCGGCGCTCGGGGACGTGGTACTGCTGGTACCCCAGGTGCGTGTCCCCGGTGTGTATCACCCGCGTCATTTTCCTCCCGCTTGGTCACCGCCGCCTAAAGAGGTTCCGCGACCGCGGTGAAACTGTAGCGGCGGCTGAATCCGAGGTCGGATCGGATCGTTCGCGGCCCGCCGGGCGACGCGAGGCGGCGGAAACCCCGTCATCAGTCTCTGCTCGCGGCTCGCGTGTCGTTCGCGCCACCGCTGCCGGCGACCTCGCGGAACTCCCGGAACGCCGACAGGGCAGCTCTGCCGTCGCTCGCGGTCGCGCTGAGGTCCGTCTCTGCTCGCGCCACCGCTCGTTCGAGTTCGGCCAGCCCGACGTCCTCGACGAAGGCGGCCGCCGCATCCAGGTCGTCGACGGCGGCGTCGGCACGCTCGATCGTCTCCCGGTACTCGCCCCCGTCGTCGTCCGTCGACGGTTCCTCGCGGCCGCCGGCCAGAGATCGCAGGGCCCGCTTGACTGTCGCTTCGTCAGGCACGGGCGCGACTGTCGCCCGATGGGTTAAAAACGTCAGCGTCGACGGGGCGGTGGCGTGGCGGCGAGGCGACGAGAACTAGAGTCGCGCTACGACTCGATCGTTAGCGTGTAGACGCGCTTGCGGGCGTCCGCGAAGGAGAATCGCGAGTCGACGACGCCGACCTCTTCGAGGCGGTTGAGGGCGTACCGGACCGTGCGGGCCGGCAGCAGCGTCTCGTCGGCAAGCTGGCTCTGGGTCAGGGTGTCCTCGTACTCCAGCACCTTCGCGACGAGCTTCGCGCTCGGGGGCAAGTCGCTGACGGCGTCCCAGCCGTCCTCGGGCGCCTCGGACGTACCGGAGAGTTCGGTCGCGCTCATGGTACCTCCCCGTACCGGATACAGACTAATAATATTTCCCGTTCTAGAATATGCACCCCAAGAATCTCTCGGCAAAGTACGTCACCGTTTCCGTCCGATTCAGCCGACCTTTATTGCCGGTAGTTCGGTCGAGACAGAAACTGACCCCACCCGAAGCCTCATAACGACTCCCCCGCTAGCCGGGTGTAATGACTGACACCGTCGACGACGTCGATCTGCCGTACGACGACGACGCGTCGCAGCAAGAGAAAATCGAGGCGTTACAGGAACGCCTCGAGGTGCTGGAGGATCAGAACGAGGAGATGCGGGACAAGCTCCTCGACGCCAACGCCGAGAACAACAAGTACCAGCAGAAGCTCGAGCGGCTCACCCACGAGAACAAGAAGCTCAAGCAGTCGCCGCTGTTCGTCGCCACCGTCCAGGAGCTGACCGAGGACGGCGTCGTCATCAAGCAGCACGGCAACAATCAGGAGGCCCTGACGGAGGTCACCGACGAGATGCGGGACGGCCTCGAACCCGACGACCGCGTCGCGGTCAACAACTCCCTCTCCATCGTCAAGAGCCTCGACGACGAGACGGACGTCCGCGCCCGCGTGATGCAGGTCGACCGCAGCCCCGACGTCACCTACGCCGACATCGGCGGCATCGAGGAGCAGATGGAGGAGGTCCGCGAGACCGTCGAGCTCCCCCTCAAGAGCCCCGGGATGTTCGAGGAGGTCGGCATCGACCCGCCGTCGGGCGTCCTGCTGCACGGCCCGCCGGGCACGGGCAAGACGATGCTGGCCAAGGCCGTGGCCAACCAGACCGACGCCACCTTCATCAAGATGGCCGGCTCCGAGCTGGTCCACAAGTTCATCGGCGAGGGCGCCAAGCTCGTCCGCGACCTCTTCGAGCTGGCCCGCCAGCACGAGCCCGCCGTCATCTTCATCGACGAGATCGACGCCATCGCGGCCAAGCGGACCGAATCGAAGACCTCCGGCGACGCCGAGGTCCAGCGGACGATGATGCAGCTGCTGTCGGAGATGGACGGCTTCGACGAGCGCGGTGAAATCAGGATCATCGCCGCCACCAACCGCTTCGACATGCTCGACCGCGCCATCCTGCGTCCGGGCCGCTTCGACCGCCTCATCGAGGTCCCCAAGCCCGACCGCGACGGTCGCGTCCAGATCCTCAAGATCCACACCCGCGACATGAACGTCGCCGACGACGTCGACTACGAGGTCCTCGCCGACGTCGCCGAGGAGGCCTCCGGCGCGGACATCAAGGCCCTCTGCACCGAGGCCGGCATGTTCGCCATCCGCGACGACCGCACCGAGGTCGCGATGCAGGACTTCGAGGACGCCTGGGAGAAGATCCAGGACGAGGAGTCCGAGGACGAGGACGTCTCCAAGACGTTCGCCTGACCACCTTTTTACTTCGAGGGGTCGCCTGCGGCGACCCCTCTCGCAAAAACGTGGGCGAAAAACGCTCTTCTCGCTCGGCTTCGCCTCGCGAGAAGTGAACCGCGCTCGCTCCGCTCGCGCGGATGCTGGGTCACCTCATTCTTTCCTGTCCTACCGACTGAGCTATTGCGCCCTCGTTCCGCAGTAACTGGAATCGCTACAGTCCAGCAGTCACCCGACGATCACTCCTCCTCGGCCTCGTAGGTCACCTGGACGTCGGCGCGGACGGTGATCGGGCCGCTGTCGATGGTCGTGCCGGCGTCGGCCTGCTCGAGGGCGACGGCTCCGCCGCCGTCGTAGAACTGCTGGCTGGTCGAGATGGACTCGACGCCGGTGATGGTGAGGCCCTCGGTACCGGCGAGCGTCTCGGCCTCGGTGCGGGCCTGCTCCATCGCGCGCTGGAGGGCCTGCTGGCGGAGGGCCTCGCGGTCTTCGTCGGCGAGGCGGAACTGGACGCCGCCGATGGAGGTGGCGCCGTTCGCGACGGCGACGTCGACGAGTTCGCCCACGCGGCTCCTGTCGTCGACGACGAGTTCGAACGACTGGCTGGCGCGGTAGGTCACGGCCGACCGGTTCGTTCCGTTCGCCGGCTGCTGGATCACGGGTCGGTCCGGTTCGTCGGGACGGATTCGCTGGAGATTGTATCCCGTCGTCCGGAACTGGTCCTCGCTGACGTTGGCGTCAGTAAGCGCAGCGCGCAGTTCAGTGACGTTCTGCGCGAGCGCGGTCGTCGCTTCTGCGGGCGTGTCGCCGGTGGCGGCCGATTCGACGTACACCACTGCGGTCGTCGGCTCGCCGGCGGCCTGGCCCGGCGCGGAGACGGAGATGGCCGTACCGGAGACGTTGGCATCGGTACTGGCGTCGTTACCGGCGTCCTGCGCGACCGCGGGCGCCGCGGGAGCGACCGCGAGGACCGCGACGGCGACGGCGGCAAGTACGAGTCCGAGAAGTCGCTGACGGTGGACGTCCATACAGCCGTACCGGCGGCCGGGGGCTTTGTTACGCGGCGGCCGCTCGGCGGTAATCGCGACTAGTCTCGGCCGTGATCTGGTAAGCTCGTGTTACCGATCGAGTCCGGCCGAGCGAAGCGAGGCTGCCGGTGGTGCGGACGAGGACCGGGAGGGGTTCACTCGCGGGCCGGGCGAGGCGCGTTCTCGTACTTGACCATCTTGTCGGGCTTGTCGGAGATGGTGTCGTAGATCTGCCGGAGCGTCTCCTCCGCGGCGAGGAGGTTGTGGTCCTCCAGGAACGCCCGTCCCTCGTCGGTGAGGCCGTAGAACTTCCAGGGGTAGCCCTGTCGCCGGCCGTCCTCGTCGAGCGCGACCTCCTCGACGACGCCGGCGTCGATCAGCTTCTGGACGTGCTTGTAGACGGTGGCGTCGCTGACGCTCGGGTTGAGCTGTTCGAGTTCGTACATCGAGGGGAGCTGCTCGGGGTGCTGGAGGATGTTGCCCACGATGGCGAAGCGCGTCTCCTGGGTGACGAAGTGGAGCAGTTCCCGCGCCGCCGTCCCCTCGGCCGTCCGCAGGTCGGTGCTCATATCGCTCTCTATGCGACGAGGAGGCAAGTAGTTTACCTCTGAGTAAACTACTCCAGAGTGAATTACCACAGGGTAAACCGCTGGCACGAGGTGCGGTCCGGACACAAACCATTTCTTCCGGAGGGCAGATGGGAACAACATGGAAGGCGAGACGTCGCCAGTTCCGGACGAGGTGCTGACCAGCGCGAAGGAGCGACTGGAGGGGGAGGACGTCTCGCTGGCGGACAACGAGGAGATACTACACGCCCTGAGCGAACTCACGCCGGTGTACGAGAACGACCGGTCGTACTTCGTGCTCGGGAACTACGACAGGGGACCGATCCGTCGGCTGAACATCGTCGTCGACCGGTTGAACCGCCGGACGGACGCCTACGCCTTCCGGATGGTGGACGTCCGCGGCGAGTGGGACAACAGCATCCAGAAGTTCTGCCTGATCGCGGACGTCGTGACGTACCTCGTCGGAGTGGCTGAGAAGGAACCCAGCGACTTCCTCGTCGAACAGGGCCTGCTCGTCGGGACGGTCGAGTACTTCTCGAAGAGCCACGTCCTCAAGCGGGAGTACGAGGACGAGGACCACCCGTTCGGATGGATGCAGGACGGCGTCTTCGACCTCTTCGAGCGCGAGGGCCGCCTGTACCGCTGGCGGGCGGAGGCGGACCTCGTCGAGGCGACCGGCGAGTTGCCGTAGCCGGTCGCTCGCGTGCTGTCCGCCGGGCTACATCCCCATGTCTTCAGCTGGCTCCGGGACGGGGAGGTCGTACTGGCTCACCCCGAGCAGTTCGGCGGCGTGATCCATCGCCATGTCGAACCCGTAGTACCGCTCCAGTTCGTCCCCGTCAGGTTCGGGGCGGACTTTCAGCATCGCGTACCCCTCCCGGTTCTGTGCGACGGCGGCCGTCGCGCCGTCCCGTTCGAAGGCCAGCACGCGCTCGGTCTCGGTCTCGTAGTAGCGGGCCGTGATCCCGTCCTCGGTCAGCGTGACCTCCTCGTCGGTCATCGGTCGGGGTTCGGAGTGGCGACAGTCGAAGGTGTCGATATTCGCGTGAGCGGTGTCCTCCGATGAGCGTTCGCGCTCCTCGTGATGACGAGAGAGCTTTGGTCTCTCGAACCGTGAGGACGGGCTCGGTGACACGCGACGGGGGCGGTGTATCACTTGCAACTGTGGTGGGGGCTCCAAAGCTTATGCCGGCGACGACGAAACCACGACGCAACCGATGGGGCGGCGGGGGGACGAGAGCGGAGTGGGCAAGCGCCTGACGAGCGCGCTCGCGGATCGACTGGGCGTCGACATCCGCGCTCTGGCGGCGTTCCGCGTCGCGCTGGGAGCGACGCTGCTGGCCGACTACCTCCGCCGCTCGGCCGACCTGACGGCGTTCTACTCGGACGCCGGCGTCCTGCCGCGGGACGTCCTCGCGGCGCTGTATCCGTCGCTCGCCGGGCTGTCCGTCCACGCGCTGTCGGGATCGTCACTGGTCCAGGCGCTCCTGTTCGTCACCGGGGGCGCGTTCGCCGCAGCGCTGCTGGTCGGGTACCGGACGCGGCTCGCGACCGCCGGCCTCCTGCTGCAGGTCGTCCTCGTCTACGCCGCCAACGCGGCGTTCAAACTCAGGCACGACGCGTGGCTCTCGGGCGAGGCGCTCCAGTACGCCCTCTCGCTGGACCGGTACGTGACGGATTCGGGGCGCTGATCGCCGGATGGCCGGCGCTGACCGCGCTGCTGACCTGGGGGTGGCTGGGACTGGTCGTCTGCTCGCCGCTCCTGCTCGTCCTGACGGACACCCGTCGCGCGGCCCTGACGGGCGCGTTCGCGGCGGTCCGCCTCGGGATGGTCCCGGCGATGAAACTGGGCGTCTTCCCGCTGGTCTGCCTGACGGGCCTCCTCCCGTTCCTGTCGGCCGTCGTCTGGGACCGCCTCCCGGTACCGGACTCGGGGATCACCGCTCGCCTCGCGTCGCGGCTCCCGACGGCGACGTTCGGGTTCGTCGCGATCCTCCTCGTGAACGCGATGAGCCTCGGCTACGTCGACACCCCCGACGGGGTGCCCGACGCGGTGGCGGAGAAGTCCTGGAACATGTTCTCGAACCCGCCGCGCGACGACGGCTGGTTCGCCATACCGGTCACGCTGGAGTCAGGCGAGCGCGTGGACGCGCTCCGGGGGACCGCCGCTCGCTCGCGGCCTACCAGTGTCGGCGCTGGAACGGGGCGCGCGAGGACGGCGCGGTCAGCGTTCGCCTCGTCTGGGTCGAACGACCGCTCGACGCCCCGGGGACCGGTGACAGGGTGACGCTGGGGACCTACGACTGCGGCAGGGTGACCCGCTGACGTCGGCCGGCACCGAAAGCGGCAAGAGCGCCCGCCGCGCCGTCTCGGACATGGCGAAGTGGTTCCAGAGCGGCCGGCGGCGGGACCTCAGCGTGATCCTGGCCGGCGAGGGCGAGCTATCGGGTCAGAAGCTCAAGACGCGGCTGGAGCGCCGCTACGACGAGCGCATCGAGCCCCGGAGCTTCTACGGGGCGCTGTCGTCGATGAAGGACGCCGGTTTCGTCGAGACGCGGACTGAGGGCGTCGCGGACCTCTACTCGCTGACGGAGGCCGGGAAGGAGCGCGTCCGCGAGCAGTTCGAGTGGATGCGCGAGCACGTGGAGGAGTGAGGAACGGGCCGCGGACGGCCGCCCGTGGGCGTACCGGCCGGGACAGGCTTTTGTTCGCGCGCGCTGAGCGGGAACGCGTGAGCGCCCGAAGCGCCCTCATAGCCTGCCTCGATGCGCTCCCGTTCGCCGTCCTCGCGGCCGTCGCCGCGGTCGCCTCCGGTCGCGCCGGCGGTCTGGCGACGACGCTGATCGGCGCGATCGCTGCGGCCGTCGGAGTCGCGGTCCTCACGGTGCTGGCGACGATGAGCGCGAACCGGTACCGCGAGGACGGACGGGCGTTCTACTTCACGCGAGCGGTCGTCGTCGAGGGCCTCCTCTCGCTCCCCTGAGTGTGGCCTGCCGCTAGACCGACCTTTTTCGCTGTGGAGTCGCACCGGTCCAGTATGGAACAGCGACCGCTCGGTTCGACGGGGTACGACGTATCGGCCATCGGGCTGGGAACGTGGAACGTGGGGCCGGTGTGGGCCGACGCGAGCGACGAGCAGGCCCGCGAGGCCATCCGCACGGCGCTGGACGCCGGCGTGAACCTCGTGGACACGGCAGAGGTGTACGGCGAGGGCCGCGCCGAGCGACTCATCGGCGACGTGCTGGAGGGGCGCGACGAGCGGGTCTACGTGCCCACGAAGGCGGCGCCCGACGAGGACGAGCGCCACTCCGAGGAGGGGCTGCGCGAGTCCGTCGCCGGCTCGCAGGAGCGACTGGGCGTCGACTCGCTGGACCTGATCCAGCTGCACTGTCCGGAGACGGCGGCCTTCTACGAGCCGGAGACCTTCGACGTGCTGGAGGACCTGAAGGCGGAGGGGGAGATCGATCACGCCGGCGTCAGCGTCGAGAAGGTCGAGGAGGCCCGCAAGGCCATCGAGTACGACGTCGTCGAGACGGTCCAGATCATCTTCAACCCGCTGCGCCAGCGCCCGGCCGAGCGGTTCTTCGACGAGGCCGAGCGCGAGGACGTGGGGGTCATCGTCCGCGTCCCACTGGCCTCGGGACTGCTGGCCGACGCCTTCGACGGCGACGAGGAGTTCGACGACGACGACCACCGAAAGTGGGCGGTCGAGGACGGCGTCGAGGCCGGCGTCGGCCGCAAAGGTGGCGAGACGTTCGCCGGCGTCCCCTTCGAGGACGGCCTGGCCGCCGTCGACGACATGCGCCGGCTGGTCCCCGAGGACGCCACCATGGCGCAGTTCACGCTGCGGTGGATCCTGGACCACGACGCCGTCTCGACGGTCATCCCCGGCTCGACGTCGCCCGAGCACGTCGAGGAGAACGCGGCGGCCGCGGATCTGGAGCCCCTCTCGCACGAGACCCACGGGGCCGTCCGCGACGCCTACGAGGCCCACGTCGCCGACTACGTCCACCACCGCTGGTGAGCGAGGCTGCGGGGGCGTCGGGCCCCGCCAGTCGGACTCGAAGCACCTGGACCCCGTCTTCTCGCCGAAGTCGCCGACGACGGGTGCGCGACACTTTCCACATCCAACACGTCCGACAGCCCGCCAGCGGTGCCACTGGTCGCTACCTGGTACCGAACCGCGCCCCGGCTCGCCCGTTCCCGGCAAGTCCGTCCCCTTCGAGCGACGATTTACTCGGTTCGTAGTAAGTGTCAGGAATAAGATACTTATGGGTGCCACGGGTACGACAATCCGATGCGGCCCATCGACGCGACACCACTGGCGCGGGACGGCAAAGTGCTCATTCTGGCCTACGATCACGGCCTCGAGCACGGCCCGACTGACTTCACCGAACGGCCGGAGAGCGCGGACCCCGAAGAGGTCTTCCGGACAGCGACGCACGACGCGGTGACCGCGCTGGCGGTCCAGAAGGGCGTCGGTGAGGCGTACTACCCCTCCTACGAGGACGAGGTGACGCTGCTCGCGAAGGTCAACGGCACGTCGAACCTCTGGACCGGCGAGCCCGACTCGTCGGTCAACTGCTCGGTCGAGTACGCCGCGACCGAGCTGGAGGCCGACGCCGTCGGGTTCACGGTCTACCCCGGCTCGAACCACGAAGTCGAGATGGCAGAGGAGTTCCGCGAGGTCCAGGAGACCGCGCGCGAGTACGACATGCCCGTCGTCCTGTGGTCCTATCCCCGCGGCCAGGGCGTCAAGAACGACACGAAAGACGACACCATCGCCTACGCCGCCCGGCTCGGACTGGAGCTGGGCGCGGACGTGACGAAGGTGAAGTACCCCGGCAGCAAGGAGGGCATGGAGCAGGCCGTCCGGATGGCCGGCAAGTCGAAGGTGGTCATGAGCGGCGGGTCGAAGGTCTCCGACGAGGCCTTCCTCGAGAGCGTCCGCGCGGTCATGGACGCCGGCGGCGCCGGACTCGCCGTCGGACGGAACGTCTGGCAGCGCGAGCAGCCCGAACGCCTCCTCGACGCACTGGACGACGTCATCTACGACGGTGCCTCCGTCGACGCAGCACTACAATGAGCAAGACGATAGACCTCTCGGTCGGCAGCACGGACAGGACGGTCAACGAAGTCGTGGACACCGTCGCCCGGGCGACGCCGGAGATCAGGCACGCCATCGCGAACCACCGCGACGCCGTCGACGGCTACAATCCCAGCGGCGAGGAGCAGCTGGCGGCCGACGTCCGGGCGGACCAGATCCTCGAAGAGCGGCTGCTCGCCATCGACGGCGTCGCGACCTACGCCAGCGAGGAGCGGGAGACCATCGCGACGACCGACGGCCGTCTCCACGTGGCCGTCGACCCGCTGGACGGCTCGTCGAACCTCAGTCCCAACGCGCCGATGGGGACGATCTTCGGCGTGTACGACGTTCGCCCGCCGACGCCCGGGCGGAACCTCGTGGCGGCCGGGTTCGTCGTGTACGGCCCGGTCACGTCGATGATCGTCGCCCGCGGCGACACCGTCAGGGAGTACGTCATCCACGACGGCGAGTCCCGCGTGGTCGACGACGACGTGACGCTCCCGGACGACCCCACCGTGTACGGGTTCGGCGGCAGCGACGACGCCTGGCCCGACGAGTTCGCTGCGTTCGCCGACGACACCCGCGAGGACCTGAAGCTCCGGTACGGCGGCGCCATGGTCGCCGACATCAATCAGGTGCTCTCCTACGGCGGCGTCTTCTCCTATCCCGCCCTGGAGGACCGCCCGCGGGGGAAGCTCCGGATCCAGTTCGAGGGCCAGCCGATGGGGTACGTCGTCGAGGCCGCCGGCGGCCGCTCCTCCGACGGCGAGCGGTCGCTGCTCGACGTCGGAACCACCGGCCTCCACCAGCGCACGCCGATCCACCTCGGCGACGAGGACCTGATCGACCGGCTCGAAGCGCACCTCGACTGATCGACGGGCTACCGTCGCCGACTCCGATACATCGCCGGACTCCGTCGCCGAGTTTGCACAAATACCGCCGTTTCACCGCACGAAAGAATGGGTAGTTTTTTTTGACTGATACGTTCGATACGCCGCCTGGACCACGCGACACCGGGGTGGGGGCCACGGTGGCTGTGGTCCGCGACACATGGACGTGCACGACGACGGGGAGCCGTACCAGTGGGTGGAGGGTTCCCTGCACGAGTGGGTGGACTCGCTCGGCATCGACGCGACCGCGGTCGAGTGCCAACTGTGGCTGCTCGCCGCGGTGGCGTTCGTCGCCGACGTACAGTTTACGCACGCCGGACTCCAGCACGGCCTCACCGAGGGCAACCCCCTCATGCGCTGGGCCATCGGTGTGGGTGGCATCACCGCGCTCGCCCTCGCGAAGGGGGCCGTGCTCGGCATCGCCGCGCTCGTACGCGCAGCGTTCCCGCGCTACGGGCCGGTCGTCCCCCTCGGCGTGGCGGTCCCGTGGCTCGCGGCGGTCGACATCAACGCCGCGCTCCTGGTCTGACCGCCCGCCGGGTACTGGCGGACGGACGGTGCGATCCCGCTCGCCGATGGGAGCGGGCGCGCTCGTACCGGCTCTCGTCCGCCAGTAACGACTCCCTCACGGTTTCGCTCGTCGACGAGCGACGGCGTACTCGGACGCCAGACCCGGTAGATTGCGCCCGGACAGCGACGGGTCAGTTCCCGGGGGAACTTTGTTCGGTCGCCACCACTTTCCGGACGTGCCACGCTACGAGCGCTCGGTCCGGGTCGCGGCGGACTTCGAAGACGTCTGGGAGTTCCACTCGCGGGGCGAGGGGCTGGTCGCGCTGACCCCCGACTGGTTCGATCTGCGGATCGAGGCGACCTACGGGCCCGACGGCGACCCCGATCCGGAAGTGCTCGAGGAGGGCGCGGTGATCCACTCGTCGGTGCGGCCGTTCGGCGTCGGCCCGCGCCAGCGGTGGACCTCGGAGATCGTCGAGCGCCGGCGGGAGGACGGCCGGGCGCTGTTCCGCGACCGGATGGTCGACGGGCCGTTCCCCCGCTGGGAGCACACCCACCGGTTCGTCGAGGAGGGCACGGGCACGCGAGTGGAGGACCGCGTCGAGTACGAACTCCCCGGTGGCCCGGTCGGACGGGCCCTCGGCCCCCTCGGCGTCGTGGGCTTCGAGCCGATGTTCCGGTACCGCCACCGGCGGACGCGAGACCTCCTGGAGTGAGAGTCACGCGGCCACCACGACTGTTCGGACCGGCGCGTCGTCACCCGGTTCGGTGCGTGTTACCACCCTCTTTTTGATCGATGCTTTCGTACCGGATGACATGACGGACGTCCTGGTCGTCGGCGGCGGTCCCGCCGGCCTCAGCGCGGCACTGTTCACGGCGAAAAACGGTCTCGACACCGTCGTCTTCGACGCGGACGAGACCTGGATGCACAAGGCCTACCTGGTCAACTACCTCGGAATCGAGGAGATCGACGGGACGGAGTTCATGGAGGTGGCCCGCGACCAGGTTGAGGAGTTCGACCCCGAGATGCGCGACGCCGAGGTGACCGGCGTGGAGTCGACCGACGACGGGTTCCGCGTCACGACGGACGGCGACGAGACGGAGGAGGGCCGCTACCTGATCCTGGCGACCGGCGCGAACCGGGACCTCGCGGAGGACCTGGGCTGTGAGTTCGACGGCGACGTTGTCGACGTGAACGTCTCGATGGAGACCAGCGTCGACGACGCCTACGCCACCGGGGGAATGGTCCGCGACCAGGAGTGGCAGGCGATCATCTCCGCCGGCGACGGTGGGGCCGCGGCGCTGGACCTCCTCTCGAAGGAGGAGGGCGAGCACTTCCACGACTTCGACGTGCCGGACGACTTCGAGTAGACTCGCCGAATCGGCGGCCCTTTTGCCGTCGCGTCCCCGTCACCGTCCGTGACGGAGCCACGCGTCAGCCCGCGCGTCGCCCTCGGGGTCGCCGTCCTCGCCGTCTCGACGAGCGCGATTCTCGTCCGGTGGAGCGAGGCGCCCTCGGCCGTCGCCGCCTTCTACCGGGTGCTGTTCACGACGGTGCTCGTGGCGCCCGCGGCGACGCTGCGGCGGCCGGGCTGGCACCGCCGCCTCTCGGGGCGACGATTCGCCGCGGCGACGCTGGCCGGCCTGGCGCTCGCGGTCCACTTCGCGGCGTGGTTCGAGAGCCTGTCCTGGACCAGCGTCGCCGCCAGCGTCACGCTCGTTCAGGCACAGCCCCTCTTCGTCGTCGCGGGCGCCGCGCTCGTGCTCGACGAGCGGGTCACTCGGTGGACCGTCGCCGGCGTCGCCGTCGCGCTCGCCGGGACGGTCGCGATGTCGCTGGGCGACCTGCTGTCCGGTGGCGCGGTGGGCCCCCGGCCGCTGTACGGGAACGGGCTGGCGCTGCTGGGCGCCGTGGCAGCGGCGGCCTACGTCCTCGCCGGCCGCTCGCTGCGCCAGCGCCTGCCGCTGCTCCCCTACGTCACCGTCGTCTACGCGGTTGCGGCGGCCGGCCTGCTTGCCGTCGTCCTGGCGAGCGGCCACCGACTCGCGGGCTACGCCGCGCGGGAGTGGGTGCTCTTCGCGGGCATGGCCGTCGGGCCCGGGATACTGGGGCACACGCTGGTCAACTGGTCGCTCGCGCACGTCCGGTCCAGCCTCGTGAGCGTGACGCTGCTGGGCGAGCCCGTCGGGAGCGCGTTGCTGGCGCTGGTCCTGCTGTCGGAGGTGCCGGGAGTCTGGACCGTCGCCGGCGGCGCCGTCGTGCTCGTCGGCATCGTCGTGACTGCGTCCAGCCGAACTGCGTGAGGCTGGGCTCGAAAGGCGAGCGTAGCGAGCCTTTCGGCGCGGAGCCGGCCGCAGTCGGGCGGCTGAGACGGCTCAGCTCGCCCGCTTCTCGATCTCGCCGCGGAGCGTCGCGGCGTCGAAGTCGTGGTCCGGTCGGATGTTGACGAAGTCGAGGAACTCCTCGGCGGACAGCAACTCCTCGGGCGAGTAGTGCTCCGCCGCCGCGTCGACGGCCGCCTTCGCCCCGACGATCGGCGTCAGCGCCCCCAGCGCACAGGCGAGGTCGTACGAGCGGGCGTCCTCGATGCCGTCCTCGCGGACGTTGGTCGCGTCGATGAAGTACAGTTCGCCGCCGGCGACGAGGACGTTCTCGCTGCGGAAGTCGCCGTGAGCGATGCCGGCGTCGTGCATCCGCCGGAGGTAGTCGAAGACTGTCGGTGCGTGGGCGGCGACCGCGCTGGGCGGGAGGTCGTCGAGCGTCTCGAAGTCGTCCAGATACTCCAGCACGAGTACGCCCAGCTCCTCGTACTCGAAGGCCTCGACTGGCTCCGGAGTCCTGACGCCGATCTCGCGCATCGACGCCAGCGCCTCCAGTTCGTGCTCGGCCATCTGGTAGGGCGTGCCGAAGTGCTCGAAGAAGCCCTCCCGGCCGGAGGAGAAGGCCCCGAGGTTCCGCCCGGCCGTCAGCAGCGCGTGGACCAGCGAGTTCTGCGGCGTGACGACCTTGATGAACCACCGGTCGTCGACGGACATCGGCGTCGAGAGCCAGTTGTCGGCGTCGAGGAATACCACGTGGGCGCGTTCCTCGCCGTAGCGGTCCAGCACCTCCGCGACGACGCCCTCCAGCGTTTCCCAGGGTACGCGCCCACGAAGCAGTCGACGAAACGCCATCCGCTAGACGGACGAGCGGGTCACTCATAGGAGTTCGGTACCGCGGCGGAGCGGTACGGTCGGCGCAGCGACTCCCGCCCGGCCTACTCCCGCGCCTTCAGGTTGTGGACGGGCTCCAGCCAGTCGACGACCTCGGCGGTCGGTTCGACGGCCTCGGCGATGGCCTCGGCGGGCTTGTACGCCATCGGGGCCTCGTCGCGGACGGACTCGACGACGGACTCGGAGTAGACGCCGTCCATGGCGTCCTCGAAGGCGTCCATGTCGACGGTCTCGTGGGCCTCGCGGCGGCCCATGGTGCGACCGGCGCCGTGCGGGGCCGTCTCGTGGTACTCACCGTTGCCCCTCCCGCGGGCGAGCAGCGACCCCTCAGCCATGTTGAACGGGATGACCAGGCGCTGGCCCTCGCGGGCGGGCGTGGCGCCCTTCCGGATCGTCAGGTCGCGGAAGTCGACGTAGTTGTGGATCGACTGGAACCGCTCGACGGGGTCGACGCCCAGCGCCTCGCAGATCCGGTCGGCCATCACGGCGCGGTTCCAGCGGGCGTACTGCTGGGCGAACAGCATGTCGACGAGGTAGCCGTGGGCCTCCCTGCCGTCGAGGTACGCCAGGTCGTCATCGGGCGCGTGCCAGTCGCCGCCACCGGGCCCGACGCTGGACAGCGCGTCGAAGGCGTCCTCGATCTCCGCCCCCTCGAAGTCCTCGCGGACGGCGTCCTTCCGAATGTGCGACTCGCCCTTGCCGCCGGTGACCCAGGCGTACAGGTCCCCGTCGTCGACCGTCTCGGGATCGAACTTCAGGTAGTCGGCGTACTCGTCGGGGATCCCCTCGCGGATGGCGTCGGTCGCGCGGCGGTCCGCGGCCGTCGACTGCCAGTACTCGGCGACGGACTTGCCGAGGTAGCGCGAGCCGCTGTGGATCACGAGCCAGTAGTCGCCGGACTCGCTGGCGCGGGCGAACTCGACGAAGTGGTTGCCGCCGCCGAGCGTCCCGACCGAACGGATGACGTAACCCATGCTCTGGGCCTGGTCGGCGAGCACGCGGTCGCAGAGGCCCTCGAAGTACTCGCCGTCGTAGCCGTCGAAGTCGAACTCGACGGGATCGATGGGCTCGCCGAACTGCTCCTCGTGGGCGGCGGCGAACTGCTCGAAGACGTCGTTGGCGCGCTCGAAGGGGAACTCGTCGACGAGGTGGACGCTGTCGTCGTACTCGTGGACGGTCTGGCCCATCGGGACGGCGTCGCGCACGCGCCGCTCGCGCTCCGCGTCCGCGAGCGGGAGGGCGTCGCCGAGGTTCGTCGCGCACATCCCGCAGCCCACGTCCACCCCGACGACGTTCGGGACCACTCGCTCCCCCAGCGGCATCGTGAAGCCGATGGGCGCGCCGGCGCCCCAGTGCGTGTCGGGCTGAACCACCACCGGCTCGGTGAACGCCGGGTGGTCGATCAGCTCCTGGATCTGGTCCAGCGCCGACTGCTCGACCAGCGACTCGTCGTCGACCATCACGCGCGCGTCGGTGTGCGCGCCCGTCAACTCGATCATGAGTGCGTGATAGCCGGAGCCGGCTGTTGAACCTCACGGTGCCGTGAGCGCCCGTCCCACGTCGGCGGAAGCGTATAAACCGCCAGTCGAACGCAGTCCGTCCCCGATCCCCGCGATTCTCGGCGTTCTCGGGCCCGTGGAACAGTTCCCGGCTCGCGGGAACGCGCTCCCGTTTATATCGGTATCCGGCACTCAGGTTCACGTGTGAGGTGACACAGATGGCATACCGAGCCGCGGACCCCACGGCGAACGAGTTCGACCTCGCGCCGCAGGGGACCTGGACGGGGTACTGGCTGGCGATCCTGCGCGTCGTCACCGGCTGGTGGTTCTTCCACGCCGGCGTGACGAAGCTCATCGAGGACGGGCTGGCGTACAGCTACGGGCCGATGTACCTCCAGGAGATGACGGGCACGGCGCTGGGCCCCATTCCGGTGTGGATGGGCGAGAACCTGGGCTGGGCGATCCAGGCGCTGGTCCCGCTGGGCGAGACCCTCATCGGGCTGGCGCTGATGGCCGGCGCCCTCGTCAGACTCGCCGCGGCCGCCGGGGCGTTCTTCATGACCCTGTTCTGGGTCGGGAACGCCGGATTCGGTCACGGCCTGGTCAACAGCGACCTGATGGGGCTACTGCTGTTCGTGACCATGATCGTGCTGGCGACCGGCCGCTACTACGGCCTCGACGCCATCGTCGAGAAGACGGAGTTCGTGAAACAGCGTCCGCGGCTGCGGTACCTGCTGGGCTGACCGAGGTGACAAACAATGGAACACAACGCCACCGTCGACCGCATCGCCGCGGGCCTGGGCAGCGGCCTCGTGCTGCTCGGGGTCGTCGTGCTCGGGCTCGTCGAGACCCTCGCGGGCAAGCCGTACGGCGCGGCACCGCTGACCAACGACGCCGGCGAGGTCATCGCCACGCCGCTGATCGACCCGACGCTGCGGACCGGGCTGGTGATCGCCGGACTGGTCGTGCTGGGGCTGTACGCGCTCTACCGGATCGCGACGCCCGAACCGGGGACCGGGGACGACGCGGCCGCCGAAGTCGTCGCTGACTGACCAGGCCGGGTCCGGCCGCCGGTGACGCCGGCGTCGGACCGCACCGTCCGTCGCGGCGCTCTCAGTACCCGAGGCGCGCCCGAAGGGCGGGCCTCGCCACGCGACGATTCCGTCGGCGCTTTGTTCGCACTCCCGAGTGAACGCACCGCCGCCTACTTCCGCCACTCGTCGACCAGCAGTCCGAACTCCAGCAGGTCGACGTACTCGCCGTCGACGAAGGCGTGGCTCCGGCGGCGGCCCTCCTGCTCGAACCCGACCTTCTCCAGCACGCGCTGTGACCCCTCGTTGGTGGCGAAGGCGTCGGCGACGACCTTGTTGAGCCGGCGCTCCTCGAAGCCGTGGCGGACGACCGCCCGGGCGGCGTCCGTCGCGTATCCGCAGTCCCAGTGGTCGGGATGGATCGAGTATCCGAGTTCGGCGAGTCCCCACGGGTGGTCGTCGAGGACGAGGCCGACGGTCCCGACGCGATCGCCGTCGGCCCGGACAACGAACGAGAGGTCGGCCTCGTCGAGGCCCTCGTACCACTCGCGCTCGTCGGCCGTCGTGAAGGGCCGGTAGCTCCCGACGCTCTCGCGCACCCGCGGTTCGTTCATCAGGTCCCGCAGGAAGGGGAGGTCATCCTCGTCGACCGGGTGCAGCGTCACCGCGTCGCCGCGGAGGAAAGCTCCGGGTGGCATGCCCGCGAGTGGCGACGGGCGGGAAGTTCACTGTTCCCCTGGTGTGCGACGAGTTATCGTGGCCGCGCTCCGCACGCTTTTTCAGCGCCGCTGCCGACGTGCCGGTATGCTCACCGAGGGCGATCCCGCGCCCGACTTCGACCTCCCCCGGCCGGCGACCGGCGGGGACGAGACCTATCGCCTCTCCGCCGCGGCCCGCGAGGGCCCCGTCGTCGTGGCCTTCTACCCGCTCGCGGACGTCGACGGCGCGGCCGACCTGCTGACGGTGCTGGCCGAGGCGGACTGGTCGGGCGCCGCCGACCGGCTGGCCGCGTTCGGCGTCGGCGTGGGCGAGCGCGCCGACCACGAGCGCCTCGCAGCGCGGGCTGACGTGGGGTTCCCGCTGCTGCTGGACCGCGACGGGTACTTCGCCGACCGCTACGGCCTCCTCGAACCGGCCGGCGGCGACGCCGTGGCGATGACGCCCGCGCTCTACCTCGTCGACGGCGACTGCGTCGTCCGGTTCGCCCGGCGACTCGACGGCGGCGAGTCACCGCCGATTGAAGCCCTCCGGGACGCACTGGCGTCGCTGTAGACCGGCAGCTAGCTGCGGTCGCTTCCCGCGCGCCTGGAGTCGAACCGCTCAAGCCCGCCCCGTCGTAACGACGGCCCATGGGAACGCCGCTGGACTCGCGCGAGGCGCAGGCCGAGGAAGTGATCGACCGCCTCCACGAGGAGTACCCCGACTCCACGATCTCGCTGAACTTCTCGAACCGGCTGGAGCTGCTCGTCGCCGTCGTCCTCTCCGCGCAGTGCACCGACGAGCGCGTCAACGGGGTCACCGCCGACCTCTTCGAGACGTACCAGTCCGCCGCCGACTACGCCGACGCGGACGAGGAGGAGCTGGCCGAGGACATCTACGGCATCACCTTCCACAACAACAAGGCCGGCTACCTGACGGAGGCCGGCCAGATCATGGTCGACGAGTACGACGGCGAGGTCCCCGACACCATGTCCGGGCTGACCGACCTCCCCGGCGTCGGCCGCAAGACCGCCAACGTCGTCCTCCAGCACGGCCACGATGTCGTCGAGGGCATCGTCGTCGACACCCACGTCCAGCGGCTCACTCGCCGGCTCGGGATCACCGAAGAGGAGCGCCCCGGGGCCATCGAGGCGGACCTGATGCCCGTCGTTCCCGAGACGGAGTGGCAGCAGTTCACCCACCTCCTCATCGACCACGGACGCGCCGTCTGCACCGCCCGGAATCCGGAGTGCGAGGAGTGCGTGCTCGCCGATCTGTGTCCCTCCGCGAAGATGGACAGCGACGTCGACCTCGCCGCTGGCGAACCCTGGGGCTAGGAACCGTCGTCTCGACGTTTTCGGTCGTCCCTGTCGCTCTCGGCGCTGTCACTGTCTGAGGCGGTCTCAAATCGCTCTCGAGAACGGGAGACAACGCCCAGAAAGCCCTCGGCCCGCTCTCCTGAACCGCTACTGACGGCGACAGCGAGACGCCGAAAGCCCTCGGCTCGCTCGCGGGATCTGTGCGGGATATCCTCGCCTCGCTCGGATAGTGCCCGCGCACATCCCGCGACCGTGCCTCGCCCTTTCATCCACCGAAAGACTCGCTTCGCTCGTCTTTCGAGCCCTGTGCTCGAAAATCGAAGATTTTCGGCATGACGAGAGAGCGAAGCTCTCTCGAACCACCTCGCTCCGCTCGGCAGGACGCCAGGTCGCAACCGCAGCCCTGCCTTTCCCCGGGTCGCGCGATGAACGCGCTCCCGGCCGACCGCAGGCGCGCGCTGGCGCTCGTTTCATCGAGCGCCTGAGTAGTGCGAGGTCTTCGCGAGCGCAGCGAGCGAAGGCTCGTCAGAGCTTGCTCTGACGGTGGACGACGGAGCGAACGGAGTGAGCGACGGAGTCGGCTGGGGAGGACGTGGGACGGTGCGGTCCTGGCGGATGAAAGGGCGAGGGCCGCTCGCGCCGGAGGGTCGTCGCTGGGCGACCTCTATCCGAGCGCAGCGAGGATATGTCGGCCAGCGGCCGCGAGCGGGCCGAGGGCTTTCTGGTCGTTCGAAGTCGTTGCGGTCGTTCCAGAGAGCGGACCGAGGGCTTGCTGGTCGTTCTGTATTCGCCACGAACGGTATTTAATACCGTAAATGGTGCGAAATGTAATACAATGGTAGAAAATACCACCTACAGCACGTACCGAATCCCGAATCGGATCACACCCACGATATAGGCCAGCAGCCAGAAGATGACGTAGCCGAAGACGCCGATGCGCAGGCGGGAGCGCCAGTGGCCCATGCGCTCGCCGCCGATCTCGTCGAGCAGGACGTCCTGGTCGTAGTCGTTGTAGAGGTCGTGCTCGTACTTCGCGCGGAAGATGCGGACGATACCGGTCATGGCAAAGAGCAGCATGGCGTAGGCCTGGAGTCCGAGGACGGCGTGGATGGCGGAGAGGCCGCCGAACTGGTCGGGGAGGCGGGGCGCCATCCAGAACACGACGGGGACGGTCGTCAACACGAGCCCGGTGAGGACGAACTTCAGGTGGTAGACGAGCACGTCCCAGGTGACCGGCTCGGTCTCGATGATGTACCAGGCACCGTAGAGGAAGCAGGGGAGGCTGAGGGTCACGGCGACGAGCGCGATCGTAGCGACGACACCCGTCGGCAGTCCCGGCATAGCGGACGCTAGGGAAAGGCGTCGCTAAAGCGTGCCGGACGCGACCGACGAGCGGGCGTCTCAGGCTGTACGGTCGCGTCACTGTCACTCCTCCAGATCCCGCCGGCATCGGCGGAGGAACGCACCGACGTCGAGCGGTTCGCGCTCCCGGGCGAACTCGAGGTAGGGCTCCAGCCCCTCGCCCGCGTCCGTCAGCGTCACCGCGCCGGAGTCGCTGTCGTAGGTGACCAGCCCGCGCTCGGCGAGCTTCGGGACGTCGGCGTGGTGGAGGCGCGCGCGGACGCGCTCCTCCGTCTTCGGCGTGAGCGACTCGCTGGTCGTCTCGTTCTCGATGGCCGCCAGGTGCGGGGCGAGCTCGTCGAGCGTCATCGTACCGCCGCGCTCGTAAAGCACGTAGAGGAGAAAGCGTGGCCGTCTGTCGGCCAGCAACCCGAAGATCGCGCTCGGCGTCAGCGGGACGTCGGGACGCTCCGCGGGACCGGACGACTCGCCGTCCGCCGGTTGCTCCCCGTCCGACCCCTCGTCGTGACAGTCGTTACCCATTACCATACAACAGGACAGGGAGCCAATTAATACTCCGGGTCGATCCGCGGGGTGGAACCGTATAGATACCTTCTAGATGGTCGTACGGCTGGGTTTCGAGCGATACAGTCCCGGCTTCGCGGGGAGCGGAGACAGTCAGTCGCATCCAGCGGGCGAGGGCGCGGACCGATCGGTACGACGTCGCGGCGCTTATGCGGCTCGCGGTATCAGTGTCGGACGATGAGCGACGCCGAGGACGAGCGGGCCGGCGACTCCCCGGGGGCGGACGGGGACGGCGAGTCCCTCCAGGCGCTGCGCGAGCGGGTCGAGACCGAGTACGACTTCGAGAACTTCGGCCCGGCGGACATGGCCGAGATGAGCGCCGACGAGTGGGAGGCCGCCTTCGATCCGGACACCTGGATCACGGGGCAAGAGCTGCTGGATCGGGTCGAGGCCGACCTCCGCTCCCGCGTGGCCGACCGGGACGTGTTCGCCCGCGTGGAGCGCCACGAGGACCCGCCGCGGGTCCTGGCCTACTCCGAGTCCTCCTACGCGCTGGTGTATCCCGACGGGAGCGTCGAGGGGGAGGGGACCGTGCTCCGCGACGTGAAGCCGACGGTGGCGCTGGCCTCGATGGAGTCCTACGACGTCCCCGACGCACCCGAGGGGCGGATCCTCCCGTCGCCGGGCGACGTCCCGGAGGGCGGCGGCGAACTCGGTAACACCGTCATCCAGGTCATCGCCGTCGCACAGGGGATCGCCGGCCTCCTGCTCCTCGGTGCCGGCGTTTTCAGCTACGGGGAGACCGGTTCGAACGCGGTCGGAATGGCCGTCGCCGGCCTCGCCTTCCTCGCGGTGGCCGTCGTCCTCTTCGTCGTCGTCGCCAACGCGCGGCTCTCCGACAAGTTCCGCGCCGAGGAGTACCGGGAGCGGCTCCGCGCCGTCGGCCTCGAGGACGGCGAGCGGCCCGACTTCTTGCCCCCGCTCGAGGCCGACGGCGAGAGCGGGGCGGACGAGGGCGAACGGGAGGCGTAGCGGTGCCTGCACGCGGTCTTCGGTGGGTTTATACAAACTCGGTCCTGAGTTCCGGACGTCTATGAACAGGCGGGAGTTCGTCCGGACCGCCGGCGGGGTCGCGGGTGGAACCGCGGCCCTCAGCGCCTCCGGCGCCGCGGTCGCCCAGGAGGGCGGCAACGAGAGCGGCGGCGGCGGTGGCGGCGGACAACCGGACTTCGGCGGGTTTCTGGACGACGTCGGTAACTACGACGGATCGGTCACGGACGCGACCGGGCAGGACTCGGTCACGGTGGCCGTCGGCGCCCAGGGCAACGGCGGCGCCTACGCCTTCGATCCGCCGGCCGTCCACGTGGACAACGGCGCGACCGTCCAGTGGGAATGGACCGGCGAGGGCGGCGGCCACAACGTCGTCTCCGACGGCGACGGACCGCTGGGGTCGGACACCTACAGCGAGGCCGGCGTCAACTACGAACACACCTTCGAGGAGGACGGCATCTACCCCTACATCTGCGAGCCCCACGTGGGCATGGGGATGAAAGGTGCCATCGTCGTCGGCTCCGACTACCCCACCGCCGACACCGGCGGTGAGGGAGCCGTCGAGACGCTGGCACCCGAGGAGGCCGGCGTGCCGATCCAGCCCCACTTCGTCGGCATCGCGACCGGGCTGGCCATCATCGTCTCGCTGATCTTCACGTTCTTCACGCTGAAGTACGGTGAATCGCCTCACACCAGCGGAGGGAACGACTGATGTCCTCGACAGGCTCCACGTACGGTGACATCCACCGCTACGAACAGCCCCGAGAGAGCACGGCCGCCGCGCTGGCCATCGTCGTGCTGACGATCATCGAGGTGGTGTTCGTCGGACTGTTCACCTACGGCATGCTGGCGGGCTGGGCGTCCGGTACCGGTACCGGGCTCACGCCGGGTCTCGTCAACGCCAACATGTTCCTCGGCGGCGTGCTGACGGTCATCTTCGTCGACCTCGCCTTCATTCTGCTACTGTACCGCAAGGAGTTCCTCCCCGACGTGATGATCGTCAAGAAGCGCCGCCGCAAATGGGAGGACCTCTACGTCCGCGAGGACGATGTCGACGGGACGTCGATCGCCGGCGGCGACGGCGACGGCGACGGCGGACCGTGGGAGAACTTCAAACACGCAGTGTACCCCTACTACAAGAAGTAACAATGCCAGTTGACGAAGACAAGTATCCGGCAGAATCGGGACGGCGTCGCTTCGTGAAGGGCGTGGTCGGCAGCGCGGCGCTCTCGAGCGTCGGCGCCGGCGGCGCAGCAGCGCTCGACACGGTCACTCAGGAGGCCGGGTCCGGCGGCGGACAGACGCAGTACGTCGCCATCGAGAACACGGCCGGCCCGGCACCTCGCGGGATGCCGCTCATCCCGCTGGAGATCCAGGACGGGGAACTGTACGGCGTGTGGCCCGAGTACAACTCCGAACAGGACCTCGCCGTCGCCGAGGACTTCGGCGGGAGCGGGATCACCTACTCGTCGGCCTGGTTCCAGTACTGCGGGCTCCAGTCGGCCCAGGGCGTCGATCCCCAGGCGGACGCGAACAACGCCTTCATCTCCTCGCCGTCCTACACCTGGCAGGAGGAGCAGGAGTCGGGCGTTCCGCTACAGGTCAGTTGGTTCGACGACTACGAGTCGTGGGGCAACGGCATCGGGACCGACGGCGTCGGCAAGCCCGCCACCGCCAACTGGCGGTCCGAGGAGGCGAGCACGAAGATCACGGTTCAGGTCCTCCGCTCGCCGCGGGTCACCCAGATGGCCAACGGAGAGGGTCCCTTCTCCGACCTGCCCGGCCAGGTCCAGCAGTTCATCGACGCTGCTACGGCGCAGGACTTCATGGCCTGGACGAACAAGTGCACGCACTTCTGCTGCGTGCCCGGCTGGAAGACGAACGAGGGCGCCGAGAACTACGACGCCGGCGACGACGTCTACTGCCAGTGTCACCAGTCCGTCTACGACCCGTTCAGTCCCGTCCTGAAAACCTTCACCGCGCTACCGCGCCCCAACTGACCCATGAGCCTGGAACGCAAGGAGGAACACGACCGCGACGCGTGGATGGAGTCCCGGGACCTGACGCCGCTGGAGTCCATCTACCTCACGACGCTGATGTGGCTCGACAAGCGGCTGCGGGTGGTTGACTACCTCGAGCTGCTCGAGGACATGTACTACAAGGTCAACCTCCAGATGCCCAAGAGCCACACCGAGCAGTACAACCTCGACAACAAGTTCTGGTACTGGTACCCGCTGTACGCGCTCGGGTCGTTCTCGACGCTGGCGTACATCGTCGCGGCCGTCTCCGGCGCGTTGCTGGGGTTCTACTACGCCCCCGCCGCGGCGGCCTCCGACGGCTCGGTCACCGTCGCCTACGAGTCGGTCCAGCTCATCATGGGCCAGCTCAACCTGGGCTACTTCCTGCGGTCGGTCCACCGCTGGGCCGCCCAGGTGATGGTCGCCGCCGTGTTCCTGCACATGCTGCGGGTCTACTTCACGGGCGCGTACAAGGAGCCCCGCGAACTCAACTGGATCATCGGGATCGTCCTGATCTCGCTGACCATGGTCTTCGGGTACACGGGCTACCTGCTGCCCTGGAGCCAGCTGAGCTACTGGGCGGGCCAGATCGGCGTCGAGATGGCGCTGTCGATCCCGCTGATCGGCGAGTGGGTCGCACAGCTCATATTCGGCGGCTTCACGCTGGGGCAGTCGACGCTGATGCGGATGTACATCCTGCACGTGTTCTTCCTGCCCTTCATCACCACCGCCATCATCGCGGTCCACATCGGCATCGTCTGGATGCAAGGCATCGCTGAACCCCACTAACCATGACCGACGACACAGACTCCGAGGACGTCCGCACCGACGGATCCGGTCCAGGCATCGTCCCGCCGGACGACGAGACCCCGACGTGGAGCGAGCGCAAGGAGCGCACGCAGGGGCTCTCCCGGCTGACCTACGAGTACTTCGAGCGGGCCCGCCGCGAGGATCAGGACCTGCGCCAGCAGTCCGACTACGTCGAGCGCGACGTGCTGGGCTTCCCGGCCTGGCCCCACGAGATGATCCGCAACCTGGCGCTGACGACGTTCTTCGTCGGGATGATCCTGTTCCTGTCGGCCGCGCTGCCGCCGGAGATGCCCGCCCCGGCCAACGCCAACACGACGCCGCAGATCATCCTGCCGGACTGGTACCTCTACTGGTCGTTCGGCCTGCTGAAGCTGTCGCCGCTGAACCCCCAGCTCAGCATCCTCGGCGGCCAGAAGCTGATGGCCGACCGGATGTACGGCGTGCTGGCGAACCTGGTCGTCGTCGGCGCCATCGCCATCGTCCCCTTCCTGAACAAGGGATCGGCGCGGCGCCCCGTCGAGAACCCGTTCTGGGCCGCCATCGGTATGGGCGGCGTGGTGTTCAGCATGACCATCGCCGCGCTGTCCGTCCAGAACCTCATCCCGATGAGCGCCTCGCTCCTGCTGGACATTACGTTCCTGCTCCCGCTGGTCTCCGGCACGATCACCTACGCCGTGCTCCGGACGATGCGGGAGGGGTACATGTTCAACCTCAACCGGCGGTACTACCGGCTTCGGCCACCGAAGTGACCGGCAGCCCCGAACCGCCCGAACCGCATCCAGCGTCGCTTTCCGCCCTCCGTTCTCGCCGCCCGTTATCGATGTCGCCGTCCGCTGACTCCCGCGTCTCGCTGCCCGTGCAGACCGTCGAGGCGGTCGTCCGTCCCGACTCGCTGCAGTAAAGTACGCCCGGTCGCTAGACCCGACGATGACAGACGACGGGCCCGGCGGGCGCGAGGTAGAGGTCCCGATGCGGGTCTACAAGGCCGTGACGGTCTTCTCGACGTTGTTCGCCGTGGTCTGCGTCGTCGGGGGCTTCGTGTTGCTCGACGAGGCGACGAACCGCGCGCGGCTCCCGGCGTCTGAAGTCGACCCCGTCGTGGCCCTGGCCGGCATCGCCGTCATTGTCCTCGGGGCGGCGACCTACGCCTTCTCGACTCGATTCCGGACTTCGGAAATGGGAAAGTCTAAAGACGACGCTGTCGAAGGATCCGACAATGGCTGACGAATTCATCAAGGGGCTGAGCGCCCTCATGGTCGGCGGACTGGGCTGGATGACGCTGGCCGGCTGGTACCGCACTCACCACTTCGAGGGGCGACAGCTGACGGCCGAGATCACGGTCGAGAACCCGACGGTGTACGACCAGATCGGCTTCTTCCTGATGGACGCCTTCTTCTGGTTCGCCATCCTCGGCGCCCTGACCTTCTGGGTGCTCCTCCCCGCGATCGAGGAGGCCCGCGAGGCGTGGGCCGCCCGCCAGTCGGAGTAACGCCGCGAGACCGAATCGGCCGCTTCTTCTTCGCGACCGGACAACTGTGAGTGCCGATAGCGTTCAGGCGGACACGCAGCGAGGAGCGTCAGTTCCGAATCGCCGGCCGTCTCCGGACCGACGGCCGCCCTGGATCGACGCCTATCAGTGAGCCATCCGCGACGGCGTGACGTCCGGAAGGAGCGTCGCGGGCCGGTTCTCCCGCGCGCCGCTGTCGGCTCAATGACGGCGTGAGAACGGCGTCGGGCGCGGAAACGAACTGGAACCGGTGACGGACGACGGCGTCCCCTCGGAGTCGCTCGGTCGAGACGTGCGCGAGAGGCGAGTGGGAGACGAGAGAGACTGGCAGGAGAGAGAGACGCGAGAGATCGACGGACAGGTCCGGACGGGACGAGCGGAGAAGGGCGGCGATCAGACGACCGCCGACCAGTAGCCCTGGACGAGCCAGAAGATGCTCTGGAAGGCGGCGTACATGAGCACGAGGACGGCGGCGACGAGCGACGCCTTCGGCCGCTCGAGGTCCAGCTCGCGGCGCGCCTCGACCTTGCGGGACTCGAACTCGAAGAAGTCGGTGAGGAACAGCCCCAGCACGAGCATCGAGAGCACGATGCCGCCGTGCTGCTCGACTGTCGTGTAGTAGAACGAGGCGAGCACGAGGAGCACGTTCATGACCTCGTGGGGGAGGTAGCGGCTGACCTCCGCGGCGCCGCCCTCGCGGTACTGCAGCACGTGGTTGTCGTGGGCGAGCTTCCGTGTCACGAAGTTCGCGAGCACGAGCGCGAGCAGGACGTACTCGATGACGCGGACGCCCCCGAACACCTCCGGTGCGAGCAGGGCATCGAGCGGCCCGAACAGATTCACGAACGCCTGCATACCCGACTCTGTGTTCGACGCCCATTAGTGTCTTTCCAATCGCTACGGGAAGCGCGGCGCGCTGGCGGCCGTTACCGCAATCTCGACGGCTCCAGTCGGCCGGAGGTCGATCGGATCGTCGACGCCGATCGAGGCCACGTCCTCGCCGTCGGCCACCAGCGTCACCGGGGCCTCGTCGCGCTCGACGCGCAAGCGCAGCGAGGCCAGCGGGAGGACCCACTGGTCGGGGTCGGTGGCGAAGGGCGCGATGGGCGCTACGGCGGCCACGCCGGTGTCGGGCGCGACCACGGGCGCGTCGATCCGGCGGGCGTAGCCGGTCGAGCCGGCCGGCGTCGCGACGACGACGCCGTCGGCGCGGACCTGGGCCACGTCGACGTCACCGGCGGCGATCGAGAACTCGGAGATGCGGGCGGCCTCCGCGGCGACCAGCGTCACGTCGGTCAGCGCCTCCGCGACGCGCTCGCCGCCCAGGTCGACAGCGAGCAGCGGGTGGCGCTCGACGTCCCACTCGCCGGCCGCGAGCGCGTCGGCGACGCCCGGCAGGTCGTCGACGGGGACCGAGCGGAGACCGCGGCCGGCGTCGACGGGGAGGATCGGCGTCCCCGGCGCCCGGTACGCGACGTCGAGCGCGGACTGCTCACCGACGGCCACGACGATCGACGGGTCCGCCGAGAGGACTGTCTCGGGATCACCCGTGACGACCGCGGCGCCCGCCACCTCGAGCGCGTCGGCGAGTCCCGGCGCTTCGCCGACGACGCCGACCACGGACTGCTCGTCCATACCACGGGGTCCGTCCCGGCGGAGAAAAAAGCCCCGACAGCGATCCAGACGGACTGTCGTAGGTCGGTGCCGGTATGGCCGCCCGTCATCGGGCGACCGAACCCGAACACAGCTACGACAGTCCGTATCACTCCCGCAGTCGCTGGCGGACGTACCGCGCGAGGATCGGCAGGTCGTCGAGGTGCAGCAGCTTCCGCATCGCCAGCTTGTTCCCCTTGTTGACCTCGGCGAGCGTGTCGTCGGCGGCGGCCCGCAGATCGGCCATCAACTGGTCGTAGCGCTCGTTGGGCGCGAGGTACAGCAGGTCGGTCATCAGCAGGCGCGTCTCGGCGCGCGGGGCGACGTCGCGGTGCCAGAGGTCGTCGTAGACGGACACCGCCTCCGCCGAGACGTCACGCTGGCCAGTGAGACAGGCGTCGACGGTCGCAGCCGCCGCGCGGGCCGACTTCATGCCCTTGTGGATCCCCTCGCCCCACAGCGGGTCGATCGACGGCACGGTGTCGCCGATGGCCATGAAGCCGTCCGTACTCAGCGACCCCGGCGGCTGGATGTGGGCCGAGCCGCGGTGCTGCTTGCCCGCCAGACGGGTCGCGTCGGCGAACCGGGGATCCCGGTCGAGCCAGTACTCGAGGTAGTCGTCGATGGCCATCCCGTCCCGGCCGTACTCGCGGTGGGAGTCGTTCTGGATGTAACAGATCCCGACCTTCGCCGTGTCGCCGCCGGTGTGGAAGATCCAGGAGTAGCCGCCCGGCGCGAGGTCGTGGTCCAGACGCAGCATCATCGCGTCCGTGAGGTCAGCGTAGTCGGGGTGGTCCACCTCGACGCCCTCCAGCTCGTACTCGATCCCGATGGCCTGGCGCTCGCGCCTGAGGTCGGTGACGCCCAGCTCCTTCGCCAGAGGCGCTGACGGCCCGGTGGCGTCGACGATGATATCGCCGTACACCTCCTCGTCCCCGTCGTAGCGGACGCCGGCGATCGACCCGTCCTCGACGATGGGCGCGGAGACGCGGGAGTCGAAGCGGTACTCGGCGCCCTCCGCGCGTCCCTCGGCGACGAGCCACCGCTTGAAGTCCGCGAACTCCAGGACGGCGCCGGGCTGTTCCCGGACGAAGTGGTTGTTGGGCGACTCGAGGACGACGTCGTCGGTGTAGTTCATGACGACGTCGTCGGGCACGTTGAACGCCGCCATCATCGACGGGAAGGTGCCGGCGGTCGATTTGTTGCTCTGACGTGGGAACTCGTCTTCCGGTTCGGTCTCGAGGACGACGACGTCGTACCCTCTCGCGGCCACGTCCCGGGCACACTGGGCCCCGGCCGGCCCGGCCCCGGCGATCACCACGTCAAAGCGGTCGCGCATACTCGCTGGTGGCACCTCCGCGTAATCAACCTTGCTGAACTAACCGCACCGGTGTGATGCGTTTCCGATACGTACCCGGCGACGAGTTGCCTCTCGAAAGGGTAAAGCCGCCCCCGAACACAGAACCGGGGGACGCGGGCATTCCCGCGGGTGGATCACATGCTCAAGACAGGTGCAGGGCGGCTCGCCGACAGCGGGCGGCTCCCGACGGCGCTGCGCGCGGTGCTGGGCTACTACGCCGACGCCGGCGTGTTCGACTACGGGAGCCTCGCGCTGAAACGCGCAGTCGACGACCGGACCGAGCGGATGATCGACGGCGTGTTCGCAATCGTCGAGGGAGCGCTGGCCGAGGAGTTCGATCGCGAGGCCGTCGACTTCGACTACGACACCAAGCTCGTCCTGCCCGCGCAACTGACGCTCGGCTACGTCTACCGCCAGGCCCGCCAGGACGCCGACGGCGACCCCGTGACCGACGGGATCGCCACCGGCGTCCCCGGGGTCAGCGAGGACGCCCTCGAACTCGGGCCCGACCAATCGCTGTCGCCCCGCGAGCGCGTCGTCCGCGCCGAGCAGATGACCCGCCTGTCGATCGAGGCGCTAATCGACGGCGACATGCGCGACGCCGTCAACGACGACGAGTTCGAGGACTTCGAGGTCGACTTCCGGGCCGACATGCGCCGCGTGGCCGAGACCGCTCAGCAGGCCCTGCAGGCCGACCTCCAGGCCACGCTGGATGGCCTCCCGCCCGTCGTCGAAGAGACCTACCAGTGGGCCGTCGACTACAGCGAGGCCCACCAGGATCGCGACGAGCACTTCCGGGCGCTGATGACCGCCGCGGAGAACGACGAGACGGACTCCCTGCCGGACGTCCGCGAGCAGTACAAGTTCGCCGACTTCGACGAGCCGCCGGAGGGCTTCTCCGATGCGGAGATCGACCTGCCCTACTTCAAGACGCAGTACGCTCGCGTCGGCGTCCTCTACGACGGCATGCTCGACCTCTACCGGTTGGCCGGCCTCGACGTCAGCGACGACTTCGCGAAGGCCATCGTCCTCGCGATCATCGGCGCCCAGATCTGGCTCGACGACGTCGACGACTACGCGGACGACCGTCGCGAGGGCCAGTTGACGCCCGTCACCGCCGAGTACCTGCTCGCGCCGGACGACGAGGCCGGCTACCGCCGCGTCGTCGACATCACCGAGCAGTACCTCGACCTCGCCAAGGAGTACGCCACTCGCGCGGACTCGCCGCTGACGGGGGTCGCGGTGGAGTACATCTACCGGTCCGGCGAGCCCGAGGTGTTGCCCGGGGCGCCGAAGTAGGACCGGTGGATATCGGAGGGTCGAGACGGGCTACGCCCGGCGTCGGTGATCGCTCCCCGGACGCCCGTCCGCGACGGGGCGCTCGGCGCCCGAGGCCGCCGGCGTCGCCCGCTTCGACGGCTCCGCGCCCGAGAGCCACACGAGCGCCTCCGGATTCTGGAACGGTTCGACGACGATTCGACCGTCGAGCCGCGCGTCCCTGACGAGGCTCGCCGCCGTCGGCTGGTCGAGGTCGCCGAGGACGACCATCGCCTCGACCAGCGTGGCCTTCGGGACCGCCGGCAGCGGTCCGTCCGGGCCGACGCTCCGGGCGGCCGCGAGGTCCTGCCTGATGACGTCGACGTACGGGGCCGGGTCGCGAACGCCGGCGAGTTCACGGTGCCACCGGGCCGGATAGACGCTCACCCGTCCGGGCGCGACCTCGAAGAGCGCATGGGGGACCCACATGTCGAGGTCCGTCACGCGCCCGTCGAGCAGTCGCTCGAAGCGCTGGAGCGTGTAGGGCGCTCTCGGACCGAGGCGCCGGAGCACTTCCGCGACGTACTCCGTGACGAGCGTCCGCGGCACGCCCGGCCCCTCGACGGTGTGGAAGCGCTCGATGACGTTGACGACGTCTGGCGGGTAGAGGTAGCGTCCGCGGTGGAGTAACTCGTGGAGCGTACGGTCGTGAAGTTGTCCACTCATGACAGGAATTGCTTCGGCCGGCGCGAAGATAAAGGACCGCCCGGGCCGCCCCGGAATCGGGAGTCCCCCCCCCCGCGTCAGTGCGTCACCGAAGGTCCGGGCAGCGGTAACACAGGAGGACGTCAGTCGTCCGCCGGTGCCGGTTCCTGGTCTCTGACGTAGTCGAAGACCTCGTCCGTCTCGGAGATGAAGTGATCCTCGTCGACCTCGTTGCCGTGGAGCAGCGTCGAGAAGTACGACGTCTCGCCGGCCAGGTTCACCGCCTCCTTGATCTCGTCGTCCGTCATCCCCGCCAGTCGCGCCTCCTCCTTGTGGAAGTAGGTGCAGTAGGGACACTTCATCACGGCCGCCGCGCTCACGCCGACGAGCGCCTTCTCCCGCGCGGACAGTTCCGTCTCGCCGAGCAGGAGGTCGCGGAAGATGCCCCAGCTGTGGTCGGCCGCCGGCTCACTGAGGACGCCCATCCAGTCGGGCACCTGCCCGAGTGTGTCCTCGATTTCTCGCTGTGTTTGCTCTGATACCATGGTTGTCTCCGCCTCTCCATCTGCACGCTCTGCGAAGATTCAGAGAGAGGCAATTGCGTACCTTCGCGACCGAAGGACAAAGCCGTAGTCGGAGGGTGTTGTCCACTCCACAGAGCTTGGTCACTGGCTGTACGGCTTCATGTGAAGTGACACTTTCATTATGGGTCCCATTTTGTGCAGTGATGACCAGAGGCAGCTGTCACTCGCGTATAATTACGATAGATTGTAACCGAACTTATCTTGCGCGCACCCTCTTTTTCTCGTACTAACAACCTCGACAGCTATGTCCGCCCAAACACTATTAGCCGGTGATAAGCGTTATCGGCTATGGCAGAGTGCGCTCGCTGCGGGGACTTCACAGATAATTCTGCGGAGGGAGAATACCATTACTGCGAGGATTGTCTGGGAAGGTTTGGTGAAGTAGAGTCTTCGGGTGTCGTGATAGAGCAGGGTAATGACGGTGAGCATCACGTGATAGTAACCGACGACACGGCTTCACTCGACGGAGGGACCGAACAGTCACAGGTCGATGCGCTTGCCCGTGGAAAATGTATTGTCGACGAATGTGGATTAGAGGCAGTGTTTAAATATGATAAAACGTGATCGAAGTGGATCCTCGATGAGTATCTCCACGCTCACCCCCGAAATCCGTCAAGACGTCCATAAGCGACTTCGTCGGGTACCGGAGCAGGCTTCTGGTGGGTTTCTGAGCCGAATTAAAAATCTGCTGTGAGATTGTAATCTGCGATACCATTAGGTACTGTAGTAGTTCCAAGTAGAACATTGGAGGCTGTCGTCTGTCACAAGCATCCGCGCGAGCGAAGCGAGCGCGGTTCACTGGACGCGAACGTGGTGAGCGTCCGGGTGTTTTTCGCCCACGTTTTTGCAAGCGGGGGTTCCCGCAGCGAGCGAAGCGAGCGAGGAAACCCCCCGCCGCAAAAAGGTGGTCTAGTAGAACTCGCGGACCAGGTCCATCGCGTCCTCGGGCGCGCCGTCGGGGATGTCGGCCATGCTCTCCTCGATGCCCTCGCGCTGCTCGAAGGGCACGGAGTTGTCGTCCCTGTAGAGGACGCCCTGGTACTCCTTGTCGGCCTCGAGGATCTTCTCCTTGGCCGCGTCGCGGTCGGTCGGGTCGTGGTCCTCTTCGTCGAGGTCGACGATGGTGTCGCGGAAGTAGTCGTAGGTGTCGACGTCGTTGAACGTCACGCACGGCGAGTAGACGTTCACGAAGCCGAACCCGTCGTGCTCGATGGCCTCCTGGACCAGTTCGGCGTGGCGCTGGGAGTTCGAGGAGAACGACTGGGCGATGAAGGTGCCGCCCGCGGCCAGCGCGAGCGCCTTGGGGTTGACCGGGGGCTGCTGGGGGCCCTCGGGCGTCGTCGAGGTCTCGAAGTCCTCACGCGAGGTCGGCGAGGCCTGGCCCTTGGTGAGGCCGTAGATGCGGTTGTCCATGACCACGTAGGTCATGTCGACGTTGCGGCGGACGGCGTGGATGAAGTGGCCGGCCCCGATGGAGTAGCCGTCGCCGTCGCCGCCGGCGACCATCACTTCGAGGTTCGGGTTGGCCATTTTGACGCCGATGCCGACCGGCAGCGCGCGACCGTGGACCCCGTGCAGCGCGTAGCTGTGCATGTAGGTCCCGATCTTGCCGGAACAGCCGATGCCGGCGACGACGAACGTGTCGTCGGGGCTGTTGCCGGTCTCGGCCAGGGCCTTCATCATGCCGTTCATCGTCCCGAAGTCGCCGCATCCGGGACACCAGGTCGGTTGCTTGTCGGACTTGAAGTCCGTGAATCTGACGTCTGAGCTCATGCTGTAACCTCCGCCTCGGAGATCTTCTCCTTGATTTCCTCTGCGAGTTCGTCGGCCTTGAACCGCACGCCGTTGTACTTGTTCACGCGGTCGACCCGCTCGAGGACGTCGTGCTCGATGACGTCGGCGAACTGGCCGGTGGCGTTACACTCGACGACGATGGTCTGCTCGGCCTCCTCGATCTCCTCGCTGAGGTCCGGGCGCGGGAAGATGTAGGGCACCGAGATGAAGCGGACGTCGATGTCCTCCTCCTCGAGGAACGCCAGGCCCTCGCGCATGGCGCCCTCGTTGGAACCCCAGGAGATGACGAGCGTGTCCGCGTCGGGGTTACCGTACTCGCGGTAGTCCCAGTCCTCCTCCTCGCGCGCAGTCTCGACCTTCTGCTGGCGCTTCTCGACCTGCTCCTGACGGATCTCCGTGTCCTCGGTCCGGCGGCCGAGCGCGTCGTGCTCCAGTCCGGTCGTCATGTGCGCGCCGTCGACGGTGCCAGGGAACGCGCGCGGCGAGATGCCGTCGGCGGCCGGGAAGTGCGGCTGGAACTGGCCCTTCTCGTTGGTCCAGGAGTCGAGTTCGTCCTCGTCGACGACCTTGCCGCGCTCGATCTCGACCTCGTCCATGTCGAACTCCTCGGGCGGGAACGTCTGCTCGGTGACCGCCATCGCGAGGTCCGAGACCAGGAAGACCGGCGTCTGGTACTTCTCCGCGTAGTTGAACGCCTCGACGGTCTTCCAGAAGCACTCCGAGACCGTCGTGGGCGCGACGACGAACCGCGGGATCTCGCCGTGGCCGCCGTACAGCGTCATGTTGAGGTCGCCCTGCTCCTGCTTGGTCGGCATCCCGGTCGAAGGACCGGAGCGCATCACGTCGCAGATGACCAGCGGCGTCTCGGACTGGGCGACCAGGCCGAACGTCTCGGTCATCAGGTCGATACCGGGCCCGGAGGTGGCCGTCATGGCGCGCGCGCCGGCGCGGGCCGCACCCAGCGCCATGTTGATCGCGGCGAGCTCGTCCTCGGCCTGGACGACCTTGCCGCCGTACTGGTCGATCCGGCCGGTGAGGTACTCCATCACGTCCGTTGCAGGGGTGATGGGATAGCCCGAGTAGAACCGGCAGCCGGCGGCGAGGGCACCCATGCCGATGGCCTGGTCGCCGTTGAGGAGGACGTAGTCCTCGTCGGTCGTCTCCATGTCGTAACCGAAGTCGTCCTGCTCGTATTCCTCCTGGACGAACTGCTGGCCCTTCCGGGCGGCCTCCTTGTTGTTCTCCACGATGGCCTCGCCCTTGTCGCCGAAGCGCTTCTCCAGCGACTCGTCGAGGTTCTCGATGGGGAAGTTCGTCACTTCGCAGGCGGCACCGAGCGCGACCACGTTGGCCATGATGGCACCGCCGGCCTCCTCGGCCAGGCGCTGGAGCGGCACCTCGAGGCCGATCATCTCGTCGGGGATTTCCACGTTCTGCATCGTGGTCCGCTCCCCATCGTAGATGATGACCGAGCCCTCGTGGAGCTCGTCCATGTTCTCGTCGATGGTCCGCTCGGTGAGCGCGATCAGCACGTCGAGTCTGTCGACGACACTCTCGACGCGGTCGACGGACGTCCGGACCTTGTACGCGGTGTACCCGCCGCGGATGCGCGACGCGAAGTCCTTGGACGTGAAGACGTGTCGACCTGCCCGCGAGAGTGCCTGGGCGAAGATTTTCCCGGTGGAGTCGATCCCATCGCCGGCCTCGCCGCCGATGGCCCAGTTGAGGTCGTCGGGCATTCTAGAGCGTGGTATCCGTCGCCGATGGAAAAACCTTCTGTATACCGGCCGAACCCCAGCAAAGAGCGGGTTTTGCCGCATTTTCGGCCACGGATTTACTCGCAACCCAGTACCAATTTTCAGGCGGTGACCGAAACCACCTTCCCCCACTTGACCCAACGGCCGAACATGGACGACACACCGTGTCGCGTCGCCGCGGTCCGCGACGTCGGCCCCGACGCCGTGGCCATCGACGTCGAGTCGCCCGTCGAGTTCGACGCCGACCCCGGCCAGTTCGTGAAGCTCACCTTCGAGGTCGACGGCGAGGCCGAGTCGCGCTTCTACACGATCTCCTCGCCCGACGTCGACGACACCTTCGAGATTACGGTCGGCATCGACCCCGACGGTACCGTGGCCCCGATCCTAGCCGACCTCGCGGCCGGCGACGAACTGACCGTCTCCGGCCCCTTCGGCAACGACTACTACGATGGCGAGCCCTTCGCCGTCGTCCTCGCGGGCGGCCCCGGCGTCGGCCCCGCCGTCGGCATCGCCGAGCGCGCTCTCGACGAGGGCAACGAGGCCGCCGTCGTGTATCGCGACGACGAGCCCATGCACGAGGCTCGGCTCGACGTGCTCGAAGACCGAGGTGCGTTCGTCCGCCTCCTCGACGCCGATCAGAGCCTCGACGCCGCCACCGCCGACGCGCTGGCCGCCGCCGACGCCGACTCCCAGCTGTTCGTCTACGGCTTCGCCGACTTCGTCGACGCCGCCACCGACGCCGCAACGGCCGCCGGCGGCGACGCCGAGGGCGCGAAGATCGAGAACTTCGGCTGAACCTTTTTACTTCAGGGGGTCGCCTCCGGCGACCCCCCCTCGCAAAAACGTTCGCGAAAAACGACCTCGCGAGCACCGACGGCGCTCGCGCGGTATGCTCGTGCTGGAACCGCACGGCGTCGCCGCACCGTCCCGCGACAAAACATATAGGCGAGCCCTGCCAACTGCTGGCATGCGCGAGGCAAGTCGGACGACGCGCCAGCGCATCGCCGACCGTCTGCGCGAGGAGGCACTCCCCGTCAGTGCCATCGCTCGCGAGTTCGACGTCCGGTCCGGCGAGGCGCTGAGCCACGTGGAGCACATCTCACAGTCCCTCGAGTCCACCGACGAGCAGGTGCTGGTGGCGCCGCCGACCTGCGATGACTGCGGGTTCGGGGACTTCGACGACCTGACGAACCTGCCCAGTCGCTGTCCGGAGTGCAAGAGCGAGAGCGTGAGCGAGCCGACCTACCGGATCGACTGAACCAGGGCCGACTTGACGGCGCGCGCTCAGACGCCGCCGAAGCCGATGCGGCCGCCGCCAGAGCGGTTCCCACGGCCGCCGTCGCCGTCGGGGCCGTGGTCGTCGTCCTCCGCGGGGCCGAGACCGGCGAACTCGTAGTCGTCGTCGGTCAGGTAGACGGCGCCGTCGACCGCCTCGACGTCGATCTCCGAGAGGACGGCCCCCTCGCAGGGACCGAAGTTGCAGTAGCCGCTGTCGGTCTCGAAGGTGGCGCCGTGCTTCTCGCAGACGATCTCGTCGTTGCGGACGGTTGCGCCGGAACCGGTGTCCAGGCGGACGTCGCGCCAGTGCGGACAGTAGTTCTCGAAGGCGGCGATGCCGTCGGCCAGGTCCAGCAAGACCGCCTCCTGTTCACCGTCGCAGTCAGTCACGGAGAACAGCACGGTCCCACCCTCGGGGACGTCTTCACGCCCGACGATCCGGCTGTCTGCGTCCATCTGCGCCTCCGTAGCGGCCGGCGTGGCTTCAATTCCGCGGTTTCCCCAGGTCCGGCACCACGTCGCTGATTCTGTCGAGTCCGGGGAGACCAGCGGCGCGTGGCGCTGCGACGAGCAGGAGCGCCGCGCCCCGCGGGTGCCACCCGTAGACGTGGTTCAGCATCACGTAGGTCACCAGTCCGAGAAAGAGGCTCACGCCCCAGGCGACGACGGCGATCCGGCCGACGCGGGCGTGGGCCGTCTCCCGGAGTTCTGCCGGCGTGTGCGTCAGACCGAGCACGACCGCGTGGAGGACGACGGGGACGGAGACGGCCGACAGGACGACGTGGACCGCCAGCATGGCGATGTACGCGCCCCAGACGAGGCCCGTCGCCTCGATCTCCTTCTCGAAGCCGCCGCCGACCTTCGTCAGGTACAGGGCGAGAAAGAGCAGGATCAGCGTGAACGCCGCCAGCATGGCCGTTCGGTGGCGCTCGACGTCGTCGTTGCGGATGAAGGAGACGCCGACCAGGATGGACGCCAGCGCGCAGGCGTTGACGACCGCGATGGCGTCACCGAGCAGGATCACCGCGTCGTCGCTGATCGTCGGGAGCGGGACGACGTCGGTGAACGCGACGACTACGAGGAGGTACCCCACCGCCGACAGGACTGCCGTGACCAGCCGCGGTCGGGCGCGAGCGCGCGACTGGAGGCGGTCTGCGACTGCCATTACAGTCTCTGTGCGGGCCTCCGTGTTTCGCTTTTCGATCCACGCACGGAGATTTCAGTCGTAGTGGCGCTCCTCGACGCGCTCGTCGAACAGCCGCGTGAGGAGCTTCGTCATCGGGCCGGCGCCCACCTCGATGCCGTCCACGGTCGAGATGGGTCTGATCTCCCAGATGGAGTTGGTGAGGAAGGCCTCGTCGGCCTCGCGGACGGCGTCGACGGAGTAGTGGCCCGTCTCGACGGGGAACTCCTCCTCCCACGCGAGGTCCATCACGACCGAGCGGGTCACGCCGGGCAGCAGGTCCAGGTCCTCGCTCGGCGTCCGGAGGCCGTTCTCGGTGACGAAGAAGAGGTTGCTCGTCGCGCCCTCGACGACGGTGCCGTCGACGTCCCGCATCAGGCACTCGTCCGCGCTGAACTCCGCAGTCGCGGCTCGTCGAAGTTCGAGGCGGCCGAGGATCCCGTTCAGGTAGTTGTGGGTCTTCGCGTCCGCCGGGAGCGCCTCGCCGGGGATCCGTCGGGTCTTGACCGTCTGGACGTCCGCCGGTTCGTCCCAGACCGACTCGCCGTCGCGGCCGCCGCGGGGGAGTGCTTTGACGACGACGACCACAGTCGGATCGACGTTCTCGTCCGGGGTGAGCTTCCCCGGCTGGACGCCCCGCGTGACAGACAGGCGGACGTACGCCTCCGAGAGGTCGTTGGCGGCCAGCGTCTCGTCGACGCGCTCGCGGAGGTCGTCCGGGACCGCGTCGCCGAAGCCCAGCGTCTCCGCGGTCCGCTGGAGGCGCGCGCGGTGGGCGTCCCACTCGAAGGGCGCGCCGCCGTACGCGCGCAGCGTCTCGAAGGCGGCGTCGCCGTACATGAACCCCCGGTCGCGGACGGACACCGTCGCCTCGTCGGCGGGCACGAGGTCGCCGTTCACGTGGTATTGCATAGCAGGCAGAAGTTCTCGACCAGCTGTTTGCCCGCGTCGGTCAGGATGCTCTCCGGGTGGAACTGGACGCCGACGTGCGGTCGCTCGCGGTGGCGGACGCCCATGACGACGCTGTCTTCGTCTTCGGTGTAGGCCGTCTCCGCCAGCGCGTCGGGCAGCTCCGCGCGCTCCACCGCCAGCGAGTGATAGCGCCCGACCTCTAGCGGTTCGGGGAGGCCCTCGAAGACGCCCTCGCCGTCGTGAGCCACCTGCGAGGACTTGCCGTGGACGACCGCCTCGGCGTGGCCGACGGCGGCCCCGCTGGCGGCGCACAGCGCCTGGTGGCCGAGACAGACGCCCAGCGTCGGATAGGTCAGCTCCTCGAAGACGGGCATCGAGACGCCGGCTTCCGCCGGCGTGCCGGGGCCGGGCGAGACGACGACGCCGTCCGGATCGAGATCCCGGATTCCGCCGACGTCGACGGCGTCGTTGCGGTGGACGACCACGTTCTCCTCGCCGCCGCCGAGTCGCTCGACCACCTCGCCGACGTACTGGACGAGGTTGTACGCGAACGAGTCGTAGTTGTCGACGACCAGGATCGTCGGGGCGAGGTCAGGGCCGGATGCGGCGCCGGAGCCGTCCGTACCGTTCATCGCTGTCCCTCCACGGTCAGGTCAGTCCGCTCCCCGAGCGCCTCGTCCACCGCGGCGATCAGCGCCCGGCCCTTCGCTAGCGTCTCCTCGTACTCCCGCTCCGGGACGGAGTCGTGGACGATCCCCGCGCCCACGCGGAGGTAATAGCGGGACTCGTAGCGCACGAGCGTCCGGATCAGGATGTTCAGCGTCGCCCGGTCGTCGAAGCCGAACAGGCCGACGGAGCCGGTGTAGGGGCCGCGACGGGTCGACTCGAGTTCGTCGATGATCTCCATCGTCCGGGGCTTTGGCGCGCCCGTGATCGTGCCGCCCGGGAAGACGGCGGCGACGGCGTCGGTCAGGTCCGCCCCCTCGCGTAGGCGGCCCTCGACCTTCGAGACGAGGTGCATCACCTCCGAGTAGCGGTCGACGCGGCGGTAGTCGGTGACCTCGACGGAGCCGAACTCGGAGACCTTCCCGAGGTCGTTGCGCTCCAGGTCGACCAGCATCGCGTGCTCGGCCCGCTCCTTCTCGTCGTCCAGCAGTTCCGATTCGAGTCGCTCGTCCGCTTCGGACGTCTCGCCGCGCGGTCGCGTCCCGGCGATGGGCTCCGTAGCGACCCGGTCGCCCTCGCGCTCCAGCAGGAGTTCCGGGCTCGCGCTGACGAGGTCGACGCCGGGGAACTCCACGAGCGCGGAGTACGGCGCGGGATTGACCTCGCGGAGCGCGTCGAACGCCTCGACGGGGTGGACTGCGGCGGGGGCGACTAGCCGCTGGGAAACGTTCGCCTGGAAGGTGTCGCCCTCGCGGACGTACTCCCTGACCGCCCGGACGCGGTCGGCGTAGGCCTCGCGCGTGCAGTCGCTCTCGAACTCGGCGGTCTCGGCGTCGACCGGCGGGTCGTCGACGACGGGGTCGCCCTCGACCGCCGCGCGGGCGAACTCCAGCGCGTGTTGCTTCCCGAACTCGTAGGCGACGCCGGGACGGTCGAGCTCGTCGACGCGCGGACAGGCCGTCACCCGGAGCGTGACTTCGTCGCCCCGGGGCTCCTCCCACGCGGCCATCCGGTCGTAGGTGGCCAGTTGCAGGCGGGGGAGCGCCCGGTCGTAGACGGCCGACTCAGGCAGGTCCTCGAGTTCGCGTGCGACGTCGTAGGAGAGCCACCCCACCGCGCCGCAGGGGTAGGGCACGTCGCAGTCCCCCCGCACGAGCGTCTCGTCGGCGACGGCGTCGGCCAGCGTCGCGAGCGTCCCGCCCTCCGCGGAGCGCACCTCCGTGAACGACGCCGGTGCCGTCGCGAAGTACCCCCACCCGGACTGGTCTCCGGTCGTGGCCAGGTAGACGCCGCCGGCCCCGTCCCCGTCGCGGGCCCGGCGGTAGGCGGCGAAGGGGTCATCGACGTCGACCCGAACCTCGACCGGCACGCGAGCCCCGACCGGGGCGCCCTCGACGGCGTCGAGGAAGGCGGCCCGCTCCGTGACGACTGTCGGCATTACGCGACCTGTAGCGTGCCGCGACTAATTCCCTTGCGGTTAAAACCCGCAGCGACCGGCGACGCCGATCGACGAGCGGTCGAGACGGGAGAGGTCGGTCAGAACTCCTCGGCCTGTTCGATCCAGCCGGAGATGCGCGTCTCGGAGAGGTCGGTCTGGGACGCGAGCTCCGCCGCGTCGGCGGCGGCCAGCTCGGCGACGGTCTCGACGCCGACGTTGTTCAGTCGGTCGCCGTAGGCCGGTCCGATGCCGTTGATCTCCGTGACCGGCGGGCTGTCCGACGCCTCGTCGGCGTCGGATTCCGGTTCCGCTTCGCTTTCGGATTCGGATTCCTCCTCGTCCTCGGATTCCGGTTCCGCTTCGTCCACGAACTCGGTTCCGGCGGTCGACTCCGGTTCGGCGTCGGTCTCGGACCCGTCGTCAGTATCGGCCGCCGCGTCGGACTCGCCCTCCTGAACGATATCGGCACCGGATCCGGCCGACCCGGCGTCGGAGTCGGTCTCCGCGCCGACCGACCCGGTGGCGGGTGCGGCGGTCGGTTCGTCTCCCGTCTCCGAACTGGTCCCGACGGTCGACCCCGACGCCCCCGCCTCGGTTCCCTTGACCGCGTTCTCGGACTCGGTCGAGGGTTCTCGCTCGACGGTGACCCCCGTGTCACCGGTCGACGAGCCCCCCGAGCCCGCCGACCGCTCCCCGTCGAGTCCCAGCGCGGCCTTCAGTTTCTCAAGCAGACCCATACCGTGACCTATTTGGCGCCGACACTTAATGTTGTTTCAGTCCGTCGCGTAGGGCGTCGTTCATGGCCGCCACCGGGGCCTCCTGGCCGGTCCAGATCTCGAAGGCCTCGACGCCCTGGAAGAGCAGCATCCACGCGCCGTCCACCGTCCGGGCGCCAGCAGTCTCGGCGTCCCGGAGTAATCTCGTCTTAACGGGCGCGTACACCGCGTCCAGCACCGCGAGGTTCCCGTGAAGCGCGTCCGCCGGCACCGGCGATCGATCCTCCTCCATGCCCACGCTCGTGCAGTTGACCAGCACGTCGGCACCCGCCAGCAGGTCCGGCAGCGCGTCCAGCCCGTGGCCGGTCGCGCCGGGGACCTCCTCCGCGAGGGATTCGGCCGTCTCGACCGTCCGGTTGGCAACGGCCACGTCCATCCCCTCGTCGGCGAGGCCGAAGGCGACCGCCCGCCCCGCGCCGCCGGCACCGACCACGACCGCGTCGCCCTCGACGGCCGCGTCGTGGTGCTTCAGCGCCCTGACCGCCCCGACCGCGTCCGTGTTGTACCCGCGGGGCTCCTCGCCGGTCAGGTCGACCGTGTTGACCGCGCCGATGCGCTCGGCCAGCGGGTCCAGTTCGACCGCGTCGAGCACGGCCTGCTTGAAGGGGATCGTCACGTTGAGGCCGGCGACGCCCAGCGTCGCAGCGCTCTCGACTGCCGCGGCGCCGGCGTCTTCCGCGGGTTCGAGCGTGACGTAGCGCGCGTCCAGTCCGAGTTCCTCGTAGGCCGCCTCGTGCATGGGCGGCGACAGCGAGTGTTCGACCGGGTTGCCGATGAGGCCGTAGACGTCCATGTCCGGCAGGCCGGCCGCCGCCGACATTAACACGTCGGCTCCCGCCGGACGGCCGCTCGGGGACTGAACGACGGATACGGCGCGGTTACTTTGACGACTTCGCAAGATTTTCACCCCGACCGGTGCTGCGACACCGCATAGTGAGTCGCCTTAGCCACCCACTTACGTTGCTCGGCGCGGCGTTCGCGCTGACGGCCGGCTGGGTCGCCGTCTTCCTGTCGGGCACGACCCTCGGGGCCGTCTCGACCGTCGCCGTCAGTGGCATCGCCGTCCTGGGGGCATCGTTCCTGCTCGCGTGGGGTGCCGAGACGGCGGAGAAGGACGTCCCGCGAGCGTTCGCCATCGCCGTGCTCGCGGTGCTTGCGGTCGCCCCGGAGTACGCCGTCGACGCCCTCTACGCCTGGAATGCCGGTGCCGGCGGTGCAACGATCGAGGCCTGTTCGCAACTGACGCCCGCGGAGATCGAGGCCGGGGCGACGCCGCTGGCTGAGGCCTGTCACAGCGCCAACCTCGCCGTCGCCAACATGACCGGCGCCAACCGCATCCTCATCGGGATCGGCTGGGCGGGCATCGCCCTGTTCACCGTCTGGCGGGCGGCGCAGACACGGGATCCCGCCGTGATCGACCGCGACGGCGTGCTCGCCGACGCCGTCCGGCTCGACCGGGACATCGCCACCGAGGTCGCCTTCCTCTTCCTCGCGACCGGCTGGGCCTTCCTCGTCCCGCTGGGCGGCGGCATCGGGGCCGTCGATACGGCCTTCCTCGTCGGGCTGTACGTCGCCTACATCGGGATCATCATCAAGGGCGACATCGAGGCCGGCGAGGAACACGTGGGCGTCCCCCACTACCTCCAGTCGTGGGAGACGCCGCTGCGCCAGTTCGCGGTCCTCTTCCTGTTCTTCTACTCGGGCGCGATGATCTTCACCGCCGTCGAGCCGTTCGCGCACGGCCTGGAGGAGATCGGCCTCCAGGCGGGGATCCCCTCCTTCTTCATGATCCAGTGGATCGCGCCGCTGGCCAGCGAATCCCCGGAGCTGATCGTCGTGGTCGTCCTCGTGAACAAGGCCCGCTCGACGGCCGGGTTCAACGCCCTGATCTCCTCGAAGCTCAACCAGTGGACGCTGCTGATCGGGACGCTGGCGGTCGTCTACTCGCTGTCGCTCGGCAGCTACAGCGTGCTCCCGTTCGACGCGAGGCAGTCCGCCGAGATCTGGATTACGGCTGCACAGTCGTACTTCGCGCTGGCGCTGCTGGTCAACTTCGAGATCAGCGTCCGCGAGGCCGTCGTCCTGTTCGTCCTGTTCGTCTCGCAGGTCCTGCTCGAGTTCCTGCTCATACGGGATCTGATCGTGTTGCCGCTGTCCTCTCACGATCTGCTGCTCGCGTACGCCGGTCTGTACGGCGTCCTCGGGACGGCCCTGTTCGTCGCCCGTCGTGACGCGCTGAAGACGATGCTCGGGCTCGCCGCCGACGCCGCGCGGACGGCGTTCGGCCGAGAGCCGGTCCACGAGGAGTTCGCCGACTGATGCTCGCCGTCGTCGTCTCCGAGGCGGACGAGGCCTCCGAGCGCATCGGCGAGCAGTTGCTCGACGTCGCCGACTGGCGGGAGGGGACCGACGACGACCGACCGCCAGCCGACGGCGGCGGGACCGTCTACCGCCGCGACGGCGTCGAACTGCGGACCTTCGAGAAGCTGCACATCTACCTCGACGACCCCGCAGACGCCTTCTCGGACCCGGACTTGCTGGTCTTTGCGTCGCGCCACGCCGGCGAGACCGGCCCGCTGCTGACCGCCCACCACACGGGGAACTTCGGACCGGCCGAGTACGGCGGCGAGGACGGGGCGCTGGCGCGCGCCTGCCCCTACGCGCATCGGCGCGTCGTCAACGCGCTGGCCGAGCACGCGCCCGACGGCTACGAGGTCGGGATGGAGGCGACACACCACGGCCCCAGCGACGTGGGCGTCCCGTCGATGTTCGTCGAGGTCGGCAGCGGCGAGGACGAGTGGCGCGACCCCGGAGCGGCGCGAGCCGTCGCCCGAGCCATCCTCGACCTCGCGGACGTCCCGCCCGACGCGCCCCGAGAAAACGCCGTGGGACGGAGTCCCACGAGCTCTCGTTCGGGGGCTCACGAGAACGGGTCCCGCCGCCACCTCGTCGGCCTCGGCGGCGGCCACTACGCGGCGCGCTTCGAGCGCGTCGTGCGGGAGACCGACTGGTCGGTCGGCCACGTCGCCCCGGACTGGGGGCTCGACGACATGGGCGACCCGCGTGAGAACACCGACGTGATCGAGCGGGCCTTCGAGGCGAGTGCGGCCGACCGCGCGCTCCTCGACGGCGACGGGTCGGACCTCCGGGAAGTCGTCCAGGAGCTGGGGTACGAGGTCGTCGGCGAGACGTGGGTGCGGGAGACGACGGGCGTCCCGCTGGGCCTCGTCGAGCGACTGGAGTCGGCCGTCGCGCCGGTCGACGAGGGCCTGCGGTTCGGCGAGCGCGCTCGCGTAGACGCAGCGGACTCCGATGGTATCGGACGCGACCCCGACGCGCCGGAGGAGTTCGCAGTCGTCCCCGCTGACGGCGACCTCCTCGACGAGGCGGCGGGGATCGACCGGGACGCAGCCCGCGACGCGGTAGCGGAGACGGCGCTCGCCTTCGTGACGGACGACAACGGGACGCGTCCGGTCGGTCCCCTCGCGCTCGCGGACGAAGGCGACGTCGACGACGTGGTCGACGCGCTCGCCGACCTCCTCCGGCGGAAGTACGACGCCGTCGAGCGGGACGGCGACGCCGTGCTCGCCCGCGAAACCGCGTTCGATCCGGACCTCGCACGCCAGCGCGGCGTCCCGGAGGGACCGAAGTTCGGCCGGCTCTCCGCGGGCGAACCGGTCGAGGTCGACGGCGAGGCGGTCCGGCCGGCCGACGTGACCCGCGAGCGGGAGCGCCGTTTTACGCTCCGGGATTGAACGGGTAATCGATCGTTACCCGCACTCCGGCGCGGTGACGGAGTCAGACGGTCGTCAGACGAGCAGGGGAAAGCTCTTAATGGTTCGTCCGTTATCGGCGGTTAAATTATGGACTCGATTATAGACGACGCCATCGACGAGGCCGAGGAGGAGCGAGGGGAGCCGGCCTCGTCGCCGGAGAAAGGCGAGGCTAGCACCGACGACGCGCGCGAGGACGTCAACACGTCCGGGACGATGACCGACGACGAGCTGGCGGACGTCGTCAAGGACCTCGAGACGAAGATCACCGTGGTCGGCTGTGGCGGCGCCGGCGGCAACACGGTCACCCGGATGATGGAGGAGGGCATCCACGGCGCCAAGCTCGTCGCCGCCAACACTGACGCCCAGCACCTCGCCGACGAGGTCAAGGCCGACACGAAGATCCTCATCGGCCGCAAGCGCACCGGCGGCCGCGGTGCGGGCTCGGTCCCGAAGATCGGCGAGGAGGCCGCCCAGGAGAACATCGAGGACATCCAGCAGTCCATCGACGGCTCGGACATGGTGTTCGTCACCGCCGGGCTCGGCGGCGGCACCGGCACCGGCGCCGCCCCCGTCGTCGCGCAGGCCGCCCAGGAGGCCGGCGCGCTGACCATCTCCATCGTCACTATCCCCTTCACCGCCGAGGGCGAGCGCCGCCGCGCCAACGCCGACGCCGGCCTCGAGCGCCTGCGTGCCGTCTCCGACACCGTCATCGTCGTGCCCAACGACCGCCTTCTCGATTACGCTCCCTCGATGCCGCTGCAGGACGCCTTCAAGATCTGCGACCGCGTCCTCATGCGCTCGGTCAAGGGCATGACCGAACTGATCACCAAGCCCGGCCTCGTCAACGTCGACTTCGCCGACGTCCGCACGATCATGGAGAACGGCGGCGTCGCCATGATCGGCCTCGGCGAGTCCGACTCCGAGAACAAGGCCCAGGACTCCATCCGCTCCGCGCTGCGCTCGCCGCTGCTGGACGTCGAGTTCGACGGCGCAAACTCCGCGCTGGTCAACGTCGTCGGCGGTCCCGACATGGCCATCGAGGAGGCCGAGGGCGTCGTCGAGGAGATCTACGACCGGATCGACCCCGACGCCCGCATCATCTGGGGCGCCTCCGTCAACCAGGACTTCGAGGGCAAGATGGAGACGATGATCGTCGTCACCGGCGTCGACAGCCCGCAGATCTACGGCCAGAGCGAGGCCGAGCAGGAGCAGGCCGCCCAGCAGCTCGGCGACGACATCGACTACGTGGAGTAACGCCCGTCGCGGTTCTTCTCCTTTCTACGTTCTCTGAGACGCGTCGCCGACCGCACCGGGCAGTCAGCCATCACAATATAGAAAAGCCCGGGTCGCAAACCGGGTCGCATGGACGTACCCTACGACCTGACCTCGTACGTGCGCGTGCTCAAGCTGGCGAGCACGCCGTCCTGGGAGGAGTTCTCCCGGGTCGCCCTCATCGCCGGCGCCGGTATCGTGCTCGTCGGCCTGATCGGTTTCGTCATCTTCGTGCTGATGAACTTCGTCCCCGGCAGCACTCCCGCGTAACCCATGGGCATCTACGCAGTCAAGACCACGGCCAGCCAGGAACGCACCGTCGCGGAGATGATCATCAACCGCGAGGAGCCGTCGATCCACGCCGCCCTCGCGCCGGACTCACTGACCAGCTACGTCATGGTCGAGGCGGACGACGAGAGCGTCTTCGAGCGCATCCTCGACGAGATCCCCCACGCCAACGGCGTGGTCCCCGGCGAGTCCTCCATCTCGGAGGTCGAGCACTTCCTCTCGCCCAAGCCCGACGTCGAGGGCATCGCCGAGGGCGACATCGTCGAGCTCATCGCCGGCCCGTTCAAGGGCGAGAAGGCGCAGGTCCAGCGCATCGACGAGGGCAAGGACCAGGTGACGGTGGAGCTGTACGAGGCGACTGTCCCGATTCCGGTGACCGTCCGCGGTGACCAGATCCGGGTTCTGGACAGCGAAGAGCGGTAGCATTCGCGCGACCGAAGGGAGCGCGGTTCACGGAACGCGCCTGTGGCGCGTTCCGCCTTTTGGCCACCGGGAGAGCTTCGCTCTCCCGAACCGTCGTTCGCTTCCCTCACGAGGACCGCGTTTTTCGAGGAGGGGTTCCCGCAGCGCGCTCTCCGAGCGCGCGAGGGGCCCGATGGAGGTAGCAGCGTGACTCCTGATAGAACGGGCTCTACGAGGACTACAGCGGAAACGGAGAACCGGACTACGCGGACCTCGTCCGGCTGTTTCAGTGGATCTGAGAGAGCGGGTCAGATGGATCCGTCGCCGCCCTCGAGCCGGTCGATGACCTCCCGGATGTCGGCGACCTCCTCGATGGTCTCCTTGGCGTTCTCCCGGCGACGGACCTCCGAGGCGTCGGCGTCGTAGGCCCGGACGTACTCCGCGCGGCTGTGCTCGTCGAAGGCGTGCCGGATGGCGAAGTAGCCGTCGGGGAGGACCGCACCGCAGACCTTGCACTCGATGCGGTCGTGGTCGGTCGACTGGTGGACGATGAGGTCCTCGACTCTGTCGAATACCTCCCCGTCGCCGTCTATCGCGCACTCCCAGCGTGGCATCGTCAGTTGGCAGGATAGGGCGGGTTAAAAGCGTTCTCCCCGCGGCGCAGAGCGTCGGCGCGTCCGTCGCTAGAATGGAAACCACTAACTCCGCTGTGGGGATAGAGGCTGGCGTGAGCGACGAGCAGTCCGGGACCGACGAGGGTTTTCGCGTCGACGTGCACGCGAAAGTGCTGGACGAGTCCGTCGTCGAGCGGGCCAAGGCCCGGGGCCTCGACGCGCTGGTGTACGCGCCCCACTTCACGCGCCTGCCGGAGATCCGGCGTGAGGCCGAACGGCACTCCGACGACGAACTGCGCGTGTTCCCGGCCCGGGAACTGTTCACGGGGTCGTGGCAGCACCGCCGGCACGTCCTCGCGGTGGGGCTGGACGACCCCGTCCCCGACTTCCTCACCCTGGACGCGACCATGGACGAACTGGAGCGGCAGGGCGCCGCCGTCCTCGTCCCGCATCCGGAGTTCCTGACGGTCAGTCTCGACACAGGTGAGATCAAGCGACACCGGGACCGGATCGACGCCGTCGAGGTGTACAACCCGAAGCACTTGCTTCACCACAACGAGCGGGCGAAGTCGCTGTCCGCGGCGTTCGACTTACCGCCGTTCGCGTCGTCGTACGCGCACCTGCGCGGGACCGTCGGGGAGGCCTGGACGACGTTCGAGGAGTCGTTCGAGACGGTCGGCGACCTGGCGGCGGCGCTGCGGGCCGACGCGCCCCGGCGCGTCTTTCACCGCGGGGGCGTCGAGCACCGCCTTCGCTGCGCGCTGGAGTTCGGACACCTCGGCTACGAGAACTCCTGGGAAAAGATCGACCGCCTGTTCCTCCAGGGGACCGAGGCGACACACCCCGACCACGTCGCCTACCAGGGCCGGTTCGACGACGTGAAGGTGTACTAGGCGAGGAGGCTCTGGAGGGTCTGGAACGTCTGCGCGGCCTCGGGCGGGACGTAGGCCGGGAGGACGTGGATCAGCACGGCCAGGCCGGCCAGTTCGAGTCCCGTGATCAGGACGGTGACGGTCTCAGCGCGGTCGCTGGAGGTGGTGACGCCGGTCGGGAAGCCGTACTCCTGGTCCCAGAGCGGGTAGAACAGCGCGATGCCACGCCGAGAGCCGACGATGTCGAGGACGTAGTGGGTGAGCACGCCCAGCCACACCCACTCGAGGTTGCCGAAGTAGTAGGGATAGGCGGCCACGATCAGCAGTACCGGCAGGTTGTGCAGCGTCTTCCGGTGGCGGCCGAAGGCGGTGTCCACGTCGGGGAACAGCGCCCCGAGGACGATCGGCACGAGGACCTCGGCGATCGTGACGAAGGTCACGACGTCGCCGGACGGTTCCAGGACGTACCCCACCCCGACGCTCAGGAGAACGGCGTTGAGGACGTGCCCGCGTTTGTTCATCACCGGAAGCGTGGCACTCGGTGGTGAAAACGCTACCCACTCGTTGCCTGACGGCGGTGTGATGCGACCGAGTTCGTCGCCGTCCGGCTACCAGTTCTCGACCGCGTCCAGCAGGTCGGACAGGGCCTGCCGTGCGATTCGCTCCTTGACCGTCGTCCGGTCGCCGTCGAACTCGTAACGCTGGACCGCCGTCCGCGAGTCCCCGCTGCCCCAGGGCGCGGCGTGCGCGACCGCGACGTACGCGGTCCCCACGGGCGTCTCCTCGGTCCCGCCGGTCGGACCGGCGATGCCCGTCGTCGCCACGCCCCACGTCGCGTCGGCCGTGTCCCGCACGCCGCGAGCCATCTGGCGGGCCACGGGTTCGCTGACGGCGCCGTGGTCGTCCAGCGCCTCCCGGGCGACGGCCAGCAGGTCGCGCTTGGCGTCGTAGGAGTAAGTCACGACCGAGCGGTCGAAGTAGTCGCTCGATCCCGGGACGTCGGTCACCAGCGACCCGATCAGCCCGCCGGTACAAGACTCGGCCACCGCGAGCGTGTCGTCGGCCTCGCGTAGCGCCACCCCGACGCGCTCCTCGACGGGCGCGCCCTCGTCGTCGGTCATGTGCGCCGGTAGGGAACGGGCCGCCATAACGGTTCGCGGGATCGGTCAGTAATGGGAAAGCGCGGGTTCCGGCCGTCGGCGGCGGGCGGGCGCGTCGGCCAGCAGTTATCCGGCCTGAGCGCGAACGTGTCGACATGGCAACTCGAACGACCCTCGGCTGGTCTCTCTTCACGTCCGGCATCGTCACTCTCCTGCTGATCGCCCTCCCCGGCGACTCGCTGTGGTGGGGACTCCTCCTGCTCGCGGCCGGGGTCGTCCTCCTGTACGAAGGAGTCTAACCCTGGACGCAGTCGGACGCGCACTGCCCGAGGCGAAAGACAGACGGACCGCTGCGTCCAGCGACCGATATGGACTACGAGACGCCGCAGTTCTTCCGGGTCATGCAGTACGCCCGGAACGCGGACCGGGACGTCGTCGACATGGTCTCGGGGAACCCGGACTGGGGTCCGCCGGAGGGGTTGCGCGACGGCCTCCGGGACTACGCCGAACTCGGCGCCGACGCGTACCAGTACCCCCCCAGCGTCGGCCTCGCGGAGCTCAGGACGGAGATCGCGGCGCGCCGGGACGTCGACCGGGACCGGGTCGTCGTCACCAACGGGGCCGGCGAGGCCAACCACCTGGCGATGGTCGGCGGCCTCGAACAGTTCCCCGGCGAGGAGATCCTGCTCACCGACCCGGTCTACCCGTACTACGCCGGGCGCGCGAACTTCGTCGGTGCGGACACCTCGTTCGTCCCGGTCGACGACGACGGCCGCCTCAACCCGGAGCGGGTCCGCGAGCGCGCCAGCGACGAGACGGCCGTCATCGTCGTCAACTCGCCGAACAACCCCACGGGCACCGTCTACGGCGCCGACGCGATGCGCGAGTTCGTCGCCGTCGCCGAGGAGTGCGACGCGCTGCTCGTCTCCGACGAGGTGTACGACCACTTCGACTACACCGGCCGGTTCGCGTCCGCACTCGAGTTCGACTCCCCGAACGTCGTCGCCACCAACTCGTTCTCGAAGACGATGGCGATCACCGGCCTGCGCGTCGGCTACGCCGTCTTCCCCGCCGAGGACGGGCCGAACGGCGACCTGCTCGACCAGGCTAGAACGCGGCACATGCTGACGAACGTCACGGGGTCCCGCCCAGCGCAGTACGCCGTCTTCAGAGCGCTCCGGACGACCCCGCCGGAGTACTACGCCGCCGCGCGCAACCGACTCGTCGACCGCGTCGACGCGTTCTGCGAGGCGCTGGACGCCGTGGGCGCCGAGTACAATCGCCCCGAGGGGAGCTTCTACGTGATGGCTCGCTTCGACGGGTTCCCGGGCACGTTCGAGAACGTGTACGAACTGATCGACGAAGCCGGCGTCGCGGGGATGCCCGGGACGGCGTTCGGCGAGTCCCGAAGCGAGTGGGTCCGCTTCGCTCTCGTCACGCCCCGCGTCGAGACGGCGGCGGACAGGCTGGCCGAGTACTTCGACTGAGAACCGACGGTCGGTCCACTGCGGACCGTCCGTTTCCGGACCGATTCTGGCGGCTCTCGCGGCTGTCTTCGCGTAGATGCGGGCTGGACGGCAGGTACGCCCAAATATGTAATTTACCCAACTAGTTAGGCAGACATCGCTTCGGCGTTCCCTCCGAAGTAACTGGCGGGTCACACAGATGAGACACCCAACGCGACGAACGATGCTCGCAACGGTCGGTGTTAGCACCCTCGGACTGACCGCGGGTAACGGTGCGGCCTCGGAGCACGAGGCCGACGACGAAGACGGCGACGGAGCGGACGACGAGGCGAACGGCGAGGCGGAGGCGATGGTCCGGGTCGCGCACCTCTCGCCGGACGCGCCGGCGGTCAACGTCTACGTGGACGCGCAGCCGGACGGAAACGAGCCCGCGGTCGCGGGCCTGGAGTTCACCGACGTGACCGGGTACCTCCCGCTCCCGGTCGGCGAACGCGAGGTGATCGTCACCGCTGCGGGCGACGACGAGCCGATATCGCCGACCCCGCTGACGCTCGAACTGGGCGAGGCGGCCTACACCGTCGCGGCGATCGGGAAGCTCGAACCGGACTGCGGCGTCCCCGCCTTCACGATCGACGTGCTCGTCGACGACCTCTCCCCGCTCGAGGACGGTACCGGTCGGGTCCGCGTCTACCACGCCGTTCCGGACGCGCCGGCCGTCGACGTCGGGGTCGGCCCGGTGGACGACCCGGAGCTGTTCCTCGCGAAGAGCCTCGTCTTCTCGAACTCGGGGCCGGACGCGAGCGTCGACGCCGGGACCTACCCGGTCACCGTCTACCCCGCCAACTGCCTCGACCCGGTGGCCGGACCGCTGGACGTCGAGGTCCGGGACGGGCAGGTCCTGACGGTCTTCGCGACGGGAACCTTCCAGACGGAGAGCGGCGATCCGTCGATAGAACCGGTACTCGCCTACGAGGAAGCCATGGCGGAGAACGGCGACGACAGCGACGACTCCGGTGACGGTTCCGACGAGGACTCCGGCGACCACTGACGGCGGTTTCGCAGACTGGGCGACCGCTCGCCGTCGGCTCGCTGGCCGTCGCTGTTCGCGCGGCCGGATTCGGACGACAGGCCACGCGGGTCGGGCTGTGCTCCGTCCTCTGGTCCCGCGTTGTATTTCATATTCGTAACCGAAACGCGGTGCCGCCGAGTCGGTCGACGGCGACGCTGACGGCCGCCGACCGTGCGCCGAGTCAGTTCGTCCGCTCCTGATGGGCGTGTATCTCGTCCAGATACGCAGACCACACCGCCTCCGGCTCCTCACAGGCGATGGAGGAGATGGACTCGCAGGCCTCGTAGCCCCACATGAACACGCTGTCGACGCCGGAGTCGAGGGCCGTCCGGGTCGCGGCCCGGACCTCGTCCTCCACGTCCGGCCCGAGCCGGAACCCCTGGATCCAGATCTGGCTCCGGAGGCCATGCTCGTCGGCCATGCGGGCCACCTTCTCCGAGAAGTAGCCGACGAACTCCTCGGGGCCCTCGGCCTCCTCGAAGACGCCCCAGTAGGGATCGGTCGCGAGCACGTCCAGGTCGTCGCTGCGGGCCAGGGGCTCCCACTCCGAGAGCCCGTGGTCGGCGTCCTCGCTGGGCAGCAGGCAGACGGCGTTGTCCGCGCCCTCCGCCTTGGTGATGCTCATCATCTCCTCGAGGAACGCCAGCAGTTCGTCGGCCTTGAACTCGCGCACCTCGTCGGTCTCCTCGCGGGGCATCTCGTGGCCGTATCGCTCCTCGAAGCGGTCCCGGCAGTGCTCGCAGCGACACCCCCAGACGCCGTCCTCGAACTCCTCGTCGTGCCACGAGGGGAGGAACCAGTGGGGCTCGTCCCAGAAGAGGACGTCCGCGCCCAGGCCGGCGGCGTCGCGGGTCCACTCGCGCATGAACTCGCGGAACTCGGGGTGGTTGAAACACGCCGCGGCGACCCGCCGGTCGTTCGAGAGCGTCTGTCGGGCCGCGGGGTTGCGCCCGATGAACTCCGAGAGCGCCTCGCCGCCGAACACGCGTCCCACGGACCACGGGTTGACGTACACTTCGAACCCGCGGTCGTGGCTCTCGGCGACGATGTCCTCCATCGTCCCCTGGTAGTACATCTGGTCCCGCTCGCTGAACGTGTGGAGGACGGCGTTCAGCCCGTCCACAGCGAACTGGTCGAGGTCCTCGGTCGCGTGTCGTCGATTCCGGACGCCGAAGTAACTGGTTCCGTATTCCATGTGTGACTGGTCGTCGTGCCGGACGACTATGAGGAGATTTTGTGGAAAGTAGAAAAATCTTCGGCCGGCTACGCCGGTCGTGTTTAGTTAGAAGCATTGTGCCAGCGAGCGAAACTCTGGAGCCAATTTTCGGCTGTTTCCGGCTCAACGTGGCTGAAGCAATTCGAGAACGACGAGGTTCGGCGCTTGAGTTCTCGAAAAATCCGTTCGATAACATTCCGATTTCCGTGGCGAGATATCTGAAATCGGAGGCCTACTCGTTGCAGTGCGGTTTGGAGGTGTTGGGCACCATCAACGAGAAATTCGGCTGTTTCGATGTCGTGTTTCTGCTGGAGTTCGTGGAGAAATATTTCGGTGAGAGCGGTGGTCGTCGTCGAAAAAAGCCGGATGTGCAGTAGTTCGTTTCTAGCGGGATCGCCGGCGGCGTACAGCCAGAATTGCTGATCGTTGATCCGAATCACCGTTTCGTCGATTGCAATCTAATTCGGTGATTTCCCTGATTCTGGCTGTAAATCGGCTTTCTGCACCCAATCGTGGATCGCTTTCCGCGACCGCTCGACACCCAGATCCTCGAGCAAATCGACGGTATTCGACAGCCCCGCAACGTGCGATTGAATACCCAGCATCATCGCCGGCTCGGGTGTCCGCTCGCGCTCCACAAAACCCAAATCTATCCAGTCGCTACTGCCGTTGAGGCGGGCGATTTCTGCCATGAACCAGCAAGAAATTCTCCCGCCTCACTTTTTACGCTTAACTAAACACGACCGCTACGCCGACCGATCGACTACCGGAACTCGCGTCGCACCTGTCGTTCCGATCGGACCGCGATCAGGGGCCGGCCTCTCGCTCGCGGTCGCTCTCGGCCTGCTCCTCGACGGGAATCTCGTGGGGTTCCTGCTGGCTACCGCCGCGGTGTCTGGTCCGGCCGTCGCCGCCCATCGGGAGCTTCCGCTGGAGGTCCTTCGCGATGTTCTCGACCTGGTGGCGGACGCTCCTGGCCTCGTCCTCGAACGTCTGGACGTTGCGGCGGACGTGGTGGACCCGGTCCCGCGGGATCTGGTGCATGAGGTCGTTGCCCTGGTCGTCGGTGTCCATCTTGACCATCCAGTGGTCGCGAGCGTACACAAGCTGCTCGTTGTCGAGGGTCTCTTCGACGACGCCTTCCTCCGGGTCCTCGTACACGATCGTGGCCTGGCCGAGTTCGAGTTCTTCCATACGAATCGGTAGGACGTCCGGACCCGTAACACCTTCGCCTGCCAACATTTTTCGCCTGCCAACGTTTCCGCCCCGTCCCGTCGTTGGCGTTCGCGTGGCCGCCGTCGCCCGTCGGGCGGCGATCCGGGGGTTGAAATCGGGGGACGCCCAACCCCGGCGTGATGCCCGAGACGGGGGAGCGCTGGCGGGAGTACTTCGCCTTCGACGAGCCCTACGACAACCAGGCCGACGCGATACGGCAGGCGATCCGCGCCGGCGAGTCGCGGGGCTACCTCGCGATGGAGGGGCCCTGCGGAACCGGGAAGACGATGGCCGCGCTCGCCGCGGGCGCGACCCTGGTCCGGGAGACCGACCTGTACGAGCGCATCGTCGTCGTCACGCCCGTCAAGCAGCAGCTCCAGCAGTTCGTCGAGGACCTGCGAGCGACCAACGCACGACTGGAGGACCCGCTCGACGGCGTCGCCCTCGTCGGCAAGCCCGACCTCTGCCCGTACGGCCGCGAGGGCGTCTTCCCCGACGACGTGGGCGTCCACGACCGCTGCGAGGACCTCCGGGAGAACACGGCCCGCCTCGTGGAGGCCGACGACGGGACGACGGAGCACGCCGCCGCCCCCGCCGCCATCGAGGCCGAACTCGACGACGACCAGTGGTGGGACCCGCAGGTCGCGAGCGACCTCGCGAAGGCAGCCCGCCCCGACGCGGCCGGCCAGCGGACCATCGGCGAGGACGCGCTGTCGACGGCCGGGGCGACCTCCCCCTACCGCGACATCCAGGTGACGGCGCCAGAGGAACTGGCCGAGGGCGACGATCCGCCGCTGTACTGCCCCTTCGAGGCCGACTGGTACGCCCGGAACACGGGCTCGCCCGTGAACTTCGACGCCGGCGAGGACAACGTCGTCACGCTCGACGACTACCTCCCCGCCGCGACGGAGCGGGGCACCTGCCCCCACCGCGTGATGAGCGTCATGCTGGAGCGGGCCGACGTCGTGATCGGCAACTACAACCACCTGTTCGATCCCAACACACGCCCGCTGGTCTCCTCGATCCTGGACGAAGACACGTTCGTCGTCGTCGACGAGGCCCACCGCCTGGAGGAGCGCGTGCGGGACCTGCTCTCCGACCGCGTCGGCAGGCAGACGCTGAAGCAGGCCCGCAACGACCTGAACACGCTGCTGCACCGCGCCCGGCAGAGCGACGAACACAAACAGCAGGTCCGGGAGGTGCTGGCCGCCCGCGAGGTCCCGCTCGAAGCGGTGGAGCGAGCCGAGACGTTCTACGGCGACGTGATCGAGTGGCTGGACGACCGCGTCCGCGACTTTCTCGACGGGGAGCACGAGGGCTGGCGCGCCGACCCGACGACGCTGCCCGAGATGGACCGCGAGGTTCCGCTGCGGGACCCGGAGACCGTCGAGCGCGACGACCTGACCGAGTGGGCCGAGCGGGAGGGCTACGACGGCGGACTCTGGCGGTCGCTGTCCAGCGTCGGCGCCGCCGTCGAGGACGTCGTCGACGAGCTCGGCCTGACCCGGTCGCCCGTCTGCGCCGCCGTCGGCGCAATCATGGGCTCGTGGTGGGAGCGCGACCACGCCGGCCACTTCCGGACGGTCGAACTCGAGCACGCCCCCGCCGACGAGCGCCACGTCGACGCCGACTACGAGGCCGCGTACACCCCCGGCCTCCTGCTGTACAACTGCATGCCCGCGCGAGCGCTCCGGAACGTCTTCGACGGCCTCGGCGGTGGCGTGCTGATGAGCGCCACGCTGGAACCGCTCGACGTGTTCACGCACGTCTCCGGGCTGGCCTTCTTGGAGGAGGGCGGCGAGGACCGCGACCCGCGGCCCGTCAGCGAGACGACCTACGACCTGACCTTCCCCGAGGGCAATCGCGCGTCGCTCTTGGTCGACTGCGAGCCCTTCACGGCGCGCAACCGCGGCGACCCCGAGGAGATGCGGCCGCTCGGCGGGAACTGGAACCCCACGCGCGACGAGTACGCCCACGCGCTGCGCTCGCTGGCCCGCTCGCCCGGCAACGTCATGATCGCCATGCCCAACTACCGCGAGGCGAAGTGGGCCGGGGCCTACCTGGACGACGCCGTCGACAAGGACGTCCTCGTCGACGAGTCCTCCAGCAACGAGGAGACCGACCGCCGGAAGGAGCGCTTTTTCGCCGGCCCCGGGAAGGTGCTGGTCACGAGCGCACGCGGGACGCTCACCGAGGGCGTCGACTACGACGGCGAGAAGCTCTCGACCTGCGCCGTGGTCGGCGTCCCGCTGGTCAACATCGGGTCGCCGCGCGTCCGCGCGGTGCGGCGCGCCTACGGCGACGCCTTCGGCGAGGACGTCGCATTCGAGTACGCGCTGACCGTGCCGGCCGTTCGCCGGGCGCGGCAGGCCATCGGACGGGTCATCCGCGGCACCGACGAGGTGGGCGTCCGCGCGTTCGTCGGCCGGCGCTACTGCCCTGGCGCCCGCCACTCCGTCTACGACTTTCTCCCCGAGGAGGAACGCGAGGAGTTCACCCGCATGACGCCGGACTTCCTCTCGGACCAGCTCACCGCGTTCTGGTCGGGCCGGGACTGAGACGAGCCGCCGCGCTCGACGGGCGAGGCCGCCGCGTCAACCGTCGCTATCGTCCGCACAGGCCAGTCCGAGGCGGACGGGGTGCGTGCGTCGGGCGCTCCTGTACGCAATCTTTGATGGTGTTTCTGACACGTAATGCAGCCAATCGTTCGGGCGATAACGGCGTCCGCGCTCCGGATGCACCTCGCCGAATCCCCCGGCTACAGGCGGAGCGCCGAAGGTACCACCTGTCTTACAGTGTCGACGACGAAAAAGAATGCAGAAAGACTATATGGTGGCGTGTCAGTTAGCCAATGGATGCCCGAGTGCCAGAACTGCGGTGAGTTCGTAACGGAGCAGTACGTTCGGGTCTTCACGCCCGAAGGACACGAAGGGCCGAGGGTGTGTCCCTACTGCGAGGACAAGCTTCGCGACGGCGCCGACGTCCGCGAGGCCCGCTCGTCCCGTCAATAGCCCCCCGGTCCCCGCTCTTTTCGGGAAGTACACAAGCCGCGACCGCATAGCGGTGCGCATGACCGACATCGACGTCGAGGCGGTCGACGAGATCGACGCGCCGGCGGGAGTCGACGCCCCCGAGTACGTGCTCTACGGCGGCAAGGGCGGCGTGGGAAAGACGACGATGGCGGCGGCGACGGCGATGGCCAGCGCGCGCGACGGCACGCCGACGCTGGTCGTCTCGACCGACCCCGCACACTCCCTCTCCGACACGCTGGAGGTAGCGGTGCCCGCGGAGCCGGCCAGGGTCCGCGAGGACGTCCCGCTCTACGCGGCCGAGATCGACCCCGAGGCGGCCGTCGGGGACGGCCTGTTCGGCACCGACGCCGACCTCGGCGGCATCGAGAACCTGCTGGGCGGTCCGGAGAGCGAGGGCGCTGACCCCCTCTCGGGGTCGATGCCCGGCTCCGACGAGGCGGCCGCGATGCGGCTCCTTCTGGAGTACATGGACGACGAGCGCTTCGAGCGCGTGGTGATCGACACCGCGCCGACCGGCCACACGCTCCGCCTGCTGGAGCTGCCGGAGGCGATGGACTCGATGCTGGGGAAGGTCCTGATGCTCAAGGAGCGCCTCTCCGGGATGATGGACGGACTCGGCGGGCTGTTCGGCGACGAGAACGCCGACGTCGACGCCGACGCCGAGATGCGCGACCTGGAGGCGATGCGCGAGAAGATCGAGCGCCTGCGCGACGTCCTGCGGGATCCGACCAAGACGGACTTCCGGGTCGTGCTCGTGCCCGAGGAGCTGTCGGTCGTGGAGTCCGAACGCCTGCTGGACCGGCTGGACTCCTTCGGCGTGCCCGTGGGGACGGTCGTCGTCAACCGCGTCCTCCAGGACCTCGGCGACGTCGTCGACGCGGACGTCCCCGAGGGATACGTCGGGCCGAACCACGAGGACTGCGAGTTCTGCGCCCGTCGCTGGTCGGTTCAGCAGGAGGCGCTGGCCCGCTCGCAGGATCTCTTCCGCGGGCGCGACGTCCGCCGGGTCCCGCTGCTGGCCGAGGAGGTCCGCGGCGAGGACCTGCTGGCCGTCGTCGGGGCCTGTCTGGGGCCCGAGCGGGCGTCGGAGAATCGATAGCCGGACACTACTCGCTGCGACTGGTGCGGAACTCCGAGAGCTTCCGCGCGACGGAGAGCGCGGTGTCGCGCCAGCGCGCGGGCACGTGCCGGGCCAGCATGGCGTACTTCGCGAACTGCCCGACGGGATAGCGCGGCTCGGGGTTCGAGGCCTGGGCCGCGTCTCGGATGGTCAGCGCCACGTCCCGCGGCGGGATGGACACCGCCTCGCCCCCGATCATCTCCGCGTCGTCGTAGAGGTCGTAGAGCCAGTCGTAGTCCGGCGAGCGGTCGGCCTCGGCCAGCGTGCTCATGGCGCGGTCCTCGAACTGGGTGTCGACCGGACCGGGTTCGACGAGGACGACGTCGACGCCCTCGCTCTTGACCTCGGCCCGGAGGGCGTCGCTCATCCCCTCCAGGGCGAACTTCGAGCCGGCGTAGACGCCGTTGCCGGGCGTGGCGAGCCGTCCGGTGACGCTGGAGAGGTTGATGATCGTCCCCTCGCCGCGGTCCCGCATGTGCGGGAGGACCTCGCGGACCAGCCGGTGCGGGCCGTAGACGTTGACGTCGAACTGCTCGTGGACGACCCCCGTCGGAACGTCCTCGACCGGGCCGAACTGGCCGTACCCGGCGTTGTTGACGAGGCAGTCGAGGCGCCCCTCCTCGGCGAGCAGTTCGTCGACGACGGCCTCGACCTCGCGCGGATCGGTCACGTCCAGTTCCGCCGTCGCGCAGCCCTCCGCGGCGAGGTCCGACACGTCCTCCTCGTCCCGGGCGGTCGCCCAGACGCGCCACTCGTCTTCGAGAAACGCCGCCGCCGTCTCCCGACCGATGCCCGAGGAACAACCGGTGATCAACACCGTCTTCGTCATGTCAGTCTAGACGCACGCCAGGCAGGTAAAGCCATCCGTCGCGGCGAACCGCACGGCCGCCAGCGCGGCTAACCGCGCGGAACCGACGCGGCGGCTGTAACTTCGTCGACGTATCCGCAAGCCGGCGCGGGGACCCCCTCCGTCGCTTCCGGTCGGCGGCGTCAGTTACTCTCGGCCTTCACCTCGTCGGCGTAGCTGTCCGCGAGCCTGGTCGGCTCCGGGAGCTTGTAGCCGGCGGTACAGCCCTCGACGAGGTCGGCGGCCGTCTCGGCGCCGACGCGATGGCCTGGGCTGACGTACAGCGGGTTGACGTGACGGTTCCCGGACTCGTACTGGCGGGTCTGAACGGCGTAGCCGATGAGCGTCCCCGGGTCGGCCGTCTCGACGCCGTCGTCGGCCTCGATGCCGACGCGCGCGCCGACCGGGAGCTTCCGGTCCAGCGACGCCCGCGGCGTGCCACAGAGCAGGCTCTTGGCGACCCCGACCGCCGGCAGGTCCAGCATCACTCCGACGTGCGTCGCCAGCCCGGCCTCCCGGAAGTGGATCCGCCCGCTCCCGTCGACGAGCGCGAGGTCGGGGTCGCGCTCCAGTTCGTCGAAGGCCGCCAGGATCGCGCCGCCCTCGCGGAAGGACAGCAGTCCCGGGACGTAGGGGATCTCCGTCTCGACTGCGGCGTGGACCCGTTCGACGACCTCGTTCCCCTGCGAGACGACGATAGCGGAGACCGCGTAGTCGTCGACGAACGCCTGGTCGACGCCGGCGACCAGCGGCGACTCGGCGGCGGCCGCTCCGTCGCCGCCGTCGGCGGTATCGCCGGCCTGCCCGAGTCGTTGCTGGTCGGGGTCGCCGCAGACGGCCGCGGGGTCGACCGGCAGGTCGTCCTCGAAGACGGCGTCGGCGGCGAGTTCGCGCTGGAGGGCTTCCATCTCCTCGCGCGAGAGCGACGGGTCGGGGACGTACTCGGGGCGGACCGGCTCCATGGTTTACACTGCCGGCCGTGCGTCCGTAAAGCATTTCGACGCCACGGAGGGGCAAAGCGGATCAGGAAGCGGCGGTCGGCAATTTCAGAAGGGCCCGCGACCGCGACCGGGGCCGCCGGGGCCACCCGGACCGCCGGGACCGCGGCCGCCGCCGAACTCCAGGGACTGGGGCGCCCGACGCCGTCCCTTCACGCGGTTGCCGTACCAGAGTCCGATCAGGAGGCCGATGAGGTGGGCGCCGTCGGCGATGCCCTGGCCGGAGAACGGGGTCGCCAGGCCGAAGACGCCGCCGATGCTGAGCAGGAAGTAGAAGCCGGTGATGACCCAGATCGGCACGGGAATCAGGAAGTAGAGGTAGACGCGCAGGTCTGGGTTCAGCACCGTCAGGACCGCCATGATCGCCAGGCCGGCGCCGCTGGCCCCGACGACGCCCGCCCCGGGAACGTAGTCCGCCCCCAGCAGCGCAGGGGTCTGGGCAATCATGATTGCGATCTGGCCGAGCGACGCGAGGATCCCGGCACCGAGGAACAGCAGCGTGAACTGCTTCGTTCCGACGTAGCGCTCGACGATCCGGCCGAAGAAGAAGATCACGATGGCGTTCCCGGCCAGGTGGCCGATGCCCCCGTGTGCGAAGATGGAGGTGATCCACGTCCAGACGTACTCGGGGTGGGTCGCCTTGAGGACGAACAGGGCGTCGTGGACGCGGGGTCCGGCGACCGTCTGGACGACGCCCTGGAGGACGAACGTGATCCCCATCAGTGCGAGGAACACGTAGGTCATGTTCCCCCGGAAGTAGGCCGTGAGGCCGCCCGGCCCCGACAGGCTCGGAAGCCGATCGCCCAGTCCGGACTCCTGGCGCGGCTGGGTCGTCGAGACGCTGTCGTCGAAGCCGCTGTCGAAGACCCCGTCAGGGTCGCCCCAGTCGTTCAGCCCCGGGCAGTCGTGTGCCTCCGGCAGCCGGTGTTCGCCGCAGAAGGTCCCCCCACACCGGTCACACTGGTACGGCATGTTCTCTTCCCTGCCGCACACGTCGCACGTCGACATTGAGAGGGTCTAACGGAGGGCGGTGCAAAGGGATTGTGCTTGGCACGAGGACGCGAGCCGCGAGGCTCCGACCGCAGGGAGGGGCCACCGGGCGTCGCTCAGTCGATCGGGCGGAATCAGGGTTCGCTCGGCGGTCCGAACCCATAATACTCAGCGCGGCGAAGCGGGGGTGTGAAAGACTTCGAGCGAAAGCAGTTGCTCGAACGCGTCGAGCGGGAGGGCGCGATCGTCGGTGCGGAGATCCCCGACCGCATCGAGGTGCAGGGCGAGGAGGTGGACCTCCAGTCGTTCGTCTTCGAGATCAAGCGGCGAGACACCATCCCGCCGGGCGAGCGCGAGCGGGTCGACAGCGCCAAGAAGAACCTCCGGCGAGAGCGGCTTCAGCGCAAGCAGCTGATCGAGGACGGCGACGTCAGCTACGAGGAGGGCGAGCGGCTGGCGGACGCCATCGTCGGCATCGACCGCGCGCTCAACGCGCTCGAACAGCTGGGATCGGCGAACCTCGAACAGGAAGCCCAGGCGAAGGAGGCGGCCGACAAGAAGCGCTGGATGAAGTTCCTCAAGAAGGCGCTGGGCCACGAGGAGGCCGACTCCGGCACCGGCCGGGCCAGCCGGGGGCTGTAATGAGCCGGAACGACGAGGTCGCCCGCCGGCTGGAGGAGTTCGCCGACCTGCTGGCGGCCAAGGGCGTCGAGTACAAGCCCCGCGCGTATCGCCAGGCCGCCGAGAACGTCCGGGACTACCCCGGCGCGATCGAGGGGCTGGCCGACGAGGGACCGGATGGCGTCCAGCGGATCGACAAGGTCGGCGACGCCATCGCGAGCAAGATCGTCGAGTACCTCGACACCGGCGAGATGGCGGAACTGGAGGAGCTGCGCGAGGAGTACCCGATCGACATCGAGGCCATCACGGGCGTCGAGGGCGTCGGCCCGAAGACCGCCGGGACGCTCTACGAGGCGCTCGATATACGAGACCTCGACGACCTCGAAGCGGCCGCCGAGGCCGGCGAGATCCGCGAGGTTTCGGGGTTCGGCGAGAAGACCGAACAGAACATCCTGGCGGGCATCGACTTCGCCCGGCAGTCCCACGAGCGGGAACTGCTCGGCGAGGCCAGGCCCTACGGCGAGAGTGTCGTGGGCACGCTTTCGGCCGTGCCAGCGGTCGAGGAGGCCGAGCTCGCGGGGTCGCTGCGCCGCTGGCGGCGGACCATCGGCGACGTCGACGTGCTCGTCGGCAGCGACGACCCCGGGACGGTGATCGACGCGTTCACCGACTGGGAGGAGGCCGACGGCGTGATCGAGGCCGGCGAGAGCAAGGCCAGCGTCCGCGCCAGCGGCGTCCGCGTGGACCTCCGGGTCGTCGACCCGGCGGAGTTCGGCGCGGCGCTGCAGTATTTCACCGGCAGCAAGGAGCACAACCTCGCGGTCCGCAACCGGGCGATCGATCGCGACCTGAAGATGAACGAGTACGGCATCTTCGACGTGAGTGAGGTCGCCGACGACAGCGACCAGCGGGCCGGCGAGCGCGTCGGCGGCGAGACGGAGGCGTCGATGTACGAGCCGCTGGACCTGGAGTGGATGCCGCCCGAGCTGCGGGAGAACCGCGGCGAGATCGAGGCCGCCGCGGAGGGGACGCTGCCGGACCTCGTCGAGCCGGGCGACCTCGAGGGGGACCTGCACACCCACACGGAGTGGTCCGACGGGGAGCTGACCATCGCGGACCACGTCGCGGCGGCGGCCGAGTTCGGCCACGACTACGTTGCGATCACCGACCACGCGACCGGCCCCGGGATGGTCGGCGGCCTCGGTCTCGACGACGGGGAGCTCCGAACGCAGCTCTCGGAGATCCGCGAGGTCGCCGACGACGCCGACATCGAGGTGTTCGCCGGCGTCGAGGCCAATATCTCCGCCGAGGGAGAAATCTCCGTCGCAGACGACCTGCTGGCGGACCTGGACCTGGTGGTCGCCTCGCCACACGCGGCGCTGGACGGCGACGGCACCGACAGGCTGGTCGCCGCGGCCGAGCACCCGTCGGTCGACGTCATCGGCCACCCGACCGGCCGGTACCTGAACCGCCGTCGGGGCCTGGAGCTCGACGTCGAGCGGCTGGCGACGGTCGCCGCCGAGAACGAGACCGCCCTGGAGGTCAACGCGAACCCATCGCGGCTGGACCTCTCGGGGGAAGCCGTCAAGGTGGCCGTCGAGGCGGGCGCGACCGTCGCCGTCGACACCGACGCCCACTCGGCGGCGGACTTCTCGCTCCAGCGGTACGGCCTCCACACCGCCCGCCGGGGCTGGGCCGAGCCCGACGACGTCCTCAACGCCTGGGACGTCGAAGCGGTCCGCGCGTTCCTCGGGTGATGCGGCTCCTGCTCGACGCCATGTGCGGCGGGCTGACGGCGTACCTGCGGATGTGCGGCCACGACGCCGCCTACGCCCTCGACCGGACCGGCGGCGAGGACGTCCCCGACGAGGAACTCGTGGCCCTCGCCGCCGCCGAGGACCGCCGGATCGTCACCCGCGACCGGAACGTCGCCGCGCTGGCCGACGACGCGATTCTCCTCACCGAGCGGGACGTGGTCGATCAACTGCGAGAACTGGCAGCGGTCGGAGTCGAACTGGAACTGGAGGACGAGCCCACCCGCTGTGGCACCTGCAACGGCCCGCTGACGGCCGTCGATCCGACCGAGAGCACGCCCGACTACGCGCCCGATCCGGCTGACGAGCGGGCCTGGCGGTGCCGGGACTGCGGCCAGTACTTCTGGAAGGGGAGCCACTGGGACGACGTGGCGGCGACGCTCGCGGAGCTGTAACTCGGGGGCGCGCTCGGCGACGGGACGGAGCGAACGCGCGAGCTCAGTCCAGCGACCGCGCCAGCGCCAGCGCGCGCTCGCTCGACCCGTCGACGGCGACGGCCGTCGTCACCCCGTCCTCGGTCCACGCGACGACGGTCCTGCCGCGCACGGTCGTCACGTTCGCGGACCGCCCGTCGACGGTCGCGGCCGTCGCGTTCTCGACCGCGAAGCGGTCCGTCGCCGTGGTGGTGACGACGGTCACGTTCTCCTCGTCGGCGAGGTACCGCTGTGCGACGACGGTCTCGTTCCCCCGGCTCGCGACGGTGGCCTCCTCGAACGTCGCACCGCCGCCGAGTTGCGGGAGGGGCAGCGTTACGTTCGCCTGCGCGGCGTCGAACGTCCCGTACTCCTCGACCGTCGACACCGCGACGCGGTCGGTCGGGGGCTGGAACGTGCTCTCGTGGACGCTCACGTTGAACTGCGTCTCCTGCACGTCGACGACGGTCCGGTTCGTCCCGTCGGTCGACTCGGTGCGCAGCACTCGGTAGTCCTCGCGGGCGACCCACAGCGTCGCGTTCGCGTCACCGTTCTCCTCGGTCGGTTCGAGGGTCAGTCGGTACGCCGGCGTGCCGCCGACCGTCTCGGTCCCGGCCAGCGTGGCAGTCACGTTCTCGCCGGGCGTCCCGCGCGTGAGGAGGTCGGTCCTCGCGTCGGCGATCGCCGGTCTCGCGTCCGTGGTGTTCGGCCCCAGTCCCGGGGTCAGTGCTCCGGCCGGCCGGTCGACGCTGCGGTTGTCGGGCGCGTCGACGTCCCAGGCCCTCGCTCCGTCGGGACCGGCGACCCAGGCGACCGTCCCGTTGGTCCCCGCACGGTAGGTCCGGTTCTCGGACGACACGATCACTCGCGAACTGTTCGGGTCGGCCGCGGCGAACTCGAACGTCGCCGTCACCGTCGTCGATCCGTTCGTCGCGGTGATCTCGGCGGACCCGGTCACCGTCTCGGCGTGGTCGTAGCGCTGCTCGACGCGGTCGAGCACCTCGTCGCCGGACGGTTGCTGGAGGACGGCCAGCGCCGGTCCGGCGACCGTCGCCGCGACCGCCGCGACCGCGAGTCCGGCGGCGAGGAGCGCGAGCGTCCGTCGCCCGCCGGTGAGGTCGGTCATCGTCCGGACTTCGGGTCGCAGTCACAAGTGCGTTGGCGTCACACCGGCACGCGCCGAACTACTGTTGGCCAACGCTCATGTCCCCGCGGCCCGAACCAGTCGCCGAATGGGGACTGCCGATCCCGTGGTGGAACTCGCGGACGTCCGCAAGACCTACGACGTCGGCGGGCCGGTCGAGGCGCTCGCCGGCGTCTCGCTGTCGCTGCCGCGCGGGTCCTACACCGCCGTGATGGGGCCAAGCGGGTCCGGCAAGAGCACCCTGCTGAACCTCGCGGGCGGGCTGGACACACCGACCGAGGGGCGCGTCCTGATCGACGGGCGGGACCTCTCGACCGCCAGCGAGTCCGAACGGGCCGCCGTCAGGGGGACCGAGGTCGGCTTCGTCTTCCAGACGTTCAACCTGCTCCCGCGGCTCACCGCCGTCGAGAACGTCGCCCTGCCGCTCGTGTTCGACGGCTGGGACCGGGACCGCCGCCGCGAGCGCGCCAGCGACCTCCTGACCGAGGTGGGACTGGGCGACAGGCTCGACCACCGGCCGCCGGAGCTGAGCGGCGGACAGCGACAGCGGGTGGCCATCGCCCGCGCGCTGGCACCCGACCCCGCGGTGATCCTGGCCGACGAGCCGACAGGGAACGTCGACACCGACACTGGCGACCGCATCATGGACCTTCTGGACGACCTCCACGCGGCGGGCCACACCGTGTTGCTCGTCTCTCACGAGCGGCGGATCGCAGAGCGCGCGGAACGCATCGTGCACGTCCGCGATGGCGTCGTCGAGGACGTGGAGGTGCTCCAATGATCTCCGGAACGCGCACCGGACCGGCGACGGCCCCCGGAACGGGCCGCGCGAGGAGGGACGCCTGATGGAAGCACGCGAGACGCTCCGTATCGCCCTCCGATCGATCCGATCGCACAGACTCCGGTCGGCGCTGACCGTACTCGGCGTGGTCATCGGCATCGCCTCGGTCGTCACGTTCGCCACGTTCGGGGCCAGCGTCCAGGCCGACGTGATCGGGCAGATCGAGGGCTCGACCGCCGACAACGTCTACGTCTTCGGCTCCCCCGAAGGCGAGGGGTTCGACGTGGCCTTCCAGCCCATATTCACGGAGCGAGACGTCAGCACGCTCGGCGGAATCGACGGCGTCCGGGCGGTGATCCCCCGCGGCCAGTTGCCGATGCAGTCGATCGCTCGCGGGAACGACTCTATCGCGACCCAGCAGGTCACCGCTACGGTCCCGGCGACGGTCGACAACGACTCCCTCGTCGCGGGACGGTCGTTCCGGCAGGGGGCCAGCGAGGCGGTGCTCGACCGCCGGGCGGCGACGGCCTTCGAGGGGAACGTCACGGTCGGCGACGAGATAACCCTCACTCGTCAGTCCGGCGAAACCCATACGGTGACCGTCGTCGGAATCGTCGACGGGACCCGGGGCGAGTTACCGGTCAGCAACTTCGCGCGCCAGCCCCGCGTGCTCCTCCCGACCGACCCGTACTACGACACGGCCGCGGAGAGTCCGTCCGTCGGCGCGCGTCAGCTCGCGTATCCGCAGGTGACCGTCGTCGCGGACCCGGCCCGCGTGAGCGAGGTGCGCGCGGCCGTCGAGCGGTCGCTCTCGGACACCGACGCGAGCCAGTTGAAGGCCGACGACGTCGAACTGGTCGCGCGGACCGGCGGCGACTTCGTCGAGCGGATCGGCGACGTCATCGACCGGATCACCCGCTTCGTCACGGGAATCGCCGTCATCGCGCTCGTCGTCGGTGCCGTGGGCATCGCGAACATCATGCTCGTCAGCGTCACCGAGCGCACCCGCGAGATCGGGATCATGAAGGCGGTTGGCGCGCGCAGCCGCGACGTGATGCAGCTGTTCCTCCTCGAGGCGGCGCTGCTGGGCGGGCTGGGCGCCGTCCTCGGTCTGCCGCTCGGCCTCGTCGTGGGGTGGGCCGCGACGCGGTACGCCGAGGTGGGCTTCGCACTGGCCCCCGTCTGGATGGTCCTGTCGGTCGTCGTCGGCGTCCTCGTCGGCGTGGTCTCCGGGCTGTATCCGGCCTGGCGCGCCGCGCGGGTCGATCCCATCGACGCGCTGCGCCGGGAGTAACTGCGCGACGCCCGCACCCGTCGCTCGCGGGCAACTCCAGAACGGCCAAGTAGGCCGCTGGGCGTACCAGTACCAAATGACTCTCTCGGACGAGGCCCGGGACCGGCTGGCGGACGTCGTCGAACTCCAGCCCACCAAGAACTCGGAGCTCCAGGACCGGTGGGACATGGAGAGCGGCAGCGACGTCCACCAGTACCTCGAGTCGGAGCTGAAAGACTACTACTACCGGGACGACGACAGCCTCATCTGCGCGACGCCGGAGGGAATCGAGCTGGTCGGCGGCACCCCTGACGACGACCGGACGATCACCGTCAGCGAACTCCAGGCGGCGGTCGTGGACGTCGTCGCGGGCCCCGACGAGGAACCCCAGAGCGTCGTCTCCGTGCTCCAGGCCGTCCGCGACACCGGCCGCGACCCCGAGGTGGACGACGTCCGGTCGGCGTTGCGGACCCTGGAGGACCGCGGCGTCGTCGAGCGCGTCCAGAAGACCGTCCCCACTTTCCGGCTGGCCGTCGAGCGCGACCGCCTGACGATCGAGCTGACCGACTGACGACTCCGGCGGTCTCCCCGGCGGCGTCACAGTCCGGGCCGACGCCGCCGTCGCCGCTCCGCCAGCAGTTCCTTGATGCGCGTCCCCGGACCGCCCTCGATGGGCCAGCCCTTCGACCGCCAGACGGGCGGTTCGGGTTCGTACTCGTTGCAGGCCCCACTGCACTCCCCGGGTGTCGGCGTCCGCCCCTTCGCGGCGCAGTACGGGACGACGCCGTCGGACTCCGGCCGCAACTGGAAGTGCCGGCAGTCCGGTTGCATCGTGTCCGCGTAGGCGCGCCAGCCCCGCTCGTAGGCCCGCTCGGCGATCCCCAGGCGCTTGTCCGCCTTCCACTCCGGGTCGGCGTACTCGAACCGCGCCGCGCTGGGGCCGTCCGACGGCCGCTCGAGGATCCTCGTCCCGGGATCGTCGACGGCGAGCGCGCTCGGGTGCCAGCCGACCTCGGCCTCGCCCGCCCCGGCGTCTAACGTCAGCACGCCGGCCTCGACCGGCAGGTCCTCCAGCAGGATCGGTTCGACCCGCTCGCCGGTCGCCGCGGTGGCGACCCACACCTCGTCGGCCAGCGAGAGAGCCACGTCCCGCTCCAGTTGCGGCGCGAGGTCGCGCGCCGCGCTGGCCGTGAGGTCCGGCTTGTTCTCGACGGCGACCACGCGATCGACCCAGTCGGGGTACTCGTACTTCCGGCGGATCTGAATCCGGTTGCCCCGCTTGCGCCGGTCCAGGATACCCCGGTCGGCCGCCTCGTGGACCGCCTCGCGGACGTACCGCCAGGAGTAGCCCGGGTCCGGCAGGGCGTCCCGGTAGTAGGTCCACTCCGCCGGCGCCGACCGGACGACGTGCAGCAGGTCCGAGCCCAGCCGCCGCTCCCCGAACTGCGCACGCCGGCGGAGTCCCTCGGGGTCGCACTCCAGGACGATGGTGTCCCAGCGCCGCCGCTTCGTCCCCAACTGACGAGCGACGACGACCGGGTGCTCGCGGTCGCCCTCCGGCGGCCACTCCCGCTCGGCCCACGCGCAGACCCGCACCTCGAAGGCGAACTCGCTGTCCACGGCTCTGCCCAGGGCAAGGCCCCATGGGAACATAAGTCTCGCTCCCGAGAAGGCAAGACGGCGCGCTCATCCGTCAACGAGGAAGTTTGTTCGACAGTATGGAAACCTTTATTTTCGCAGCATATCGGTAGGCACATTGCATGAACACGAATTCGACGCTAGACGTGAATCAGAAGGCCGGACTCGGGAAGCGCGCTGTCGCACTGATCGTCGACAGCATCCTCATGGGGATCGTCGCGGCCGTCCTCACCATGGCGATCGGTTTCGCGGTTCCCATGGGCGGCGGTCCGGGTAGTAACGGCATGGCCGGCGTCGTGGTCGGTCTGCAGTTGCTTACGCCGCTCATCATGTTCGCCTACTTCATCGTTCTGGAGGCTCTCTACGGCCAGACGCTCGGGAAGATGCTCCTGAGCATCACCGTCGTCGGCGAAGATGGTAGCCCCATCGGCTGGGGCGAATCGATCATCCGCAACCTGCTCCGGATCGTCGACGCGCTGCCGTTCCTCTACATCGTCGGTATCATCGCCGTCGTGCTGACCGACGACGAGCAGCGAGTCGGCGACCTCGCGGCCAGCACGTACGTCGTCGAGAGCTAGAACCCGACGCACGATTTCAGGCCGACGCCCCTACTCCTCTTCGTCCTCGCGCTCGTCGAGGAACTCGTGTGCGTCCTCCAGGATCTCGCGGGGACCGTCCTGCGTGACCGTGTTGATCGCCTGCTCGTAGTCGCGCCACTGCAGGTCGCGGTGTTCGTTCGACAGTTCGGCCGACGCCTCGTATGACTTGGCGACGAACAGGTGGACCGTCTTGTGGATGGTCTTCCCGTTCGCCTCGAAGACGTAGTCGTAGTCTTTGCGAAAGCCGTCCAAGAGCCGGAAGTCGCTGATTCCGGCCTCCTCTTTCACCTCGCGGATGGCGGTCTGTTGCAGCTCCTCGTCGCCTTCGACCCCGCCCTTGGGGAACTCCCAGTCGCCGGGGCGGGACTTGAGCAGCAGGTACTCCCGCCGGCCACGCGTATCGCGAAAGAGGATGGCTCCCGCGCTCGTGGCCTCGATCATTACCACAGGCTACCGGCCGGATACTTAAGAGCATATCGGAGGACCGACGAGACCAAATCGCACACGAGACTCCCGCACGGCGCCGAAGTAACTGCCGTCTACGGCCCGTACGACGGGCTTACCGGTCGGTACGATCGCGTTATCACTCCGAGCGGTCGCGTCTGGCGAGGTCGAAAGCGAGCCCTTTTGAGGGTCGCCCGTTCACCCGACACTGATGCCGTTCGTCACCAAACTCACGCTCGAGAGCGGGGACCGCCGCCGACTCGACGACGTCGTCGACGACATCAAGGACCGGGCGGCGCGCAAGGGCGTGGAACTGAAAGGGCCACATCCCCGTCCGCCGGAGCACCACCGCGTGCCCCAGTCCAAGTCGCTGGCCCCCGACGGCGGCCGGTTCGAGTCCTGGGACTACACCGTCTACACGCGCACCGTCGAGATCGTCGACCACCAGGAGTTCGCCCGCGACGTCACCGAACGGGAGTTCCCCCAGGGCATCCACGTCGAGGCCGAGATCGAACAGCGCAGCCACCTGGGCTCCTAGGTGTACTCGACGGGTCTTCCACTGTTCCTGCGCCGCTCATGGCAACTGTCCACAACAGCCAGAAAGCCTCCGCTCGTCGACTCGGGGGGCTCGCTGCGCGCTTCGTTCCCTACGGTCACTCCAGTGCTTGCTTCGTCCGCCATCGCCGAGCGAGCGGCCCCTTTCAGTCCCACCCACACCGGTGGATCAGCCTGTTGAACGGGACTGAAGGGGCGGTCGAACGCCCGGGGACTTTCTGGTTGTTCTCGGCACCTCCACTGGCGGTCGAACCGTCGAGAGCACCTTCCGCCCCTGGCTCGCCGCGCATATAAGTCCCGCCTGCTCCAGAGACGGGTATGGACGCGGAACGGTACGATCGACTGGTATCGCTGCGGCGGGACCTCCACCGGCATCCCGAACCGGCGTGGCGGGAGTTCTACACGACGGCGCGGCTCGTCGAAGAGTGCGAGCGGATCGGCGTCGACGACGTCGTCCTGGGACCGGACCTGCTCGCGTCCGGCGAGCGGCTCTCGGTGCCCGACGAGGACGACCTCGCGGAGTGGTACGAGCGGGCCCTCGACGCAGGCGCGGACGAGGACGTGCTGGAGCGCCTGGCGGGGGGCTGGACGGGCCTGATGGCGACGCTGGAGCGGGGCGAGGGGCCGACGGTGGCGCTGCGGGTGGACGTCGACGGCCTGCCGCGGGAGGAGTCGACGGGTCCCCACCACTACCCGGCGGCGGAGGGGTTCCGCTCGGAGACGGGCGCGATGCACGCGTGCGGGCACGACGGCCACGCGGCTATCGGCGTCGGCGTCCTGGAGGCGGTCGCCGAGAGCGACTTCGAAGGGACGCTGAAGGTCGTCTTCCAGCCGGCCGAGGAGGTCGTCGGCGGGGCGCGGCCGGTCGCGGAGAGCGGCCACCTCGACGACGTGGACGTCCTGCTCGCGGTTCACCTGGGGCTGGACCACCCCACCGGCGAGGTCGTGGCCGGCATCGAGGAGATTCTCGCCGTCAGTCAGTTTCGGGCGGACTTCGAGGGCGAACCCGCGCACGCGGGCGGCCATCCCGCGCAGGGCCGCAACGCCGTCCAGGCGCTGGCGACGGCGGTCCAGAACCTCTACGCCATCCCGCGCCACGAGGCGGGCGCGACGCGGGTCAACGCCGGCGTCGTCGAGGGCGGTACCGCGACGAACATCGTCCCCGAACACGCCAGCATCGAGGGCGAGGTCCGCGGCGAGACGACCGAGCTGATGGAATACGTGCGCGAGCGTGCGGACGACGTAATCGAGAGCGCGGCCGACATGTACGACTGCGAAGTCGAGGTCGCCCGGACCGGCGAGGCGCCGGGCGGGAAGAACGACGACGCCGTCGTCGACCTGGGCTACGAGGCCGCCGGGCGCGTCAAGGGGGTCGACTCCCGGGTCCGGACGGCGGCGCTGGGCGGCAGCGAGGACGCCACCTACCTCATGCGCCGCGTTCAGGAGACGGGCGGCGAGGCCGCCTACGTCGGCGTCGGCACGGACCACCCCGGCGGCCACCACACGGCCACCTTCGACGTCGACGAGCCCTCCATCGCCGTCGGCGTCGACTGGCTCACCGAGACGCTGCTCGCTGCGGCCGAGGACCGGTAGACAGGGGATATATCGGATTCCCGCCCCAAGTCCACGTATGGACGCCAACGCAGACGCCGCGGGCGGCGCTGACACCGATGCAGACGCAGCGGATGGCGGGGACACCGACGCAGACGCAGCGGACGGCGCCGACGAGGTCCGCGTCTGGCTGGTCGAGCGGACCTACTCGGACGACGAGCAGAACATGATTATCCTCGTGTACGCCACGCCGGACGGCGAGCGGTACTTCCGGAAGGAGCGGGCGCTCACGAGCTTCACCGACGTCCGCGACACCACCGCCGCGCTGGACGTCGATCCGGGCGACCTCGGGGCGGTCGACGACCCCGACCAGCGCGAGCAGTACGCGACCGAGGCCGAGCGGATGGCCGACGTCCACGACCCCGACGAGCCGATCTGATCGCCTCGTCGATCGTGCGTCCGCCTCGTCCAGGGGGAACGCTCATTGTCCGTGGCTCGGTATCGCTTCGCATGAGTGACAGCAGTCAGACGCGCGTCGAGGCCATCATGTCGACGCCGCTCGAGACGATCACGCCCGACGCCACGCTGACCGAGGCGACGACGGCGATGCGCGAGGAGGACATCAGCGCGCTGCTGGTGACGACTGCGCCGCCGTCGATCGTCACCAGCACGGACGTCCTCGACGCCGTCGCCGAGGGCCGCGATCCGGACGACGTGCTGGTCGAGGACGTGATGACGGAGTCGGTCGAGACGGTGCCGCCAGACCTCCGACTGGGCGAGGTCGCGGCGATGATGACGAACTTCGGGATCAACCACCTCCCCGTGGTGGACGACGACTACCTCGGGATGGTCTCGTCGACGGACATCACCGCGCACATGGCCTGACACGGACTGTTGTAGCTGGTTCCGGTTCGACCGTCTCTGTTCGGACGGTCGTACCGGTGCTGACCTACAACAGTCCGTATGGGAGAAACCGGGCGGGTCTGACGGCCGCCCGGGACCGCTCAGTACTTCGGATCGGCGTCGACGACCTCGTAGATCTCGTCCATCAGGTCGTCCCGTCGGGCCTGCCACCGGTCGAACGCGCCGGGGTGGGTGGGGTACTCCTCGTAGAGGGCGAGCAGGCGATCGGCCAGCTGTTTCGTCTGGTAGAGGTCGTAGATGGTACCCCAGTGGCCGAAGCTCTTGATCGCCGTCCTGAGCTTCAGCCCGAGGCTCATGTCAGTCGACCCGGAGTACAGCGCCTCGGCGAGTTGCTCGCCGGGCAGCGCCGCGAGCAGGCCCATCAGGTCGTCGACGTCGTAGGCGGTCGTGAAGATGTTGTAGACGTCCAGCGCGGCGTAGCGCGCGCCGAAGTGGTCCATGACGCGCTCGTTGTACTCCCAGAGCACGGCCTCGTCGTCGACGCGGCCGTCCTCGATGGCCTCGACGGCCTGCTCGGCGGCGTACTGGCCGGCGTAGGCCGCGCCGGCGATGCCGCCTCCGGTGGTCGGATTGACGTGGCCCGCGGCGTCGCCGACGGCCATGAAGCCCGGCGCGACCGCGGAGTCGTAAGGCCGCCGGGTCGGCAGCGCGGCCCCGAGCTTGTCCGTGACCTCCGCGTCCTGAAACTCCGACCGGGCAGAGAGGTCCCGCTTGAGGTCGTCGACCAGCTCCATGGGTTCCTCGGTCATCTGGAAGCCCAGACCGACGTTGATCTCCGTCTCCGTGCGCGGGAAGTACCAGAGGTAGCCCGCCGACCGCTCCGTGGGCTTGAAGACGAGCGCGTCGTCCCACGGGACCGGTTCCTCGGTCTCGACGACCTCCCGGTAGCCCGAGCAGAACTGCGAGTAGGTGACGTTCGTGTCGAAGGTGGCGTCCTCGAAGTCGGCCTTGTCCTGGAGGATCGACAGCGCCCCGGCCGCGTCGATCACGACGTCGGTCTCGTAGGTTACCGGGTCGCCCTTCCGCATCGCCTTCAGGCCGGTCACCGTGCCGTCCTCGTCCTGGAGCACGTTCTGGACGACGGTGTCGTAGTGGAACTCGGCGCCGGCCTCCGTAGCACCGTCGATGATGCGGCGGCCGTACTCCCAGCGGTCGATGACGGCCAGTTCGCCCGGCACCGGGATCTCGAGGACGGTGTCTTCCTGGGGAATCTCGAACCGGCCGTGGTCGACGTCGGTGTTGGTGAACGCGGGTTCGATCTGGGACTTCGGGATGGCATCGGGGAAGTTCGAGGCGCCCTTCAGCGCGTCTCCGCAGGCGATGTGGCCCGCCTCCTGCTCGTCCTTGCGCTCGGCGACGACGACGTCGTAGCCCTCGCGGGCGAGCGTCGCGGCCGCGTAACAGCCCGCCGTCCCGGCCCCGACGACGGCGACGTCCGCCGACACGGTCCGTCCGTCGCCACCGGACCCGTCGGCTGCATCCGTTGTCATGGACGCCAGTGATTTCCCGAGGGAGAAAACTCTTTATTCCCGTCGCCAATATCGCCGCCCTCACTCCCGCTGACAGGCATCTGTGGCAAGAGTTTTGGCGGGCGATTCCGAACCCCGGGACATGACCGAGTACACGGTGGAGTTCGTCGGCACGGGCGAGGAGATCACCGTCGCCGACACCGACACGATCCTGAGCCGCTGCCTCGAGGAGGGCATCGCTCAGGAGTACTCCTGCCGGGTCGGGATGTGTCTGGCCTGTTCGGCGCGGATCGTCGAGGGCGAGGTGACCCAGCCCGCCGCCCGCGGACTGACCGACGAGGAGCGCGAGGAGTACGCGCTGACCTGCATGGCCCGTCCCGCCTCCGACCTGAAGCTGGACCGGGGCGAGTACCCCCCGAGCATCGAGGCCGAGCCCGCGGTAGGCGACGCCGACGGATCGGTGGCGGCCGACGACTGACGTTTCACTCCGTTTTTCAACATCTGCAAGAAACGGTATACGGGGGTTTCGATCCATAACACGCCGTTACGCGGCCCATTAGGAAGCGGATAGTCCACCCCCAGGAAGGACAGGTCATATAAGCTAGCGGCCCCTAGAAGCAACCGAACACCAGCCTCTGCGGTAGGGGACGGCTGCCGAGGTTCGCAACACCAACCATGACCAGCCGCGTATACAGACTCCACTCGACACTCGAACTGCCACTGGAAGACACGTACGACTTCTTCGAGGACGCCGACCTCCCACCGGAGATCGCGGACGTAGAGATCACCCGCCGCAACAACACGCTCATCATCAGCGCCGTCGCGGAAGACGAATCGATCAGCAAGTACACGCCGACCGCCCAGCTCAAGGCCAGCGTCACCGAGAACCGCGTCTACGAGGAGCTGCCCGAAGACGAGGAGCCGCCGGGATTCAACGGCATGAACGGCGGCGGTGGCGGCCCGCAGTGGGGCCAGCTCGAGGAGGAGGAGAAGCCGGACTCCGAACTCGTCGAATACGCCTGCTTCAAGGGCGACCGCGAGACCGTGCTCCAGAACACGGCGCTGCAGTATCCGATGTTTCAGGTCCTCTGCGACGTCGCTCGCAACGCCGAGAAAGGGACCCTTACCGCCATCGCTGCGGTCGACGACGACCTCGAGGCCGTCCGAATCGTCGACGGGGAGGACAAGCCCGCGCAGATCAACGTCGTTGAAGAGCCCCGAGAGGACGAGGACGAGGACACGGTCAACTGGCGGGACAACGAGTTCATCTCATAGTGGACCCGTAGCGGCCGACTGGCGGTCTCATTCCGACGCGCGTCGAACGGGGAGCCACTGCCGTAGCCTCCGGACCACACTTCGCCGGTGCCGTCCCCGGAACGTCGGCGGAGCTCGCGAGGGCGGACGGGCACGACGCGTCCGCCGACTCTGATACGTCGAATTACATCGTATACAGCCGACCTTACCCGTCGAGCCATCCGGCGACCGCCGCTTCCAGTCGGTCCAGCGACGCCTCGACGCGCAGTTCGTCGGTGTCGATCACCAGGTCCGCCCGGGGCGGGTCGAACTCGGCGGCGACGGACTCGACGCCCCGGTCCGGGACGGGGTCCTGACGTCGACGGTTCCGCGCGAGACACGTCTCCAGGGGCGCCCGGACCCACACCTCGCGGACGTCGTCGAGGCGGTAGAAGCGGTTGCGCCACTCGCGCCGGGCGAAGGTGCCGTCGAGCAGCCAGACGTCGGGCCTCGCGACGTCGTCCTCGACGCCCTCGGCCACGGCCTCGTACAATTGCTCGTACGTCCGCCGCCGGTAGTCGTCCGAGTGCAGGAGCGCGACCGCGCGGCCGCGGTCGGCGAGTCGGTCACGCAGTCCGGTCGCCAGCGTCGTCTTCCCGGACCCCGGGAGGCCGGACAGGATGACGATCACGGGCGGAAGTTGAGCGTGGCGACGCAATTGCGTTGCGCGCCGGGAAGACGACGGGCCGGCAACCGTTCACGCCCCGCCGGTCCCGCCGTCCGCGACGCGCTCGGCGACGGCAAGGGTCACCTCGGCCTCGATCCAGGCGGCCACGACGATCATGAGGGCGGCGACGACGTACAGCAGGCCGGCCTCCTTCAGATCCCGGCGTGTGAAGAGTTCGTCCTCTAGGCCGCGGACGTACCGGACCGTCCGGTGGCCGAACCGGTAGCCGATCGCCGAGACGATCAGCAGCGCGGGGATCTCGACGATTCCGTGCGGTGCGATGAGCGCGACGACGGTCAGCAGGTCCGTCTCGCGGAGGGCGATCTGGACCACCGCGCCGATGAGGACGCCGTTCAGCAGGAGCGCGAAGGCGGTCAGCGCGCCTGCCGACGCGGCCCCCAGCGAGATGACCGTGATGGCGAGCAGGTTGTTGGAGAGGAGCGTCCAGAAGGTTATCCGGTCGGGGAGAAACGCCGACGAACCGGTCCCCTGCTGTAGCCACTCGGCGGGCACCTGCGTCCCGAGCGCGTACCCGAGCACCACCCCGGCCGCGAGCGTCAGGAACGCCGCCAGTGCGTATCCCCGTAGCCACCGCCGCGCGACGGCGCGCGCGGCCCGAGCTCGGTCAGTCATCGTCGGCGGTGACGACGGGCGGCCGCTTAACGGTCGGGGGACCGGGCCTCCGGCGGGTCGACTCTCTGCACCGGTCTGACTGCCTCCGTGTGCCTGTGAACCACCCCCATAGTCGTCCAAAAAGTACTTACAACTAACCTAATTACATGTTATTACCATGTCCGAGTTTCCGGACTACCTCGACGTCGACTACAGCGACGGCGAGGGCGAGGACCCGGCGGATTACCCGACTATCAACCACAAGATCGAGAAGGCCATCGAGGTGACCAAGGAGGGCCTCGAGCAGTACGAGAACCCGGTCGTCATGTGGACCGGCGGCAAGGACTCCACGCTCACGCTCTACTTCGTCAAGGAGGTCGCCGATCGGTTCGACCTGGAGGTTCCTCCGGTCGTCTTCATCGATCACTACCAGCACTTCGACGAGCTCATCGACTTCGTCGAGCACTGGGCCGACGAGTGGGACCTGGAGGTCATCTGGGCCCGCAACGAGGACGTCGGCGAGTACGTCGAGGAGAACGACCTCGAGCCCGGCGACGACATCCCCGTCGACGCACTCTCCGAGCACAACCAGCACCACATTCGGAACATCCTCGAGTACGAGGACGAGGAGTTCCCGTTCCTGCTGGACACCTACGTCGGTAACCACCTGCTGAAGACGGTCGCGCTCAACGACGCGATCGAAGAGCACGACGTCGACGGCATCATCTCCGGCGTCCGCTGGGACGAGCAGGAGGCCCGCGCCGACGAGACGTTCTTCTCGCCGCGCCACGACCCCGACATCTACCCGCCCCACGACCGCGTCCAGACGATCCTCCAGTTCGACGAGCCCGCCGTCTGGGACGCGTTCTGGAACTTCGTCGTCCCGGACACCGTCGAGGAGTTCCCGGACGAGGGCTACGTCCCCGAAACGGACGACGACCTCCCCGGGAGCGTCGAGCAGGAGGACGTCCCCGTCTCGCCGAAGTACTTCGCCGGGTTCCGCTCGCTCGGCAGCGAGGTCAGCACCGACAAGGCCGCCGAGGAGCCCGCATGGCAGCAGGACCTCGAAGGCACGACCGAGCGCGCCGGCCGCGCCCAGGACAAGGAGGACCTCATGGAGCGCCTCCGCGACCTGGGCTACATGTGACTTCCTCCCAACCTACTCGCTCACCGCTGACGCGGTTTGCTCCGTGAGGGTGGGACTTCCTGCTTCCACGACGCGCTTTGCAGACACCGAATCAGTGTCCGTAGGGAGCGCAGTCTCCACAGGCGTTGATTCGGGACAGCCCGTCCCTACTTGTTCGAGGCCGCGAGAAAGGATGTTCCACGATGCATTCGCATCCCTGTCCGCTTCAAACCCACACGACGGACACGAATGCTCGCGCACCCACAGCGGTTTGTCCGTCTCTGTTCCGCACGACGCGCACTCTTTGGTCGTGCCATGAGGGTCCACGGCGGCGAAGTACGTGCCTTCCCGCTCGCACTTGTATTCGAGCATTCTGAGGAACGTCCCCCACGAGGCCCCGGCACGGTTCCGAGAATTACCGGGAAGTTCGACCAATCCCTTCATGTCTGCTTTATTGAATCCGGGGACGGCGGGCAGATAGCGTCGCTGTGAAGGTCGAAGCGAAGCGGAGAGGGGAATGTGCCTCAACTCCTTTCCGCTTCGTTACACAAGCGGCGTCGCTAGCTCAAAAGCGCTGTGCCGCCAGCCCCACGGCGGTGGTGAGCGACCCGGCTGGCAGCGGGTTTGCCGGCTGGAAGCATCTGACGCTGCACTTTCTGCGGGTTCACATGAGTGCGAGCGACGCGGAAATCGTCGACTGGGCCAGTGAGATAGACCGGGTGCGCGGTCTTGTAGTTGGCCCGCTTCGAGTTCCCGGCACCCTCGACGCTGTGGCATCCGGCCGAACGGAGTGCGGCCGGGCTCGTTGGACGAGCGTGCGAGTCCAACGGCGGTCGTTCGAGCGGGTGCCGACCCGCATCTGGCGCCAACTGCTCGACCGGTCAGCAGCCCGCTGCGATCCCGGCGACTCGGCACACTGGCCCCACGATACCCGGGTGGGCCGTCAGGTTGCGCTGCGCAACACCGACAAAATAGAGAGTCTCGCCGGCGACAACGGCTATGACGACCAATCACTGCGGGACGCACCCCGTTCAGACGGCGTCCGGCCAGTGATCAAACATCGGCTGTTCGCCCACTACGACCACGCCCACAACGCACGGTTGGACAGCGATCTTTACGGGCAGCGCTGGCTGGCCGAGAGCGCATTCTCGGCCATCAAACGCCGATACGGCTCCGCTGTCAGACCGGGCGTCTGGTACCGAGCGTTTCGTGAACTCGTGCTTACCGCCGCAGTCTACAACCTCGAGCAAGCAATCAAAGAGTGATCCCTACGCTGTCCGTGGATTCAATAGAGCAGTCACGTCCAAATCCTCGACCGCTACAAGGTCGTACTCGCGGGCGTAGTACGCCGAGAGTTTGTGCAAGAAGTCTCGCCGCTTGCGCCTCAGGTCGGCGTGGCATCGAGCGACCGTCTTGCGCTGTTCCTCCCAATTGTTTGAGCCGTGTTCCTTCCGTGAGAGGTTGCGTTGAGCGCAATCCAACCGCTCGCGTTCGTCGGAAAGGTCCGGCGACCCGACGGCGGTTCCATCGCTGTCGTGGACGTATTTGAGGATTCCCACGTCGATGCCAACTGCGTCAGTCACTTCGTCGGGCTTCTCGGGTGGGTCGTCGGGAGTTTCGATGCCAAAGATGGCGTACCACTTGCCGGTGGGTTCCCGTTTGACTGTGACGGTCTTGATGGTGGCGTCGTCAGGCAGGTCGCGGTGGAAAGTGATGGGAATGTCACCAATCTTCGAGAGCCATAGTCGAGTCCGACCACTCGTGTTTTTGAGCTCGAAGCCGGACTGACTATAGGTGAACGATTGGTACTCACTCGGCGCTTTCCACTGCAACTCCCCGACGCTGTAGCCGTTCTGCTTTCGGCCTTTGAGCGTCGAGAGGTTGTCGTACAACCGCTGGACGACTTTCTGCAACACCTTCGAGTGAACGTCTCGCAGGTCAGTCCACCAGTCTTTCAGGTCCGGTAGGCGTTTCTGCTCGGGGTACGCCGACGTATCGTCGTGTCTGTTGAGGCGGTGGAGGAAATGGTTGTAGACCTGCCTACAGGTATCGACAGTCCACGCTAATCGCTCGCGGAGATCGTCAGTCGGGTTCAATCGATACCTGTAGTTGTAGTTCATCTATTCGTCGTCGGGGTCAGAAGTACGGACGACCTTCACGTCCGCGCCACGCCAGCGTTTCGGGACATAGACGTGAGCGCCGTTGCCGGTGGCTTTCACGTCGCCGTTCACGACTTCATGGCCGTTGATTGTGAACTCATCCATGTACGATGTAGATACATTGTTGAGACTGATAAAAGTGTCTGTTGGCCTGTGGATCTGTCGTTGCAGAGTGTGCGTGAGATGATAACGGGCGTTGTCAGATTCCATCGGAATCTGACTGCCAATCAGAAATCTTCGATTTCTGATGACGTTGTATCCCCGCCCTACTGCGTCCTCAGAACGCTTCACGTTCTGACGTGCGAACGAGAGCTCCGCTCTCGTTAGCTACTCGGTCACTTCGTTCCCTGTGTTGTCGTCCGAAAATCGAAGATTTTCGTGATCACGAGAGAGCTACGCTCTCTCGACCGACTCCTTGAGGACGGGGCATTAGTGCCTGGTTTTCAGGTAAGCCGGCGAACGGCCGTTCTACTCGACGCCCGCTTCTCTTATTCTGCCGCTCTCGAAGACCGCCTCGCAGGCGCTCGTCTGGTCAGACGGTCGGGACCACCGCTGACGTCTTCACTGGCCGCCGAGTCACTGCCGTCGGCGGTCACCGAATCACTGCCGTCGACGGTCGCGGACGGCGACGGCTGCCTCCGCGGCGAACCACAGCGCGACGGCGGCAGCGGCCGCGAGGACGAGCGCCGCGTCGAGCGGGGACGCCCACGCCGGGAGCGCGAAGAGGGTACCGTGCAGGAGAAGCGGCGGGACCGTCGCCACGAGCCAGTGGGCGGGATCCACGTCGTCGAACGGCGACGCCCGCTGGGACTCGTAACCGAGCCGGGCCACGCTCGCGCCGCAGGCGCGCTCGTCGCCCGTCCCGAGCACCTCGACGTCGTAGCTCCCAGTGGGGGCGGGACGCGACCAGGCGACCGATCCGTCCGGGCGGACCGCCAGGACGCGCTCGCCGTGCGAGTCGGCGATCACCGTGGTTCCATTCGGGAGGCGGTCGGCGTCGCGGGGCCACAGGAGGCGCTCGTCGGTCCAGGTCCACGACTCGACCCACTTTCCGCCGGACTCGTCCGGCGACGTTCGGCTCGCGTTGATCGCCCCACTCCCGTCTTCACGCTGGTACTCGACGACCCGGTTGTTCTCGGAGTCGGCGACGAGGACGGCGGGACCGCCCCGCTCGGGCGGGATGTAGTCGGGGTTGTGCTGCTCGTACAGCTTGTCGTGGTCGCCGTCCTCCCCGAGCGTCCAGTCCTCGAGGAGCCCCCGTCCGGGCTCGACGAAGATCACCTGATCCTGGTTGCGCAGGCTGGCCATGACGACCTCGCCGCCGTCGATCTCCACCAGCTCCACGTCGTTGAGGTGCGTCCAGTCGGAGGGGTACGCGCCCCCGCTGTCGGGCTCGTAGACCTCGCTGACCCGCCACTCCCAGATGACTTCATCCGCCTAGGTGTCGATCATGTACACGCGGTCGGGGTAGCTGATGTCGGCGACCAGCAGGACCGACTCGTTCACGCGGTCGACGTCGTGGATCTGCGTCGATCCGTTCCGGCGGTGGTACAACTCGTGGACGGCCTCGCCGTCGCCGGTCGACAGGTTCACCCGGCGAACGACGTTCCGGAGGCAGTCCTCGCCGCCGCACCGGTGGTCGTCGACCGCGTCGCTCGCGACGAACTTGACCGTGCGAGCGCCGGTCGGCGTCGGGTCGACGTCGTGGTAGAGAGTCAGCGAGTCGTTCCGGTACGCGACCAAGCCGTTCGGTCCGTAGGCGACGATCTGTCCCGGCCCCGTTCCGTCGACGGTCGCGACCAGGGTCCGGTCGCGCTCGCCGTCGGGGACGGCTGCGGTCGCTCTGGCCGTGTCGCGGTCCGTCACGGCCGAGGCCGCCAGCGAGGCCACCGCGAGGAGGCACACCACCAGCGCGAGTCCGCGCAGGTGACGACGATCCAGCGGGACGAGAGAACCGTCGGGCATTCCTCCGGATGTTGGAGCGCGAACACTTAGAGGCCCGCGAAAGCGGGGGTACTCGTCGGTCCTCCAGTCGAAGCCGGAGGGAACCGCGGAGAACGCGGACTACTCGGTCGATCTCGCTCGTCTCCGATTCCGGGACCGGACGAACGGTGGTAGACCGCCGCCGTCGAACGGGCAGTTCTCGGCTGGTAACCGGCACAATTTATTCATAGGTCTGGGAATAGACCAACAAGCATGGCTACGATCGAGACCAGCGTCAACCGCCCGTACCTCCCCGCCGACGGCGCGACCCTCACCGCGGAAATCGACGTCGAGCCGGGCGAGCAGACCGCGAGCCCCCGCCGCCACGTCGCCCTCTGTATCGACACGAGCGGGTCGATGCAGGGCGAGAACATCCAGCGCGCCCGCGACGGCGCAGCGTGGGTGTTCGGCCTGCTCGACGACGACGACTGGGTCAGCGTCGTCGCCTTCGACACCGACGCGGAAGTGATCCTGCCGGCGACCCGGTGGGGCGACATCGAGCGCGACGACGCGATGGACGACGTCGACGACCTCTCCGCCGGCGGCGGTACCGACATGTACAGCGGGCTGCGCGCGGCCGCCGAATCGCTGCACGGCTCTCGTGCGGGACCCGACGCCGTCCGCCGGCTCCTCCTGCTGTCGGACGGCAAGGACAACGAGCACCAGCCCGCCGACTTCGCCGACCTCGCGCGGGAGATCGACGCCGCCGGCGCGCGGATCCAGTCGGCCGGCATCGGCACGGACTACAACCAGAAGACCATCCGGACGCTCGGCACCACCGCGCGCGGGACCTGGACGCACCTGGAGTCCCCCGGCGACATCGAGGCGTTCTTCGGCGACGCCGTCGAGCAGGCCGGATCAGTGGTCGCGCCGGACGCACAGCTGGAACTCGACGTCGCGCCCGGCGTCGAGGTCAGCGAGGTCTACCGCGCGCTGCCGCAGGCCCAGGAGGTCGACGTCGAGTGGGAGGACAACACCTCCGTCGTGAAGCTCCCGGACCTCGTCGAGCGGGAGCAACAGCGCGTCGTCCTGAAGATTCACGCGCCGGGCGGCGACCTCGGCGAGGAGGCGACGCTCGCCGACGTGACCCTCACCGCGCGCGGCGAGACGGCCGTCGACGAGGTGGCCGTCGAATACACCGACGACGCGGACCTGCTCGCCGAGCACAACGAGTCCGTCTCGATCGACCACAAGCAGACCGTCGTCCGCACCGAGCTGGGCAAGGGCAACGTCGAGGCCGCCGAGACCGAGGTCGAGCGGATGACCGTCGTCCACGGCGAGGACGCGGCCGCCGTCGAGGAGGCCGAGCAGCAGACCCAGCTCGTCAAGGAGGGCGGCCGCGCCGAGCGGAGCCAGGCCACCCAGATCGTCGACGAGGACCGACTCGAGTGACGATGGACGGAGCGGGACGGGAGCGCGGAGGTGACCGGCCGTGACGGCCGGCGCCGCGACCAGCGACATCGGGCCAGGCGACGTCGTCGCCGGCCGGTACCGGATCGAGGAGGAGGCCGGCGCCGGCGGGTTCGCCCGCGCGTACGAGGCCGTCGACGGCGACACCGGCGAGACGGTCGCCGTCAAGGTGCCCAACTACGACTCCGCGAACGACGCCGACGTCATCGAGGAGTACTTCGGCGCGGAGGCGGACGCCTTAGAGCGGATCCGCGCGGCCGGCGGCCACCCGAACGTGATGGACCTGCTCGCCCGCACGGACGTCGGCGGGACGCCCGTCCTCATCGTCGAGTTCGTCGACGGCTACGAGCTCGATCGGGCGATCGACGAGATCGGGACGCTGGACGCCGGCGAGGTCCGCGAGGTCGGGATGGGCCTGTCGGACGCGATGTCGTTCCTCCACGAGAACGAGATCGTCTACCGCGACCTGAAGCCGGACAACGTGATGCTCGCCGAGCGGGACGGGCAGGTGACGCCCGTCCTGATCGACTTCAACACGGCCACCGGGTTCGACGCCTCCGGCGAGGCCGAGGACTCCGGGACGACCATCCTCGGCCCCTACAAGCCCCGCGAGGTCGCCGAGGCCAGCAGGACCGACGCCCGGCAGGGCCCGTGGTCGGACGTCTACTCCATCGGGAAGATCCTCCTGTTCCTGCTGAAGGGCACCGTCCCGAAGCAGGACGGGATCGACCCGCGGGACTTCGGCGTCGACTGCCCGGCCTACCTCGCCGCCGTCGTCGAGAAGGCCACCCGGACGGACTACGAGGAGCGGTACCCCAACGCCACCTCGCTGTACCACGTCCTCGAGCAGGAGGACCCGAGCCCGCCGCCGCAGGCGCGCCTGCAGTCCCTGCAGACGGACGCGCGGTTCACGATTCACCCCGGCGACACCCTCGGCCGGGAGGACGCCGTCGGTCCCTCCCCCGCGATCGCCATCGAGGACGAGGACGAGTACGTCTCGACAGTCCAGATTCAGTTCGAGTACGACGGCGGGACGTGGGTGCTGGGCGACCGCAGCCTCAACGGCACCTACGTCCAGACCGGCGAGGGCTGGCAGCGGGTGCTGGGCGCGGCCGGCCGCGAGCGTCTGCGCGAGCAGGGCGAGGACCCCACCGACCGCCACGGCGAGGTCCCGCCCGAGACGTTCCGGCTCGCGGACGGCGACCTGATCGCGCTCGTCCACCCCAGCTACGGTGTCGCATTCGAGTTCCAGACGGGATGACCATGGAGTACGCAACACGATACGACGTCGGCGACCGGAAGCGAGCGAGCGGCATCAACGAGGACAGCGTCGCGGTGTCCGTCTTCGAGGAGGGGCACCGCTCGGGGCTGCGCGCGGGTGACGACGCCGGCGAGAGCGATCCGGGTGGCGTCCGCGGCGGGGCCCGCGTCGACGCGGACCGGGGTGCGGCTCGCGGGGCCGGCGCGGGCGACGCATACGACGGCAGCGAGGCCGGCGCGCCCGAGAACCGGTCCGCGTTCGCGTTCGCGCTGGCCGACGGCGCCGGCGGCCACGACGCGGGCGACGTCGCCTCCTACCTCGCGACGACGCGCGCCCTCGAAGAGCTGTCGCCCGTCGCGGCTCGCGCGGCGCGGAGCGACCCCGGCCCGTTCGGGATCGACGTGAACGACGCGGTCCTCCCCGACGAGCCCGACGCGGCGTCGCTGGAGGCGGCCGTCGAGGAGGCAGTCGTCGCGGCCCACCGCGAGGTCGTCGGGTACGCCGCCGAGTCCGGGACGGCGGCGTACACGACCCTCGTGGCCGGGGTCTGCGTCGGCGGGCGCTGTCACTACGGCTGGGTCGGCGACAGCCGGGCGTACCTGGTCAACGCCGCCCGGGACCGGATCGAACTGCTCACGAAGGACCACGCCGTGGTCGAGGAGTTGCGCGACCGCGGCGAGGTCGACGACGTGGCCGCCCACGTCCATCCGCGCGGCAACGAGATCACGCGCGCGCTGGGCGGCACCGGCGACGCCGACCCCGAGACGGCCACCGTCCCCGTCGACACCGAGACCGCCCCGGTCTACGCCGAGGACGTCCTGTTCGTGACCAGCGACGGCCTGATCGACGCCCAGACCGACGCGCCGGTGCTGTACGACCGGTACGTCGAGTCCGGACACGACGAGGAGGTCGCCGCGTCGGTCCGCGAGGCGGTCGTGACGGACGCGGAGTTGCGCGATTACGTCCTGCGCACAGATTCGCTGGCCGACGCCGCCGAGGACCTGATCGACCTGGCCAACGAGCGCGGCGGCAAGGACAACCTCTCGCTGCTGCTGGCCCGCGATCCGGGGCTCCCGTCGACGCCCGACGACCGACCCCTGCGGCGTGCGCTCGAACCCGAGCTCCTGGAGGACCGGGCCACTGTCATCCTCCGCGAGGAGTAATCAGCGCTCGTTCTCCACGAAACTATTTTCTACGATTGGATGCCATTGCCATACCAGGATGTCAGAAAGTACCGGTTCGCTGGTCGAATGTCCTCTCTGTGGGGAGGAGTTCGACCCGACGGTGGCGGGGGGATGGTGTACCAACTCGGACTGCGGCGAGTGGCAGCACGAGGGCACGACCGACGCGGGCGGCGACGAGACCGAGGCTGACGACGAGTCGGAGCCCGATGGGCTCCCCGGAGACTGGGACACGCCCGCTGGGACGAAGTCGGACGACGATGACGACGAAGCGTCCGGTGACGTCGGCTCAGCGGTGCCGGGGCCGGGAGCCGAGGACGGCGAGGCCGAGGGCGACGACGCGACTGCCGAAGCCGCGACGGCCGACGAAGCGGCGCAGGACGGCGAGGACGCCGCGGACGCGGATGACGGGAGCGCGGACGGCGCGGTCGAGGCAGATGCGGACGGCGGCGAGGACGCGGCAGACGAGGACGGCGACGGAGCGCCCGCGGACTCCATCGACTGTCCCGACTGCGGCGCCGACCTGTCCGCGGACGCGGAGTTTTGCACCGAGTGTGGGTCCGACGCCGTCGGCGAGGACGAGGCGTCAGACGAGGCCGAACTGTCCGAGTGTCCGTCCTGCGGGACGGACGTCGACGCGGACGACAGCTTCTGCGCCGGCTGCGGCGAGGACCTCGACGCCCACCGCGGCGACGACGACGGCGGGCTCGAAGCCTGTCCGTCCTGCGGGACGGACGTCGACGCGGCCGACAGCTTCTGCGCCTCGTGTGGTGAGGACCTCGACGCCCACCGCGACGGCGACGTCCTGACCGAGTGCCCGTCCTGCGGGACGGACGTCGACGCGGCCGACAGCTTCTGCGCCGGCTGCGGCGAGGACCTCGACGCCCACCGCGGTGGCGGGACGGCGGACGGTCCCGTCGACTCGGGCGCGACGGCTGGCGGCGGCGCGTCGAGCGCGGGTGCCGGTGCGGGCGAGGAGACGCCGTCGGTGCTCGCGCTGACGGCCTACGGCCGCTCGGTCGTCGTCGGCGACGACGAGACCGTGGGCCGGGAGATCCGGTCGTTGCTGGCCGACGCGGGCAAGTCCGAGGACGAGGCGGTCCGCATCCACCGCGAGCACGTCCGGTTCGTCCGGGAGGACGAGCGGTTCTACCTCGTCGATCTCGGCGAGAACCCCACGCAGCTCAACGGCGAGTCGCTCCAGAAGGGGGACCGCCGTCCCGTCGAACCCGGCGACGAACTGGACCTGTCCGGCGTGGTGACGATGACCGTCGAGGAGCCCTGATCGACGGAGCGGTGCGAGCGGACGACCCCGATACTGCTCGGAACTCCCCGCCGGGAGCCCGACCGCCGCGGCGAACGGAAGGGATTTCACGGGGGCCGACAACGATGCGCGTATGACGTGGCGGCGCGAGGTCGGCGACGCCTTCCGTCTGGTCCGGACTGAGCGATGGGTGGCGACGGACCTCGTCGCGGGCGCGCTCCTGTACGCGCTGTGGTTCGCCGGCACGGGAGCGCTCCTCCGGCGGGCCGCGGACGCCGCCGGACTCACGCCGCCAGCGGCCCACCGCCCGGTCCTCGTCGCCGCCTGCCTCCTCTGGCTGGTCGTGCCCGGGGCGGTCGCCGTCTACCGCCTCCGCGACCGTCTGCTGAACCTGCGCGGGAACGTCGAGCAGCGCTACCGCTTCGACTACCCGGGCGCCCTGCTCGTTCCGCCGGCGGCGTTGCTCGCGGCCCTGGCAGTCATCGCCGCGGTCGTCCCCGATCGCCGCTACGGCGCGGTCGCCCTCTCGGTCGCCGGGCTGTACCTGCTGGCGCGCACGCTCGCGTACAGCTACCGCGTGTTCGCCTTCTCGCGACCCGCGGTTCTCTACGCGGCGACGTTCGCGACGGTCGCGGTCCAGGCGCCCGCGGTCCTGGTGACGGTCGCACCGGCCGTCGACCGGGGCGCGCTGGTCGAACGGGCCGTCGCGGCGCTGGGGGTCGGCGAGTACGTGACGGGGACCGCCGGCGGCGTCCCGCTCCCGCTGGTCGCGACCGTTGCGGTGCCGGTCGGGCTGGCCGTCGCGTACGTCGCCCTCCAGAACGTCGCCGCGCTCGCGGTCCGTCTGATCGAACCCGAGGTGAACCGCTCCGACCTCCGGACGGGCCAGCGCTACCCGCCCTTCGTCGACGTGGCCGACGGGCCCGCCTACGACCGGACGCCGGCCGACGGCGAGGCGACCGACGACGACCGAGCGGCCGAACCGACGCCCGACGAGGGGACCGACGACGCCGGCGAGAACCTGGACGAGGTCCGTCACACGCGCGTGTTTAGGCCCCCGGGTGAGGACGGTGACGACGCGAGCCCCGGCGGCGCGGACCTGATCGAGGACGGCGCCGGCGGCGCGGACGCTGGGACCGGCGGCGCCGCCCGTCGCTGTACGGCCTGCGGCGAAACCGCGGGGGCGGACGCGACGGTCTGTCCGAACTGCGGGACGTCGCTGTAGCGCTCCGAAGCAACCGACGTCCGTTCCTCCTCGACGACGGAGTGCCTTCGAGCGTCGACAATATTTATGACATCTGGTATCGAACCACAAATTGTAGGCGCAGTCGCGAGGACACACTGGACGTCCTGAGCGGGTCCGTTCGTCGGGAACGGGGCCCGTTCGGGGTAGAGGCAAAACCGAAACCCCGTAAGAGGGGTGCGAGGTGAACGCCTCGAAGGAGGACCGAAGCGGCCCGATACCCGCACTCCATTGAGCGCGGGCGAGAAGGCCAAGTAGCGGACCGCGCGTGAGCGTGGTTCGCGAACCTGGTCGGACCAGTACAGGCCGCAGGGGCCGTGGACCCCGCCTCCCGTCCGGGTCCTGATCGCGATCGCGTCCCGTTCTGTCGCTCGCTACCGCCGAGCCGGGAGGCCGGACGCGTTCGGTTCGCCCGGCCGCCGTCAGTCACCCTGCGCCGAACTATCGCGCCGCCCGTCGCCGACGCCGACGTAGGCGTCGCCCTCCTTCATGATCGCCTGTGCGTTGCCGAGCTGACCGGAGTCCTCGATCTCGTGGCCGAGATCCGCCAGGCCCCGTCGGGTCTCCTCCGGGATGGTCTCCTCGACGAACAGCCGGCCGTCGCCGAAGGCGAAGATGCGCGGCTCCTCGACGGCCTCCTCGATGCTCATCCCGAACTCGGCGACGTTGAGGATCACCTGCGACACCGTCGTGATGATGGTGAACCCGCCCGGGGAGCCGATGCTGAAGAACGGCTCGCCGTCCCGGAAGACGATAGTCGGGCTGGTGCTGCTCAGCGGCCGCTTCCAAGGCTGGACCTCGTTCGGCCCGCCGGGCTCGGCGTCGAAGTCGGTCAGCTCGTTGTTGAGCATGAACCCGCGGCCGGGCACCATGTTGCCCGAGCCGAACAGCTGCTCGATGGTGCTGGTCCAGGAGACGACATTGCCCTCGCCGTCGGCGGTCGTGAAGTGGGTCGTCTGGCCGCTGTCCTCGACGGCCGGGTGCGCCGACTCCGTCGACTGCCCGGCGGCCGTCGCCAGGTTCTGGAACTGCTCGATGTCGCGGGCCTCGACGCGGTACTCCCCGCCGGGCTGGAAGGAGAAGGGGTCGCCGGGCTCGTAGGACGCCCGCGCCGACTCGACGTCGATCAGTTCCCGACGCTCGTCGACGTAGTCCTCGTCGAGGAAGCCCTGCTTCGGCGGGTCGACGAACTCGTCGTCTCCGAGGTGCGCGGTCCGGTCGACGAACGCCAGGTTCGACGCCTCAGCGATGAGGTGGTACGTCTCGACGCCCCGGCGGTCGAGGTCTGCGAGGTCCAGCGGTTCGAGCAACTGGAGAATCTGAGCGATGGTCAGCCCGCCAGACGTGGGCAGGGACATCGTCCTGACGGTCACCGTCTCCGCGGAGCCCTCGAAGGTGCTGACGGTCGGGAGCGTCCGTTCGACGTTGTACCGCCCGAGGTCCTGCGCGGACATGTTCCCGCCGCGCTTCCGGCGCCGGGCGAGCCCCTGGACGGTCTCGGCGAGGTCCTCGCCGATCTCGCCCCTGTAGAAGGCCTCGCTGCCCTCGTCGGCGATCAGGTCGAGCGTGTCCGCGAGGTCCGGCTGGACGAGGTCGTCGCCCTCTGCCAGCGGTTCGCCCCCGGGGACGAACACCTCCCGCGCGGCCTCGTTGAACGCGTCCAGCTCGACGTTCTCGCGGATGGACTCCGCGAGGAAGGCGTCGACCGCGACGCCCTCGGCAGCCAGATCCACGGCCGGGTCGACCAGCTCGGCTCGCTCCTTGCTCCCGAACTCCTTCAGCATGACGTCGGCGGCCCGGAGCGTCCCCGGCACCCCGACGGCCTTGCCGTTCGTCCGCAGGTTCTGGAAGTCGGGCTCCTCGCCGTTCTCGTCGAGGAACATGTCCGGCGTCGCGCCCAGCGGCGCGCGCTCGCGGCTGTCGATGGCGTACTCCTCGTCGGCCTCCGCGTCGTATACGATTGCGAACCCGCCGCCGCCGATGCCGGACGTGTGCGGCTGGACGACGTTGAGCGCGAACTGGACGGCCACGGCTGCGTCGACGGCGTTGCCGCCGTCCTCGAGGACGTCGACGCCGATCTCCGTCGCCTTCGGGTGCGAGGACGCCACCATGCCGTCGCCGCTCGTCGCCGTCGACGCGTCGAGGACGTCCCCGTGTTCGTCGTCGCCCGCGGCCGCGACGCTCTGCGATCCGAGCACCCCGCTCCCGAGCAGCGCGGACGTTCCCGCGAGAAAGCCGCGTTTCGTGATCCGCACGCCGTCGTCCGTCCCCGTCGTCTCGTCCGCGGTCGTCTCGTCGTCCGCTTCCTCCGTGCGGTCGTCTTGAGTCCGCATGGTCACCGATCATGTAATTGAAATTTAGTTATAGACGGGGACGGGTCAGTACCGTCGGATTTCGTCGCGGCGACGCGGACCGGACAGGCGGGGCGGTCCAGCGCCGCCTCCGCGTCGGTTTCCGGACTGACAGCGACGGCGGGGTAAGGAAATCGTACGGCCCGTCAGCCGCCAGACTCCGAAGTCTCTCGGTCCGCGCCCGGCGCTGGACGACGCGGGTCACCGCCCGGGAATCGCGATTATCGCGCGAAAATCCGCGGCTACCCGCCCGGCGTGCGGGCCCACCGTCGAAATCGCCCCACTGCCGTCAGACGGTGACGAACCACGGAGTCCCGGGACGTCCACGGCCAGTTCACCCCTGCGAACGCGACAGTACCCTTTTGGCCCGGGCCAGCGAAGGTTCGGGTATGTACGTCCGGGACGCGAAGAACCGCGAGGAGGTCTGGCTGCTGGACCACATCGAGGAGATGGGCCTCGACGAGACGGCGTTCCGGTCGCGCGACTACGTCGTGGCGATCGACGAGGAGAACCACGAGAAGGCCGGCTTCGGCCGCATCCGGATCCACAAGCCCGACGACGGCGACGTCTGCGAGCTGACGAGCATCGGCGTCTTGCCGGAGTGGCGCGGCCAGGGGGTCGGCGCGCACGTCGTCGAGCGACTCGTCGAGTACGCGGGCGACGATGGGTTCCAGGAGGTGTACTCGCTGGCCGGCGAGCCCGACTACCTCCAGCAGTTCGGCTTCGAGCGCATCGAGCCCGAGCAACTGCCCGAGAAGCTCCGGGGCCGCCTGACCGAGAAGCAGGAGTCGATCCAGCCCGGCGCCGTCCCGCTCCGGCTCCAGGTCGACAGGTTCCGGATGCCCGGCCGGCTCCGCGACCGATTCAAGCAGGCGGCCGCCGAGGACGAGGGCGAGACCGAACCCGCCGAGGGCCCGGAGGACTTCGGCATCGACCCCGACGAGGCCACCTACAAGTACGACACCGGCCGCTGACGGACGCGACCGGCCGCTGACGGTTCGGCGCGCCGTCGGCTCTCACACCACCGTCACGCTTTTCTCTCGCTTTCGAGTGTGCCCGTGCATGGTCGAGTTCGTGACGCCCCCGCCGGCCGAGCCCGGCGACCGGGTCGCCGTCCTTGCTCCCTCCAGCGGAGCCGCGGCCGACGTTCCGGGCGTGCTCGCCCTGGCGCTGGAACGGCTCCGCGACCTGGGCGTCGAACCCGTCGTCTACCCGACCGCGCGCCAGTCCGACGACTACCTCCGCGACCACCCCGAGGCCCGCGCAGCCGACCTCCACGCGGCCGTCCGCGACCCCGAGATCAGCGCCGTCTTCGCCACCATCGGCGGCGACGATCAGGTGCGCGTCCTCGACCGCGTCGACCCCGCCGTCCTCCGCGAGCACCCGACTCGCTTCTTCGGGATGAGTGACAACACGAACCTCGCGGCCCTGCTGTGGACGGCCGGCGTCGTCTCCTGCTACGGCGGCCAGCTGCTCAACCAGGTCGCGACTCCCGGCCGGTTCCACGAGTACAGCCGGGAGTACCTGAAGCGCGCGCTGTTCGAGGAGGCGATCGGCGACCTCCGACCGGCCGAGGAGTGGACCGACGACGTCGTCTCCTGGTACCGCGACGACTACGCCGAGGTCGAACCCGAGTACGAGGACACCCCCGGCTGGCGGTGGCGCGGCGACCGCGCCGTCGAGGGCCGCGTGTGGGGCGGCTGCCTCGCAGTGCTCCGCTGGCAGCTGCTGGTCGACCGCTACCTCCCCGACCCCGAGCGGCTGGACGGGCAGGTGCTGGCGATAGAGACGGCAGAGAACATGCCCGAGGCCCGCCGCGTCCGCTGGACGCTGCGGGGCATGGGCGAGCGCGGCCTCCTGGAGCGGTTCGACGCCGTTCTCGTCGGCCGGCCGCAGACACGCAACCACGAGGACGATCCCGGGCGCGAGGCCCGCTACGAGTACCGCCGCGAGCAGCGCGAGGCGATCCTGGCCGAACTGGAGCGGTACAACCCGGACGCGACGGTCGTCTTCGACCTGGACTTCGGTCACACGAACCCGACCGCTCCGATCCCCATCGGCGGCCGGGTCACGATCGAGCCCGACGCGGAGACGATCCGCTTCGAGTGACGGCGTGTGAGACGCGATTACCCCTCGGGATCCGGCCGCTCTCCGAGCGTCAGTTCGACCGTCCGGCGCTGACCGTCCCGGTACAGGTCCACGTCGATCGATTCGCCGGGGTCGGTCTCCAGCGCGAGAAAGGATGTGAGGTCCTGGCGGGCGCGGATCTCGGTGTCCGCCATGCGGACGATCACGTCGCCGCCGACGGGGGCCGAGACGCCGTTGACCGGGCGCGTGCCGTCGCTGCCCTGAAGGACGCCCTCGGCCGGTCCGTCGTCAATCACCTCGTCGATGTAGACGCCGCGGGACTCGGGTACGTCGTTGGCGCGCGCGACGGGCGGCGAGACGTTCATCAGCCGTACGCCCACGTAGGAGTGGCCGAACTCACCCTCCGTGATCAGTTCAGGGATCACCCGCCGGGCCAGGGCGGCGGAGATGGCGAAGCCGATGTTGTCGCCGCCGCCGGCGTTGATGACGCCGGCGACGTCCCCGTCGAGGGTGACCAGCGGGCCCCCGCTGTTGCCGGGGTTGACCGCGGCGTCGGTCTGGATGGCGTCGGGGATCGAGAAGCCGTTGGCCGCGGCGAGCGTCCGGTCGCGGCCGCTGACGATGCCCTCCGAGACGGAACCGCCGTAGCCGAAGGGGTTGCCGATGGCGACGACCCGCTGGCCGACCGCGGGGTCCGATTTGAGCAGCGGGAGGGGTTCGGCGCCGTCCGGCAGGGCAGTCATCTCCATGACGGCGAGGTCGCTGTAGACGTCGGTCGCGAGGACCTCGGCGTTGCGCCAGCCCGAGTCCTGGAAGCGTACGCTCACGTCCGAGGCACCGGAGACGACGTGCTGGTTGGTGACGAGGTGGCGGTCGTCGTAGACGAACGCCGTCCCCTGCGCCCCGTTGCCGCCGCCGTCGTAGGTCCGGACCGAGGCGACCGAGCCGACGACCGACTCGTAGACGGCGGCGTAGGGCTCGCCGTCGACGGCCGCGTCCGCCGCGTCGCCGTCGTTCGACGCCGGGTCGTCCGCGTCTCCCGTCCCCGCGGGCGTGGACTCGCCCGTCGAGCCCGGGGACTGACAGCCGGCCGCGCTCGCGCCGCCGGCCGCCGCCAGCGACCCGAGGAAGGCGCGGCGGGACTGCTCGTGATCCATGGACGCCACACGGGCGTCGATCCGAATAAACCCCGGGCATCCGGCCGAAAGCTACAGGGTGGCGGCCACGTGACTGCTGGCAATGACGAGCAAGTCGAACTCCGACGCGGTCCCCGCACCGGGCTTCGTCGTCCCGGGCGCCCGGTGCGCCCTCGAGATGGCGCTGGTCGGCCTGCTGATCGGGCTGGTCGGGCTCCCGGCCGAGAACGCGCTGTACCTGGGCGTCGTCGCGCTGGCGGCGCTGGTCGCCATGGTCGTCGTCCTCTTCTGGTCGCTCAACCGGCAGATGCGCAAGTGGATCCGGCGCGCGCAGGGCAAGCCAACGATGGCCGACGGCTCCGATCCGCGGTGACTCGCGGCCGCTCGCCCCGCTCTCGGCCGGTCGGAGCGCGCGTTCGGATGCGCGAACCTCCTCCAACCGTTAAGTGCGCTCCGCGAGTAGCCGCGAGCGGCTATGGAACTCACCTGGCACGGCCACTCCACCTGGCACGTCACGGTCGGGGACACCTCGGTGCTGATCGACCCCTTCTTCGACAACCCCAAGACCGACCTCGATCCCGCGGACGTCGAGACGCCCGACTACGTCCTCCTCACGCACGGCCACGCCGACCACGTCGCCGACGTCGGCGAGTTCACCGACGCGACGATCGCCGGCACGCCGGAGATCGCCGCCTACGTCGAGGACGAGTACGGCGCCGATGAGACGGTCGGCTTCAACATGGGCGGCACCGTCGAACTGGGCGACGCCTTCGTGACGATGCACCGGGCGGATCACACGAACGGCCTCGAGACGGACTACGAGTACAGCGGCGGCCCGCCGGCCAGCTACGTCATCTCGGACACCAAGCCCACGCAGATCTCCGACGAGGAGTCGACGACGTTCTACCACGCCGGCGACACCGCCCTGATGACGGAGATGCGCGACGTGATCGGACCGTTCCTCGAGCCCGACGCCGCCGCCGTGCCCGCGGGCGACCACTTCACCATGGGCCCGATGCAGGCGGCCATCGCCGTCGACTGGCTCGACGTCGACCACGCGTTCCCGATGCACTACGACACCTTCCCGCCGATCGAGATCGACACCGACCAGTTCGTCAACGAGGTCAGGGGCACCGGCAGCGACGCCGAGGTGCACGTGCTGGACGGCGACGAGACGTTCGAGCTATAGGTTCGCCGTCGGCTGAAGGGATGCGCGGATCGACCGGCACGCGGAGTGCCGCGTCGGACAGGTTTTAGAGGGAGGCGGTCGACCTCCCGTACGCTATGGCAGACATTCAGGTCACCAGTACGTCCGAGGAGGGCTTCACGACGAGCAACGTCATCGACGACGAGTGGGAGCTGACCATCGACGCGCTCAGCGAGGACGGGCCGGACCCGAACCAGGTCCTCGCGGCCGACTACGCGTCCTGTTACATCCCGGCGTTCCGCGTGGCCGGCGACCAGACTGGCTACGACGACCTCGGCCGGATCGAGGTCGACGTCTCCGCGGACATCGACGAGGACGACGACCTCGAGTCGATCGCCTTCGACATCCGCGTCGAGGCCGACGTCAGCGGCGACGAGGACGAGCTGATCGAGCTGGGCGAGGAGATCTGTCACGTCCACTCGGCGCTGCGCGAGGGACTCCACGCCGACATCTCGGTCGAGGGCGACGCGTTCTAAGTCGGACGTCGCGACCGCACGCACCGTCGACCGCTACTGACGCAGTTTTTCGGGAAACGCTCATACCGGCCGCGGGCCAAGTGCCGGGCATGGCCGACGACTGGACTTCGTCTATCGCCGCCGAGCGGATGGAACTGGACTCGGAGTTCAACGACCGGGTGGAAGCGTCGTCGTTCTCCAACCAGCAGTGGAACCTGGTGATGACGGCGATCGAACTGGAGATCGAGAGCCCGGACGATCCGGAGGCGGCTCAGATCGTCCCCGACACGTCGAGCCTGCCGACGATCATGCCGGAACTCGACCGCGTCGAGCAGCAGTCGATGATGGGCGGCGGTGGCGCCGACGCCGGCGGCGGCTCCAGCGGCGGCGGCCTCCTCGGCGGCGTCAAGGACGCGCTCGGGCTGGGGTCAGGGGGCGGTGACGACGAGCGCATCGAGGAGGCCGAGGACCTCGCCGAGCAGTACTGCGAGCGGCTACAGGAGAAACTCGAGTCGAGCGGACGCTGGGACGGCGTCCGGAGTCGGGCCGCGGGCAACTCGCCGGAGTGAGGACTGGTCGGATCGGTCGAGTCGACCGTCAGATCTCGTCGGAGGACTCGTCCTCGATCCGGAGGTCGTCGAGCCGGTCGATCGTCTCCTGGTCGAGTTCGACGCTGGGCATATAGTAGAAATTGAACGCACTGACACACTCGAGGGGCACCCCGGGTGCCCCTCGATGTGTAAATAGTTTCAATTTCTACTACAGTCGGCGAGAGTAGCGGTACCTACGTGACGGTTCGGAGGTCGCAGCGGCGGGCCGGACGTAGCAGATGCGACGACGATCGATAGAAAACGATCAACTCCGAAAGCGATATGTGAGCGTTAACGGTAGGGGGAGGTATGCGATCCGTCGCGGATTCCCCCGTCACGCGGGACGGCAAGGCGCTCGTACTGGCACACGATCACGGCCTCGAACACGGTCCCAAGCAGTTCGCGGGCGTCGAGGAGCGCCTCGATCCGACCGAAGTCTTCGAGATGGCCACGCACGACGCCGTGACGGCGCTGGCCGTCGGCAAGGGCCTGACCGAGACCTACTATCCCAGCTACGACGATCAGGTGAACCTGCTGGCGAAACTCAACGGCGGCTCGGACCTGTGGATGGGCGAGCCCTACTCGCCGCACAACTGGTCCGTCGAGTACGCCGAGGAACTGGGCGCCGACGCCGTCGGCTACACCATCTATCCCGGCGTCAACAAGGAGCCCGAGATGTTCGAGGACTTCCGCCCGGTCCAGGAGGAGGCCCGCGAGCGCGACATCCCGATCGCCATGTGGTCCTACCCGCGCGGCCAGGCCATCAAGGAGCACCGCTCCCGCGACGTCATCGCCTACGCCGCCCGGATCGCCCACGAACTGGGCGCCGACTTCGCGAAGGTGAAGTACCCGCGCAGCCAGGAGGCCATGGCCCACGCCGTCGACTCCGCGGCCGCCACGAAGGTCCTGCTCTCGGGCGGCTCGAAGACCTCCGACCGCGACTTCCTCGAACTCGTCGAGTCCTGCATGGAGGCGGGCGTCGAGGGACTGGCCGTCGGCCGCAACGTCTGGCAGCGCGAGAATCCCTACGAGATCCTCGACATGCTCGAGGCGGTCGTCTTCGAGGGGGCCAGCGCAGACGACGTCCTGTGACGATGGACGAGGAGACGGCCGACGCGGCCTCGCTTGCCGGCGAGCAGTTCCCCGAGGCGGTCGACGGCGGGCGCGTCGTGTTCGGCTTCGACGGCTACGTCGACCGCGTGCGCGAGGTCGTCGCCGACCGCCACGACCCGGAGCACTACGACCGGCTGGACACGCTGGCGGAGTTCGGCGGTCGCGTGAACCGCTCCGTCGAGGCCGACAGCTCGCTGTCCTTCGAGTGGCTCCAGCGGGGGACGCGCACCGGCGGCCACACCAGTCACCTCTCGCGCGTGTTCGGCACCTGGGGGTTCGATCCCGTCATGATCGGGATGTACGGCCGCCCCGAGCTCGACGTCTTCGCCGAGGAGTTCGCCGAGTACGAGCGTCACACCCTCGGCGAGCCCGGCTACACCGACGCCGTCGAGTTCGACGACGGCAAGCTGATGATCATGGAGCTCGGGGACACGAAGGACCTCGACTGGAAGCGCCTGCTCGAGACGGTCGACCGCGAGACGCTGGCCGACCGCCTCGACGGCGCCGACCTGCTCGGGACGGGCTACTGGGCCGAGACGCCCGACCTGCCCGACGTCCTCGACGGGCTGCGCGACCTCTGGGACGAACTCGACGACCCGCCGGAGACGGTGCTCGTGGACCCGGGCGACGTCCGGAAGCTCGACCGCGACCGCCTGCGGGCCGGCCGGGACGCGCTCGGCCGCCTGGACGACGTCGCGCGGGTCGTCGTCTCGGCCAACCGCGCAGAGACGAAGCTGCTCGCCGAGATCTTCGGCGACGGCGTGCCCGAGGACGCCGACGCCGCCACCGACGCCGAGGCGGTCGCCGACGCCGTCGACGCCGAGCTCGTGGTCAGCCACGGCGTCGACCGCTCCGTCGTAGTCGGCCCGTCGGGCACGACGGGCGTCGCCGTCCCGAAGGTCGACGAGCCCGAACTGACGACGAGTTCGGGCGACCACTTTAACGCCGGCCTGGCGCTCGGGCTGGTCGAGGGGATGGACCCCGCGGCCGCCGTCGTCGTCGGCAACGCCGTCGCCGGCCAGTTCGTCCGGACGGGCGAGTCGCCGACGTTCGACGCGGTCAGCTCGTTCGTCGAGCGCTACGAAGCAAAGTTCTGACGGCCCGAGCCGTCTCTCGTTCCGACGGCCCGAGCCGTCCCTTTTCGCGATATCTGAGACGGTTCTACAGGCGCCGCGTCTCGACCGCGTCGCGGTCCTCGTCGAGGCCCTCGAAGTCGGGGACGCTCGTTCCGGCCCGCTGGACCACGCGCGTCGCGACGGCGACCCCGTTCCTGAGCGCGGCCTCGTCGGACTCCCCGCGGTCCAGCGCCGCCAGTACGCCCGTCAGCATCGCGTCGCCGGCGCCGACCGTGTCGACGACGTCGACGTCGAACGCCTCGGCGAACACGACGCCGTCCGGACCTGCGAGCAGAGCGCCCTCGCCCCCCAGCGAGGCGACGACGCGCTCGAAGCCACCGTCGCGCAGCCGGCGCGCGGCGTCGGCGCACTCGGCGATCGTCTCGACGTCGGCGCCGGTCGCCGCGGCCAGTTCCTCTCGGTTGGGCTTGGCGAGGTCGTACTCCCCGTCGAGCGCGGCGAGCACGTCCCCGCCCACGTCGACGGCGGTCCGCCACTCGCCTGCCCCGGCGATTCGGTCGATGGCGTCGGGATCCAGTCCCGGCGGGAGGCTGCCCCCGACGAGCACGCGGTCGGGGCCGTGCGAGCGGACGGCGTCCGCTAGGTCGTCGACGACGGACGGCGCCACGTCCGGGCCGTTCTGGTTCAGCTTGTACTCCTCGCCCCCGGCCAGTGCGGTCGTGTTCAGCCGGGTGGGCTCGTCGATGTCGACGAAGTCGGTGGCGAACCCGTCGTCGGCCAGCGCGTCGCGGATGAACGTGCCCGTGAAGCCGCCGAGCAGGCCCGTCGCGACGGTGTCGGCGTCCAGCGCGTCGAGGTACTGGGAGACGTTGATGCCCTTGCCGCCGGCGTCGAAGCGGGCGTCGGTCGCGCGGCTGACTGCCCCCGGCGTCAGCGACTCGGCGAAGGTCATCGTCTGGTCGACCGCCGGGTTGAACGTGACGGTCAGGATCACTCGTCGACCTCCGCGACGGAGACGCCGCTGTCTTCGAGGGCGGCCCTGAGGTCGCCCACGGGGGCCTCGTCGGTCACGAGCACGTCCACGTCGGCCAAGTCCGCGAAGGTGACGTAGGACTGCTCCCCGAACTTCGAGCGGTCGGCGATCAGGACGACGCGGCTGGCCCGCTCGACCATCAGCGACTTGACCGCGGCCTCGTCCTCGTCCGGCGTCGTCAGCCCCGACGGGAGCACCGAGTTCGTCCCCAGGAAGAGAAGGTCGATGTGGCGCCGCTCGAGGAACGTCTCCGTCGAGGGGCCGACCAGTGCACGCGTCCGCGGGCGCAGTCGCCCGCCCGTGACCGACACGTCGATGCCCCGCTCCATCAGGGCGGTCGCCAGCTCCGGCATGTTCGTGACGGCGTCGAGCACGGCGTCGGCGGGCACCGCCCGCGCGAGCGCCATCGTCGTCGTGCCGGCGTCGAAGCAGACGACCTGATCGTCCCTGATCTCCTCGACCGCGCGGTCGGCGATGGCCTCCTTCGCGTCGAGGCGCTGTACCTCTCGCTGTCCGTAGGACCGCTCCCGGCCGACCGAGGAGACCGGGACGGCCCCGCCGTGGGACCGCTCGACCTGTCCCTCGTCTTCGAGCTCCTGCAGGTCGCGGCGGATCGTCGCCTTGGAGAAGTCGAGTTCGGAGGCGAGTTCGGCGACCGAGCAGCCGTCACGCTCGGTGACGAGCTCGACGATCCGTCGCCTGCGCTCCGCTGGTAGCATTGGCGGCGGTTTGTCGCCCCGCGACTTACGCGTTTCTATCGTTCCCGTTCGTTTCTGCTCGGACTGATTGTTTCTGAACGGTTCTATGCGAACGGCGGGCTCAGAGCCGATCCAGCACGGCCGCCGTCACGTCCTCCGTCCCGGCGTCGCCGCCCAGGTCCGGCGTCCGTGGTCCCTCCGCGAGGACGTCCTCGACGGCCGTCCTGACGCGGTCGGCCTCGTCGCCGTAGTCGAGGTGGTCCAGCAGCATGGCCGCCGAGAGGAGCATCGCCGAGGGGTTCGCGACGCCCTCGCCGGCGATGTCCGGTGCCGATCCGTGAACCGGCTCGAAGAGCGCGTTGTCCGCACCGACGTTGGCGCTCGGGAGGAGGCCGAGTCCGCCAACGAGGCCCGCTGCCAGGTCCGACAGCATGTCGCCCGCGAGGTTCGGGCAGATGACAACGCCGTAGTCCTCCGGGTGCATCACTAGGTGCATCGCCAGCGCGTCCATCAGCGCGGTGTCGTAGTCGACGTCGAAGGAGTCGCCGACCTCCTCGGCGACCTCCAGGAACAGCCCGTCAGTCTCGCGCATGACGTTGGCCTTGTGGGCGATGGTGACGTTCTCGAAGCCGTTCTGCTTCGCGTACCGGAAGCCGAACTCCGCGATCTCGCGGGAGGCGTCCTCGGTGACCACGCGGGTCAGCGTCCGGACGCCGTCGTGGACCTCCGCCTCGATGCCGGAGTAGACGCCCTCGGTGTTCTCGCGGATGAAGACGAGGTCGGTGTCCGGCTGGACGGCGTCGAGCGCCGGGTACGCCCGCGCCGGGCGGACGTTCGCGAACGAGCCGACGACGTCCCGCAGCGGCAGGATCACGTCGGCCGCCGTCTCGCCCGCGGCGCCGAACAGCGTCGCGTCGGCCTCGGCCGCCAGTTCGCGGGTCTCCGCCGGCAGCGCCTCGCCGCGCTCCGCCTTCACCGCGTCGCCGGCCTCGCCCTCGACGAACTCCAGGTTCAGGTCGAGCGATTCCAGCACCTCGACCGCCGCGGGCGTGACCTCCTGCCCGATCCCGTCGCCGGGGATGACTGCGATCTCGTGAGTCATGCGCGTAGGTCCCGCCGGGGCCGAAAAGAGCGTGTCGATATCCGCGGTGCTAGTACCGCGCGTACAGCACCGCTGCGATCCGGGTCGCGAACAGGACCGTCCCGAGGACGGCGGTCCCCGCGACGAGGGGCGTGATCCCGCCGAGCCCCACCGCGCTCCGGTCGAGACCGAGCAGGTCGCCGCGGGCCACCAGCGAGAGCCACAGCGTCCCGCCGACCGCCGCCACGAGGCTGTACGGTACCGTCCCCTGGTCGATCTCCTCGGCGATCCGGTGCTCGCCGCGCAGGACGTCGCCCTCTATGGAGTGCTTGACCACGAGCAGCGCCAGGAGCCCGATGCCGGCGAGAAACAGCCCCCTGAGTCCGTCCAGCGCGTCGGCCACGAGCAGCCAGGTCATCCACCCCGCGGCCTCGATCAGGCCGAGCGTCGCCAGCCGCTCCAGCGGGACCGTCCGCCCGGGCCCCGTGGCAGCCATCTCGGTGAACAACTGGTGAGCGATCAGGCCGCCGACGAGCACGAGGGTGGCCACGGCCGTCGTCATCGACGCGAGCGGCGCTGTCACCAGGACGGACCACCAGACGACGACGGCCCCTGTCTGGAGCAAGGCCGCGATCAGCACGAGCGTGATCCAGACCGTCGCGAACAGTCCCGCGTTGGTCGACCGCGGCCACTGCTCTGTCCGCTGCATACGCCTCCGTGGACCTCGCACGACAATGGTAACACACAGCTTACTCGGGTCTGTCGACCCGCTTCGCGTGTTAGACCGAGCGAAAACCGCCCGACTCCGAGTCGGCCGGCGATGCGAAGGGACGTTCGCAACCCGAACGGTCTGGTTCCGCTCGCGTTCCGACGGGAACTCTCGGCGTATCGAGGTCGCCGTGCGAGACCGCGCTAAGCATCGCTTTCTGCGAGTCGCCCGGCCAGAGGTCGGGCAAAATAGCCCTCCCGGTTAGTCGTCCGACTCGACGTACGGCAACCCGTCGACCGTCTCGTCGATGGCGTTCTGGTTGGCCTTCATCAGGGCCGTCGTGTCCCAGATGCCCTCGACGAGCGCCTGTCGCTGCGCGTCGTCGACCTCGACGTCAACCGTCTGGCCGCCGTAGGTGACGGTCTCGGCCTCGACGTCGACCTCGACGTCGCCGTCGGGGTTCTCGTCGACCCAGTCCTGCAGGTCCGTGATCGTCTCGTGGTCCGCCGTCACGGTCGGGATGCCCAGCGCCAGGCAGTTGCCCGCGAAGATCTCCGCGAAGGACTCGCCGACGATGGCGTCGATACCCCAGCGCATCAGCGCCTGGGGCGCGTGCTCGCGCGAGGAGCCGCAGCCGAAGTTGGCGTTGACGACCATGACCGAGGCGTCCTGGAAGCGATCCTCGTTCATCGGGTGGTCCTTCTCGTTGTCGTCGTCGTCGAAGCGCTGGTCGAAGAAGGCGAACTCGCCCAGCCCGTCGAACGTGACGACCTTCATGAACCGCGCGGGGATGATCTGGTCGGTGTCGATGTCGTTCCCGCGGATGGGAACGCCGCTCCCCTCGACGTAGTCGACGGAGGGGATTTCCTCGGTGGGGTCGCTCATGCCAGAGCCACCTCCTCCAGTTCGCGCACGTCAGTCACTTCCCCGTTGATGGCCGCAGCGGCGACCATACGTGGGTTCATCAGGACGGTGCGGCCGTCCTTGCTCCCCTGCCGGCCGATGAAGTTCCGGTTTGACGAGGACGCGCAGGCCTCGTCGCCCTCCAGCTGGTCCTCGTTCATGCCGAGGCACATCGAACAGCCGGCGTTGCGCCAGTCGAAGCCGGCCTCCTCGAAGACGTCCTTCAGGCCCTCCTCCTCGGCCTGCTTCTGGACGCGCTGGCTGCCGGGGACGACCATCGCGCGGACGTCGTCGTGGACCTCGCGACCCTTGACGATCCGCGCCGCGCGGCGCAGGTCGGGCAGGCGGGCGTTCGTACAGGAGCCCAGGAAGGCGACGTCGATGTCGTAGCCGTTCATCGTGTCGCCGGGCTCGACGCGCATGTGCTCCTGGGCTCGCCGCGCGGTGTCCTGCTTGTCCTCGGGTAGGTCCGCCGGCGCGGGGATCGGGTCGTTGATGCCGATGCCCTGGCCGGGCGTGGTGCCCCACGTGACGACGGGATCGAGCTCGCTCGCGTCGATGTGGACGACGTCGTCGTACTCGGCGTCGTCGTCGGAGCGGATGGACTCCCAGTAGGGCTTAAGCTCCTCGAAGCGCTCAGGGTTGTTCTGGAAGTAGTCCGTCCCCTCCAGCCACTCGTAGGTGGTCTCGTCGGGGTTGACGTAACCCGCGCGAGCGCCGCCCTCGATGGACATGTTGCAGATGGACATCCGCCCTTCCATGTCCAGGTTCTCGATGGCCTCGCCGGCGTACTCGTAGACGTAGCCGACGCCGCCCTCGGTGCCCAGGCGACGGATGATCTCCAGGATGATGTCCTTGGCCTCGACGCCCTCGTCGAGTTCGCCGTCGACCTGGATCTTGCGGACCTTCTGCTTCTCCATCGCGATGGTCTGGGTCGCCAGCACGTCGCGGATCTGGCTGGTACCGATGCCGAAGGCCAGCGCGCCGAAGGCGCCGTGGGTCGACGTGTGGCTGTCGCCGCAGACGATGGTCTTGCCGGGCTGGGTCAGCCCCTGCTCCGGCCCGACGACGTGGACGATGCCCTGATCGCCGGTGGTCGGGTCGAGGAAGTTGATGCCCGCGTCGCGGACGTTCTCCTCGAGCTCCGACATCATGTTCTCGGCCGCGTCGTCGCCGTAGGGCCGGGACTGGTCGGCCGTCGGGACGATGTGATCGACCGTGGCCAGCGTCAGGTCGGGCCGGGCGACCTCCAGGTCGCGCTCCTGGAGCATCCCGAACGCCTGCGGGCTCGTGACCTCGTGGATGAGGTGGAGCCCGACGAACAGCTGATCCTGTCCGTTGGGCAGCGTCGTCACCTTGTGTCGGTCCCAGACCTTGTCGTACAGCGTGTTCTCGCTCATTCGTCAGTCATCCGCGTTTACGCGCTCCTGCTCGTCCGCTGATTCGGACTCGGACTCCTCCCACGCGAACAGCTCGCGCAGGCGGGCGCCGACGTCCTCGATCTCGTGGTCCTTCTCGGCGGCCCGGAGCTGGGTGTAGCTCGGACGGCCGGCCTGGTTCTCGGCGATCCACTCGCGGGCGAACTCTCCGTTCTGGACCCGCTCGAGGGTCTCCTCCATGTTCTCCCGGACGTGGTCGTCGAGGATCTCGTCGCCCTCCGTGAGGCCGCCGTACTCGGCGGTGTCAGACACGGAGTCCCACATGCCGCCGAGGCCGCCCTCGTACATCAGGTCGACGATGAGCTTCAGTTCGTTGAGGCACTCGAAGTAGGCCATCTCCGGGCTGTAGCCCGCGTCGACCAGCGTCTCGTAGCCGTGCTTGACGAGGCTGGTGACGCCGCCACAGAGGACGGCCTGCTCGCCGAAGAGGTCCGTCTCGACCTCCTCCTTGAAGCTCGTCTCGATGACGCCGGCGCGGGTGCAACCGATGCCCTTCGCGTACGCCAGCGCCTCCTCCTTGGCACCGCCGGAGACGTCCTGGTAGACGGCGATCAGGCCGGGCGTGCCCTGGTCGCGCTCGTAGTTACGGCGCACGAGGTGGCCGGGGGACTTCGGCGCGACCATGGTCACGTCGACGTACTCCGGCGGCTCGATCTGGTTGTAGTGGATGTTGAACCCGTGGGCGAACTGCACCGTGTCGCCCTCGTCGAGTTCGGGCTCGATGGCCTCGAAGACGGCCGGCTGGACCGTGTCCGGAACCAGGATGGATACGACGTCGGCCTGCGCCGCGGCGTCGTCGGGCGTCGCGACCTCCAGGCCCGCCTCCTCGGCCTCGGCGCGCGAGGAGGAGTCCTCGCGCAGGCCCACGACCACGTCCACCCCGCTCTCGTGCAGGTTGAGTGCGTGCGCGTGGCCCTGACTGCCGTATCCCAGCACCGCGACGGTCTTGCCGTCCAGGTGCGATCCGTCCGCGTCCTCGTCGTAGTATACCTCGGTAGTGAATTTCTCAGTCATCGTCTTGCAGTGTGTCGGCACCTCTTTCAAGTGCTACGGTTCCGCCTCGGGCGACCTCCTGGACGTCGAACTGCCGGAAGGCGTCGATGGCGGCGTCGATCTTCTGCTGGCTGCCGGTCACCTCGACGGTGATCGAGTCGGTGCTGACGTCGACCGCGGTGCCGTCGTACATCTCCGCGACGGCGTTGACGTCGTCGGGCTTCTCGCCGTCGACCTTGATCAGCGCCAGCTCCCGGTTGGTCGACGCCGGCTCCAGCTCGCGGACCGAGATGGTCGGCACGAGCTTCTCCAGTTGCTTCTTGGCCTGGTCGATGCCGGGCTCGGGCTCTTCGATGACGATGGTCATCCGCGCGACGTCGTCGTCCATCGTCGCGCCGACGGTCAGGCTCTCGATGTTGAACTGCCGCCGGCTGAAGAGCCCGGACACCTCGGCGAGCACGCCGGGCTCGTGTTTCACCAGCGCCGCCAGCACCGCCTGCCGCGGCTCGTGGGTGGCCTCTGCCTCCGGATCGACGCGAATACCTTGCTCGTTACGCCGGCCCTCCGGACGCATCCGCTCGTTCGGGGCCGGTCCAGGCATGCCTCCGGTCATATCAGATCATCTCCAGGTGGTCCTCGTTCAGCGCGAACAGTCCGTTGTCGCCGCCGCTGGGCACCATCGGGAAGACGTTCTCCTCGGGGTCGATGATGGCGTCGACGACCGACGGGCCGTCGTACTCGCGGGCGGCCTCGATCGTCTCCTCGACGTCGTCGTAGTCCTCCAGACGGAAGCCCCGCGCCCCGAAGGCCTCCGCGAGCTTGTCGAACTCGGGGACCCACGGGTACTCCGAGGCCATCCGCCGGCCCTCAAAGAAGCCGTCCTGCCACTGGCGGACCATCCCGACCGCCTCGTTGTTCAGGACGACGTAGGTGATGTCCAGGTTCTCACGCACCGCGACGGACAGCTCCTGGACGGTCATCAGGAACGAGCCGTCGCCGTCGAAGCAGACGACCTCCTGATCGGGCGCGGCTATCTTGGCGCCGATCGCCGAGGGCACGCCGTAGCCCATCGTCCCCAGCCCGTGGCTGGAGACCCAGGTGCGGGGCTCAGTGAACGTCCAGAACTGGGAGGCCCACATCTGGTGTTGTCCGACGCCGGTCGTGACGATGGCGTCGTCGTCCGCCTGCTCCGAGAACCGCTCGACCACGTACTGGGGCTTGAGCGGCTCGTCGTCCGGCGTGTCGTACGCCATCGGGTACTCCTCTTTCCAGGTCCGGCACTGCTCGCGCCACTCGTCGGCGTCCGGCTCGGCCGGCATGGCGTCGTACAGCTGCCGGAGGACGGCCTTCGCGTCCCCGATCAGCGGATAGTCCGCGTGGATGTTCTTGCTGATCTCCGCGGGGTCGACGTCGACGTGGATGACGTCCGCGTCGGGCGCGAAGGAGTCGACGCCGCCGGTCAGGCGGTCGTCGAAGCGCGTCCCGATGGCCAGCATGCAGTCGGTGTTCGTGATGGCCATGTTGGCGTAGCCGGTGCCGTGCATGCCGGCCCACTCCAGGGACAGCTCGTGGTCCTCCGGGAAGGAACCGATCCCGGGCATCGTCGTGACGACCGGAATCTCGTACTCCTTCGCGAAGTCCCGCAGTTCGTCCGACGCCTCGGCTTTGATCACGCCGCCCCCGGAGAGGATCAGCGGGCGGTCGGCCTCGGCCAGCACGTCGGCGGCTTCCTGGACGTTCGCGTCGTCGGCCTCCTCCGCCGGGTGGTAGGTGTCCGGCGCTTTCGGCTCGCCGGGCTCGACGTCGGTCTCGCCCTGGGTGACGTCTTTCGGGAGGTCGACCAGCGTCGGCCCCTGGCGGCCCTCGTCGGCCAGGGCGAACGCCTCACCGACGTCGTCGCCGACGGTGTCGGCGTCGCCGGCGAAGTAGCTGTGTTTGGTGACGGGCTGGGTGATGCCCACCGTGTCCGTCTCCTGGAAGGCGTCGTTGCCGACGAGGTCCGTCGCCACCTGCCCGGTCAGCGCGATGACCGGATCGGAGTCCATGTTGGCGTCGGCCAGGCCCGTCACGAGGTTCGTCGCGCCGGGGCCCGAAGTGGCGAAGCAGACGCCGGGCTCGCCGGAGACGATGCCGTAGGCGTCCGCCGCGTGGGATGCCCCCTGTTCGTGGGCCATCGTCACGTGGTCGATCTCGGAGTCGTACAGCGCGTCGTAGACGGGCATGATCGCCCCGCCCTGGACGCCGAAGACGTACTCGGCTCCGGCGTTCTCCAGGGCGCGGACGACGGACTGCGCGCCCGTCGTAACGGGTGCCTGCTCCGCGGCGCTGTCCGCGTCCTCGGCGGCCTCGTCTGCCTCCTCCGAGGGAACTGACGCTCGTTCGCTCATGCCGTCTCACCTCGCTGGCGATACTGCGGTCGTGCCGTCTGTGTATACTGGTGCATGGTTGGTGTCCTGTGATGGTCGAAGTCCGATCCGACGGTCGCTGGAGTGACGGGTGCTGTAGGGGCTATACCGCCCCTACAATACGTACGAGAAGGGCGAGTGCGCGGCTGCCGACGGGACGAACCCGGGTAGCAGCGCGCGCCGTCATCACGTCGAGACTCTGACTCGCACCGATAATAAGGTTTCCGTGAGACGGTCTGCCGAACTGACGCGAGAGAGCTGCGACGACTCTCTCCACGCACACCTGCGCCCGCGTCGCCGGAGGCGCCGCTCGCGGTGCCTGCGACCGCACGCGATACGCGCGGCTTCCGGACCGTGCGAACCGGACGTGGGAGCACGGTTAGACCCTGACCTCCTCTTCGGTCTGGGGGACGCCCACGCCCTCTGCGAAGCGCTCCAGTTCCTCCATGGTGACGCGCTTCTTCTCGGCCCCGAAGTCCTTCACGCGGCGCGTGACCTCCCGTACCTGCTCGTCGGTCGGGTCGTAGCCCGCGTCGACGAGCCGCTCGCGGACGGAGTGCTGGCCGGTGTGCTTGCCGAGCACGAGCTGGCGCTCGGCGCCGACCATCTCGGGGGTCATCACGCCGGGCTCGAAGGTGTCGGAGTTCTCGATGACGCCGGCGGCGTGGATACCGCTCTCGTGGGAGAACGCGTTGGACCCGACCACGGGCTTGTTGGCCGGCACCTCGATGCCGGACTTCTCCTCGATGGTCGCGGACAGCTCCGTGATGCGGGTGGTGTCGATCCCCGTATCCACGTCGTACAGCGACTCGACGGCCATCACGACCTCCTCGTAGGCCGCGTTGCCGGCGCGCTCGCCGATGCCGTTGACGCTGACCTGGGCCTGGGCCGCCCCGGCCTCGTAGCCGGAGATGGCGTTGGCCGCGGCCAGCCCGAAGTCGTCGTGGGTGTGGACGTCGATGCGCGCGTCGGTCTCGGCGTCGACTATCTCGATGAGGTCGTAGAAACGACGCGGCGTGGCGACGCCGCAGGTGTCGGGGATGTTGATCCAGTCGACGCCGACCTCGCTGACGGCCTCGATGACCTCGACGAGGAAGTCCTCGTCGGTGCGGGTGGCGTCCATCGGTGAGAACATGCACTCGACGCCGGCCTCCTTGACGCGCTCGACCGACTCGACCGCGCTTTCGAGGGCCTCCTGCCGCGTCGCGTGCATGGAGTCCTCGAGCTGGACGTCGCTCGTCGAGACGAACGTGTGCACCAGGTCCACGCCCGAGTCGAGCGCGGCCTCGATGTCCTTCTCGACGACGCGCGCCAGCCCGCAGACCTCCACCGAACTGGCCTCGGCGATGTCCCGGACGGCCTCGAACTCCGCGTCCGAGTTGACCGGGAACCCCGCCTCTATGACGTGGGTCCCCATGTCGTCCAGAATCGCCGCTATCTCTCGTTTGTCTTCGTAACTGAACGACGTGCGTGGCGACTGCTCGCCGTCCCGCAGCGTCGTGTCGAAAATGCGTGCTTCTGAAATTTCAGAAGTGGAATCCAGTGTGCCCTGGAAGAACTCGATCCGCCGGGGATCCCGACGCGCCCTCTGTATCGTTGGACATAGTCACCCGAATGACTGGTTCCCTCGTAGTTAAAGGTGTCTATCGGTGCGGCGCCGTGACAGCTGTTGGCAGTGCGAGCTGCAGACGCCGGTCGTCGCCCGGTCGGGAGAACGCCAGGGGAGGACGTCACGGGCCGCTGAATGCAGTCGAAGCGAGGATTTTTCTCGGTCGACAGTGAGTACCCGCGTATGTCCGACTTCGAGGGGTTGGATCTGCAGGCGGTGGAGGACAGGATCGACGAGGGCGACGGCGTCTGCGACCGGATCGTGCTGGGCGTGCTCGACGGATCGACACAGCCCGAGGAGTGGCTCGAAGCGATCGCGACCGGCGCCACCCTCGTGTTGAACGTCGAGGGCGACCTCAACGAGCTGGCCGCCGGCTTCGCGCGGGACGTCCGCGACGAGGGCGGCGAGCTGATGCACTTCCGCGGGTTCCTGATCGCGACGCCGCCTGGCGTCGAGATCGACGCCGACAGGCTGGGCGACTGAACGGCCCCGTCCGGACGAAGCCGCCGATCACGCACAGAGCGTCAGGTAGTGGCCGTCGGGGTCCCGAATCCGGACGCCGTCGTCAGTCTCCCAGACGGCGAGGGCGTCCCCGCGGACCTGATCGGCCAGTTCTGCGGGCTCGTCGGCCGCGATGCCCCAGTCGACGTGAACGCCGCCGCGCGCGTCGGCCAGGCCGAGGTGGGGTTCCCACAGTTCCAGGTCCACGTCGCCGGCCGTCAGGCGGACGCGGCGACGCCGGTCGCCGCGGTCGATCACGTCGCACCCCAGCGCCGAGTAGAAGGCCGTCGCCGCGTCGAGGTCCTCGACCTCCAGCACGACCTCGAACAGGCTGGTGATGCCGCCCTCGCCGCCCGCGCCGCTCCCGTCGCCGTCAGTCCCGGCGTCGTCCGCCTCGCCGAGTTCGACGCAGTTGCCGTCGGGGTCGTACAGGTACAGCGAGCGCGCATCGCCGAAGCGGTGTTCCGTCAGGTCGAACGGACCGTCGAGTCGCTCGTACCAGTCGTCGTACGCCGAGGCGGGGACCGAGAGGGCGTAGTGGACGTGCAAGCCGCCCCGCGGAACCGCACCGGGCGCCCTGAGGCGGAGGCGCGCCTCGCCCGTCGGGTAGACTACCTCGTCGTCGGACTCGCGCTCGGGTTCCAGCCCGAGGTGGGTCTCGTAGAAGGACCGCGCCCGGTCGAGGTACTTCGCTTCCAGGGTCAGCCAGCGCGGGCGGCCGAGCATGGCGGGGGTTCGCCCGGCGGTCGGAAAGGCGTTCGGCCAGCGGGCAGCAAGTCGTTCGCCCGGCGTCGAGCAGCGGGTGAGACGCTGTGCTGGTATCCGTTTTATGGGACCGTCGGCCGTACGTCGTGATATGGCTATGAAAGGTTCCGGCCGGGCGAGGAACTGGCAGGAGATCGACCGCTGGGACGGGGGCGTGGGCTGGATCGCCTACCCGGAGGAGGCGATGCAGCGGGCCAGCCACGCGCTGGCCGTCGACGGCGAGGTGTGGGTCGTGGACCCGGTCGACGCCCCGGGACTGGACGACCTGCTGGCGGAGTTCGGCGAGGTGGCCGGCGTCGTCGTCCTCCTCGACCGACACACGCGCGACGCGGGCGCTGTCGCCCGGCGCCACGGGGTCTCCGTTCACGTCCCCCACTGGATGACCGGGGTTCAGGGCGACATCGGCGCGCCCGTCGAGCGGGTCCGCACGGAACTGGGGTCGACGGGCTACGGCGTCCACAAGATCGTGGACAACCCCGTCTGGCAGGAGGCGGCGCTGTACGGCGAGGACACCGGTACCCTCGTGGTCCCGGAGTCGGTCGGCACGGCCGACTTCTTCCTGGCCGGTGACGAGCGCCTCGGCGTCCACCCCGCGCTCCGGCTGTTCCCGCCGAAGCGGCTGGGCCGGCTCTCCCCCGAGCGGATCTACGTGGGCCACGGGACCGGCATCGACGAGGGTGCGACGGAGGCGCTCGACGACGCCCTGAAGCACGCCCGGTCGCGGGCGCCGTCGCTGTACGCCGAGACGGTCCGGGAGTACCTGCTGTCCTGAGCGCCCGCGGTCGAGCGCTCCGCAGTCGAGCGGTGGCGCCGCACTGCCGGGCGGTACGACGAAGGTCGGCTCCGGCGACGCTATTATGCTCCGGCAGTGCGAACAGTCGTCGTGGTCTACGCGACGCGCGGCCTCGTCGACACGCTGCTGCGGATGGCCAGTGACGCGGACCCGGAGTCCGTGACGATCCCGGTGGCCGTCACGCGCGCCGGTGAACTCCCCGACGCCGGCCTTCAGGACGACGTTCCCGTGTTCACGCACTTCTACATGCCCGGGGCGGGGAACTCGGTCGGGGCCGTCTTCGGGATGGACCTGGGAACGCCGGCCGGCCAGACGCAGGGCCGGTTCGTCTCCCACCCGTCGGGTCACCTCGGCGTCACCGAGGAGGACGACCTCCACGAGGTGGTGTTCGTCGCGGCCCCGCCGTGGGACGGCGACGCGTTCGCCGCGTTCGATCGACGGGGCCGCGAGCGCGACCTGACGGTCCTGGACGTCGAACCGCCGGAAGAAGCCATCGAGTAGCGAGCGCGCCGGGCCCGGACGATCGACGCGGAGCCGACTTACTCGAGGTAACCCAGGTCGCGCAGTTGATCGGCGATATCCTGGAACTCCGCCTCGGTCAGTTCGCCCTCCTCCTCGTGCTTGATGACGATCGATCGCAGCAGGAACCGCACGAGGTCGCTCGTGGACGAGAAGCTCGTCCCCTCGATCGTCTCCTCGACCCGGTCCGCGAGGTCCTTCGGGATGGAAACGGTCGTGTAGTCGGCCATGGACCCGCTTTGGAAGCCTCCCGGATAGGCGTTCCGGGCCCGCGAGACGGGACCGTGCCGTCAGTCCCGTCCCGGGCGCGTCGGCTCGTCGGCCGTCGTGTCGAACTGGCCCATCTGGGCCGCACTTTCGGGGGAGAACGTCAGCGGCGCGCCAGCACCGCGGGCGAGCGCGCTCGCCTCGTCAGCCGCGGGCGCGTGAGCCGCCGTCTGTCGGCCGTCGGCGGTCGACTGTCGGTCGCTGGTGGTAGACTGTCGTTCGTCGGCGTCGGTCGGTCGCGCGTCAGTGAGCGGTTCGGTGTTCGTCGTAGACATGGTCGTGGCGTCGTCGGTGGCGGTCGTCTGGCTGTGCGTCCCCGTCTGCGCGCGCGTTTCGTCGGTACGTGCATCGCAGCTATTCGGTCGGAATAGAATATAATAAAAGTTAATGAAGGCATGTGAACGACCGCCAAGCGTCGGCGCCGCTCAGACGACGAGTTCCATCGGGTAGTCGGTGAGGTTCTCGTAGCCGTCCTCGGTGACGACGACGAGGTCCTCCAGTCGGAGCCCGCCGACATCGGGGTCGTACAGGCCCGGTTCGATGGTGATGACGTGGCCCGGTTCCAGTTCGCCACCGTTGGGGCCGACCCGCGGCAGTTCGTGGACGTCCAGGCCGACGCCGTGGCCGGTGCTGTGGATGAAGCCCGTCTCGGTCGACTCGTCGGACCGCAGCGTCGGCAGGCCGGCCGCCTCGTAGACGTCGCAGACGGCGTCGTGGACGTCGGCACCCGTCACGCCGGGCCCGACCGCGTCCAGGGCCGCCCCGTGGGCCTCGGCGGTGAGATCGTACCACTCGCGGACGGTCTCGGACGGCTCGCCGACGACGAACGTCCGGGTCATGTCACCGTGATACTTCGTCTCCTTGTCCCGCGGGAAGATGTCGACGACGACTGGATCGCCGGCCGTCAGCGGTCCGCTCCCCCTGTCGTGCGGGTCGGCAGCGTCGCTGCCGCAGGCGACGATGGTGTCGTCCAGTGCGCACCCCTCCCGAAGGAGCGTCACCTCGATCTCTTCCTTGACGCGCTCGCTGGTGAGGGGTTCGCCGTCGAGTTCGAGCGTCCCGTCCGCGGCGACGTCGGCGTCGCGAAGCGCCCGCTCGGCCGCGACCATGGCCTTCTCGTTGGCCGCCTGCGCGTCCCGGATCAGTTCCACCTCGTCCTCGGTCTTCGTCGCGCGGACCTCCGTGACGGCGCTGTCCTCGTCGGGTTCGACGGCGACGCCCCGGGCGCGAACGCCGTCGGCCGTCGCGACGGGGAACCGCGGCGGGACGGCCACGGAGTCGACGTCGTAGGCGTCGAGGAAGTCCGCGAGGACGTGCCACACCGCCTCGCGCCGGCCGTGTTCCTCGGTCTTCGCCTCGTAGTCATAGTCGACGTACCGCTCGACGCTCTCGGCGCGGGCCTCCCGCGTGGCGCGGCCGTACTCCAGGCTGCGCGAGAACAGGAGGTGGACCTCGCCGTCGTAGAGCGTGACGAAGGGGTCGGGCGCGTCGAACCCCGAGAGGTAGTACTGATCGGCGTCCTCGGAGTCGGCGTCGATCAGGTAGCCGTCGAGGCCCTGTTCGTCGAGGTACGCGTCGAGGTCCGAGAAGTCCGGGTCCATACCGCGTGGTGAGGACGCCACGGCCTTAGTCCCTGACTTCGCGGCGACCGGCGCTCCGGCCGTTCCGGCGACCGACCGTCGCTATAGCAGAAATTGAACGCACTGACACACTCGAGGGGCACACGGGGAGCCCCTCGATGGGTAAATAGTTTCAATTTCTACGATAGCTCCGCCGGGCGATCCGCAGGAAGGCGAACGCGGCGCCCAGCAGCGCGGTGTTCTTCAGGAACTGGATCTGCTCTTGCTGGCGCTCCTGGGGGTCGTCGATCGTCCAGAAGTCGTGCATCACCGGGGTGACGCTGAGCAGGAAGGAGACGACGGCGGCGAGCGCCAGCGTCGGGAGCCGCCACAGCACGACGCCGACGGCACCGAGCAACAGCGACGCGCTCATGGCCGGGACTGTCTGCTCGGGCCGGGGCGCGCCTTTCGAACCGGCGTACTGGATCCGGCCTTCGAGATTGCGAAGGTTGTCGATCGCCGTGAACGCCAAGACGCTCCCGAACAGGAGGCGGGCTATGAAGAACAGCCGCGAGTCCTCGATCGGCTGCTCCATGGTGACTGTCACTTCCTCGATGCCAGAAGAGTCCGGTTCGTGCACGGCGGTTTTCTGGGACGGGCTCATATGGAACCTTAGCAATGTGACACTCTTATCGGTGCCGAGTATGTTTGCGACGATACGTGTAATCCGCTGCTAGACGGCCGCTATCCAGCTATAACTGGATTATAGATAGCACTGTCGGCGGAGCCCGGGCGGCGTTCGCTGGGACGGTCGGCGAAACCGTTTCTGAGCCCGGCAGTTGCTTGCGCGAACTCGGGCGACAATATTAGTGCGTCGCGGCCCCCACTCGAACCGTGACTCGACAGCCACCCGACGGGAGGGTCGCAGATGCCTGAGTACGCCATCGCGGCCGACGACCTCAGCGTGACCTACAGCGACGGCACCCGGGCCGTTCGGGGCGTCGACCTGCGGGTCCCCGAAGGGGAGTTCTTCGGGTTCCTGGGCCCGAACGGGGCGGGGAAGACGACCACGATCAAGGTGCTGTCGACGCTGCTCTCGCCCACGGGCGGCGACGTGCGCGTCATGGGCCACGACGTCGAGGACGAGGCCGCCGCGGTCCGCCGCTCCATCGGGTACATGGCCCAGGAGACCAGCGTCGACCGCGACCTCACTGCGCGCGAGAACGTCCGATTCGCCTGCGACGCCTACGGCGTCCCCCGGAGCGAGCGAGCCGGGCGGATCGACGAACTGCTGGAGCTCGTGGACCTGGCCGACGTGGGGGACAAGCAGGCCAGCGAGTTCTCCGGCGGGATGAAGAAGCGACTGGACGCCGCGACGGCGCTGGTCCACCGGCCACCGCTGGTCTTCCTCGACGAGCCCACGACGGGCCTGGACCCCGCCGCGAGAAACCGCCTCTGGGAGTACTTCCGCCGGATCAACGACCAGGGGACGACCATCTTCCTCACCACGCAGTACCTCGAGGAGGCCGACCAGCTCTGTGAGCGGCTGGCGGTGATCCGCGACGGCGAGATCGTCGTCACCGGCTCGCCCGCCGACCTCAAGCGCGAGGTCGGCGGCGAAGTGCTGGAACTGGACGTGAGCGCGGACGAGCGCGAGCGGGCCCGCCGCGTCCTCGAAGACGCCGATCCGATCGCTCCAGAGGACGGCGTCGAGGTGACCGACGACGGCCTCACCGTCACGTCGCGGCGGGCGCGAGAGATCGGGACCGACCTCCTCGTTGCGCTCCGGGACGCCGGGATCACGGTGACCGGATTCAACGTCCGGTCGCCGACGCTCGACGACGTGTTCCTGGCCGTGACGAACGAGGAGGCCGCCGAGCAGCGGGAGGTGGCCGAATGAGCGGCAGGCTGCAGGAGGTGAGTCGATGAGCCGCGACGGCGGCGGCAACAGCTACCTCGCCGACGTATGGACCAACTACCGTCGGTGGACGCTGAAGGCCGTCCGGAACCCCTTCGTCATCACGGGGTCGCTCCTCCAGCCGATCATCTTCTTCGTGCTGTTCACGCAGGTGTTCGGCGGCATCGCCACGCAGGCGCTGGAGTCCAACGGCGCGGCGATCAGCTACGAGACGTACCTCGTGCCGGCCATCGCCGTCCAGGTGTCGCTGGCCGCGGCGGCGTCGTCCGGGATCGGCCTCGTCAACGACATCGAGGAGGGGATGTTCGACAAGGTCCTCGTGACGCCGATGCGCCGCTCCGCGGTCTTCCTCGGGAAGAGCCTCGCGGAGATCACCCGCATCGCCGCCCAGATCGTCATCATTCTCGTCCTGGGCGCGCTGCTTGGCGCGCGCTACCAGACGGGCCTCGCCGGCATGCTCGGCATCGTCGCCGTCGGCGTCGTCTTCTCGCTGTGGTTCACCGCGTTCTCGAACATCGTCGCGCTGGTGACCCGCGACCAGGAGTCGACGATCATCGGCGCGAACATCCTCCAGTTCCCCCTGCTGTTCGTCTCCAGCGCCTTCCTCCCGCTGGACGCACTGCCCGGCTGGATCCAGGTCGTCGCGCGGTTCAACCCGATCACCTACGGCGTCGACGCCGCGCGGGCGCTGACGCTCGACCGAGACGTGCTGACCGTGCTCGACGTCACCGCCTTCGGCGGCATCTGGGACACGCTCGTCCCCGCGCTGGCCGTCCTCCTCGCGCTTGACCTCGTACTCGGCGGCGCGGCAGTCGTCATGCTCAATCGGGCCGCTGGGACAGCAGTCGAGTGACGCTGGCCGCCGCCGGGACCGGCGTCCGGGCGAACTTCGTGAGGCCGGGCTCGGGAGACGAGCGAAGCGAGTCTGCCGGTGTAGAGTGATGCCGGTAGCCTCTTGACGAGCGGCGTCGACGGCCCGGACATGGACGCAGACGTCTCTCGCTCCACGGTTCGGGGGACCGCGCAGGCGCCCCCCTCGAAGAGCTACACGCACCGCGCCATCCTGGCGGCCGGCTACGCCGACGGCGCGCTGGTGCACGATCCCCTCGTGAGCGCCGATACGAAGGCGACGATGCGCGCCGTCACGAAGTACGGCGGCAGCGTCGGCCTCCGCGACGACGGCGCGACGCTTTCCGTCGACGGGTTCGACGGCGACCCGGAGACCCCGGCCGACGTGATCGACTGCGCCAACAGCGGCACCACGATGCGACTCGTCACCGCCACGGGCGCGCTGCAGGACGGCCTGACGGTGCTGACCGGCGACGACTCCCTGCGCTCCCGGCCGCAGGGACCGCTGCTGGACGCAATCGAGCAACTGGACGGCCGCGCGGAGAGCACCCGCGCCAACGGCCAGGCGCCGCTGGTGGTCGGAGGTCCCGTCGAGGGCGGGGCGGTGTCCATCCCGGGCGACGTCTCCTCGCAGTACATCACGGCGCTGCTGATGGCCGGCGCGGTCACCGACGATGGCGTCGAGGTGGACCTGACGACGGAACTGAAGTCCGCGCCCTACGTCGATATCACGCTGGAGGTGCTGGAGGACTTCGGCGTCGAGGCCGAGCGCACCGACGCGGGATTCGCCGTCCCCGGCGGCCAGTCCTACGAGCCCGTCGGCGGCGAGTACCACGTCCCCGGCGACTTCTCGTCGATCTCCTACCTGCTGGCCGCCGGCGTGCTGGCGGCCGAGGACGAACTGACGATCACCTCGGCGTACCCGAGCGCGCAGGGCGACACCGCCATCGTCGACGTCGTCGAGCGGATGGGCGGCGACGTCGACTGGGACCGCGAGGACGGCGTCATCACCGCCCGGCGGTCCGACCTCTCCGGCGTCGAGGTCAGCGTCGCCGACACGCCGGACCTCCTGCCGACCATCGCCGTGCTGGGGGCCGCCGCGGACGGCACGACCCGCATCGTCGACGCCGAACACGTCCGCTACAAGGAGACCGACCGCGTCAGCGCGATGGCCGAAGAACTGTCGGCGATGGGCGCCAGCGTCGAGGAGGAACAGGACGCACTGATCGTCCACGGCGGTGAGTCGGAGCTACGCGGTACCGCGGTCGACGGTCGCGCCGACCACCGCATCATCATGTCGCTGGCCGTCGCCGGACTGGTCGCCGACGGGACCACGACCGTCGAAGGCATCGAGCACGTCGACGTCTCGTTCCCCGGGTTCTTCGACGTGCTGTACGATCTGGGAGCGACTGTCGACAGGTGAGGCGACGGCCGAACCAATTCTACAGTCGCTCCCAGCCGAGGGCGCCACTGTCGACAGGTGAGGCGATGGCCGAGCCAACCGACGGTAGTCCTGACAGAAGCGACCGAAAACAGTGAAAGCCGCGGCCGCTCAGTAACCGAGCTGCTCGCGGATCAGCACGACGGTCGTCCGGTCGTCCTCGAGCTCCTGGCGGAATATGAGCTGCTTGGCGATGGCGGACTCGACGCCGTAGGCCTCCTGTGCGCGCTCGTTCTCGAGGGGGTAGGCCACCGATGCGAGGCGGTCGAGCGCGTCCTCGAGCGTCGGCACGACCTTGTTCACGCCGCTGACGATGACGACGTTGCTGGCGGCAAAGGGATAGGCGCCGATCCGGCTGCCCGAGCGGTCGGCCGCGACGAGTTCGCCGGTCTGTGAGACGGCGTTGATGCCGCCGAGGAAGTAGTCGGCGGTCTGTGACTCCCGGCGGGCGGCCTGGCGCTCGGCGTCGTCGTCGATGCTCCAGATCTCGTCCGGGAGGCTCTCCCACTCGTGGTCGCCTTCGGACAGGTACTCGACGAAGCCGATCTCCTCGAGGGTGGTCGAGTGGCCGTTCATCACCGAGGCGCCGGCGGGAATCTGCGACTGGACCGTCTCCAGCGCCTCCTCGGCCGAGTCCACGACGACGACGTCGAACCCGTTGGCTTCGAGGTGTTCGACCGTCTCCTCGACGGTCTCGTCGTCCGGCAGTTCGTCGAGATCCGCGTCGATCTCCGCGTCGGCTACGTAGTCGGATTTCTGTGACATGTTGCGATCAGTCTACGCGTATCCGTAACGCCGAGACGGCCTTAAGCGCTCGCGGACACCGGTGTCAGGTGGTTACACCGGTATCACCGGGTCACCGCGGCAGTTGCGGTGCGGTCGACGGCGGCCGGGCCGGCGTGGCCGTCGCGTGCGAACGAGTTGCGACCCGCCGCTCCCTTTTTTCAGTCTCGTGACCTATCCCCGACCATGTTCCGCGAGGACGTGCTGCAGGGGCTCCGAGACGAGTACGAGAAAGACGGCCGCCTCTTCCCGGCCTACGGGAGCTACTGCTTCGCCGGCGTCCCGGGGACGATCCGATCGGTGCTCGACGCTGGCGGAGAGCGGTCGCTGCCCGGGGACGTGTTCACTGGCGTCGACGCGGACGTCGAGCGAGTCGTCGCCGTGGTCGTGGACGGCTACGGCCTCGATTCGTGGCGACGGGACCGCGAGTCGGACCCGTTCATCGACCGCCTGACCGAGCGCGGGACCGTGACGCCGCTGACCTCCTGTTACCCCTCGGAGACGGCCGCGGCGATGACGACCTTCGAGACCGGCGATCTACCTTGCGAGCACGGCCGCGTCGGCTGGAACGTCTACGAGCCCGAGACCGACCGGACGTTCCTGGCGTTCACCGGCGAGGTCGAGAGCGGCGACGAGGAGGGAGCCGTGGCCGAGGAGGCCTTCGATGGAATCACTACCACTACGAGGACCTGGCCGGGATCGACTGCCACAAGGTCGAGCCGTTCGACGTGGCGGTCCCGGGCGTCACGGAGCACGTCTACGACGGGCTCGACGGGTTCGGGCAGCGACTGGCCGACGTCACGACGCGGAGCGACGCGCCCGCGTACGTCCACGCGTACCTCGACCACGTCGACCGCGTCTCGCACCACGAGGGGACCGAGAGCGACGGGTTCCGGGAGACCGTGGCGACCGTCTGCGACGAGCTGTCGGCCTTCGTCGACGGGCTGGAGGACGAGGTCGCCCGCGAGACGCTCCTGCTGGTGACGGCCGATCACGGCCACGTGAACACGGACCCGGAGCGGAACGTCGACCTCTCGGAGCGCGACGCGCTGGTGGCGGCCCTCCGGCGACACGCGGACGGAACGCCGATCAGGATGTCGGGGAGCCCGCGGAACGTCCACCTGCACCTGCGGGACGACGGCGTATCGGAGGCACTGGCGGCGCTGTCGGACCTCGACGTAGCGACGTTCACGCGCGACGAGGCACTGGATCGCGGCCTGTTCGGCGATAGAGAGTCGAGCGACCGGTTCCGTCGCCGCTGCGGTGACCTCGTCGTCACCCACCGCGACCTCGGGACGTGGTTCGGCGACGCCGAGCCGGACGAGCTGGACCTGGTGGGAATGCACGGCGGGTTACATCCCGACGAGATGTTGGTACCGTTCGCGGCGGTGCGGGTCGACCGGCTCCGGTGACGTCGTCCACCCGACCCGACCAGTTGAATTTAACGTGGTTGTACATACTCTGGCTGACTTTCAACGTCGTTTAGTCTCCTGCCCGGTTCGGTTCCGTCGATGACGAGTCGACGCGACGGCGGGCGGATCGCCGGGGACGGGGAGTCGGCGGGGGAGGCCGGCTCCGAGTCGCCGTCGCAGTCAGTCGAGTCTGGAGGAATCGAACCCGACGAAGGGGACGAGCCGGACGGGGTCACGTTCGGCTGGTCCGGCCTGCGCGCCGGGTTCGTGACCTGCGCTCCCGTCGCGCTCGGCGTCGCCGGATACGGTATCGCCTTCGGCGTCCTGGCGGACCGGGCCGGGCTGAGCCTTGCGGAGGCGACGCTGATGAGCGCCGTCGTGCTGGCGGGGGCCTCCCAGATCATCGCCGTCGAGCTCTGGGCGGACCCGATCCCGGCCGCGGCCATCGTGCTGGCGGTGTTCGCGGTGAACCTGCGGTACTCGCTGATGGGGGCCGCGCTCCGGCCCTGGTTCCGGACGCTCTCGCCGGCGAAGGTCTACGGTAGCCTGTTCTTCATGGCCGACGAGAACTGGGCGCTGACGATGCGCGACCTGACGTCCGGGAGCGGGCGCGGCGCGTTCCTGCTCGGCAGCGGCCTCGCGATGTGGCTCTTCTGGGTCGCGTCGACGGTGGCCGGCGTCGCCGTCGGCGGCGTCGTCGGCGACCCCGCCAGGCTCGGGCTGGACTACGCGCTCGTCGCGGTGTTCGTCGCGCTGGCGGTCGAACTCTGGGACGGGTCGTCGTCGATCGTCCCGTGGACGGTCGCGCTCGGGACGGCGCTGGTCACCGCTCAGCTGCTCTCTGGGCAATGGCACGTCCTCGCGGGCGGCGGCGCGGCCGCGGTCGTCGAGGTGATCCGAAGTGACTAGCCCGCCGCCCGCAGCGAACAGCGCGCTGGTCGCCGTGAGTGACCCCCTCGCCCTGCGCCCGTGGGTCGTCCTCGTCGTGGCGGCCACGGCCGTCGTGACCTACCTCACGAAGGTCGGCGGGATCTGGCTGCTGAGCCGCGTCGAGGTCAGCGACCGTGTCAGGGCCGGGCTGGAGGTGCTCCCGGGCGCGATCGTCGTCGCGGTGCTGGGCCCGCAACTCGCCGAGGGCGGGCCGCCGGAGTGGGCCGCGGCCGCCGTCGTCGCGCTCGTCGCCCGGCGGACGGGGAACATCCTCCTCTCGCTGGCCGCCGGGGTGGGCGCCGTCGTTGCGTTCCGGGCACTCCTGTGACGTCCCCTCCGGCTCGCGGTACTGTAACCTTGAAATGGCCCCGTCCCGCACGCGTAGGTAATGAACGGGAACGAGTTCGGCCGGCTCTTTCGTGTGACGACCTACGGCGAGTCACACGGGGAGGCTATGGGGTGTACCGTCTCCGGCGTCCCGGCCGGCGTCGAGCTGTCCGAGGAGGACATTCAGGAGGACCTCGACCGCCGGAAGCCCGGCCAGTCGATGATCACGACCTCGCGAGGGGAACCCGACAAGGTGGCGATCCAGTCGGGACTGCAGGACGGCTACACGACGGGCACGCCCGTCGGGATGGTCATCCAGAACAAGGACGCCCGCTCGGGCAAGTACGAGCCGTTCATCACGGCGCCGCGGCCCTCGCACGGCGACTACACCTACTCGGCCAAGTTCGGCACGCGCAACTGGGGCGGCGGCGGGCGCTCCTCGGCGCGTGAGACGGTCAACTGGGTGGCCGCCGGAGGCATCGCCAAGCAGGTGCTGGAGCAGAGCGAGTACGACGTCCAGATCAAGGCCCACGTCGACCAGATCGGCGACGTGAAAGCGGGCGAGGTGACCTGGGAGGACATGCTGGAGCACACCGAGGAGAACGAGGTCCGGTGCGCCGACCCCGAGGCGGCCGAGGAGATGCGCGACCTCGCCGACGAGTACCAGAAAGCGGGCGACTCCATCGGCGGGGCCATCTACTTCGAGTGCCGCGGCGTCCCCCGCGGCCTCGGCGCACCCCGGTTCGATTCGTTCCCCGCCCGCCTCGGCCAGATGATGTACTCGATCCCCGCCGTGAACGACTTCGAGTACGGCATCGGCCGCGACGCGCGGACTGCGACAGGAACGGAGTACACCGAGGACTGGGAGTTCGACGAGAACGGGGACCCCACCCCGGTCGGCAACGACCACGGTGGCATCCAGGGCGGCATCACGACCGGCGATCCCATCTACGGCGAGGTCACCTGGCACCCGCCCGTCTCCTTCCCCAAGACCCAGAAGACGGTCGACTGGGAGACCGGCGAGGAGAAGGAGATCACGGTCACGGGTCGCCACGACCCCGTGCTCCCGCCGCGGGCCGTCCCGGTCGTCGAGGCGCTGCTGTACTGCACCGTGCTGGACTTCATGCTGCTGGGCGGCCGGATCAATCCCGACCGGCTCGACGACCGACCGGGCGAGTACGACACCGACTACCACCCCTCCAGTCCGCAGAACGATCCCGAGGACGCGGACACCCACGCCAGGACCGTCGACGAAGACTGATCCGCGTGGAGCTACCTAGCTACGAGAACTGAGATGGACGCCAACCAGGAGACCGTAGCGAACCCCTTCGGCATGGACGAGGAGTGTCAGAACTGCCCCGCGCTCTGCGAGACGCGGGAGACTATCGCCCACGGCTACGGCGACGTCGGGGCGGACTTTATCGTCCTCGGCGACAGCCCCAGCGAGGGTGCCGACGAGACTGGGATCCCCTTCGTCGGGGAGCAAGAGCGCGAACTGCTGGACGTCCTGGCCGCCGTCGACCTCTGCGAGGACCCCGACGCCGCGGAGCCGAAGCTGAACGGCGTCTTCCTCACCTACGTCACGCGCTGTCGCCACCCGGACCGCGACGCCACCGACGAGGAGGTCGTCAACTGCGAGCCGTACCTCAACAGCGAGGTGCGGATGATCAACCCCGAACTGCTGCTCCCCGTCGGCCAGCGGCCGCTGGAGGAACTGGCCTTCGAGTACACCACGATGAGCGAGGACGAACTCGACGTCCGGGAGCAACACGCCACGACGCTCCGCGGGCGCGGGTTCGAGATTATCCCCGTGATCCCGCCGGCGGAGCAGACCGACGAGGAGCGCGAGGAGCTTCTGGAACACCTCTCGGAGACGCTGGGGCGCGACTACCGCCAGACGAAGGGTCGGCGCGCCCGGTAACGTCTCGTTGTCTCTACCCGTCTCCGCTTCCCCGCTCTCCGCTACCGTCTTCGCTTCCCCACGCTCCGCTACCGTCTTCGCTTCCCGTTTTCGTCGAGGGTCGAACGAAAAGGGCCAAGGCGATGCTGGCCGGAGGGGAGATCATGACGACAGTGGCCGTTATGGCGCAGCCGCCGGAACCGGGCGTCCTCCCTGAACTGGTGGCCGACGACGTGCTCTCGGAGGCGGAGGCGGCGGACCTCTACGAGGCGATGCTGGCCGACGTCTGCGAGACGGTCGACGCAAGCGGCGGGGACCTGCTCGTGAACTACCGGCCCGCGGACGGGATCGACGCCGACGTCGACGACCCCGAGGCGACCGTCCGCGAGGTCGTCGACCCGATCGTCGACGAAGACCCGCGATACGAGGTGCAGGTCGGCTCGACGTTCTCAGCCCGCGTCGGTAACACGGTCACGCACCTCCTGGAACGGGAGGGGGTCAGAACCGTCGGCGTCCTCCGGCCGTCCGCGGCGCTGTGCGGCCGCCAGCGGATCGACAGTGCGGCGATGAAGCTCCGGACCAGCACCGTGGTTCTCGGCCCGTCGACGGGCGGCGGCGTCTACTACGCCGCCTTCGAGGACACGATCGACTTCGAGGACGCCTTCGCGACGCCGGCGGTCGAGACGCTCGTCCACCGGGCGAACGACGCCGGCCACGACGTGGACTTCGTCCCGCCGATTCCGACGATGGGCACCCGCGATGACCTGCTGACGGCCGTGCCCCAGCTGCGGGCCCATCGCGAGTCCGGCGGCCGGTGGGTCCCCCGTCGGACCATAGACGTCGTCGACTCGCTGGGGCTGCGCGTCGAGGACGGACCCACGCTGGTCCGCGAGTGAGAAGCGCGCCGCTCCGCGACTGAAGCTCAGTCGAGGAACTGCAGGCAGACGGGGCTCGGCAGGTCCGTCACGTCACCCGTCGCCGAGAGTTCGCCGGTCTCGTCGTCGATCGCGAAGGTGACGACGTCGTCGGTGTCTGCGTTCTCCGCCAGCAGGTGCGCGCCGTCCGGCGTGATCGCGAAGTTGCGCGGCCACTCGCCCCGCGTGGAGACGCGGTCGACCGGTTCGAGTTCGCCGCTGTCCTCGTCGACCGCGAAGGCCGCGACGCTGTCGTGGCCCCGGTTGGACCCGTACACGAACTCGCCCGAGGGATGGACGTGCACGTCGGCGGTGATGTTCTCCCCGTCGTAGTCCGCCGGGAGCGTTGAGACGGCGTCGACGACCGTCAGCGCGCCCGTGTCGGGGTCGCGATCCAGCGTGGTGATCGTGGAGTCCAGTTCGTTGATCAGGTAGGCGTGGCGCCCGTTCGGATGGAAGTCGAGGTGTCGCGGCCCCGCTCCGTCGGGCAGTTCGACGGAAGGCTGGTCTGCGGGGACGAGGTCGCCGCTCTCCAGATCGAGTTCGTAGACGTACACGCGGTCCGTCCCGAGGTCGGGTGCGTAGGCGTACTCGTTGTCCGGCCCGGGCTGGATGGAGTGCGGGTGCGGTCCGTTCTGTCGCTCGGGATGGACGCTCTCGCCCTCGTGTTCGACGACGGCCGTCGGTTCGCCGACGGCCCCGTCGTCCTCGATGGGTAGCATCGCGACGGCACCGCCCGTGTAGTGAGCCGCGAGGAGGTACTGTCCGGTCGCGTCGGCGGTGCAATGACAGGGATCGGCGCCGCCGCCCGTGACGATCTGATTCAGGCTCGTCAGGTCGCCGTCCTCGCCGATCTCCATGGCGGTCACGGCGCCCTCGTCGACCTCGTTGACCGCGTACAGGTAGTCCCTGTTCGGGTGCAACGCCAGGAAAGAGGGGTTCTCCCCGGCGTCAGTCGCGCCCAGTCGCTCGATCCGGCCCTCGGCGTCCACTCGAACGGTGTAGACGCCCTCGCTGTCGCCGTCCGTGTACGTACCCACGAACGCGATTCGGTCGTCAGTCATCCCCCGGACCTGCGACGCCCCGACCCTTCTCTCTTTGGGGGCGACGACCGCTACCGACAGTTCTTAGGCCCAGCCCGGCGAATCCCCTGACTGCCCCGCGGTGGGGTGGCAGAGCGGCCCATTGCGCCTGCCTTGAGAGCAGGTGTCCGAGAGGACTCCTGGGTTCAAATCCCAGCCCCACCGTTTCTGAGGGAACGGACGTGACCGAAGAGCGGTGGCTGCCGGGTTTGAGCCCTACCAGACGCAGCCCGGGAAACGAGCGCAGCGAGCGACCCGGAACGTCTGGGTCCGGTTCAAATCCAGCAGCCACCGCATTTGCTCCGAGCGATCACGCGAGGAGCAACGGGCGTCGTTCGGGGTCCGGGAAGCGGATGGGACGCCGGAATCGTAGTCGGAACGTAGTCGGGGCGTTTCTGTCGGATCGTCGAGCAACACGAAGACTTTATACCGTGAGTGAGACGCGACAACCGAGCAAAGATGGGGTCGAACGACACTGATCGGCGTGGCCGCGTCGCCCTGAGCGCGGTCCTCGCTTGTGCACTGGTCCTCGCTGCGATCGCGCCTGTGACTGCGGCGCCACGCATATTCGTTGACGAAGCAGATCTCGAGTCCGATCGAGCGATCGTCGGCGAGCGAGTAAACGTTACGCTTCAGATGGTCAACCGCGGTGACGCGGGCGCACTATCGGTCGACATCACGGCCAACGATTCGGTCGTCGCGGAGAGGCGCGTCGCTATGGACGCCGATTCCGAGCGCACGATCACGACGAACTTCACCGTAGACCAGCCGGGGACCTACAAAATCCGCGCCAACGACGAAGGAGCCGGGTGGCTGGTTGTGGGGAACTCGGTCGTCGAGACGACGGCAGAGCGTGCGGACGGGCGCACCTCGCGAGTTCGGGTCGTCGGAGCGTCGCCGGGGTCGAGCGTGACGGCGGACTTCCCGGAGAGCGACGGCGACCTGGCGATGTCGTCGCTGACGATGACCACGGACCGGTCGTCGTTCGATCGCAGGGTAGCGACGTACGCACCGCCGGAGAACGCGTCGTTCCCCGTCCCAGACGGACCCACGTCGACGGTGTTCGGCGCGCTCACCGTCGAGCCGGTCAACGACGTCGCTGACGACACCCTCCGCGTCAACGTCGACCGATCGCGGCTGAGCACCCGCGACGTGGCCGCGTCGGACGTGCAGGCGTACAGCTACGACGACGGTACGTACCGGACGGTCCCGACCGGCGTCGTGGAGACGACGAACGCACACGTGACCTACGAGGTTCAGGCCAACGGCTCCGCGTTCGTGCTCGGCGTCCTCCAGCCGGAGATGGAAGTCCGCGAGCGGGCCGTGAACGTCACCGAGACCGACGACGGCTGGCGGTTCGCGCTGGACGCCACGGTCGAGAACGTCGGCCCCGTCGGGGGCGAGTACGCGGCTGCGATGGCGGTCGACGGCGAGTCGGTCGACGACGGGAGCGTGGAGATCGACGCGGGCGAGACCAGGACGCTCCACTTCGAGCACGTGGTCACCGAGAGTGGTACGTACGACGTTGCGCTCGACGGAGAGGTCGTGCAGACGGTGGCCGTCAGCGGCGACGGGTCGGACAGCGGGACCGACGGTGGGACTGACACCGCAGGGAGCGACGGCGGATCGCCGACCGCGACGGACGGCGGCGGGGCCGAGGACGGATCGTCCGGCGGCCTGGACGTCGACCTCTCGGTGCCCAGCGTCGACGACCTCGGCGTCAGGAACGTGGTGATCGGTGCGAGCGTGGCCGTCCTCGCGGGCGGCGTGGCGCTCATTCGGCGGCTCTGAACGGCGACGACGGCACTCGGTCACCGTCGAGCACTGCCGGCCATTCCCGGTGGTCCTCGGCCGTCCCTCGTCGCGTCCGCTCGTGATCGAGTCGTCGTCGCCGAGGCGTGACCGGGAGACTTTTGCCGAGGTCCGCCCAGCAACCCCGTATGGACTGGCCGTTCGATCCCGACGGTGAGAAAGGCAGCGAGGGGCGTCGCAAGTACGGGCACGCCATCCTGGCGAAGAAGATCGACGAGGAGGAGGACTTCCCTCTCTCCGCGGACGAGTACGTCGACCAGTACGGCGACCACCCCGTCCGGATCGACTACGAGACCGTCGTGAGCGTCGAGGAGATCTTCGAGCACGTCGACCAGGCGGAGTTCGAGGACTTCCCGGACTTCCACGGCACGGTCGGCGAGGCGCTCCGTGGGGCCGATTACTGGCCCTACCGCCTGGAACACGCCTGAGAGCGCGGCGGTGTGTTCCGACGGGGCATCGGCGGTCGCGTGTAGCGTCTGGTTCAGGCGGTCGCGCGTGATCCCCGGTGCGGGGTCGCCGTTCGACCCCTTTCGGCGGTCGTTGGTCGACTTCGTTCGGCGGTCGCCGGTCGACGTTCAGCCTCGGGAATACATACTTCTGACTCCGAGTGGTATTGTCTCGCATGGCCACCCACGATCCGCTGGATGGCGAGGCGCTCCCGGAGGAGGTCGTCGACGACTTGCTCGCCGACGGACGACGCCGACGTATCGTCGACGTACTGTCCGAGGCCGACGGACCGGTGGTGATCGACGACCTCGCGACGGAGCTGTGGGCCCGGGAGACTGATACGGACCCGGAGGACGTCACCGACAACGAGCGGCGCCGCGTTCGCAACGACGTCTTCCAGCATCACCTCCCGAAACTGACCGCGACGGAGGTCGTCGCGTACGACTCCATGATCGGGACCCTCGAACTCGACGACGCCAGTCCGGTGCTCGAGCGGCTCCGGGAGTGAGGTGTATCGTCCCGTTCACTAGCGCTCCCTGTTCACTGGTACTCCCCGATCACTGGCGCTCCCTGTTCACTGGCGAGCAGAAATTGATCCTTACTGACGGATAGAATCCACCTGGTTCGACCGCCCGGACCGGGAGCGGTTACTCAGATATCCGCCCGCTAGTCTTCGCCCCGGCCGAGTAAAAGCGTGGTGCAGGTAGCTTTTAGAGCACACGTGAGCTATTCGACACCATGAATACGGACGTCACCGTCAGCGAGGTGATGGATCGGGAGTTTGTCGGCGTCACCGAGTCGGACGGCGTCCTCGAGACGGCCGAGTTGCTCCTCCAGGAGGAGGTCGAGGTGGCCGTGGTCCTCCGGGGGCAGGACCCGGTCGGAGTGTTCGCCGACCGGGACGCGCTCGCTCTGCTGGTCGCGGATGAGGGCCCCGACCGCCTGGCGGACGCGACCGTCGGCGAAGCGATGACCGAGGAGATTCCCTCGATCGAGGGCAGTGCCAGCCTGGCGGCCGCCCGCGACCGGATGACCGCCCGTGATACCCGCTGGCTGATCGTCACAGACGGCGCGGAGCCGACGGGCGTGCTCACCGAGCACGACCTCCTGACGAGTTCGACGCTCCAGCGGGAGACGGGCACCAGCGAGGTGGAGAGCGTCGAGGCCTCCGCCAGACGAGTCGAAGCAGGACGGGAGGCCGACGCCGGAGCGAGCGCAACGGAGGGGGCCGGCGGACAGAGCGGCTTCGAGGACCAGAGCATCTGCGAGAAGTGCGGGTCGCTCACGCACGACCTGTCCTCGTTCAACGGGCAGTTGCTGTGCGCCGACTGCCGGGACATCTGATGGAAGTCGTCCTCGCCGACGTCGACGCGGCCGACGCCGTCGTCGACCTCTGGACAGCGCTGGCTGCCGATCAGCTGGCTCACGGCTCGCACATCCTCCCCGGCGAGAACCGAGCGACTATCCGCGAGTCCGTCGACCGCCGCCTGGTCGCCGACGAACTCCTCGTCGCCCGCCGCGACGGCGCCACGGTCGGGTTCGTCATGTTCACCGTCGAGTGCGGTCGGTTCGAGCAGGACGCCGACCGCGGCATCGTCGAGAACATCTACGTGACCCCGGCTCATCGAGGTTGCGGAGTCGGAAGCGAGCTACTGGCGGCCGCCGAGCGGACGCTCGAAGAACGGGGCGTCGACGCCGTCGCGCTGGACGTCATGGCCGACAACGAGTCCGCCCGGCGGTTCTACCGCCGCCACGGGTACGAACCCCATCGCGTCCAGATGGAGAAGGCGACGGAAAGCGACACGCTCTAAACACTCCCCGCGCTACGTGAGAGTGCGCCAGGGGAGCTTGGGTGGTCCAAGCACTCGACTTGTAATCGAGAGTTCGTGGGTTCAAATCCCACCCCTGGCTCTTCTCGCCGAGTGAAACGAGACGTGAGAGCCATCTGGGATTTGAGCCCTGGGAGTCGCAGCCCGCGCAGCCGAGCGGAGCGAGGCGAGCAGGGATGTCTCGATATGGTTCAACTCCCACCCCCGGGTTCGACTGTTCTCTCTTGGATGGCTGCGACACTCGTCCCGTGCTTCGTGTCGTCGGTCGAGAGACGACTGGTCGCGGGAAGAGAGAGAGAGAGACACCACTGTTGCAAGTGAAGCGTGAAAGAGGCGTGGGCTCCGATCGGCGAGCCCGTCCGTCGACTACGCCGACAGTCGTCGTGGTTCCTAGTGGTATTTAATTACATCTAGCTCCATCCATTGGTATCTAATGGAGAGGGGGAGTACAGACTTTCTCCAGTACCGAAGGCAACCACTGATTAACGGAAGGGACCATCGAAGAACGCTGTCACACATATCACTGGTTTAGATGAAACAGTGGTGTGTTGCTTCTCTAGAGTGCCTGCCAGACGTTCACGTGAAACGGTGGTGTGTCAGACTGGTGTCGTCAGGGCATTCACGTGCAACAGATGAAAAGGTGGTTTTATGGTGGGGAGTACTCTGGGTATTGTATGCCTCGATTCGAGCGGAAGCGAAACGTCTTCCGCAACAAGGACGCGCTGGGTGAGTCGTATCGGCCGGAGCGGATCGAGGAGCGTGACGAGGAGATCGAGGCCTACATGGACGCCCTCCAGCCGGTGGTCGACGGGTGGGAACCGAACAACATCTTCCTCTACGGCAACACCGGCGTCGGGAAGACCGCCGTCACCGACTACCTACTCGACGTGCTCAAGGACGACGTCGAGCAGTACGACGACGTCGACCTCTCGGTGATCCGTCTCAACTGCAAGACGCTCAACTCCTCGTATCAGGTCGCCGTCGAGATGGTCAACACGCTCCGACCGGAGGGAGCCGAGATCAGCTCGACGGGCTACCCACAGCAGACCGTCTTCAAGAAGCTTTACGAGGAACTGGAGGTGCTGGGTGGGACCGTCTTGATCGTCCTCGACGAGATCGATTCGATCGGCGACCGCGACGAACTGCTCTACGAACTGCCTCGCGCACAGTCCAACGACTACCTCGAGGAGACGCGCGTCGGTCTCATCGGCATCAGCAACGACTTCAAGTTCCGGGAACAGCTCGATCCCCGCGTTCAGGACACGCTCTGCGAGCGGGAACTGCAGTTTCCTCCGTACGACGCTCAGGAGCTGACCAACATCCTCGAATCCCGCGCCGCGGTGGCGATCAGCGACGACGGGTACGAGAGCGGCGTCCTCAACTTCTGCGCGGCGCTGGCCGCCCGGGACAGCGGAAGCGCGCGCCAGGCGCTGGACCTCCTTCGACTGGCCGGCGAGGTCGCCGAGAACGCCGACGCGGACAGGATCCGCGAGGACCACGTCGAGCGGGCCCGCTCGAAGCTCGAACAGGAACGCGTCGAGGAGGGGATGCGGGAGCTGACCGTCCACGGCCGCCTCGCCCTGCTGGCGGTCATCTCGAAGGCCGCCAAGGGCGAGACTCCCTGCCGGACGAAGAAGCTCTATCACGAGTACGAGTCGCTATGTAGCTCCTCCGGAACGGACGCGCTCGCACAGCGGTCGGTTCACAACCACCTCTCGGACCTCCGGATGCTCGGCATCCTCTCCGCCGAGGAGAACCGCAGCGGCTCGCGCGGGAACTACTACAGCTACGAGCTCGACGTTCCCTTCACCAGCGCCGTCGAAGCGATGGGCGACGCGCTGCACCTCGACGAGGAGATAGAAGTCATCCGGGAAATCGCCAGACGTAACGACGTCGCGTGAGCGACGCGAGCGGTTTAGCGCTATTACCCGAGAGCTCACACACCACTGGTACAAGTGAAACGCGAGATTCGAATTTGATCTAACCGATCACGCGAAACGGTGGTGTCCTTCGCGTGAGGTGGCGGTTTCGTTCACGTGCGAAACGCGGGTGTCGTTCACGTGAATCGGTGGGGTCTGAATCGCAACAGGCCGAGATTATCTCCCTTCCCTCTAAAAAGGAGAAACTAATCCGGTCACTGATCGTCGCGCCAGAGCGACAGCGTCGATCCGCTCGTCCGACACTGTTCCAGAATCGATCCATCTCCGCGACGGAACTGATTCGGGTAACTGTCGCTGGGACCTTCACTCGCAACAGTGGTGTGTGGGACTCGGATATGAGCCGGAAGACTGCCGTGAGCAGAGTCCCATTAAGTATGCTAGAGACAGTGTCGTTCCGGACGCGAGCCGAACTCAGACCGGTGCAGTTCTGCTCCAGTCCGTTCGATCACGCCCCATCGTATCCCGTATCGTCCCGGCCCGCACCCATCCCCCTTCCCCCTCCCGTTGCCCCGCTTCACTTGCAACAGTGGTGTCTCTCGGTTCCGGCGGTACCTTCTTGCCCCGACCGATCCGTGAGTCTGACATGGGCGAGACTGTCGAGATGTACGACGGGACCGAAGTGGAAGTCGAGCACGTGGACGCGCTGGCCGAGGGCGGCGCACGATTCGACGTCGAGGCGGCGGACGGTCGCAAGTGGCGCATCGACGTCGACCGCCACGGCGACTTCGACATCGTGACGACCTGGCGCGACGGTCAACTGGCCGACGTCGACGTGCCGGAGTGGATGGGCGACCTGGTCACGCGCCTGCGCGGGTCCGCGTAGATCGAACAGCGTGCGTCGATCGACCCGTTCACCTTCTACCCACGCAGCGGCCGGGCCCGAACGGGTCCTTTTATATCCGCAGTCCGTAGGCCTCTCTATGAGCGAGACCGGACCCGAGGAGCTACCGGAGAACGACGCGGAGTGGCGTGAGATCCTGACCGACGAGGAGTACCGGGTCCTCCGGGAGCAGGGAACGGAGCCGAAGTTCAGCAGCGACCTGATCGACGTGAAGGAGGCGGGGACCTTCCACTGCGCCGCCTGCGAGACGTCCCTGTTCGACAGCGACGACAAGTTCGAGTCGGGCACGGGCTGGCCCAGCTTCTGGGACGTCTACGAGGAGGGCAACGTCGAGACGCGACTGGACACCAGCCACGGCATGGAGCGGACGGAGGTCGTCTGTGCCAACTGCGGCGGCCACCTCGGCCACGTGTTCGACGACGGTCCCGACCCGACCGGGAAGCGCTACTGTATCAACGGCGCCGCCCTCGACTTCGAACCCGACGAATAGCGGCGATCGGCCGGAACGCTTTTCCCGGAGTTGCAGGCTCCTTTGAGTCACGCGTGACCGACGAGGATTCCGACGAAAGCGACGGGCGGACAGCAACGGTAGGCGGCGAAGGCACGACGGCTGAGACTGGCGACGGTGCGTCGGCTGAGACTGGCGACGGCGCGACGTCCGAACCGGCCGACATCGACGTGACAGACGACGCGGACAGGTCGGCCGAACCCGTCGGCGACGGGGGATTCGCCGAGTCGACCGATGGACCGACCGCCGAGGCGGACGACGCGCCGCTACTGAAGCCCTCGCTGCGGCAGTTCCCGTGGCTCCGGGCCGCCGGTGCCGCGGTCGCGACGATCGCGGTCGAGTACGTCGTCGTGGCGCTCGCGTTCGTCGCCGGACCGTCGTCGATGGACTCGTCGGCCTTCGATTCGCTGGCCGGCGAACTCCTGCAGTACGCGTTCGTGCTGTACAACGCACACCACGTCCCGATAATCACCACGGCCACGAACGCGGCCGTCGCCGGGTCCCGGATGACGAACGCGCTGTACGGTGCCGAGGGCGGTTCCATCCCGCCGGCGGCATTCTTCGCGCTCCCGATCGTCGCGCTGCTGGTCTCCGGCGCGGTCTTCGAACTCCGACGCCGGGGCGGACGGGCATCAAGCACGCTCGAGGAGAGCGCGCTCGTCGGGACCGGGATCGCCGCTGGCTACGCCGTCGTCGGAACCGGCGCGAGCCTCGTGTTGGTGCGCCGTATTACCTTCGAGGGCGGCAACGCATCGTCCGGGCCGGCGATCCTGTGGGCGCTGGTCGCCACCGTCTGCTTCCCGCTCGTCTTTGCGACGATCGGGGCCGCAGTGGCCGCCGTCTACGACGAGCGGTCGGCGTAACTTACGTTCAGGAACTCGAGGATGCGGTCGGACTCGGCCATCGTCACGCCGCGGTCCTCGTCGACGACGACGGGAACGGCCCGCTGGCCCGAGACGCGCTTGACCTCGTTGCGCTGGGAGTGGAGCGCGTCGACCCAGACGCTGTCGTAGTCGACGCCGAGTTCGTCGAGACGGTCGGCCACCTTCTCGCAGTACGGACACCCGTCGAGCCGGTAAAGCGTGACGCTCATGTCCGCAGCCTCGATCGGAAGCGAAAAACCGCTTTCGGCGCCGCGGGCGGCACCGCACAGTCCGCGTCGCCGCGACGTCGGCGGGCGATCGATGCCCGACGAGTGCGGTGTGCGTCGAGAAACTGGTACGAGAACGGCGAGACGGCTACTCGTACAGCCAGGTCTCGTCGATGCGCTCCCAGTCGACGAGTTCGTCCTCGTCGAAGAAGAGCTCGATCTCGCGCTCGTTGGCGCCCTCGTCCTCGTGGTCGGAGCCGTGGATGACGTTGCGACCCAGGTCGAGTCCGAAGTCGCCCCGGATGGTACCGGGGGCGGACTCGGCGGGGTCGGTCTCGCCCATCATCTTCCGGACCTGGCGCGTCGCGTCCTGACCCTCCCAGACCATCGCCATGACCGGACCCGAGGTGATGAAGTCGACGAGGTCGTCGAAGAACGGCTTGTCCTCGTGCTCGCCGTAGTGGTCCTCGGCGAGGTCGCGGTCGATCTGCTCGAACTTCGCGCCGACGAGCTTCAGGCCGCGCTCCTCCAGTCGACCGATGATCTCGCCGATCAGGCCGCGCTGGACGCCGTCGGGCTTGACCATCACGAAGGTGCGCTCGGCGTCGCTCATGCCTCGGCCTCCTCCTCGTCTTCCTCGGCGTCCTGCCCGTCAGCCGACTCGTCCTCGACGGCCTCGGACTCTTCCGCTTCCTCGTCGGCGTCGACGGAGTCGGACCCCTCGGCGACGTCCGAGTCGCTCTCCGTCTCGACGTCCTCGTCGGATTCGGACTCAGTGGTCTCCTGGTCGGCGGCGGCCGTCTCCTCAGCGCCGCCGGCCTCGGTCCACTCGAGGTTGCGGGCCTCGCGGCCCAGGTCGGCGTTGTTCTCGCACTTCGAGGAGCAGAAGTGCACTGTCGATCCGTCCGTGCGGACGAACATCGTGCCCGTGCCGGGCTCGATGTCGTCGCCGCAGTAGTCACACTCTCTCGTGCGGGGCATTGGTTACTGGCCTCCGATCTGGTCGGCCTCGCGAGCGGTCTCGCGCAGCTGGAGCACGTCGCCCTCGCGGACCGGACCCAGGACGTTCCGGGTGATGATGCGGCCCTGGTTGGAGCCCTCCCGGATGCGGCACTTGACCTGCATGGCCTCTCCGTGCATCCCGGTGCGGCCCACGACCTCGATGACCTCCGCAGGCGTGGAGCCTCCGTCTTCGGATTCCTCAGCGCTCATCCGTCACCACCTCACCGGAGTTCCTCGACCTTGCTGGCGACGTCCTCGACGTCGTCGGACGCCTCGCCGGCGTCGACGATGGCCGCGGCGGCGCTGCCGACCTCGAGGCCGGCGGCGTGGCCGACGTCGTCCTGGGACTCGGCGAAGACGTAGGGAACGTCCTTCTCGTCGGCCAGCTCGGGGATGTGCATCACGATCTCCTCGGGCTGGACGTCTTCGGCGACGACGACGAGCTCGGCGCTGCCGCGCTCGATCGTCTTGGTCGTCTCGTTGGTACCTTTCTTGACTGTGCCCGTGTCTCGTGCGACCTCGAGCGCCTCGAGGGCGTCCTCGGCGAGGTCGGCAGGGACGTCGTAGTCTACGTATACTGGCATTAGTGATCACCTCCTGCGCACGGGCTCGCGCTCCCCCGCCGTGTAATCCTGAGAAGGCTGGGAGCATCATCAACCCGACGCAGGGTGTACTCCTGCGTTGCAGACGGCTGCTTAAAAACGCTTCCAAACGGTCGACAGCGTGTCACGCCGGCCCACGCGCTCCCGGACGTCGGCGGGACGGTCCCGCGTCGTCGCGGGACGATGGCGGGGCGGCTGGCCCGTCGACGCGCTCCCTCCCCGACCGTCACGCACATACGGCGGGCCCGGCCACTCTGAACCATGGAGCGACTGGTGGCCGACCTGCGTGCGGAGGCCCGCTTCGCCGACCAGCGGCGGGTCCTCGTCCTGGCTGGCGCGCCCGACGCGACGCGCGCGGCCGCCGACACCGCACTCGACGCCGCCGACGTGCCGCGCGACGAGACCACCTCCGTCGGTCCGGAACCCTTCCTAGCCGGGTGCGAGCACCTCGAACCGGTTCACGCCGGCAATCTTCTCGGCCGCACGCGCGAGGCCATCGTCCTCGACTGCCAGGACGACTTCCGGCCGAACGCGCTGGGGCGGTGCGTCGGCGCCGTCGACGGCGGTGGCCTGCTCGTCCTGTTGACCCCGCCGCTCGACGCGTGGCCGGACAGACGCGACGCCTTCGACGCTTCGCTGGCAGTGCCGCCGTTCGAAGTGAGCGACGTCGCCGGGAACTTCAGGCGGCGACTCGTCGAGACGATTCGCGCCCACCCCGGAATCGCCGTCGTCGACGTCGACTCCGACACCGTCGAGAAGCGAGGGCTCACCGACCCCGCGCCGCGGTTGCCGGTGACGCCGCCCGCAGCCCCCGCGGACACCGCGTTTCCCGCGGCCGCCTACGAGGCCTGCCTGACCGACGACCAGGTCGACGCCGTCGCCGCCTTCGAATCCCTCCTCGGCGGCGGCACCCTGGTCGTCGAGGCCGACCGGGGTCGGGGCAAGTCCAGTGCGGCCGGACTGGCGGCGGCCTCGCTCGCCCTCGCTGGTCGGGACGTGCTCGTGACCGCGCCCCAGTACCGGAGCGCACGCGAGGTGTTCGCCCGCGCGGCGGAACTGCTGACCGACCTCGACGCGCTCGACGGCCTGGACCACCCGGACGCGCCGCAGGAACTACGCACGGCCGAGGGGCGCGTCCGGTACGCGGACGCGACCTCGTCCAGCATCCTTGACGGCGACCCCGACGCGGTGATCGTCGACGAGGCCGCGGCGCTGCCCGTCCGCGTGCTGGAACGGTTCCTCGACGCGCCGGCCGTCGCGTTCACGACGACGGTCCACGGCTACGAGGGCGCTGGCCGGGGGTTCTCGGTGCGCTTCCGGGACCGCCTCGCCGAGAGCGGCCACGAAGTCGTCGAGCACACGATGACCGCGCCCATCCGCTACGCCGCCGGCGACCCGGTCGAGTCGTGGGCCTTCCGTGCGCTCCTGCTGGACGCGCGGCCCGCCGTCGACCCGCTCGTGGCCGACGCGACGCCGGAGAGCGCGACCTACGAGCGCCTCGACGCGGACGCCCTCCTCGCGGACGAACACCTGCTCCGGGAGGCGTTCGGCCTGCTCGTGCTGGCCCACTACCGCACCGAGCCGAACGACCTGGCGCGCCTGCTCGACGCGCCGAACGTGACGGTGCGGGCGCTGACTTACGGCGGCCGCGTCGTCTCCGTGGCGCTGCTGGCCCGCGAGGGCGACCTCCCCGCGGACCTGCGCGCGGACATGTACGAGGGCGGCCGCGTGAGGGGCAACATGATCCCGGACGTCCTGACGACACAGCTCCGGGACGAGGAGGCGGGCGTCCCGGTCGGCCAGCGCGTCCTCCGCATCGCTACTCACCCCGCCGCCCGCTCGCGCGGGCTCGGGTCGCGACTCCTCGATGAAGTCGAGGCCGAGTTCGCGGACGATGTCGACTGGCTCGGCGTCGGCTACGGCGCCACCCCCGAGCTCGTCGACTTCTGGGCCGAGAACGGCTACGCTACGGTCCACCTCTCGACGACGCGCAACGACGCCAGCGGCGAGTACTCGGCGGTGATGCTCCGGCCCACGTCGGCGGCCGGCCGCGACCTGGCCGACCGCCACGCCGAGTGGTTCGTGGACCGCGTTGCAGCCGTCCTCTCGGACCCGCTGGACGACCTCGACCCCGACGTCGCCCGGGCCGCGCTGGCCACCGCTGACGCGACGCCGGCGCTGGACCTCTCCGAATTCGAGTGGCGGCTCCTCGCGGGCGTCCCCGGCGGCGCCGCCACCTTCGACACCGCGCCGGGTCCCTTTCGCGCGCTCGCGATTCGGCACCTGATCGGTACAGCGGTCGACCTCGACGTGGACGCCGACCTCGATCCCGACGCTAACGGCCCTCTCGACGCCGAGCGCCTGCTCGTCCGCAAGGTCCTGCAGGCCCGGCCCTGGGACGACGTCGCCGACGAACTGGGCTTCGTCTCCACCGCGGAGTGCATGCGCGCGCTCGGGCGAGTGGTCGAAAAACTGGTACGCGCGTACGGCGATAGTACGGCACGTGAGGAACTCGATCGCCACGACGCCTGATCCGCTCGTCGCGTCCGCGCTCCCGGATCCGCTCGTCGCGTCCGCGCCTCCGGACTCGCTCGCCGCTGTCCCCGCGCTGGACACGTTCGCCGCACAGCTCTCGGTCCCGGGCCTCGACGCGCTCGCCCTCGTCGCCGGGTTCGCGCTGCTCGTCGCCGGCGTCGCCGGGAGCGTCGTCCCCTCTGCACCCGGCGCCCCGCTGTCGACCGCCGGCGTGCTCGTCTACTGGTGGGGCACGGACTATTCGGAGCCCGGTCTCGGCCTCCTCGTCGGGCTCGTTCTGGTCGGCCTGCTCACCTGGGTCGTCGACTTCGCCGGCGGGGCGATCTCGGCCCGGATCGGCGGCGCGGCCACGTCGACGGCCGTCGTCGCGGGGCTGGTCGGGCTGGTCATGCTCGTCGTCTCCGGGCCGCTGGGGACGCTGCTGGGCGTCGTCGCGACGGTCTTCCTGCTGGAGTTCCGCCGCCAGCAGGACGCCCGCGCCGGCGCGAAGGCCGCGCTCGTGACGACGGTCGGGATGCTCGGCTCCGTCGTCGCACAGGCGTTGCTGACCGGGTCGATGCTCGTCGTCGTGCTGATCGTGGCGCTGACCTGATTACCGCCGGCCGCCTTCCGCCACACATGGACTGTGCCGAGGACGACTGCGAGGAGGAGGCGGCGGTGGAACTCCACGTCCCCTGGGACGAGAACCGACGCGTCTGCACCGCACACGCGCGGGTCTGGGCGCAGAAGGACGGCGTGGTCCCGGACCCGCTGCCCGGGCACGAGGACGAGTGGCCCTGAGGCGGGCACTTTCCGCCGCTGGGTGCCGCCGCTTCAGATCTCCTTCGCCATCATCACCTCGTCGATGTACTGCCCGCCGAGCTTGTAGTGGTCCTCGCGGACGGCCTCGGTCTCCCAGTCGTGGGCCTCGAGGAACTCGATGGCGTCCGCGTTGGTCGAGGGAACGGAGTTGTATATCTTCTCGAACCCTTGGCTGTCGGCCCACTCGATGCCCCGCTCCAGCAGGCGGCTGCCGATCCCCACACCGCGGTACTGTTCGAGGACGCCGAGCGTCAGCTCGGCGGTATGCGACAGCTTGTCGAGCTCGGGGTGGCGCAGGTGGACCCAGCCGACCACGTCGTCGCCGACGGTGGCGACGAAGAAGATGCGCGACTCCAGGTCGTTGTGCCGGAGGAGCACGCCCTCGCTGTCGACGACGTCGGCGATGGTCTCGGCGTCGACGTAGGTCTTCTCGCCGACTGCCTCCCGGATGGCGCCGACGAGGCCGGTCAGGTCCTCCTGGCGGGCCTGTCTGATCGTGAACTCGACGTCCGCGGCGTGAAACTCCTCCGCCTCGGCCTCGTCGTAGGCGATGCGGACTATCCCGTCTCGCTCCTCGAGGACGTCGTCGCGCTTCAGGATGGCCATGTGGTGGCCGAACGCGCGCTCCTCCATTCCCAGCGCGGTCCGGATCTCCGACGGCCGGACGGCGCCGTGTCGCTCCACGTAGTCGTAGATGTCGCTGCGGTCCCGGTTCTCGAACGACGGCGGCTGTGCGAGTTCCATGGGGTTAGTTACCACACATCTATACTTAATGGTTTGTCACGAATGGGGCCGCTTGCTGGCCAGATTCCACGACGGAAGATCAGCCGCGCCCTGGAACCGCGGGTCAGCCCCGACGCTCGGGAACGCCGGTGAGAATCTGCGCGGCGTCGCGGACGTTGTGGGTGTCCACGAGGAGCTCGGCGGCCTCGCGGAGCTGGTACTCCCCTTCGACCTCCACGCCGTAGCAGGCGGCGTACATCGCCAGCCAGTCGTCGGCGGCGCCCTCCAGCCGGTCGTAGGTCTCCGGCGGGAAGTACTCCATCCGGCCGCCCGTGCGGAACTCGACGAACGCCGAGACCGTCGGCCCGAACCCGTCGCGCAGCAGGTCCATCGCGCGCTCCTCGTCGGGCGGATCGGCGGGCGGATCGAACGACTCCCGCGCACTGTGCGCCCGCTGTGCGAGTGCGTCGATCCGGTCCAGGACGTCGGGGTCCGCCTGCATCGCTACCCCTCCCTGAACTCGACGCCCTTGCCGCCGTCCGGGTGCTCCCAGTTCGTGTCGGCGACGACCGCGCAGGTGCCGCATTCGACGCAGGGCTGTGTGTCCAGGCTGACGACGTGCTCCTCGTCGCCGTTGGTCTGGATCCGCTCGTCGCGGTAGCAGCCCCCGCCGAAGTCCTCTGCGCTGACCGGACAGGCCGTCACGGCCGTTCCGGAGGCCGCGTAGGAGTTGTCGATCAGTTCGATGTGCGGGTCGCCGACGTCGTAGGTCAGGTCGCCGATGCGGTCGTCCAGCTCCGGCGGCTCGACCTCGTTGCGGTCGGTCACGCGCTCGCCGAGTTCCTCGGCGATGACGGCCGGCAGCGTCACGTACGGCGTCCGGGTGTCCGGGATCATCGAGACGAGCCGCGGCGAGGAGTACAGGCGTTCGAGGACGCCCTCGCCGAGCGCGCGCACAGCGTAGCGGCCCAGCGAGGAATCGGTCAGCCGGTCGGTCCAGCCGGACAGCGGCTCGACTTCGCCGAGCGAACCCAGGTTCCGGTAGGCGCTCGGCCGGAGCTTCCCCATCACGCCCTCGCTGTGGAGCTTCTCCTCGTACAGCGCTCCGGCCCGCTCGGGACGACCGCGCGAGCGAGCGTCGACGAAGGCCTCGGCGGCCAGCGCGCCCGCGGTGACGGCGTGGTTCATCCCCTTGATGATCGGCCCCTGGGCCTGCATCTGGCCGGCGGCGTCGCCGACCAGCAGCAGGCGACCGTCGTGAGGCGACTCCAGCGCGACCTTCTTCGAGTCCGGGACGAGCTTCGCAGAGTACTCCCGCTCGCGGTAGTCGTCGCCGAGCCACTGCGCCAGCAGGGGATGAGTCAGCAGGTTGTCCAGCAGTTCGTGGGGTTCGGCCCGTTCAGCGGCGATGGAGTCGAGGTGGAACACAGTCCCGACGGACAGCGAGTCCCGGTTCGTATAGAGGAACCCGCCGCCGCGGACACCGTCGAAGAGGTCGCCCGAGAACAGGTGGGCGACGCCCTCGTCGTCGCCGATGCCGAACCGCTCGTTGACCGCTCCGGGTTCCATGTCCACTACGGCCTTGACGCCCTGATACCACTCCTCGGGCTCCTCCCAGTCCATCAGGCCGGCGTCGCGGGCCAGTTCGGAGTTGACGCCGTCGGCCGCGACGATCAGGTCGGCCGTGATGGGATCGAGTTCCGCCGTCTCGACGCCGACGATCTCACCGCCGTCCCGGAGGAGCCCCGTCACCCGCACCTCCGTCAGCAGGCCGCCGCCGGTCTCCCGGGTCATCTCGTGGACCCGCTCGGCGAGCCAGGAGTCCATCTTCCGCCGCAGTACCGAGTCCGCCCACTCCGTGTCGTGGTGGTGTAGCTCGGAGATGTCGAAGGTGGCGACCTGATCGCCGGCGACGTTGTGGATGTAGTTCTCCGTCGTCGGCCGCTCTGTGGCAGCCTCGCGGAACCCGGGGAACAGGCCGTCGATGGTGTACGGCGCGGACTCCTCGGCGTAGATCAGGCCCCCGGAGACGTTCTTCGACCCGGCGTCGACGCCCCGCTCCAGGACCAGCGTCTCGACGCCGTTGCTCGCCAGCGTCGCCGCCGCCGCGGCGCCGCCGGGACCACAGCCGACGACGACGGCCTCGTAGTGCTCGTAGTCGTCGGTCGCGCCGTACTCCCCGACGGCCCCGCTGTCGTCAGTCATCGTCGCTCACCTCCTGCAGGGCCGCGGCGAACTCGCCGCGTTCGAGCGCCTCGGTCAGCCGCGGCAGCACCTCGAACAGGTCGCCCTCGACGAAGTAGTCCGAGAAGCCCCGGATGTCCGCGTCGGGGTCCGTGTTGATCGCGACGATCGTGTCCGACTCGTCCATACCGACCTTGTGCTGGATGGCCCCGGAGATGCCCGCGGCGACGTAGACGTCCGGTTCCACCACCTGCCCGGACTCGCCGATCTGTCGGTCCTCGCCGACGTACTGCTCGACGTGGCCCTCGAAGCTGTAGGAGGACGTGATGACGCCCCGCGAGAGCCCGAGGGCGGCGTCCTCGAAGGTGTCGACCATGTCCAGCCCGAGTTCGATGCCCTCCGTCGGGGCGTCGCCGATGCCCCGGCCGAGCGCGACGACGACGTCGTGGCCGGTCAGGTCGACGCCCTCGTCCAGCTGGTCGTACTCCGTGACGTCCACCTGGAACCACTCGTCGGGGAGGTCCATGTCGTGCTCGACGACCTCGCCCTGCCGCTCGGGGTCGGCCTCGGGGATCTCGAAGCTCCCCGGGATGACCGAGGCCCCCTGCGGGTGGAAGTCCCGGAAGGGCTTGTCGATGCAGAGGATGGTCGAGTACTCGAAGCCCGAGAAGTCCGGCCGCTTCATGTGCAGGACGCGGTCGAACTCCTCGCTGTCGCCGGGCGTGCCGGTCTTGGCGGGGTTCGAGATCATCGCGTTCTCGATGTACAGTCCGGAGCAGTCCGAGGCGAGTCCGGAGTCGAGTTCGCCCTGCACGAGCGCCGAGAGGTCCCGGCCGTTGTTCGTGGCGGGGAAGACGGTGTAGCGGGGCTCGTGGTAGTCCCGCCACTCGAAGTCGCCGTCCCGGCACATGTGGCAGAAGATCTCGGTGTAGGGCTTGTGCCGGAAGCGCTCCAGGCGCTCGTCCTCGTGGTAGACCACGCGATCCGCGCCGTAGGAGACGATCTCGTCCGTCAGGTCGGACACCTCGTCGCCGATCACGACGGCGATCACCTCCTCGGGGTTGCCGTCCTCGTCCCCGCCGTACTCCCGATCGTACTCGTCCATCAACTGCCGGGCCTTCCCGAGCATCTCGCGGGAGACGTCGATCAACTCGCCCTGCTGGGTCTCGCAGTAGACCCACATGTCGTGGTAGGTCTCGCCGGACGTCCCCTCGACCCACTGCTTCTCGTTGGTGGGGTGGTCGAGGTCCGGGTGTTTCTCCTCGGGCGGCACGTACTCCAGTTCCTCGGCCTCTTCGCCCGCCTCGTCCTCACTGCCCTGAATGGCCTCGATGCGGCTTTCGATCCGCTCCTTCGCGGTCTTGCGGTCCTCGCCCTCCCGCTCCCGCTCCAGGAGATCCTCCAGTACGTCGACGTCATCGAGGCCCCGAACGAGGTTGGCGACGTCGGCGACGGTCAGCTCCGAGAGGTCGACCTCGTCCGGATCAGCGTCCTCCTCGTCCTCCGCGGTGAGTTTCTCCAGTCGGTCCTCGAGCAGCGTCTTCACGGGCGCGCGGTCCTCGCCCTCCTCCTCGAGGGCGAGCATCTCCTCGATCTCCCCGGGGTCGTCGACGTCTTTGATCTTCGGGCCCAGTTCGGCGATGTCGTGTTCCGTGGGGTCGATGTCTGGCACAGTCAGTCACCTGCCGCGTAGGGGGCGAGTTCGTCGAACACCTGTTCCATTCCGGACTCGTCGTCGGAGTCGACCACCGTCGCCTCGCGCTCGGAGGGCGCTCGGGGAATCGGGTCCACGCCGGCGACGATGGTGGGTGAGCCGTCGAGGCCGATGTAGTCCGGGTCGAGGTTGAGGTCCGCGTGGTCCCACACCGTGAGGTGGTCCTCGAACCCCTCGGCCCGCTCCTGGGTCTCCTCTCGGAGGTCCTTCCAGGCCAGCCTGTGGGCGGCCTTCCGGTAGGTGGGCTCGAACTCCGGGTCGGCGACGACGAACGCGGGGAGGTCCGTCTCGACGGTCTCGATCTCCTCGACGTCGCCCTCGACGAGGCGCTTGGCCCGCAGCCGTCCGGCCTCCTCGTCGACGTCCAGCGCGACGACGTGGGTCACCAGCGGCATATCGAGGCACCAGGCCGTCTGCGGGCCGGTGTGGCCGGTCTCCCCGTCGGCCGTCTTGAAGCCGGCGAACACCAGGTCCGGTTCCTCCGCCAGGTTCTGGATGCCGGTGGCGACCGTCATGGCCGTCGCCCAGGTGTCGGCCGCACCCATCTCGCGGTCGGAGAGGAGATAGAGGTCGTCCGCGTAGACGTCCGCCATGCCCTCCTGCAGGACCTCCTGGTAGCCGGGCGGTCCCATGCTCATCAGCGACACCGTGCCGCCGTTCCTGACCTTCGTCTGGAGGGCCGCACGGAGCGCGTGCTTGTCGTTCGGGTTCATCACCGTCGGCGTCTTCCCGCGCTCGAGGTGGCCGTCCTCGTCGAAGGACACCTGCCCCTCGCGGAAGTCCGGGACGCCTTTCGTCAGTACGACTGTGCGCATTGGTGTCACTACCCTCGTGGCTGTATGCCACTCCACCGAACATTAATAGTCTTTTGTACTTATTACTCTCCAACAGTTCGGGGAGGGCAGTGGATCGGCTACCCAGGAGGGCGAAAACCGGGGACAGCCGCGGCTGCTCGTCGTCGAATCACTGCGGCGATACGTTCGCGGGAGCCTCGGCCCGGAGGCGACGGCTAGATTCGGCCGGCGCGGCTCGGATCGACGTCGATGGCGTCGACCGGACAGACGTCCACGCAGAGCATGCAGTCGATGCACTGGTCCTCGTGGGCCGGATCGGCCTTGATCTCGCTCTCCGGGTGACCGGGCGTGTCGACCCACTCGAAGACGTCCACGGGGCAGTCCTCCAGGCAGGCCCCGTCCGCGAGGCAGATGTCGAAGTCCACGGCGACGTGGGTTCCGTGGATGCCTTGCTTCTCCTCGATGGGATCCTCGCCGTCTGACGTCCACACGCGGTGGCCCTCGTGGCGGTCTACCTCCTCGTAGGTCTCCTCGAACTCGGGATCTATGGCCATTGGTATCTTATCTCACTTATCGCTATTACTTAAGTTTTTGACCGTCGGGCGCTCCGTCGATCGGAACTCGGCCGGCGAGACTGAAGTGTCCGTCGCTGTCCAGCTGAACTGCGAGAGGCCGGGCTCGGAGGACGAACGGAGTGAGTCCTCCGGCGTGCGGCGGCAGATGCTGCCGCCAGCCGGTAGACTCGCTTCGCTCGTCTCTCAAGCCCGGCCTCGCTGCGTTCGGCTGGACGGCGTTCGACTGCGAGGGTTACAGCGGACCGCCGCCCTGGCGGCCCTCCTCTTCGACGTCGCTCAGTTCGCGCTCGTCGTTGTACTCCCGCCCGCCGGGACTGCCGGCCTCGCCGGTCACCTCGTTGTACACCGCTTCCCGTACCTCCTGTGGCGACTCGAACTCCTCGTCGACGAGCCGGTCGAACACCGAGCCCAGCGACTCGGTCTCGTTCGGGAGGTCGATCGACTGGTCGCCGTACTCGACGGCCAGTTCCTCGCCCCGGACGGGGTACTTCATGTCGTCGAACATACTGGCGTCGCCGAGCATGTCCTCGACCGTCTCCGTCCGCTCGTGGCGACGCTCGTTGGCGCTCTCCTGGACGCGCTCCGGGTCGGGGTCGTAGGAGTCGTCGGGCATCACCGTGGCTAGTCGGACGAGCCGTATAGACCTGTCTCCGGGACAACAACTCGGCGACGACCCGGCGGGAAGCCGGATCGCGGTCGAACCCTCGTGGCACGCAATCGCGGACCAGCAGCGCGGCCCTCCGGTGGCAGTCAGAGATGCTCGTCCAGAAAGTCCGCGGTCCGCTCCAGCGTCCGCTCGTAGGTGGCAGCGTGGTGCGGGAACAGGTGGTCCGCGCCGTCGCCGGAGAGCAGTTCCAGTTCGGCCTCGGTGACCGCCGACAGCGCCGCGTGGAAGCGCTCGGACTGGTCCGGGTCGACGGCCTCGTCGTCGGCCCCGTGGACGAGCAGCGACGGCGGCGTCGTCACGTCCTCCTGTCCCAGCGGCGACGCGAGGTCGAATCGCTCCGGGTCCTCCGCCGGCGTCCCGCGGACGTACTCCCGGTTCGCAGCGGGGTCGTCCCACGCGGCCACGTCGTAGATGCCGGCGTAGCCCACGAGCGCGTCGACGGCCGAGGAGGCGCCCGGGTACCGCTCCGGCTCGAAGGCCGGTTCGTCGGCCGTGACGGCCGCCAGCGCGGCGAGGTTCCCGCCGGCCGAGTGGCCGACGACGGCGATCCGGTCGGGGTCGACGCCGTAGTCCGGCCCCTCGCTGCGGAGCCACTCGACGGCGGCCTTCACGTCGACGAGCGCCGCCGGGAACGACGCCTCCGGTCCGAGCCGATACTGCGACTCGACGGCGACGTATCCCTCGTCGGCGAAATCGAGCGCCTGGCGGGCGAACTGCCCCTTGTCGCCGGAGACGAAGCCGCCCCCGTGGACGAACAGGACGGCCGGATTCGGGCCGCTCTCCGGCGGCTCGTAGGCGTCGAGGTGGAGCGTCCGCTCGTCGGTCTCCCGGAACGGCAGGTCGCGGTGGACGGAGATGCGCGGGGCTTCTCTGCTCATGCCCGGGGCTCCGACCGGGACGGTCAAGTAGCCGGCGGAGACGGCGTCGCCGCGGCCCCGACGAGTGACACGTTGGAAAATAACAATGAAGCGTTCGGGCCGCGAAGGTGCTCGTATGGACCGCCGCAGTTTCCTCGCCACCGCCGGCGTCGCAGCGGTCGGTGCCGGAGCCGGGACCGGCCCCCTCCAGCGGGGGTTCCGAACGATCGGCGTCCCGCGGGACGCGGACTCGATCCAGGCGGGCGTCGACGCGGCGTCGCCGGGTGATCTGGTCCTCGTCGACGCCGGCACCTACGACGAGAATGTGGTCGCCTCGACGCCGGGGATCACGCTGCGCGGCGTGGACCGCAACGCGGTCGTCCTCGACGGCGGCTTCAACCCAGGCAACGGCGTCGACGTGGTGGCCGACGGCGTCGCCGTCGAGAACCTCACCGTCCGGCGCTACCAGGGGACGGGCGTCTACTGGCGCGACGTCGCGGGCTTCCGCGGCAGCTACCTCACCGCGTACAACAACGGCTACTACGGCATCTACGCGAGCAAGTCCCGCGACGGCCGGTTCGAGTACAGCTACGCGTCCGGCCATCCCGACGCCGGCTTCTACCTCGGGCGGAACCGGCCCTACGACGCCGTCGTCGCGAACGTTGTCGCCGAGCACAACGCCATCGGGTACTCGGGCACCAGCACGGGCGGGAACCTGACGGTCAGGGACTCGATCTTCCGGCACAACCGGGCCGGGATCCTCCCGAACACGCTGGACACCACTGATCCGCCGCAGCGCGCCTCCCGCTTCGTCGGCAACGTCGTCTCGGAAAACGACGACGAAGGCGCCCCCTCGCTGCGCTACGTCGCTCCCACGTTCGGAATGGGCGTCGTCCTCTGGGGCGCCAGCGACAACCTGGTCGCGGACAACCAGGTCGACGGCCATCCGAACTTCGGAATCGCCGCCGACCACAACGTCGTCGCCCCGTCGGGGAACGAGGTCCGGAACAACGTGGTCAGGGGCTCCGGCGAGGCCGATCTGGCGCTGGGGGCGCCCGCCGGCGACGGCAATCAGTTCGCGGGCAATCAGTTCGCCACCAGCGCTCCCACGGACCTGCAGGCGGACGCGAGCGGCGGCTCCCGGCGCGTCGCGGCCGTCTTCGAGCGCCAGGCGGTGGCTCAGGGCGACGAGACGCCGGGCGGCGACTGGCGCGACCAGCCCGAACCGGATCCGCAACCGACGATGCGGGACCCCGAGGCGGCGCCGCGGGCCGCCGACGGGGCGACCTCGTGGGGCGGAGACGCGGGGAAAAGATGAGCATCGGCCGGCAGCTCAGGGGTGCGTGAAGTACGCCACGACGCCGACGTCTTCGACCTCGTCCAGCCGCGCGAACCCGACCCGCTCGAACTGGAGCAGGTCGTCCGTCTCGTAGTCGGCGACGCCGGGCTCGGCGACGCCCTCGACGTCGCCCTCCATCGTCCGCAGGCGGAGGTGTGGACCGTCGGCGGGCGCCCAGTGGACCACGTCGACGTCGCCCTCGCGGACCACGTCGATGTCGTCGCCGGTGTACTCGAAGGCGTCGCGGGTGTGACGGACGCAACCGTACCCCTTCAGCCAGACGCGCTCGCCGTGCTCCGGCAGGTCGTCGCCCTCGACGGCGACTACCCCCTCGACGGGGATCTCGCGGACGCCGCGGTCCTCGTGGTCGGGATGGACCGGCGGCTCGGCGACGTCGGGCCCGCCGACGACCTGGCGCTCGACGAGGCCGCCGACGTCGGGGTCGTCCCGGACGAAGAAGGCGCGGTCGGTCTCGTCGTCGATCAGCTCGCGGTTGTTCGCGTAGATGGAGGACATCGCGAGGTCGACGTTCGACGTCGAGGTGCCCAGCTCGACCATGGCGTCGGTGACGGCTTCGCCGCGGATGCCCCGCTTCTCGAGGCTGGCGACGGTGGGCGCGCGCGGGTCGTCCCAGCCGTCGAGGTCGCCCGCCTCGATGAGCTCCTTGATGCTGGAGGTGGACATCGGCACGTCGTAGGCGTCGACCTGGACGTGACCCCAGTGGATCACCTCGGGGTACTCCCAGCCGAAGTAGTCGTAGACGAACTGCTGGCGCTTCGCCGAGTCCTGCAGGTCGATGCCGCGGATGATGTGGCTGACGTCGAGCAGGTAGTCGTCGACGCCCGACTGGAAGTCGAGCATCGGCCAGCAGCGGTACTCGCTGGCTTCCTCGCGCGGATGCGGGGTATCGACCATCCGGAAGGCCACCCAGTCGCGCAGCGCGGGGTTCTTGTGCTCGATGTCGGTCTTGATCCGCAGGACCATTTCGCCGCTGTCGTACTCGCCCGCCACCATGTCCGCGAACTCCTCGCGGACGGTCTCCGAATCCTTGTCCCGGTGCGGGCAGGGCTCGGCGCCGTTCTTCAGTTCCGAGAACTCCTCGCCGGGACAGGAGCAGGTGTACGCGCCGCCGAGATCGATCAGCTCGCGGGCGTGCTCGTAGTAGGTCTCGACGCGGTCGCTGGCCTTCTCGACCTCTGCCGGCTCGAAGCCGAGGTAGTCGATGGCGTCGAGGATCTGGTCGTACGCCGCGAGGTCGGGCCGCTTGGTCTCGGGGTCGGTGTCGTCGAACCGGCAGACGAACTCGCCGTCGTACTCCTCGGCGTAGGTGCCGACCACCGCCGCCATCCGGGCGTGGCCGACGTGCCACGGGCCGTTGGGATTCGGGGCCACCCGCAGGCGGATCTGGTCGTACTCGTCGGCGTTCGGGAGGTCCGGCAGCGGGCCCTCGTCCTCTTCGTCCTCGCTCTCGATCTCCTCGAGCTCCTCGGGGGCCAGCTCGGCCAGTCGCTCCCGGCGCTCCTCGGCACCCATATCGTTGACGTCCTGGATCACCGGTGAGATGACGCCCGGCACCTCGTCGCCGTGCTCGCGAAGCTCCGGGTTCTCGCCCATCAGCGGGCCCATGATGGCCCCGACCTGCGCCTCGCTACCGTGCTTGACCGCGTTGATCAGGGCCGCGATCTCGGCGGCCTCGCGGGCCTGCTCGCGTAACTCCTCGTCCATTACCGTAGGCTGCGACCGGACGCCTCAAAACGGCGTCGGGTTTCGGGCGGTCGCGGTTTGCGCGCCCGACACCGGGCTCGCGTGTCGTTCGCTCTGCTCACTCCCGCTCGCTACAACGAGGTCGCTCGCTATCTCACGGGTCGCTCCTGCTCGCCGTAACGAGGCCTCCCTCCGGTCGGCCTCGCTATCTCACGGGTCGCTTCGCTCCCCGTTCGATTTGTCCGAGGTTTCTCGCTACGCTCGAAACCTCGCTAGTACTCCCGCTCGACGAGGTAGTCCGCGATGCCCTCCAGCAGGTCGCGGGCCTCGTTGTCGGGGAGGATCTGGAGGTTCTCCTTGCCGCTGGCGATCAGCTCGTGGGCGGTCTCGCGGGCGTAGTCGATGCTGCCAGCCTCTTCGAGCCGCTCGACGGCCGCGTCGATCTCGGCCTCGGTGACCGCCTCGACGGAGTCGGTGTCGACCAGCGAGTCGACGTCGACGCCCTGCTCGCGGGCGTGCAGCGTGATCAGCGTCTGCTTGTCCTCGACGAGGTCGGAGCCGCGCTGCTTGCCCAGCTTCTCGGACGGCGTGGTCAGGTCCAGCAGGTCGTCCTGGATCTGGAACGCGCGGCCGACGTCGAGCCCGTAGCCGTAGAGGGCGTCGGTCTCCTCGTCGGCGCCCAGAAGCTCCGCCGGGATGGCGGCGGAGGCGGCGTACAGCACCGCCGTCTTCAGCTCGACCATCTCGAGGTACTCGTCGGGCGTGACCGCGTCGCGGGACTCGAAGTCGATGTCGAACGCCTGGCCCTCGCAGATCTTCGTGCACGTCGAGGCCAGTTTGGACACCGCGCGGACCGACCGATCGGGCTCGGCGCCGGTCTCCAGCATGCTCTCGAAGGCCTTCGAGTACAGCGTGTCGCCGGCGAGGATCGCGGTCTCGAGGTCGTACTCGCGGTGGACCGCCGGCACGCCCCGCCGGAGGTCGTCGTCGTCCATGATGTCGTCGTGGATCAGCGTGAACGACTGGATCATCTCGACGGACGCGGCGGCGGCCATCAGGTCGATCTCGCCGCCGTCCAGCGTCGGGAACGCGCGGTAGTCGACCGACAGCGGCTCGACGTCCGCGAGCGCCTCGGCGGCCAGCAGGACCATCGTCGGGCGGAGTCGCTTGCCGCCCGCGTCCAGCAGGTACCGCGAGGCCTCATACAGCCGCTCGGGCTCGACGACCGGAAGCTCGTCCGGGATCGCGTCGTTGACCCGTTCTCGTCGCGCGAGGATCGCCTCCTCGACGCGCTGTCCTCTCTGGACCATCCTACTCGGTCAGCTGGATCATGTTCCCGTTACGCGTGACGTGCAGGTCCCGGCCCAGCTTGTACCCCTCGTTCTCGGCGAGGTCCACGTACGAGGAGTAGCCCTTCATGTCCTGGTGGGCGGGGATGACGTTCCGCGGCTGGAGCGCCTGCAGCATCTCGTAGTGGCCCTCCTGGTTGAGGTGGCCGGAGACGTGGATGTCGTCGTAGATGCGGGCGCCCTGCATGCCCAGCAGCTTCTCGGACTGGTAGCGCTGGCCCTCGTTGGTCGGCTCCGGGATGACCCGGGCCGAGAAGACGACCTTGTCGCCCTCGTCCAGCTCGTAGGGCGTCTCGCCGCGGCCCATCCGGGTGAGCATCGCACGGGGCTCGCCCTGGTGGCCCGTGACGATCGGCAGGAAGTTCTCCTTGCCGTCGTTCATGATCCGCTTGAACGTCCGGTCGACGGACTTGCGGTGGCCGTACATGCCCAGGTCCTCGGGGAACTCGACGAAGTCCAGGCGCTCGGCCGTCCCGGAGTACTTCTCCATGGAGCGGCCCAGCAGGACCGGCTGGCGACCGATGTCGTCGGCGAACTCAACGAGGCTCTTCACGCGGGCGATGTGGCTGGAGAACGTCGTGGCGACGATGCCGCCGTCGTAGTCCTCCATGCTGTACATGACGTCCTTCAGGTGCCGACGAGCGACCGACTCGGATGGCGTGCGGCCCTTCTTGTTGGCGTTGGTGCAGTCCTCGATGTAGCAGAGGACGCCCTCGTCCTCGCGACCGATCTCGCGGAACCGCTCCATGTCGATGGGGTCGCCCAGGACCGGCGTGTGGTCCATCCGCTTGTCCAGCCCGTAGACGACCGCGCCCTCCGGCGTGTGGAGGACGGGGTTGATCGCGTCGATGATGGAGTGAGTGACGTTGACGAACTCCAGTTCGTTGCGCTCGCCGATCGACATCGTGCCGCCGGCCTCCATCTTCACGAGGTCGTTCTGGACCCCGAACTTCTCCTCGCCCTTGATCTGCTGTTTGACCAGTTCGATCGTGAACGGCGTCGCAACGATGGGCGCGTCGTAGCGGTGGGCCAGCTTGGAGATGGCGCCGATGTGGTCGAGGTGGCCGTGCGTCGGCACGATGGCCTTCACGTCGCCCTCGAGGTCGGACATGACGCGGTCGTCCGGGATCGCGCCCATGTCGATCAGATCGAGGGAGTGCATCCGCTCGGTCTCGACGTTGTCGTGAATCAGTACCTTCGAGAGGTTCAGCCCCATGTCGAAGATGACGACGTCCTCGCCCGCACGCACCGCCGTCATCTGTCGGCCGACCTCCTCGTAACCGCCGATTGTCGCGATTTCGACTTCCATAGTTGTCTCTCCGAGGGAAGCCGTCCGCGTGCGGGGTGTGCCGTCCGGCTACGACAGAGGTCAGGTCGCTCGCGCGACTGGTCCGTGCTCCGCAGGCCGGCCGGGCGGTGCCCGTAGCCCCGGAGCGGTGGTGGGGGACGCCGATCGTCCCTGACGGATGTCCGTCGTCCGCCGGCCGTCCCCGCGCCGGACGGCCGTACGCTCGGTTACGTCGGGCTACGGTACGCCGGCCTAAAAACTGTGTGGGTTCCCGTCAGATCCCGAGAGTCGTCAACCCAGGTAGTCGTCGAGCGGGTCGTCGTCGGTCTCGGGCTCGAAGGAGTCGACGCCCTCGTCGGCGAGCGTCCCCTCGTCGGGTTCGTCTTCTGCCCGTTCGCCGTCGCCGAAGCCGTTCCCGGTCTCGTCGGCGTCGAATCGGCCCTCGTCACCGGCGGCGTCGCCGCCGACGGTCGGATCGTCGTCGGCTGCGGGCCCGTCGGCGAGCTCGCGGTCGGCAACTCCGCGGCCGGTACCAGCCGGATCAGCTCCGGCCGACTCCCCGGCGTCCGGGCCGTCGGTCGCGGGCGATCCCTCGCCCGGATCGATGACGGTCTCTCGGTCTACGGCCGGCCCGTCGGCGTCGAAGCGGTCCCGTTCCGGGCCGCGGTCGCTTCCGGGCGTCGCGCTCGCGCCGTCACCGGCGTCGACTCGCCCGGTCTGATCGGCTCCTTCCCCCGACGAGGCGAACGGATCGTCACCGGCGGGCTCGTCAGCCGCGACGCCGTCCGCCTGCTCGCGGAGCTGGTCCCAGGTCCGGCCCTCATCGGGGCTGGCCCGGGGATCGGCCCCCTCGCCCGGCAGGTCGTCCGCTTCCTCGCGTCCGTTGCCTGGCGCCTCGTCGCTCAGGCCGTCGCCTCGCTCGCCGGCTGTCGCACCGCCGGCCGGGCTCTCGGTCTCATCGGCGGCCTCCGCCGCCTCGGACTGCTCGAACTCGGAGGGATCCGGCGGGGTCCACTCCGGCGGCTCGCCGTCGGCGGGCTCGGTCGCCCTCGTATCGGCGGGCTCCCGGGGCGCGTCGCCCGCGTCTACCGGTTCACCGCCCCCGGAGTCGGGTTGTACGTCGCCCGCGGCGTTCCCCTGCTCACCGGGTCGATCCGCCTGCGTCTGGTCGGCTGCGCCGGCCGCGCTGGCCGCATCGGCCGCGTCGCCGACCCCGGGCGCTCCGTCAGCCGCGCTCGGCGACGCCTCGGCAGGCCCCTCGCGGGGAGCCGGTTCCGGGTCGGGATCAGGCGTCGTATTCGGCTCGGAAGCGGCCGAGTTAGCGCCGGACGGGGGCGACTCCGCGTCGCCCTCGTCGGCGGCGGACCGCGCGGCGGCCGACGTCGCTGCGCCCGTCGGTTCCTCGTCCGCCCCGTCGGCCTCCGCGTCGTTCGATTCTCCCTCCTCGGTTCGTTCGTCGCCCCCGGATACGCCGGCCCCGCCGGACGTCGCGTCCGTCTCCGGTTCGTCGTCAGCCACGGTGCTCGCGGCGTCTCCCGCCGACTGCGCGGCCCCGGTAGCAGCGGCGTCGACGACTAACTTGTAGAACAGTCCGAACACGCCGGTCAGCGCCACCAGCACGCCGGCGACGACGAGGAGGGCGCCGACGGCCACGTAGGGGTTCGACAGGGCGGCCAGCGAGGGACTCGCCAGCGAGGCGCCGCTGCTCGCGGCGACGTACGCGCCGGCCGCCGCGGGGACGCCACCGAAGGCCACCGCTCCGGAGAGATAGCCCACGAACTTCGCGCCGTACTTGTACGCGTCGGCCAGCCCAACGGCTTGCATGCCAGAGACATAACCAAAGGCGACCAAATAGGTTTCCCACAACTGGCTCGGAAGCGGCAACTAATCGGCGGCTCCACTTCCCGGATCGATAGTCGGCAGACCGACCGCGTTACCGCCCATCGACGGTCGTTCCAGGCGCCTCGCCGGCCAGGAAGCCGGCCAGCGCGTCGGGCCCGAAGATCTGCGCGGGCGCGTCGAGCGCGAGCAGCGACCGGACCTTGCCGGCCATCCCGCCGGAGACGTCCGTCGCGTCGCTGTCGCCGAGCACGTCGGCGACCTCGTCTATCGAACCGATCCTGTCGATCACCGCATCCTCGCCGTCGAGGACCCCGGGCACGGTCGAGCAGAGGCCGACCCGGTCCGCGTCGACCGCCGGCGCCACTTCCACCACGAGTTCGTCCCCCGAGACGACAGTCACGCCCTCGCCCTCGTGGGCGACGACGTCGCCGTGGAGCACGGGCGCGAACCCCTCGCCCAGGAGCCGGCGGATCTGGTCGGTGGGCAGGGAGAGGTCGCCGTCGGCGTTTCGCGACCCGGCCGAGAGCGGTCGGACGGGCAGCGCCGGGACCCCCGCCGACTGGAGCGCGTCGACGACCTCGCGGCTGAGGCGGGTCATCGCGTCGTGGATGGCCAGCGCGTCCGCGGCGTCGCGGGTCCCCCGCTCCGTCGTCACGCCGTGCTCGTCCGCGTAGTGGTGGCCGAAGCTCCCGCCGCCGTGGACGACCACGAGGTCCGCGTCGGCCTCGCCCAGCGCGGCCGCCGCCGCGTCGAGCGCGTCGCGGTCGACCGTCTCGGACTCGGACTTGTCCGTGATCACGCTCCCCCCGAGCTTGACGACGACCGTCCCGGTCATTCGACGCGGACCCCCTCGCAGGCGAGCTCGGCGCGGAAGGCCTCCTCGCAGTCAGGCGTGTAGTCCAGCGCCGTCAGCGGCGCGTCGGAGGGGTCGAGCGCGACGATGCAGCCCCCGCCGCCCGCGCCCGTCAGCTTGGCGCCGTGGGCCCCGGCCTCCCGAGCGGCCCACACCATCGCGTCCAGCGAGCGCGCGGAGACGCCCAGCGCCGACAGCAGGCCGTGGTTGACGTCCATGAGCTGGCCCAGTCGCTCCAAGTCGCCGTCGACGAGCGCCGACTCGCCCTCGCGGACCAGGTCGCCGATGGCGGAGACGGTGTCGGCGGCGAAGCCGTACTCCTCGCGCAGGTCCCGCACCCCGGCGACGAGTTCGCCGGTGTCGCCCGCACCGCCGTCGTAGCCGATCAGGAAGGGGAGGTCGTCGACGCCGTCGATGGTCCGGCAGTCGTCGCCCTCGACGCGGACGGCGCCGCCCATCGCCGAACAGAACGTGTCCGCCCGCGAGGCCTGGCCGTCCTGGACCTCGTGCTCGACGCGGTAGGCGCGCTCGGCGATCTCCTCGGGCGCGAGCTCCGCGCCCAGTTCCCGCGCGGCCGCCTCGATGGCAGCCACCGTGACGGCCGCCGACGAGCCCAGGCCTGCGCCCAGCGGGATGGCGCTCTCGATGCTGACCTCGAAGCCGACGTCCTCGACGCCGGCGGCGTCTCTCGCCTGCGCGACGGCCTCGCTGACGTAGCCCATCCCCGCCTCGACCATCGACTCGGGGGCGTCGACGTCGGGGTGGTCGCCGTTCCCGAACTCGACCGTGAACCCGTCGAGCGTGAGGTCCTCCGCGTGGACGCGCAGCCCCTCCGTACGCTTCTCGACGGTGACCTCCGCCCGCCGCTCGACGGCGCAGGGGACCGCCGGTTCGCCGTACACGACCGCGTGCTCCCCGAACAGGTACACTTTCCCCGGGGCGCTGGCTGTGACCATACCCGCCCCTCTGTAGCCGTCCCTAAGGGGCTTTTCGGAGCGCCCGCGCCTGGCGCTTCGCCGCCCCCGCCGACGCCCTAGCGCTCCAGCACCCGCATCCGCATCTCCTGCTCCGGATGGGCCGTCAGCGACGGGTTCAGCTCTAGCGGCGTCTCGCCCAGGAACTCGAGGCGGTAGTCGCTCGCCGCCGTCGCCAGGATCAACTGGGCCTCCAGCATGGCGAGGTGCTTGCCGATGCAGTGGCGCGGGCCGCCGCCGAACGGGAAGTAGGCGAACCGGTGGCGCCCCTCGCTGCGCTTCGGTGACCACCGCTCCGGGTCGAAGGTCTCGGGGTCGTCCCACAGCCGGTCGGAGCGGTGGACCGCCCACTGCGGGAGCATGATGGCCGTTCCCGCCGGTACCTCGTACCCCGCGAGTTCGACGTCCGTCGTCGGCTCCCTGAAGATCGTGTACACGGGCGGGAACAGCCGCATCGCCTCCTGGATCACCCACTCCAGGTACTCGAGGTCGCGGACGTGCTCCATCCCGGGCCGTTCGTCCCCGACGACGTCGTCGACCTCCTCGTGGAGGCGCCGCTCGACCTCGGGGTGCTCCGAGAGCAGGAACCACGAGTACGTCAGCGTCAGCGCCGTCGTGTCGTGGCCGGCCAGCAGCATGGTCATCATCTCGTCGCGCACCTGGTCGGGCGATTGCTCGCCGCGGCCCCGCGCGCGCATCAGTATCGACAGGAAGTCCGTCGGTCCCTCCTCCCCGGACCCGAACGTCCCCCGCCGCCGTTCGATCACCTCGTCGAGCACGTCGTCCAGCGCGCCGACGGCGGCCGCGAACTCCCGGTCGCCGGGCATCGGCACCCACTGCGGCGCGGCGAACCGGACGGGATCGGGCTCGAACCGGGCGCCCAGGGGGACCAGCTGCTCCTGAACCGCTGACACCCGCTCGTCGGGTAGCTCGACGCCCATCATCAGATCGAGGATGACGTCCAGCGTCACGTGGGTCATCGACCGCTCGACGTCGACCGCGTCGCCCGCCGTCCAGTCGGCCAGCAGCGCCTCGGCGTGGCCGGTGATCCGGTCGGCCATCCCGGACAGCCGGGACATCGTGAACGCCGGGTTCGCCAGGTCCCGCTGGCTCTCCCATGTCTCGCCCTCGCTCAGCAGGAGCCCCTCGCCGAGCAGATCGCCCAGGGCGTCGCCCTGGAAGTCGGGTTTGCGGAAGCGGTCGGCCTCGGCGACCAGTATCCGCTCGATCACGTCCGGATCGGCGACCATTACGGTGTCCATCGGTCCCATGTCGAACCGGGCCACGTCGCCGTAGGCCGCCTCCAGCGCGGAGAGGAATCTGAACGGGTCGCGGGCGTACGTCCGACTGCTCCCGAACAGGGGTTCGCCGTTCGGACCGGGTGGGGTCTCTGCCATCGAACCTGTTAGGCGACTGCCGCATTTGAATGGCGTGCCAACACCCGTCAGAGATGCGAGGCCGGATCCAGGTCGATCCCGGTGTGGCGTCGGATCGCAGCGCCCGCCAGCCCGCCGACCGCGCTCAGCCCCACCGTGTAGCAGGCGAACAGCGCGAACGCGATCGCGAGGAAGAGGTCGTACGCGGGCGCTCCCGGCGTGATTCCGAAGCCGAGCCGCCCAGCGATCCACAGCGCCGGCGCGAACAGCGCCAGCAGCGGCACGCCGGCGACGACGCCCGAGAGCCCGCCCACTGTGAACGAGTGCACGTACCCGCCGCCGTCGCGATAGGCCGCGCTCGCGCCCCCGGCCAGCGGCGAGAACGGCAGAACAGAGAGGGCGAGCGTCACGGTAGCCCCTGCGGCGGCGTCGACGAGCAGTCGGAGCATCGCCTCAGAGGTCGGCGTCGTACTTCAGGTAGTTGCCGACCCAGCCGCCCAGCGCGCCGAGCGCAGCGGTCGTCAGGGTCGCGATTACCAGTGCGAAAGCGACGAACACGACCCCGAACGCACCGACGGCCAGGAAGGCGCTCGGATCCACGACGAAGCCGAACCCGATCACTCCCAGCGCGGTCAGTACGAGTGCGCCGAAGAGGGTTCCCGGGATCAGCGACAGCAGTCCCGCGAGCGCCCCGACGCGGACCCCGTCCGAGCGTGCCCCGCCGTCGAGGTAGCCGGCGACGGCGCCACCGATCAGCGGACCGATCGGTCCGACGACCGCCCCGGCGATGGCTGCCGCTAGCGCGCCGACGACGGCGTTCGCGAGCGTGTCTCCTTCGGCCATGCGCGCCGCTTCTCGGTCGGCGAGGATAAACCTACCCGAGAACGGCCGTGTCGAGAATCGGATCCGAAACGAAAGGCGTCCGGTTCAGATGTCGCTCTCGAAGTCCTCGAGCGCGTAGACGGTGTCGGCGCCGCGGCGGTCGAGGGTCTCGTTGGCGAGCAGCCAGTAGACGACCGAGAGGGCCTTGCGACCCTTGTTGTTCGTGGGCACCACGAGGTCCACGTTGGACGTGGTGTTGTTGGAGTCGCACATCGCGATGACCGGGATGCCGACGGTGATGGCCTCCTTGACGGCCTGGGCGTCGCCGATGGGGTCGGTCACCACGACGACGTCGGGCTCGATGTACCCGTCGTAGTCGGGGTTGGTCAGCGTGCCGGGGATGAAGCGGCCGGTGCGGGCGCGGGCGCCCACGGCGTCGGCGAACTTCTCGGCCGGGAACCGACCGTACTGGCGCGAGGAGGCGACCAGGATCTGCTCGGGGTTGTAGTTCTCCAGGAAGTCCGCGGCCGTGCGGATCCGCTGGTCGGTCATCGACACGTCCAGCACGTACAGACCGTCGGTCCGGACGCGGTGGATGAACCGCTCCATGTCCTTGGTCTTCTGCTGGGTGCCGATGTGGACCCCGGCGCCGAGGTACTCCTCGACGGGGATGAGGAGGTCGGCCTCGTCGTCGGGCATGACGTCCTCGTCCAGCTGCGGTGTCTCGTCCTCGGCCTCGGCCTCCTCGGCCTCGGCGTCGGCGGGCGCTTCCTCAGTGTCGGTAGCCTCGTCGGCGCCCGTCTCGGCGTCGACGTCCTCGGCCGCCTCGGCCTCGGTGTCGACGTCGGACTCGGACGCGTCGAGACCTTCGTTCTCGTTGCCGCTCATACTGCGTTGTCCTCGATTCGGATGAGTTCGTTCAGCTTGGCTGTGCGTTCGCCGCCGACCGCGCCCGTCTTGATGAACGGGGCGTCGGTCGCGACGGCGAGGTGGGCGATGGTGGCGTCCTCCGTCTCGCCGCTGCGGTGGGAGACGACCGACGCGTAGCCGTTGTCGCGCGCCAGTTCGATGGCGTCGACGGCGTCGGTCAGAGTCCCGATCTGGTTCGGCTTGATCAGGATGGAGTTGGCCGCGCCCGCGTTGATGCCGGCCTGCAAGCGCTCGACGTTCGTCACGAAGAGGTCGTCGCCGCAGATCAGCGTCTGGTCGCCGACCTCGTCGGTGAGGTCGGCGAAGGCCTCGTAGTCGTCCTCGTCGAGGGGGTCCTCGACGTAGACGAGGTCGTACTCCGCGACCTTCTCGGCGATGTAGTCGATCTGCTCCTCGGCGGAGCGGACCCGCTCGCCGTAGACGTAGCCGTCCTCGTCCTCGTCGTAGAGCTCGGCGCCGGCCACGTCGAGGCCGAACTGGATGGCGAAGCCGAACTCGTCGGCGACGCGCTCGACGGCCTCGTCCATGATCTCGAAGGCCTCGTCGTCGTCGATCGACGGGGCCCAGGCGCCCTCGTCGCCCTTGCCGGAGGGGAGGTCACGGTCCTGCAGGATGTCGTGGACCTCCTGGTGGACGGCGGCGTTGGCGAAGACGGCCTCCTCGACGCTGGGCGCGCCGACGGGGGCCGCGAGGAACTCCTGTATGTGCGTGGCGTCCGCGGCGTGCTCGCCGCCGCCGATGATGTTCCCCAGCGGCGTCGGGAACTCGTTGCCCCGGAAGGTGCCGCCGAGGTGCTGGTACAGCGGCGCGCCGAGCACGTCGGCACCGGCCTTCGCGGCGGCCATGGAGACGGCGACCGCGCTGTTGGCGCCGATGCCCGAGAAGTCGTCCGTGCCGTCGGCGGCGTGCAGCGCCTGGTCGACGTCGCGCTGGTTGCCGGCGTGGACCTCGCCGACGAGCCGCGGGATCGCGTCCTCGCGGGCGTTGGCGATGGCTTCCCCTGCGGGCAGTTCGATCGCCTCGTACTCGCCGGTGCTGGCCCCGCTGGGCGCCTTGCCGCGGCCGAACCCGCCCGATTCTGTCAGGACGTCGGCCTCGACGGTGGCGTTGCCGCGGGAGTCGAGCACTCTGCGCAGCCGGACGTCTGTGATGAGCGTCACTGGTGGTCACCTCGGCGGACGGTGAAGGGGAGAACCCCGGAGTCGTACTCCTCGGCCGCGATGAGGATGGGCTGGGTCTGCTCCGTGTCGATCAGCACCGGTGCGCCGTGGGCCACCTGCAGCGCTCGCGCCCCCAGGATCCGCGCCTTCTCGTAGCGGTTCTCCTGCGCCATCATTGATAGGGTGCCACGATGTCGACGAGGTCCTTGTGCGAGACGAGCATCCGGCGACAGCAGTGCCGCTCGACGCCCAGCTCGTCGAGGACCTTCTCCGGGTCCTCGGGATCGTCGGTCTCGCGCGTGCGAGCCTTGAACTCCTCCCAGTGCTCACCGACCACGTTGCCGCAGGTGAAACACCGGACCGGTACCATCATGCTAGATCACCTGTAGGACTTCTGGTAGCGGGCCCGAGCGCCGGGGCCGCCCCACTTCTTGGACTCGGACTGGCGGACGTCGTTGACCAGCAGCGAGCGGTCGAACTCCATGTACGCGTCGCGGAGTTCGGCGTCGTTGGTGTGGTCGACCAGGCCGCGGGCGATGGCGGTGCGGGCCGCGTCGGCCTGGCCCATGACGCCGCCGCCCTCGACGGTGACCTCGACGTCGACCTGCTCGCGCAGCTCGTCGTCGGCGATGCGGAACGGCTCCAGCATCTTGAGCTGCGCCAGCTCCGGATCGACCAGCTCGACGGGCTGGGAGTCGACGCGCACGCGGCCCTCGCCGTCGCGGATCGTCGCGCGGGCGATGGCCGTCTTCTTCTTGCCTGAGGTGTTCGTTACCATGTGACGTTCGCTCCGATTGATTCGCTGACGTCTCCGAGGGAGACGAACTTGATGTTCGACAGGCGGTCCAGCGACGTGTCCTCGAGCACCTCGCCCTCCTCGTTGAGCGGATTGCCGACGTAGACGCGGACGTTCGAGAGCGCCTCGCGCCCGCGGGGCTTCTTGTGCGGGAGCATGCCGCGGACGGACCGCTTCATGATGCCGTCGGGTCGCCGCGGGTAGTTCGGCCCCTGATCGGAGCCGACGTCCCGCCGCTTCTGGAACTTCTCGACGATCTGGTTCTCCCGACCGGTGATGACCGCGCGCTCGGCGTTGATCACGGCCACGCGCTCGCCGTCGAGCGCGCGCTCCGCGACCTGCGATGCGACGCGGCCGAGGATGCAGTCGCGGGCGTCGACGACGACGTCCGCCTCGAACTCTGCTGCGTTCATCGGATCACCCGTACGTCGGACCCTTCGGGGTTGTTGTCGATTACCTGTTCGAGCGATACGGCGTCTCCGACCTGGTCGATCTTCTTCTCGGCGGTGCCGGAGAAGTCGACGGCTGCGACGGTGACGTCCTTCTGCAGGACGCCGGAACCGAGCACCTTGCCCGGCACGACGACGGTTTCATCCTCCCGGGCGTACCGTTCGATCTGGCCCAGGTTGACTTCCGCGTGCGTGCGCCGGGGCTTTTCGAGCCGCTCGGCGATGTCGCCCCAGACGTCGCCACCCGAGTTGCGGGCGGCGGACTTCAGGTCGGCGATGAGACTACTGAGTCTCGGATTTGTCTTGCTCATAACCTACCTCCTGTGAGAAAATGCAGGGAGCAGGATTTGAACCTGCGGACCCCTACGGGACAGCGCCCTGAACGCTGCGCCGTTGGCCTGACTTGGCTATCCCTGCTCGCATTATGTCGTATTTGTTGGCCCCTAAAACCGCTTTCGATCCTCGCGCTGTCAGGGACGAGGGTTGCGGTCATCGGAGTCGCGGTTGGGGCTGGGGTCATCTTACAGTTGGACTGCGTCGCGCAGTTCGTCCGCGCGGTCGCGAATCGTCTCGACCGCGCGGAGGGTCAGTTCTTCGACGGTGAAGGAGCCGTCCGTCTCGACGTGGAACACGAACGCGTTCTCGACGTCGGTGACTGCCAGCTCCTTCTCGGGGTAGCGGTTCGTGAGGTCGTTGTCGAACTCGTCAGTCAACACGAGGTCGCCGTTCTCGGCGTCCGGGTCGACCTCGGGGTCGACGTGTTCGGCCGCCTGCTCCTCGATGACGCCCCGCAGGATCTGCGGCTCGTCGTCGCCGAATTCGCCCGCGTCCCCGACGACCTCCACCGTCTGGAGGTGCCGGTAGCCGACGGCCACGCCGCCCTGGTGTTTGGCGTGTTCGCGGCCGCGGTCGAGGACGGCGTCGGCCTCGACCTCGAGGCGCTGGCCGTCCTTCAGGTCGATGATCGGGACGTTGTCGTCGGCCGGCTCGACGAGCGGGTCGTTGCTGACGATGTCGCCCGAGTAGGCGGTCTCGGGACCTTCGACGTCGAGCGAGAGGGTCACCTCGTCGCCGACCTCGAAGTCGTCCAGATCCGTCGTCAGCGGGACGAGTCCGAGGCGCAGGCCGATCTGCTCGTCGAACATCACGCTCGAGTTCTCGATGACGCGGACGGTGTCGACGCTGAAGGTCGGCACGTCCGCGATCATCGCCCGGCGGATGCCGTTGGCGAACGCGGGGGTGATCCCGCGAACGAGGAACCGGGCGGCCCGGTCCGAGCGTTCGACGAACTCAACCTCGTAGTCACCTGGCATGGGTTAGAAGCCCGCGTTCTTGGGGCCGCGAGTGCCGTCGTGGGGGATCGGCGTGACGTCCTCGATGCGGCCGATCTCGAGGCCGGCGCGAGCCAGCGCGCGGATCGTCGCCTGCGCGCCCGGCCCGGGGGACTTCTGCTGGTTCCCGCCGGGGCCGCGGACGCGGACGTGGACGCCCTCGACGCCTGCCTCCTGGGCCTTCTCGGCGACGACCTCGGCCATCTGCATCGCGGCGTACGGCGAGGCCTCGTCGCGGTTCTGCTTGACGACCGTCCCGCCGGAGCTCTTCGCGAGCGTCTCCGCGCCGGTCTGGTCGGTGATCGTGATGATCGTGTTGTTGAACGATGCGTGCACGTGGGCGATGCCCCACACTCCGTCCTCTGATTCGCTCATTCTTGTGCCTCCGCGCGTTCGGGATGGAGTTCGTCAGCGATCGGACTGTTCGGATCGAAGCCGACGGCGTCCTCCTCGGCCACTTCGACCTTCCGCGAGGGGACGGAGACCCGCGCGTCGTCCACGACGATGTGGCCGTGGTTGACGAACTGGCGGGCCTGCTCGGGCGTGTTCGCGTAGCCCTTGCGGTAGACGACCGTCTGGAGACGGCGCTCCAGGACGTCGGTCACGTCCAGGGACAGCACGTCGTCCAGCGAGTCGTTCTCGTTGAGGATGCCATAGCGCTTGAGCCGAGCGAGGAACTCCTCGGCCTCGTCGGCGGCGCCCTCGCCCTCGGCGCGGCCGAGGAGCTGTCGGGCCTCGCGGCGGTAGCCACGAAGCTCGGACTGAGCGCGCCAGAGCTCCTGCTTGTTCTTGAGCCCGTAGCGGCCGATGAGGTTGGACTCGTCGGCGATGCGCTCACCCTGGTAGGGGTGGTTCGGCGTCTCGAAGAACTTCGTGTTGGATCCAAGCGCCATTATTCTTCACCACCTTCCTCGCCGGCGGCCTCCTCGGCCTGCTCCTCCTTGATGGCCTCGACGTTGACACCGATGGTGCCCTCCGTCCGGCCGGTGGACTTCGTGCGCTGGCCGCGGACCTTCTGCCCGCGCTTGTGGCGCACGCCCTTGTAGGAGTCGATCATCTTCATGCGGTTGATGTCCTGACGACGGGTCAGTTCGAGATCGTTGCCGATCTCGTGGGTCGTCTCACCGCTGAAGAAGTCGTTCTGGTGGTTGGCGAGCCAGTCCGGGACCTCGTCGGCGAAGCCCTCGACGACACCGACGACCTCGTCGATCTCGTCGTCCTCAAGGCGACCGAAGGTCGCGCGGCGGTCGACGCCGGCCTTGTCGGAGATGATCCGGGCGGCCCGCTGGCCGATCCCGTTCAGTTCCATCAGGGCTCGCTCGACGGACTTCGTCCCGTCGAGGTCGGTCTGTCCGATGCGGACGAAATACCGGAGGTCCTCGTCGTCCTCCGGCGCGTCCGCGTTCTCGGGTTCTTCTGCACTCATGTGTAGTTGATCGGTGTGGTGAGCGTCGTGGCGGGGATTCGAACCCCGGAGGCTTGCGCCACAGAGTTAGCAACCCTGCGCCTTGGGCCAGGCTTGGCTACCACGACACGCTGTCAGACACTCGCGCCCTCGCAAGCCCACGAGGACTCGGGGCACCGCGCCCCTGCACGAGTCTACTCAATACTCCTGTAGCAGTGTATTTAAACGCAACGAAACTGCCCCCGTACGGCAGCAGGTCTCAGGGACCGGCCGGGAAACCGTCTTCCCCGTCGCGGCCTACTGTTCCGGTATGTCCGAGACAGTCGACCCGCACGACAGGCCGACGCTGCGCCGGCACCTCGATCGGTTCGGCCGCGACGTGGTCGAGCGCGAGGACGGGACGCTCGTCGCCCGATTCCGGGGATCGACCGAGTTCGCCGTCGATCCGACGGGGCGCGTCGAGGCCGGGATGCCCCTTCACCAGTTCGACGGGGCCGCAGATGGTCTGGTGTTCGACCACGAGGCCGGCACCGTCACCGTCGTCGCCGGCGAGGGCACCGAGCCTTTAGAGTACACCTTTCGGGCGCCCTGACGGCTTCGGTCCCGACGCGGGAACGGTCAAGGCGTTCCCGGGGCCGACGATGCCCCCGGGGGTCGGAACGGATACTTCTTTGTGCAGTGGATACGGCACGAGGGACGAGGAGACTGGGAGATGTCAGACACGTCAGGACGGAAAGACGACCACATTCGAATCGTGAACGAGGAGGACGTCGAGGTCAGCGGGACGGGGTTCGCCGACGTCTCGCTGATCCACGAGGCGCTCCCGGAGATCGATCGCGAGGCCGTCGACGCGAGCGTCGACTTCCTCGGCGCGGAGCTCGACGCCCCGATCGTCATCGAGAGCATGACCGGCGGCCACCCGAACACGACGGAGCTCAACCGCGCGCTCGCGGCGGCGGCCCAGGAGACGGGCGTCGCTATGGGCGTCGGGAGCCAGCGCGCCGGCCTGGAGGACGACGGCGCTCTGGAGTCGTACGCCGTCGTTCGGGAGGCCGCGCCCGACGCCTTCCTCTACGGGAACATCGGCGCCGCCCAGCTGTCGGAGTACGGCGTCGCGGGCGTCGAGCGCGCGGTGGAGATGATCGACGCCGACGCGATGGCGATCCACCTGAACTTCCTGCAGGAGGCCGTCCAGCCCGAGGGAGACGTGGACGCCCGCGAGTGCCTCGAATGGATCGAACGGGTGGCCGACGACCTGAGCGTGCCGGTCGTCGTCAAGGAGACCGGCAACGGGTTCTCCCGGTCGACCGCCGAGCGTCTCGCGGCTGCCGGGGTCGACGCCGTCGACGTCGCCGGGAAGGGCGGGACGACGTGGTCCGGCGTGGAGGCCTACCGCGCTCGTGCGGTCGACGCGCGCCGGGAGGAACGGCTCGGAGAGCTGTTTCGCGAGTGGGGCATCCCGACCGCCGTCAGCACAGCGGCCGCGAGCCAGGTCCACGACTGCGTGGTCGCCAGCGGCGGCGTCCGTTCGGGACTGGACGTCGCGAAGGCCATCGCGCTGGGCGCCCGGGCCGCCGGCCTCGCCAAGCCGTTCCTGAAGCCGGCCGGACGGGGCCCCGACGCGGTCGTCCGCGTGATAGAGGACCTGATAGCCGAACTGGAGACCGCGATGTTCGTCACCGGTTCCGCGGACGTCGATGTACTGCGAACGGCCGACGTCGCTGTAACCGGGCGAACTCGGGAGTACATGGACCAGCGCGGCGTCGCGCCGGGTGAGTGAGGGCACCGTCCGAGTACGTCGTCGTTCCCGGCAGCAGCACGTCACAACCCTTATCGACAGTCCCCCGCCTACGACGTGGCATGGACGAAGCCGACGTTCGCGAGCGCCTGCGAGGGGTCGAGGACCCGGATCTCGGGGACGACATCGTCACGCTCGGGCTGATCAACGACATCGAAATCTCTGACGAGTCGATCCACATCGACCTCGCCCTGGGCGCCCCCTACTCGCCCAACGAGACGGCCATCGCCGCGCGCGTGCGAGAAGCACTGGACGACGTGGACGGGGAGATCGAACTCACCGCGAACGTCGACCGCGGCGTCGATCCCGTCGAGGACCCGCTGCCGGGCGTCAAGAACGTCATCGCAGTCGCCTCGGGCAAGGGCGGCGTCGGCAAGAGCACGCTCTCGGTCAACCTCGCAGCGGGGCTGGCCGACCGCGGCGCCAGCGTCGGCCTGTTCGACGCCGACGTGTACGGTCCGAACGTGCCGCGGATGGTCGACGCCGACGAGCAGCCGCAGGCCACCGAGGACGAGGAGCTCATCCCGCCCGAGGCGTTCGGCGTCAAGCTGATGAGCATGGACTTCCTCGTCGGCGAGGACGATCCCGTCATCTGGCGCGGCCCGATGGTCGACAACGTGCTCACGCAGCTGTGGAACGACGTCGTCTGGGGCAACCTCGACTACATGATCGTCGACCTGCCGCCGGGGACCGGCGACACTCAGCTGACCATGCTCCAGAACATCCCCGTCAGCGGCGCCGTCGTCGTCACGACGCCACAGGAGGTCGCGCTCGACGACGCGCGCAAGGGCCTGCGCATGTTCGGCCGCCACGAGACGCCCGTGCTGGGCATCGTCGAGAACATGTCCACGTTCGTCTGCCCCGACTGCGGCGGCGAGCACGACATCTTCGGCAGCGGCGGCGGCCGCGACTTCTCCGAGGAGACGGATCTCCCCTTCCTCGGCGAGATCCCGCTCGATCCGGCTATCCGCGAGGGCGGAGACGACGGCAAGCCGCTCGTGCTGGAGGAGGACAGCGAGACCGGCGACGCCTTCCGCGAGTTCGTCCGTCGGACGGCCATCAACCAGGGCATCGTCCACCGCAAGCGCCACGTCGACCGCCAGCGAGAGCGCGACGCGACGGAGGAAGTCGAGCGGTAGCGAGCGCGGCGACACTGCCGCCAGCGCCGCCGCTATCCGGTTCGAGTCGCGAGACAGAATTAGACCGTCAGGCTTCGACCTGCGCGCCCTGCTTGCTCGTGACGTAGCCGGCGATCCGGTTGCGGACGCCCTTCGACTCGACGTTGGTCAGCTCGCCGACGACGTCCTTGTTGTGCTCGAAGTCGTCGCCGAAGGCGTCGGGGTATCGCTCCATCAGCAGCTTCGCGGTCTTCTTGACGTAGGCGGGCTTGATTGCCATGTCCGCTCTTTCCCGTGTCGCGCCCTAAAAGGATTCGACTCGCTCCGGCGCTGCGAACCCTTATCTGACGAGACGGGACCAGCCCCGGGCGTGCCCTGAGAGTCACCCCGCGGCGTCCGCGGTAGCGCGACGCAGCGCCGCGGGATCGGACCGCGTCGCCTGTAAGCCCTCTCGCAGCGGCAACCACCTTCCCAAAGCGAGGTCACCACTCGGCGTCGACCTGCCGGCGGACCACGTCGAACGCCGCTCGCTCTCGCTCGCCGCCGCACCGCTCGACCACGTCCTCGAAGTAGGCCAGTCGCTCCAGCAGCCTGTCGGTGTCGTAGGCGTCGACGTCCAGCCGCGAGGCCGCGACGGTCGCCTCGACGACGGCGTAAAATCCGCGGTTGATAGCGGGGACAGCCTCCCGTTCGACGCCCGACTCGCGCGGCACCAGTTCCCACTCCACCCACTGCGTGTCGCCGTCGGTGCCGCTGTCGACCTCGCTCGCGTCGACCCGGACCCACGCGTCGGCCTCCTCGAGGACGGGGTCGTCTGTCTCACGAACCGTCATCGCGGCCTCGGCGAAGGTCACGGGGTCGCGCGTGAACTGGACGTAGCCCCCGCCCTCCTCCCGGAAGTTCCGCCAGGTTCGGGTCCGGCCCCACGTTCGGGCCGTCGCCGCGCTGCCGCCTGTCGCCGGGTCGCCGTCGCGCCCCGGGTCGCCGTCTCCCTTCGGCGCGTGGACGCCCAGCGCCGCGACGTTCCACCGGTCGTTCGGGCCCAGCGTCGTCACGACCGTCTCGGTGACCCCGTCGAGGTCGACCGGCCACTCCGCCGTCATACGTCCAGCCCTCGTTCCAGAGCGACGAACAGCGCACCAGCGACGAGGTCGGCCGTCGTGCCGGGATTGACGTCGCGGTCGATCAGCTCCGCGGCGAGCGCGTCGGCGTCCTCCTCCCCGTCGAGGACCGCCTGCGCCCGCCGGGTCACTTCCTCGGCCGTCTCGCGGTCGTTCCGCGTGACGACGAAGGTGTCGGGCTCCTCGGCCAGCAGTTCGAGGAAGACGATCGACGCCCGGTCCGGGACGGACCTGTCGGCCGCCAGCAATCGATCAGCCGCGTCGAAGACCCGCTCGAAGCCGCTGGTCCACTCGGCGGCCACGCCGTCGCGGTCTGCGCTGCGCTCCATCACGTCCGAGAGCGCGAGTCCGCGCTCGCGCAGCACCGGGACGGCGTCGCTGCCCCGGCGGACGTCCAGCGCTGCCATGTCCTCGGGCGGGTCGTCGACCGCGACGTCGACGTGCTCGAAGGCCCGGTAGAAGCCGGCCGCGTCCTCGACAGTCGTTTCCGCGACGACCTCTCGGGCTCGCTCACGGGTCAGATCGCCGCTCGCCGCCGTCGCGACCAGCGGCGTCACCACGAGGACGGCCCCGAACTGCGTGTTGCCGCCGCGCTGGTCGGCCATCCCCTCGATCGCGGTCTCGAAGGCCCGCCCGATCGGTTCGCCCTCGGCGGCCCGCTCGAACCCCGGACGCGCGCCGACGGCGCCCGCCAGAAAGTGCTCGAAGCGGAGGTCGTCGTACTCCCGCTCCCGGTCGACGTTGCCGGGCTTGGGCGTACTGGCGACCTCCAGCAGCAGCGCCAGTTCGGCGTTCCCCGCGATCGGCCTCACGGTGACACCTCCCGCTGTCGGAACCAGTCCTCGGTCGCCTCACGGACCCGGGCGAGGACGTCCGGGTCGTCGCTCGGGCGCCCGATGCTCACCGCGTCGGCGCCGTACTCGAGGTACTCCCGGACGGTCGCCGCGTCCCTGACGCCGTTGTTGGCGATCACGAACAGGTCCGTCGCCTCGACGACGTTCGCGACGACCCGCTCGGAGTCCATCGCGTCGACGTGGACGGCGTCGGCGCCGGCCCGATCGAGACGGGCAGCGAGATCGGGGAGGTCCACGCCGTCGACCTCGGTGCGGACCTTGACGCTGACCGTCGCGCCGGTCGCCGAGGCGGCCTCGACCTGCTTGGCGAGCTTTCCCGGCCGGCGTAGGAGTGCCTCGCCGGCGCCGGTGTCGCACATCTCCGCCTGCCGGCAGTGGGCGTTGATCTCGACTATCGCGCCGTGGTCTCGACAGAGGTCTGCGACCTCCTCGACAGGCACTAGCGTCGTGCTCCTGACGTTCACCGCCGGCCGGATCGGAACGTCGGCGAGCGCGCGCAGTTGCTCGCGCACGAAGCGGTACGGATCCGCCGGCAGGAACTCCTCGCGGTCGCGGTCGGCGACCATCTCGCGGGCGGCCTCGCGCGTCGGGCCGTCGAGCGCGATGCCGCCGAGGAAGGCGCAGCCGGCGTACTCCACACCGGCCCGGGCCCACTCGGCGTCGGACTGGCCGCTCAGGCTCGCCAGCGCGACGCGGGGCTCGAACTGGAGCGCGGTCACCCGGCCACCTCCAGCGCCTCGGCGACGGCCCGGGCGACGCGCTCGCTGTCGGCGTCGCCGTCGATTGCCGTGTCCGTCCGGACGACGGGTCGATCCAGTTCCGTCGGGTCTGCTTCGTCGAGGACGAAGGCGTCGGCGAAGGGGTAGCTGTCCGCCACGCCCGCGGTCGAGGGCTCCCGGCCGACGGCGGCCATCAGGTCGGCGGCCGGTCCGGAGAACACCTCGTCGCCGACGAACGGGGAGACGGCGACGACGGTCGTCTCCCGCAGGGCCGCCTCGAAGCCGGGCACGGCGAGCATCGGCCCGATACTGGTGACCGGGTTAGAGGGGCCGATCACTACGGGGTCCGCGAGCGCCGCGTCGACGGCGTCGGTGGCCGTCGCCTCGTCGGCCCCGCGGAACTCGACGTCCTCGACGGGCGGTTCGCCGCCGCGCCCGACCCACCACTCCTGGAAGTGCTGGATGCCGTCGGGCGTCTGGATCAGCGTCGCCACGGGGTCGTCGCTCATCGGGAGCAGCGATCGCTCCAGCCCGAAGGCGTCCGCGAGGACTCGCGTGGCCTCGGTGAGGGACTGTCCCTCGTCGAGCAGGCTCGTCCGGGTGACGTGGACTGCGCGGTCCCGGTCGCCGATGTGCATGAACTCCGCGACGCCGGAGAAGCGCCGCCAGCGGCCGATCTCTCGGCCCTCGGTCTGTCGCTCTGGCGGGAGGTAGCGCGGTCCGCTTCCCAGATCTGCCGCGTCGGCGAGTCGCTGGAGTTCCTCGTGGGTCTCGGCCGTGTCGTCGGCGATCCCCCACCACGTCTCCCGGTCGAGGACGCCGCCGTCGTGGAAGAGGACGGTGTCGACGTCCGGGCAGACGAGGTGACCGCCGAGGATGACGTCGTCGCCGGTGTTGCCGACGACCGTCGTCCCGGCCGGATCGAAGACGGCGTCGGCCCCGGCGAGGAGCTTCGGCGTCCCGGTGCCGCCGGAGAGGAACGTGACCATGGCCGGAGTTTGACGGTCGGTGCCGTAAAGCCTCCCGCTCGCGGCCGAACCAGTCGCGCTGAGGCCCACCCTTTTGTCCGAACGCGGTAAAGGACAATCAGATGACGACCATCAAGGACAGCGTCCACGACCACATCGAAGTCGCGGGCGTGGCCGCGGACCTCCTGGAGACGCCGCCCGTCCAGCGTCTCCGCCACGTCAAGCAGCTCGGGACGGTGGATCTGGTCTATCCCTCCGCCAATCACACCCGCTTCGAACACTCGCTTGGGGTCTACTACCTGGCCGACCGGGCGCTCTCCCACCTCGGCATCGAGGGCCAGCAGGCCGAGCGCGTTCGCGCGGCCGCGCTGCTGCACGACGTGGGCCACTCGCCCTACAGCCACAACGTCGAGGGGCTGCTCCACCGGGAGACGGGCAAGTACCACGACGACGTCCACGGGCTGCTGGGGCGCGGCGAGGTGGCGCGGGGCCTCACGGAGCACGACCTCGACCCGGACGCCGTGGCCGACCTCGTGGCCGGCGACGCGGAGCTGGGCCAGCTCGTCTCCGGGGAGCTGGACGTCGACCGGATGGACTACCTCGTGCGGGACGCCCACCACACCGGCGTCCCCTACGGGACCATCGACCACGAGCGGCTGCTCCGGGAGCTTCGCTTCGTCGACGGCGAACTCGTGCTCGACGAGGGCAACGTCCAGACGGCCGAATCGCTGCTGCTCGCGCGGGCGCTGATGAACCCGACCGTCTACCAGCACCACGTCGCCCGCATCGCCAAGTCGATGCTGCGCCGCGGGACGGAGCGCCTGCTGGCCGAGACCGACGTCGACGCCGAGGAACTGCGGCGCTGGGACGACAGCGACCTGCTCGTGGCGCTGCGGGACTGCGAGGCGACCGCGGGCTACGCCCGGCGGCTGGACGAGCGGAAGCTGTTCAAGCGCGGCGTCTGGGCCGAGCGGCGGGCAGTGCCCGACGACATTCTCGAAGCTGACCACGACCAGATTCGCGAGTACGAGCGGACCATCGCCGACGAGGCCGAGGTCGACTCCGACGCGGTCGTCCTCGACGTGCCCGACGAGCCCTCCATGACCGAGTCGACCAGCCGCGTCGTCGTCAACGGTGAGGTGCGCCGGCTGGGCGACCAGTCGACGCTGGTCGACGCCCTGCGGGCCGCCCAGCGCGACCAGTGGCGGCTCGGCGTGTACGCGCCCGAAGCGGTCTCCGAGCGCGTCGGCAACGTCGCCATCCGGACCCTCGGACTCGACCTGGAGGGCTCGCTGGTCCGGGACGTCCGGCCCGGCGTCCACGCCACCCTCGACGAATTCAGATAGGAGTACCCGGGCGATCGGATTCGGATCTGACAGGGTACGCGAACAGCCAGAAAGCCCCGGCTGTCGTCGGGCGCGGAGCGCCCGACTGCTCGGGAGACCCTCAGTCTCCCGGTGGCTACACTCGGGGGACTCGCTGCGCGCCTCGGTCGCTTCGCTCCCTGCAGTACTTGCGTCGTCCGCCGTCCTCAGAAGCGCTTCGCGCTTCTGATGGGCTGCGCAAGAGCTTTGCTCTTGCGAACGTCGTGTAGCCAGCCGCCGGGATACCTTCGGTCTCCCGAGCTCACGGCGGCGAAGCCGCCGTAAACGCCCCTTTCAGCCCCGCCCAGCCTGGATTGGTCAACCGGCATGGGTGGGACTGAAACGGGCCGGTCGCTTTCTGGCCGTTTACATTCCAGGTTCCATCACCAAACACTGCTGCAGGCGTGACCCACGGTTTTACGTCCGCCGACCGGCCAGTTCGGCGCATGGAACTGACCGGGACGATACTGCAGGGCGAGTCCTTCGAGCCGGTCGAGGGCCGCGTCGTCGTCGAGGACGGGGAGATAGCGGCCATCGAGGAGACGGCCGTCGACTCCGACGACGTGATCCTGCCGGCGTTCGTCAACGCGCACACGCACATCGGCGACTCCATCGCCAAGGAGGCCGGCGGCGGGCTGACGCTGGAGGAACTGGTCGCGCCGCCGGACGGCCTCAAACACCGGCTGCTCCGGCAGGCCGACCGCGAGGAACTGGTCGAGGGCATGGTCCGCTCGATCGACTTCATGGCCTCGACCGGGACGGGCGCGTTCGTCGAGTTCCGCGAGGGCGGCCTGGCGGGCGTCGAGGTCATCGAGGACGCGCTCGCCGGCTCGCCGCTGGAGGCGGTCGTCCTCGGGCGGGAGACGGTCGAGGCCATGGAGGCGGCCGACGGGTTCGGGGCCAGCGGCGCCAACGACGCCGACTTCGCCCGCGAGCGGAACGCGACCGAGCGCGCGGGCAAGATCTTCGGCATCCACGCCGGCGAGGTCGACGCGACGGACATCAACCCCGCGCTCGACCTCGATCCGGACTTCCTCGTCCACATGGTCCACGCGGAGGAGCTACACCTCGACCGCGTCGCGGACAGCGGGACGCCCGTGGTCGTCTGCCCGCGCTCGAACGTCGTCACCGACGTCGGTCTGCCGCCGCTGGCGGACCTGCTGGAGCGGACCACCGTCGCGCTCGGGACGGACAACGTGATGACCAACAGCCCGTCGATGTTCCGCGAGATGGAGTTCGCGGCGAAGCTGTTCGACGTCACCGCCGAGGAGGTCCTCCGGATGGCCACGATCAACGGCGCCTCCGTCGGCGGCCTCGACTGCGGCGTCGTCGAGACTGGCCGCGAGGCGCGCCTGCTGGTGCTCGACGGCGACTCGGACAACCTCGCCGGCGCGCAGGACCTCGTCCGGGCCGTCGTCCGGCGCGCGGGCGCGAGCGACGTGAAGCGGGTCGTTTTGTCGGGGAAGGCTTAACTCCCTGCCACGTGTAGTGCTATCAAGTACCATGTACGACCGGCTGCTCCTGCCGACCGACGGCTCCGAGGAGATGGAGGGGGTCATCGAGCACGCCGCCGGCCTGGCCCGCGAGCACGACGCGGCGCTGCATGCGGTCTACGTCGTCGACGAGGGGGCCGCAGCCGGGGTCCCGATGGCGGGTGCGGGCGGCGACGTCCGGGGGATGCTGGCCGAGCGCGGCGAGGAGGCGCTCGACGACGTCGCCGCGATCGCTGGCGACGCGCTGGCCGAGCGGACGATCCTCGACGGGACGCCGTGGCGCGAGATCGTCGACTACGCCGACGAGCGCGACGTCGACCTGATCGCGATGGGCACGCACGGCCGCGGCGGGATCGATCGGCTGCTGCTGGGGAGCGTGGCCGAGCGGGTCGTCAGGCGTTCGCCGGTCCCGGTGCTGACGGTGCGCGTCGAGCGATCGGAGGAGTAGGTAACGCCGGACGGGCTCAAACAGCGGACTACGCCGGCCGGAGGTGCTCGCAGTCGCCAGCGGCCACTGACACCCGCTCGCCGTCGACGTCGACCACGAGCGTCCCGGGGAAGGTGACGTCGACGGCAGCCCCCTCCACGACGCCGTCGGCGGTCTCGACGCGGACCCGCTTGCCCAGCGTCGACGCGTTCTCCCGCCAGGCGTCGACGACGCCGCGGAGGTCACCCCGTAGCGCGTCGAACTCCTCGAGGACGCGCTGTGCGAACGCCCGCCGGTCGACGTCGCCGACCTCGGCCCGGACGCTGGTCGCCGGCGCGTCGCCCGGGAGGTCGCCGGGGTCGACGTTGACGTTGATCCCGACGCCGACGATCACCCAGGAGACGCGGTCGGCCTCGCCCTCCATCTCCGTGAGGATCCCCGCCAGCTTGCGCTCCGTGCCGTCCTCGCCGGTCACCATCACGTCGTTGGGCCACTTGATGCGGGCGTCGACGCCAGCCTCGCGGGCGGCCCGGGTGACCGCCACCGCCGCGGCGAGCGTGAACGCGGGCGCGTGGGCGGGCGGGACGTCGGGTCGCAGGACGAGGCTCAGCCAGATCCCCCCGCTGGGCGAGGCCCAGGCACGGTCCAGCCGGCCGCGTCCGCCGGTCTGTTCGTCGGCCAGCACCACCACGTCCTCTGCGCCGTCGTTCGCCAGCTCCCGTGCGCGCCGGTTCGTGCTGTCGATCGAGTCGTGGTGCTCCACGTCGAAGGGGGCGTCCAGCCCGTACTCGACGGCCTCGCCGCCGAACTCCGGGACCGATTCGAGGACGTAGCCGTCGCCGTCGCTCCCGATCTCGAAGCCCGCCTCCCGCAGCGCCTCGACGTGCTTCCAGACGGCCGCCCGCGAGACGTCCAGTTCCTCGGCAAGCGCCGGTCCCGTCGCCGGCCCGTCGGCGACCGCGTCCAGCACCCGTCGGCGCGTCTCTTGCATACCTCCCGGTACTCGGTCGCGGCCCTAAAGCAGTTCCCGACCGCGGAGCCGGCGGTCCGAGTCGGCGTCACGTTTCAAGGTTGAGTATCGTGTCGATCACGATGCCGAGGGTGACGAGTATCAGGAGGATCAACAGTCCGTCCGAGGCCCACGCGGGTACCGTCGACACGGGCCAGATATATAGAACATCCAACAATATGAGTGTACAGAGTATGAGTAGTGGCGTCCGGTACCGACCGTCACGTGCGAAAGCCACGCCTACGAGCGCCGCCAGTCCCATTGAGAGATAGGACGCCAGTTCGATGGGGACCATACCGTCTGTGGCGACCGGGACGTGTAAATGGTCTCTGAATGTCACATAGGCAGTCTGAAACGTCCTGGGGAGTCCGCGCTCCCAGACTCCGGGAATTCAACCCCCGGTTTAGGGGGCAGGAGGCCACACGTCCACGTGAGGGACATACCAATGCCAGTCACCGACCCCGTCGACGCGCCCGAGGGCTCGCTCGCCGACTTCCCCGAGTTCGACCTCGTCTGTACCGTCGACGAGGCGTCGGACCCGGAACTCGTCACGATCCACTCGGCGGACGAGGAGGAGATGATCACCCACTGGATCACCGTCGACGAACCCCACGCGATGGATCTAGCGGAGATGCGCTGAACGGGGTGGTCGAACGCGCCCGTCCGTATAAAGGGAAGTAATGCTGCGGTAGCGGTCCAGCATCCGCGAGCGCGCAGCGCTCGCGGTTCGCCGTCAGAGCGAAGCTCTGACGAGCCCTTCGTCGTTTCCTCCGAAGGACACCGGTCGCGCGCAGAGCGCGCGACCGGGAGTTTTTGTACTAAATTTTTGCGAGTGGAGGTGCCGCAGGGCGGCGAAGCCGCCCGAGGACACCCTCCGCAGTAAAAATTCAGTTGGTGAAAATTTAGTCGATCACGAAGAGGGTGTCGCCCATATCCACGGAGTCGCCCTCGTCGACGGCGACGTCGGTGACGGTGCCACCGCGCTCGGCGACGACGTCGTTCTCCATCTTCATGGCCTCGAGGACGCAGAGGACGTCGCCGGCGGCGACGGACTCGCCTTCGTCGACCTCGACGTCGAGGATGGTGCCCTGCATCTCGGCGGTGACCTCGTCGCCCTCGGCGGCCGTCGCCGACCCGTCGGCGGAGCCGCCGCCTCCGCCGCTACCGCCGGCGCCGGGGCGCTCGGGGCGGGTACCGCCGCCTGCCTCGGCGTCGGCGACCTGGATCGGCGGGGCGCCGCGCTCCTCGAGTTCCACGTCGAAGCGCTTGCCGTTGACCTCGACGGTGAACTCCCGCTCCGTGACCTCCTCGTCGTCGCCCTCACCGGAGTCGGTCTCCGTCCCCCACCGCTCCTGGGCCTCGTCGATGCGCTCGGGGTCCATCTGCTCGTCGAGGTACTTCGTGGTGTGGGTGCCGCCCACGAAGGCGTCGTCGTCGAGCATCATGCGATGGAACGGGATGATCGTCGGGAAGCCCTCGATGTCGTAGTCGGCGAGGGCGCGCTTCCCGCGGGCGATGCACTCCTCGCGGTCGCCGCCGTAGGTGATGAGCTTCGCGACCATCGAGTCGTAGTCGGTCACGAGGTCGTCGCCCTGTCGGGGCGCGTCGTCGACGCGGACGCCGATACCGCCCGGCGGGTCGTACACCTCGAACTCGCCGCCGGTCGCGGGCGCGAAGTCGTCGGCGGCGTTCTCGGCGTTGATCCGGAACTCCATGGCGTGGCCCTCGAGTTCGACGTCGTCCTGCTCGAAGGCGACCTCTTCGTCGGCGGCGACCCGGATCTGCCACTTGACGATGTCGATGTCGGTCAGTTCCTCGGTGACGGTGTGCTCGACCTGGATACGGGTGTTGACCTCGAGGAAGTAGAAGTTCGTGTCCGGTCCCAGTACCTCGCCCGGTTCGCGGTCGGTGTCCTCCTCGACGAGGAACTCGAAGGTGCCGGCGTTGTAGTAGTCCGCGGCGTCGGCGCCCCGGCGGGCGGCCTCGCCGATCTGCTCGCGCAGTTCGTCGGAGAGCGCGGGGCTGGGCCCCTCCTCGATGACCTTCTGGTGGCGGCGCTGGAGCGAGCAGTCCCGCTCGCCGAGGTGGCGGACGTTCCCGTGGTGGTCGGCGAGGATCTGGACCTCGATGTGGCGGGGGTTCTCGAGATAGCGCTCCAGGTAGACGGAGGGATTGGAGAAGTAGGCCTCGCCCTCGCGCTTGGCGCTCTCGAGTTGCTCCTCGGCGTCCTCGGGTTCGCGGACGATCTTCATGCCGCGGCCGCCGCCGCCGCCCTCGGCCTTGATGGCGATCGGATAGCCGTGCTCGTCGCCGAATTCGTGGACCTCCGCGACGTCCTCGACGGGGTCGGTCGTCCCGGGGACGATAGGGACGTCGGCCTCCTGCATCACTTTCCGGGCCTGGGTCTTCTCGCCCAGCCGCTCCATGGCCGTGCTGGCCGGGCCGATCCAGGTGACCCCATCGGTCTCTTCGACGCGCTCTGCGAAGTCGGCGTTCTCGGCGAGGAAGCCGTAGCCGGGGTGGATCGCGTCGGCGTCGGCCTGCAGGGCGGCGTCGACGACGGCCTCCTGATCGAGGTAGGAGTCCGCAGCCCGCGCCGGCCCGACGTTGTACGCCTCGTCGGCGTAGCGGACGTGGCCGGAGTGCTTGTCGGCCTCGGAGTAGACGGCGACCGTGTCGACGCCGAGCTCCTCGCAGGCCCGCATCACGCGCACCGCGATCTCCCCGCGGTTGGCGACGAGAACCTTGTCGAACATACCACCGTGTACCGAGGATCCACCCATAAAACTATGCGGAGCATCTGGTGACGGACGCCCCCGCAGTGTGCCGATCCGCGCCGCTCGAGCGGACGTTCCCACGAGGGTCAGAGCGACGCCGCTGACGACCGGGGCGCGTCGCCACGGGCGCGCTCACATCCGGTCGATCCGACCCGCCGCGCTCCAGGAGTCGTCCGGCGCACCGGAGCGCACCCTGACCGACCGGTGTTCGGTGCGCTCGACGCGGCCGGCGAAGGTCCACTCCCGCCCGCGCCAGTCCGGCCGCTGGTCGCCGGCGCCCGCGGCGGCCGCCGCCGCGGCGGCGCGCTCCCTGTCCCGGAGGTGCGCGCCGATGGCGGCGGCGATCGCCGCCGCCTCCTCGTCCGTGGCCGACGGCAACTGCTCGGCCACGGCCGCCGCGAGTGGGTTCGTCATACGAACGCCGGACCGTGTGGTCCGTCAACTATAGTCACCCATAGCGCCACGTCGGTCAAAAAACCACACCCCGCCTTCGACGCGCCACCAACGTTTTTCCGGACGGGCGGAGGAGTCGGGCCTATGACTCGGGAGTGGGGTACTCGAGACGGGCCGACGTGGAGACAGAGATGGGTAGCGTCCTGCAGCCCGGAGGTGACCGGATGACGGGCGTCTACGAGCGCGTCCTCGGGGACGCGGCCGACGACCTCCACCCGGAGGTGTGCGACCGCTACGCCCTGGAACCGGACGACGACGTCGCCACGGTCGGCCGCGGGCGGATGGACATCGAGCGGGGGACGCTGGCGCTGCCGGCGCTGTACCCGATGCCCGTCAGGAACCTGCTGTTCCCGGAGTCCGGGAGAGACGTCCCCTTCTCCGTGACGACGGCGGCCTGGCGCGACGAGGCCGGTCACGAGGCGCTGAGCACGCGTCGCGAGTTCGAGTTCCCCGAACAGACCCGCCGCTTCGACTCGGTGACCGTCTGGGACGCCGCAGCCGAGCGGCTGCTGGACTTCCTCGGGACGGGCGGGCACGTCGTCGCGGAGATGCACCCGCGCGTCGACGACGGCGCCCTCGTCGTCGAGAGCGGTCGGCAGTGGCTGCGCGTCGGCGACCGGTACGTCCGGACGCCCGGACCGATGGGGGTCGACGTGGAAGTCCGCGACCGCTACGTCGAGCGCGAGGATCACTTCCGCGTCGACGCGACGGTCGACAGCGCGCTGGTCGGTCGCGTCCTCTCCTACCGCGGGACGTTCACGCAGGAGCAGCGACCGATGGAGACGGTACCGCCGGACTTGCGGCCGACGAGCGAGATACGGCCCCTGCCGCCCCGATGACGGGCTCGACGCCGGGGCGAACGTCGGCCGCCGACGCTGCCCGGCCGGCCGGCCGTCGGCGGCCTCGCGCTGACCGACCTGAGCGCGGTCGGCGGCGCTGCGCTGTGGGCACTCGCCGCACTCGCTGGCGTGCTCACGCAGGTGGAGCGCGCGCTCGCGCTCGCGCCGCTAGTCGTCGTCCCGCTGGGAATCGGGCTCGTCGCGGACGGCGAGTTCGACGGGCGTTCCGGCCGACTGCTCGCGCTCGCCACGGTCCTCCAGCCGGTCGGGGCAGTGCTCCTCCTGGCGTCGCTCGTCCTGCCGTCCGGTCGGCCGACGGCACTCGCAGCAGCGGCCTGGATTCCCGTCACGGGCGCGCTGGCGCTCGCCGGGTTGTCGCGGACCATGACCGCGGGCTCTCCCCCCTCTCGGAGACGCTCGTCGACGCGGGGCTTGCGTACGTCCCCGTCGCCGCCGTCGCGCTCGCGGTCTTCCACCTCGGGATCACGTTCTGGTTCGACCCCGTCGTTGTCCTCCTCACCGCCGTCCACTTCCACTACGCCGGGTTCGCGCTGCCGGTCATCGCGGGCGTCGCCGGCCGACGGCTCGGTGATTCCAGCGGGCTCTTCCGGCTGATCGCCGGCGTGATCGCCGTCGGCCCGGCGATCATCACGGTCGGCATCTCGTTCTCGCCGCTTGTGGAGGTCGTCGCCGTCGCCGCGTCTACGGCAGCGGTCGCGGCCGCTACAGGGGAATGTTCCCGTGCTTCCGCTCGGGGTTCTCCTTGCGCTTGCCGCGGAGCGTCTCCAGGTCGTCGATTAGGCGCGGCCGGGTCTCCTGTGGTTCGAGGACGTCGTCGACGAAGCCCCGCTTGGCGGCGATGTAGGGGTTGGCGAAGGCGTCGCGGTACTCCTCGACCAGTTGCTCCCGGCGGGCCTCGACGTCGTCGGCGTCCTCCAGTTCGTCGTCGTAGAGGACGTTCACGGCCCCCTCCGGGCCCATCACGGCGATCTCCGCGGTCGGCCAGGCGTAGTTGACGTCGGCGCCGACGTGCTTGGAGGCCATCACGTCGTAGGCGCCGCCGTAGGCCTTGCGCGTGATGACCGTCAAAAGCGGCACGGTCGCCTCGGAGTAGGCGTACAGGAGCTTCGCGCCGTGGTTGATGATCGCGCCCCGCTCCTGGTCCTTCCCCGGCATGAACCCGGGGACGTCGACGAAGGTGAGGACGGGGACGTTGAACGCGTCGCAGAAGCGGACGAACCGCGCGGCCTTCCGCGAGGCGTCGATGTCCAGCGTCCCGGCGTTGACGCGGGGCTGGTTGCCGACGACGCCGACGCTATGGCCGTCGAGGCGCGCGAAGCCCATGACGATGTTCCGTGCGAACCCCTCCGCCACCTCGTAGAAGGAGTCCTCGTCGACGACGCCACCGATCACTCGCTCCATGTCGTATGGCTTCCGGGGTACCTCCGGCACCACGTCGGCCAGGTCCTCGTCCCGGCGCTCGGGGTCGTCCCAGGGGTCGACCCGCGGCGGGTCCTCGACGTTGTTCGACGGGAGATACGAGAGGAGGTGGCTGATCTCGTCCATCGCGGCCTTCTCGTCGGCGGCGGTGAAGTGGGCGACGCCGGACTCCGTGGCGTGGGTCGTGGCCCCGCCGAGTTCGTCGAACCCCACCTCCTCGCCGGTGACCGTCTCGATGACGTCGGGGCCGGTGATGAACATGTGGCTGGTCTCCTCGACCATGTAGACGAAGTCGGTGATCGACGGCGAGTAGACCGCGCCGCCGGCGCAGGGGCCCATGATCGCGGAGATCTGCGGGACGACGCCGCTGGCCCGCTGATTGCGGTGGAAGATGTCGGCGTAGCCGGCCAGCGAGTCGATCCCCTCCTGGATGCGCGCCCCGGCGGAGTCGTTGAGCCCGACGATCGGCGCGCCCGTCTCGATGGCCTTGTCCATTACCTTGCAGACCTTCTGTGCGAAGGCCTCGCCGAGCGAACCGCCCAGCACCGTGAAGTCGTGGGCGAAGACGAACACCTTGCGCCCGCCGACCTCGCCGTAGCCGGTGACCACCCCGTCGCCCGGGAACGACTTCTCCTCCATGTCGAAGTTGGTCGAGCGGTGTTCGCGCAGCTGGTCGATCTCGACGAACGTGCCGTCGTCCAGGAAGTAGTCGATCCGCTCGCGCGCGGTCAGCTTGCCCTTCTCGTGCTGGGCCTCGATGCGCTCCTCGCCGCCGCCCTCCTCCGCCCGGCGCTTTCGCTCTCGCAGGTCCTCGACGTCGTCCTCGCGGCTCACGATCGCTCCCTCCGCTCGCTCCCGCTCGCTCGTTCCGAGGACTCGCTTCGCTCACCTGACATATCTTGGTGGAGACGTGGCCGAGAAAAAAGCGTTACCCGGAATCGGACCCCGGCGTCGCTGTTGTCCCGACTTGTGACGCCCCCGATCGCCAAGACCGCTGAACCCGTACGCCGAGACGTGACCCAGTACCTCCTCTACGGCGGCAAGGGCGGCGTCGGGAAGACCACTTGCGCGGCCGCAACGGGCATCAGACTCGCCGACCAGGGCGAACGAACTCTCGTGGTATCGACGGACCCGGCCCACTCCCTCGGCGAGGCGCTGGAGACCGACCTCTCCGGTGACCCAGCGGAGGTCGCCCCGGACTGCTACGCGGTCGAGGCCGACCCCGAGGACGGCCAGGAGACCTACCGGCGGATCGTCGAGTCGCTGGCGGCGACGTTCCGGGAGGCCGGCATCGGGATGGACGAAGACGACGTCGACCGCCTGTTCGCGGCCGGCCTCGTCCCCGGGAGCGACGAGGTGGCGGCCCTGAAGTACCTCGACGATCCTCACGGCGAGTGGGACCGCGTCGTCCTCGACACCGCACCGACGGGGCACACGCTCCGCCTGCTCACGCTGCCGGACGTGCTGGAGGAGTCGATGGCCACCGCCGAGAACCTGCAGGGCCAGGTCCGCAGCCTGATCACGTCGGCGCGGAGTATGGTGATGGGCCCGGCGGCGTTCCTCGGCGGAAACGACGACGAGGAGATCCACGCGTTCCGCGACCGGATGGACCGCGTCGCCGAGCGCCTGCGCGACCCGTCGGAGACGGGCTTCCGGGTCGTGCTCGTGCCGGAGACGCTGGCCGTCGCGGAGACCCGGCAACTCGTCGAGCGACTGCGGTCGTTCGACGTCCCCGTCGAGGAACTCGTCGTCAACCGGGCGCTCGACCCGGAGGCGGCGGGCGACTGCGACCGCTGCGCGGCGCGGGCCGAGAGCCACGAACGGGCGATCGACCGGATCCGATCGGAGTTCCCGGACCTGCCCGTCCGGGTGCTCCCAGACCTCGGCCCGGAGGCCTACGGGCGCGACGCGCTGGAGCGGCTGGGGTCCGAGCTGGTGCCCTGAAGCGGAAATCGGATTCCGCGGCAGTTTTGAGTCCCGACGTCTTTCGGCCGGCCGTGAAGAACATCGCAGCCAGCCAGTCGAACCCCTTCGGCTTCGATCCGGGCTGTGAGCAGTTTGTCCCCGGCTACGGCGACGCGAACGCCCACTTCCACGTCGTGGGGGACCACCCGGGCGTCCACGGCGGCGCCGAGTCGGGCGTCCCGTTCACCGGCTCCGAGGCGGGCGAGCGACTCCAGCGCGCGCTCGTCGAGGCCGGCCTCCTCGACGAGGCGGGGAGTCCGCCCGACGTGGACAAGACCTACCTCTCGTACCTCCACATGTGCGTCCCCGACGGAGACGGGGGGCCGACGGAGCGCGACTACGACGACCTCGAACCGCTGTTCGACGCCGAACTCCGGGCCATCACGGCCCACGTCCTCCTGCCCGTCGGCGAGCGGGCGACCCGTCACGTCTTCTCCATCGCGACCGTGGAGTCGCCCGACGACGTCGACATGGACGCCCGCCACGCCACGGAGATCACCGGCTCGGGCTGGCTCGTCGTCCCGATCAAGGAGCCGGCCGAGTGGACCGACGGCGACGAGGACGCCCTCGTCTCGACGCTCGAGGCCATGCTCGCGACCGACTACCGCCGCGAGGCCGACCTCGGACGCTTTCTCCCCCACGGCGAGTCCTACCGCGTGCGGTGAGGTGACGGTCCGGTGAGGAGAGCCGCCCTAGAAGGGCGCGAAGAAGATCGCCCCGTCGACGAGGAACAGCTCGTTGACGCCGAAGGCGAGCGTCACGAGGATGCCGACGAGCACGACGATCCGGGTGGTCCACAGCCAGACCGGCCCGAACCACTCCGTACCGGTCGCCCCCTGGCGGAGTTCGTCGACGGCCTCGCGACCGATGACCCAGCTGACGAAAATCACGACGAACAGGACCGACAGCGGCAGGAAGAGGTTGTAGGCGACCGCGTCGAACCAGCCGAACCAGATCGAGATCCCGCCCGGATCGCCGGTGTCCCACGCCGACGGGAGTCCCAGCAGGAACAGGAGGACGCCGGCCGCGACGGCCAGACGCGTCCGTGCTACGTCGTAGTTGTCGGCGGCGTAGGCGATGAGCACTTCAAGTAGACTGATCGCCGAGGACAGCGCCGCCATGAGGACGACGCCAAAGAAGACCACGCCGAGCAGGTTCCCGAGCGGGAGCTGCGCGAACGCCGAGGCGACGGCGACGAACAGCGCATCGGTCGTCGTCTGCGTCGGGTCGGCCCCGATCGCGAACATGATGGGGAAGACCACGAGGCCGGCGAGGACGCCGATCAGCGTGTTCGAGACGACGATCACTCCGCCATCGACCGCGAGGCTGTCGTCCTCGCCGACGTACGACGAGTAGGTGATCATGATCGCCATCCCCAGCGAGAGCGTGAAGAACGCCTGGCTGACCGCGTAGGGGATCACGCTCGGCGCGTTCGTCAGCAGGTCGCCGAAGTTCGGTGAGAGGAAGTACGCGTATCCGTCGGCCGCACCGCCCAGCGTGAACGCCCAGGCGGCGAGGCCGATCATCAGCACGACGATGGAGGGGACCATCACCTTCGTCGCCCGCTCGATGCCGTCAGCGACGCCCAGCGCGACGATGCCAACGACCAGTCCGATGAAGACGGCCTGTCCGATGACCGCTTCGGGCCCCGAGGCGATGGTCCCGAAGAACTCGCCGGGGGCATCGAAGTACGCACCCGTCGCGCTGCCGATCATGTACCTGAGGACCCAGCCGCCGACGACGTCGTAGTACGACAGGATCCAGAAGCCGGTAACGACGCTCAGCGCGCCGACGATCCGCCAGTTCCGGTGACCCAGTTCCTCGAACGCGTCGATCGCGTTGGACTTGGTCCGCCGGCCGATGGCGAACTCGGCCATCAGGGCCGGAAAGCCCAGCAGGAGAACCGAGAGCAGGTAGAACACGACGAACGCCGCCCCGCCGTTGGCCGCCGTCTTGAACGGGAACTGCCAGATGTTCCCCAGACCGACGGCGCTGCCGATGGCGGCGATGAGAAAGCCGACGCGCGAGGTCCACGTTGCACGATTGCTCATCCCTACCGTCGCTTCTCGTCGACGGGGAAAATCTCTGTGAAAGACCGGTGCGGCAGCGGCGCAATCGCCCGGGAGCCGACGCGACCACTCCGAAGGAGTCTATTCCTGCAGTCTGAATGGGAATTCAATGGCCAACGAGGAGAGCGATCTCAGGGCCGTGCTGTACGTCGACGACGAGCATCGCGACGCCGCGGTATCAGAGGGTACTGAACCGTTCACGCGCCTGGAAAAGGTGCCCGTGTTCGGTCCGCGGAACGGCGAGAGCGAGATTAGCGTCGACCTCGAACCGGGTCGACGGGTCTGGCAGAGAGTAAGGACGCGGTCGTCGCTATGATGCTCGCCGACCGGGGGCAAATTCTGCACAATCAGCGCTTCGGACCGTCGTCCTCACCGGTCGGATTACGCCTCTCTCGGCATGAACCGCGGTTCGCGCCGTCGCGCTCACTGGGCGTTTCATGCCTCACCGTACACCGGCACGGCGGCCCCGCTCGTCACGGAGGTAGCGTCGGAACACAGCGCCAGGACGGTGTCGGCGATTTCGGCCGGGTCCACCCACTCGTCGTGGTCGGCGTCGGGCATCATCTCGCGGTTCATCGGCGTGTCGATGACGCTGGGCATGATCGCGTTGGCCCGCAACTCGCCCGTGTTCTCCTCGGCGATGGACTCGGTAAGCAGGCGCACGCCGGCCTTGGAGGCCCGGTAGATGCCGTCGCCCTCGCCGCCCGAAAGCGACGAGCGGGACGCGACCGAGACGATGGCGCCGTCGCCGTCGCGGACGTGCGGGACGGCGTGCTTCGAGGCGAGGAACATGGTCTTCAGATTCACGTCCATCAGGAAGTCGAACGTGTCGACGTCGGTCTCCTCGATCGGGTCGCCGCCGCGCCACGTACCGGCGACGTTGCAGAGGTAGTCGAGGTCCCCGTGCTCGTCGACCACCTCGCCGACCACGCGCTCGACGTCGTCCTCGTCTGTGAAGTCGCCCTGGTGGAAGTCGATCCGGTCTGGGTTCTCGAACTGGCAGTCCTCGCTCTCGGGCTCGACCACGTCGGCGCCGCAGACGGTCGCGCCGGCGTCGTCGAAGGCCGTCGCGACGGCGCTACCGAGGGCCCCGCCGACCCCGGTGATCAGCGCCACCTCGCCGTCGAAGTCGAATTCGGCTGACATGCGTGAGCGGTCGGCGGCGAGGGGGATAAAGCTACGGCGCGTGACCGGGGCGCGCACCCTCACCCCAGCAGCGCCCCGCGGGCGGTCTTCTCGACGAAGATCAGTACGGGCTGGCCCTTCGGCAGGGTGTAGAGGTCGCCCAGTTCCTCCTCGGCGAGGCTCTCGGGCTCGAAGTCGGGGTCCCGGAGGTTCCGCACCCCGTCGGCGAGCATCGGCTCGGAGGCGGCGAACAGGCGGCGGCGGACCGCCCGCCAGGTGGGTGCGTCGCCGATACGTATCCGGCGCTCGGCGACGATTTCGCCGCCGTCCAGCGTCTCGTTGAGCCGCTGGAGGGTCACCCCGGCCGTCTCGCGGCCGTGGACGTACTCCCAGAAGCCCATCGGCTGGCCGCGGTACTCGCGGAGGTTCCCGTGGTGGAAGCTCAGCACGCCACGCTCGGGCGCGGTCAGCGCGTCGCCGACCAGGAAGCCGAAGCCGAAGCGGACGGCCACGTCGGTCTCGGTCAGTCGCTCGACCGCCGGATCGGGGAGGGCGTTCTTCCAGCCGTCGACCGTCTCCGGTTCGCAGGCGATCCGCTCGGCGTCCTCGATCCCGGGGAGGTCGGCGACCCGGCGGCGCTCCAGCGGCTCGATCTCCCTGCTCAGGACCTCGGCGAGGCCGCCGACGACGGCCCACTCCCGGAGTTCGACGGCCCGGTGGAGGGTCTCGACGGGGGACCGCTCGCTGGTCGAGGCGTCCCTGACCTCCAGGGTGATCCGTGCCGGCGTCTCCGCGACCATCCGCTCGACGGCGTCGGCCGCCCACGCCGGGAGCGTCTCGCCCGAGGTGAGCAAGGCGACCCGCGTGACGTCGTCAGGCACGGCCAGTCACCTCCGCCGTCCGGCCGCGGACGCGATCGTTGAGCGCCGCCATGGTCAGGACCTCGACCTCGCCCGTGCTCCGCCGCGCGGCCAGTTCCGACAGGAAGCCCTCGATCACGGGCCACTGGTACTCGTTGGCGACGTCGTAGAGGTGTGACCAGAGGTGGCAGTGCCCGTCCGACTCCACGGCGGCGTCGACGGCCCGGCGGAGGTAGGTCCGCTGGAGGCGCTGGCGGAGGGCGACGGGCACCGCCGAGAAGGGGGCCGGCGGATCCCGCTGGCCCAGCGGCAGCGTCGACGCCGTCAGCGAGGGGTAGGTCGTGCAGTACGTCTCGACGACGCCGTCGACCAGCCGCGGCTCGAAGGTCGGGTGCGGACCGATCACGAGCTCCTTCAGCCGGGCCAGCCGACCGCGGTCGCTGGTGTCCCGGGACAGGCGGACGACCTCGAGGCCCGCGTCTCGCAGCGCCGCCCGCGGCGGCGGGTAGTGCCGGGGCGGCACGATAGAGACGGTCTCGTTTCCCACGTTCCGTCGGTGGAGACGCTGGCACCGGGACAGCTCCCAGTCCAGGGTCGCCGCGCTCACGTCGTCGCAGGGGACGTGCGAGTAGGTGTGCGTACAGATCTCGTGGTTCGTCGGCCGGTCCCGGATCGCGGCGACCGCGTCGGGCGCGTAGAACAGCGGGTCCGACACCGCGTCGGTCCCCGGGTCCGCGTCGAACCAGCCGCTCTCGTGGGGACCGTCGTGGTCGCCGTCGCAGGCCGATTCGAGCAGGTGTCCCACGACGTCGAAGCTGATCGGTACGTTCAGGGCGTCACAGCGGTCGAGGAGCCGTCGGAGATACGCTCGCTCCGGGACACCGTCGTCGCTGAGGTGAGCGTCGTCCGCGAGATCGTGGACTCCCCACCCGAGTTCCACCTCCATGCTGATCGTCACCGTTCCGGGCATGGGACGGCAGAGAACGCGCCCCCTCTTTGGAAGCAGGCGGTTTTCCGCCGTGAACGCGCCGTTACCGAGCGCTAAGGTGACGTTACCGGGCGCACGCAGGCGCGCCGGACCGGCAGAGCGCGGTCCAGTGCCCGCACTGGACGCCGAAAGGCTCGCTTCGCTCGCCTTTCGAGCCCAGCCTCACGCAGTTCGGCTGGACGCCGCTGGAGCACCACTCCAGCGAGCCCGCGATCACTCCGTTCGCGCGGACGCCGGAGGACGAGCGGAGTGAGTCCTCCGAGCTCAGTCTCGCTCCGCTCGACTGGACGGCAAAGCCCTTGCCAGGCCGGACCCAGGCGCTGCCATGGAGTGCATCGCGCATCGCGGCTTCGCCGACCGGTACCCGGAGAACACGCTGGGCGCCGTGCGCGCGGCGGAACGCGCAGACCTCGTCGAGGTCGACGCTCGCCGCAGCGCCGACGGCGAGGTGGTGGTCGTCCACGACGAGACGGTCGACCGGGTGACTGGAACGACGGGAGCGGTACGGGACTTCACCGCGGAGGAACTCGCCGCACTGGACGTGCTCGGCTCCGGGGAGGGAGTCCCCATGCTCGCGTCGGTCTGCGAGGCCCTTCCGGCCGACGTCGGGATCAACGTGGAACTGAAAGAGCGCGGCCTCGCCGCCGACGTCGCAGCGGTGCTGGACGGCGCCGGCCCGGACCGCGTCCTGGTGTCCTCCTTCGACGCCGGCGCGCTGCGGGAGATGCGCGAGGCCGGCGACTGGCCGCTCGCCTACGTCTTCGAGGAGGCCCCCGAGGCGGGCCTCGACCGCGCCCGCGACCTCGGCTGCGCTGCCGTCCACCCGGAGTGGCGGCTCCTCGACGAGGGGTTCGTCGCGGCCGCCCGCGAGGGCGACCTCGCGGTCAACGCCTGGACGGTCGACGACGCCGAGTCGGCCCGCCGCGCCCGCCGGGCCGGCGTCGACGGCCTGATCGCCGACAGCCCGGAGTTCTGCTGATCGCGGTCGAGGGCGACAGTCGCGGGTCAGAGCCCGGCGAGGTTCTGCCGGAGCCTGATGGTCGCGGTCATCAGCGCCGTCGCGGTCATGATGACGAAGACGACCTGGACGTGGCGGACGATGGCCCGGTCCAGCGACGCCAGCACGGCCAGGTCGGCGACGAGCACTAGCGACGCGAACAGGAGGACCGGCAGGAGGTGACGCAGGAGCGTGTCGACGACCGTCCCCTGGACGCGCGAGGCCGAGATGCCCCGCCGGGCAGTCGCCAGCCCGAGGCCGGCGAGCACGAGCGCGCTCAGGCCGCCGAGCGCGGTGACGGCGTCGCTACCGGCGGCGGCGATCCGGCCGACGAACACGGCGAGCACTGCCGCCGCGCCCAGCGGCCAGACCCAGTCCGGGACGGCGACCCCGGCGTCCCCGGGCAGCGCGTGGTGACACAGCGTCGTCGCGGCGAACGACAGCGCGAGGACGTGGGCCAGCAGGACCGCGCTCCGGTACGGCGTTCGCAGCGACGAGACGATCTCGAGGAGGCCCAGCAGCGCGAACACCGCGGCGGTCGCCCCGACGACCACCAGCGACGCCCACAGCCCGTCCCGGCCGAGGTCCGTCGCCCGGTCGTTGCGGTGCGCGTAGAAGGCGAAGCGCAGCCCCAGCACCGCCAGCAGCGTCAGGGCGATGAAGAAGATGAACGTGAGGTTCGCGTTGCCCTCGATCAGGTGGAGCCCGACCTCGACGTCGCCAACCACCTGCGCCGCTCCGCTCTCGGACGCCGGTCCGTCACCGACCATCCGCGTCACCGACGGCCCGTCACCGACCATCCGCGTCCCCCCCTGCGTCCACGGCGCGAAGGTCGGCGGCCAGGTGTTCGACGCTCTCGTAGCGGCGGAGCTTGCGCCGGGCCATCGCCTTGCTGACGACGTCGTCGATCCGGTCGGGGACGTCGGCGACGGCGCCGGGCAGCGGCGGCTCCGATTCGAGGACGCGCCGCCGGACGGTTCCGTAGTCGCCGTCGTAGGGCGATTCGCCCGTGAACAGCCGGTAGATCACCGATCCGAGACCGTAGATGTCGGTCGCGTGGTCGACCCGGCCGAAGTCTCGGTCGAAGTACTCCGGCGCGGCGTAGCGCGGATCCAGCCGCCCGGTCGGGTCGAAGTGGCGCCTGACCGCGCCCATCAGTGCGACGTTGGTCAGGAGCGGGGGCTGGCGCTCGTCCTCGTCGATGACGTTCCCGTAGTAGGCGACGTTCCCCGCGTCGACGCCGCCGTGGACGACGCCGCCCGCGTGGGCCTCGACCAGGGCGTTCGCGATCCGCTCGGCGTTCCACCGGGCCGTGGCCGGCGGGAGGCGGCCCCGGTCGGACAGCGTCACGCCCGCGTACTCGACGACCGCCCACGGCCGCGGCTCGGTCCCCCAGTCGTACAGCGTCGCGACGTCCTCGTGGTCGTCCGCGGACGCCCACCGTGTCAGCGCCGCCGCGAGGTCCTCGGCGAAGGCTTCCTGGCCCTCGTCGGGCCGGTGGAACAGCGCCAGACCGACCGGGAGCTCCTCGCCGTCCCGCACCCCCAGCGCGCGGTAGACGTCCGCGTACCGGCGCCGGCGCCGCCCGGCGAGGACGGTCAGCCGGTCGAACTCGGAGGCGTACTTGATCGCCGAGAGCTCGCTCGAGGCTGTCCAGCCGTCGCGGGCCGGCGGTCCGGCCACGGCCTCGTCCGCAGGGGTCCCGTCGCTCTCCCTGTCGTCCCCGCCATCGTCGAACGTGGCGGGGTCGGACGGCGTCCTCATCGCGCCGTCCGCTTCCGGCATCACAGCGTCGAGGTCGCCGCCTGCCCCGGGCTCCGCCCCCGGTCGGCCGTCGCGTACGGGGATCGCTGCGTCGTCGTTACCGCCTGCGAGCGCGTCCGCGACGCGCTCGTGCTGCGTCCGCGCGAGGTAGTCGGCGAGCAGTCGCAACTCGGCCGGCGCGTCCCCGTCGATGCGTCCGGCGAGCCGCCGGGTCACGTAGCGGACGGCGTCTGGGTCCGCGCGAACGACCCGACAGAGGGCCCACGCCGCGCCGATCCGGACTGCGGGATCGGGTTCTGTCAGCCGGTCCACGAGCCGCGGGAGGCTGCGCCGACCCCGGTCCGGCGACTCGACGACGGCCAGCAGGTCCGCCAGCGGATCCTCGGGCCCCGCTCGGTCCCGGTCCATTCGCTGATATGCCTAGCTGCCGTGATATTCATCCTTGCGGTGTCCGGGGTCGTATCGACCCCACCGGCCGTGCGGGACACCGGCACGCCGACTGCGAGGGCGTCAGAGCCGGTCGAGTACCGGGTCGGGGTCGGCGATTCCGACCACCGTCGTTGCCTCGCCGGCGGCCCAGTCTGGCGCCGTCAGTTCCACGGTCGCGGCGTCGACTACCCGTCCAGCGACGGCGGGCGACGCGGCGGCCTCGCGCACCGCGTCGTAGCGGACCGCGGCCTGCGGCGCGTCGAGCCAGCGGTCGTACGCGACGACCGCGTCAGGGTAGAGCCGGTACTCCAGGGGCCCGAAGCGGAGGGCGTAGACGGACGCCCGCACGACCGCGAAGGCGGCGACGACGAGGACGGCTCCGATGCCGACTGCCCCGCCGACGACGGCACCGAGGGCGACCAGCGGCGTGAGGAAGAACGGGAGCCGCCCGCCGCCGCCCGTGGCGAGGTAGCGGACGCCGGTGGCGAGCCCCTCGATGGCGATGGCGCGCCGGCGGGGCCGCAGCCGCTCTTCGGGGTCCCCGTCGGGGACGGGCACCGGCTCGGGTTCGACCGCCGTCTCGCTCGCGGCGACGTGGCCCGCCAGCAGCGGCTCCCCGTCGTGGGCGTGGTCGCGCCAGAAGCCGTAGAGGTCGTAGGCGATCTTGCCGATGACGATCAGGGCGAGGGCGGCGGCTGTCGAGACGCCCGCCCCGTCGGTCGCGAGCGACAGGAGTTGGACGGCGGCGATGAGCGCCGCGAACCCGACGAGGTGACTGAACGGCCCCGCTGCGAGTTCGCCCGGCGAACCCTCGCGGTAGCGGCCGCCGCGCACGTAGTCCCACCAGAACTCCCCGCCGCGCGCGAGGAACACGCCCAGCGCTCCAGCGAGGAGCACCTCGGCGACGGCCGGCGTGACCGTCGGATCCGTGAGTGCAAAGGCAACGAGGGAGACCCCGGCTTCGAGCGCGCCCAGGAAGAACAGCCCGGGCACCGTCGGCAGGTTGCGGACGTACAGCGGCGGCAGTCCGGGGAGGTCGACGGCGCCGCGCTTGGCCCGGAGCGGTTCGAACAGCCCAGTGTACTCGCTCTCCTCGACGACGTGCGACTGCCGCTTCCGGGCGAAGGGGACCTTCGCGCCGGTCCAGAACAGGACCGCCCACGCCTCGACGACGGACAGTCCGACCAGGGCGGCGGGCGACCAGTCGAGCGCGGCGGCGCCGACCAGCGGGACGGCGTTGGAGGCGATCAGGGCGGCCCGCGGAAGCGGGCGCTGGCGGAGGGCGTCGGCGTTCACGGCTCGACGTGTAGAAACGACCGGGAAGTCGGTTTCGGCTCGCGCTGTTCAGCGCGTGCGGGCCCAGAGCGTGAAGAGCAGGAGGAACCGGGCGCTAGTGGATGCCCATGGCTTCGATCTGCTCTTGATACCGGTTCCGGATGGTGACTTCGGTCACCTGGGCGACGTCGGCGACCTCGCGTTGGGTCTTCTTCTCGTTGCACAGCAGCGAGGCGGCGTAGATGGCGGCGGCGGCGTAGCCCGTCGGCGACTTCCCGGAGAGCAGGCCCTGCTCCGCCGTCACGTCGATGATCTCGTTGGCCTTGGACTGAACCTCCTCGGAGAGCTCCAGTTCCGAGGCGAACCGGGGGACGTACTGCTTGGGGTCGACCGGCTCCATCTTGAGCTTCAGTTCCTGGGCGACGTAGCGATAGGTGCGGCCGATCTCCTTCTGCTCGACCCGGGAGACGTCCGAGACCTCTTCGAGGCTGCGCGGGATGCCCTCCTGGCGGCAGGCGGCGTAGAGGCAGGAGGTCGCGACGCCCTCGATGGAGCGGCCGCGGATGAGGTCCTCGTCGAGCGCGCGGCGGTAGATGACCGAGGCGACCTCGCGTACCGACCGCGGAACCCCGAGCGCGGAGGCCATGCGGTCGATCTCGGAGAGGGCGAACTGGAGGTTGCGCTCGCCGGCGTCCTTGGTGCGGATGCGCTCCTGCCACTTGCGCAGGCGGTGCATCTGGGAGCGCTTCTTCGAGGAGATCGAACGACCGTACGCGTCCTTGTCCTTCCAGTCGATCGTCGTCGTCAGCCCCTTGTCGTGCATCGTCTGCGTCGTCGGCGCGCCGACGCGGGACTTGTTCTGCCGCTCGGAGTGGTTGAACGCGCGCCACTCGGGGCCGCGATCGATGTTCTCCTCCTCGATGACCAGGCCGCAGTCCTCGCAGACCAGTTCGCCGCTCCCGTCGGCTGTGATCTCGGCCGAGTCGCACTCCGGACAGGTGCGCTCGCCCTCGACCTCGGTCTCCTCGTCCTGCTCCCCGTCGTGCTCGCGCTGGCGCGTGGGGCGCTCCATGTGTTCTTTTATGGAGAACCGATTGAGTTTTATAAAACTTTGGTTGCCAGTCGCTAACGTGGTGCTTCCTGATACGGAATCGGTGCCTTCTGGTAACTTATATCTTCGTTACAACAGTTCAACACGTCGAACGCGGGGGCTGTCAGCGATCGGAATCGGTGGAGCGGTGCCCGCGCGACGGTAAAGGCTTTCACAGGCGAACCCGGGGTAGGTCCCATGGACGTCGCCGTACTCGGCGCGACTGGGACGGGGCAGGCGATCGTCGGCTACTGCGCCGACGCGGGCCACGCGGTGCGACTGTACGACGACGATGCGAGCGCCGTCATGGACGCGATCGACGACGTCGAGCGTGAGTACGGGATCGACGCGACGGAGAGCGTCGACGGGACGACGGGGCTCGGAGGCGCGGTCGGCGACGCGGACCTCGTCGTCGACGCCGGCGACGACGCCGAGCGCGACCGGCGCGAGCGCCTGGCTGCAGCGGAGGAGCTGATCGATCCGGAGACGCTCGTCGCCGTAGGCGACCCGCGGACGTCGGTTACCGGCGTCGCCGCGGGGCTGCGGCAGCCTGGCCGCGCCGTCGGCCTCCACCCCGTCGACGACGACGCGAGCGTGGTCGAGGTGGTCGTCGCCGAGGCGACGACGGCCGACGCTCGCGACCGCGCGACCGAGGTCGTCGAGGATCTGGGCGCGACGCCGGTCGTCGTCGGCGACGCGCCGGGGCTGGCCAGCGCGCGGCTGGAACTGGCCGCCATCGTCGAGGCAGTTCGGCTCGTCGAGGAGGGTGTCGCCACCGTCGAGGGCGTCGACGCGGCGATGGAGCGCGGGCGCGGGCGCGAGCGTGGCCCGCTGGCGCGCGCCGACAAGATGGGACTGGACCGCGTCCTCGAGGGCCTGGAGGACCTCACCAACCGACTCGACGGCCGGTTCGAGCCGCCGGGACTGCTCCGCGAGAAGGTCGCCGACGGGGATCTGGGCGTCCGGACCGGCACCGGCTTCTACGAGTGGGAGGACGGGGAGCGCGCGCGGCCGGCAGGACCCAGCCCCGGCGTCGAGGTGCGCTCGGCCGCGCCCGAGGACCCCCGCGAGCTATGAGCCGGAAGCAGCGCGCACCGGACGACGACGATGACCCCGACATGGGCGACCTCTTCGACGACCTCCAGCACCTGGAGTCGCTGGTCGACTCCGATCACGAGCGCGAACGCGTCCGCGAGGCGATGCAGACCGCCACCAAGGTCCAGGATCAGGACGCCGTCTTCGGCCGCGTGGTCTGGGGCTTCGGCGCGGCGGACCTGGCCGAGGCCGCGCTCGGAGCCCTGCTGTTCGGCGTTCCGATGGCCGTCGAGGGCGGCACCAACGAGGCCGGCGCGTTCGTCGCGGCCAATCCGTCCTTCTTCGCCGTAACCGTCCTCGCCACCGTCGGGACCGTCCTCGGCATCCTCTACGTCGCCGAGTTTCAGGACGTCCGGGTCGCGAACCCCATCCTCGGTTTCGTCCCCCGTCGGCCCGTCGGCGTCCTCAGCGCGTCGTTCGTGACTGCCGTCGCCCTCCTCACCGTCTGGGGCCGGGTCGTCTGGACGCCCGGCGACCTCGCCGCCAACTGGGAGCCACTGTGCATCTGCGTCGTCGCTACCTTCCCGATGGCCATCGGCGCCGCGCTCGGCGACATCCTCCCCGGGAGCTGACCGTCACCGTTCGATCGGCCGTCAGGATGCCGACGCTCGCGTCTCGGCGCGAGCGTCCGGGGAGGCACGGGGCGCGGTAGCGGAGGCGGTGCGGCAGCGGAGGCGGTGCGGCGGTCTAGCAGCAGGGTCCCGCGGCACCCTGGCGCGCCGCGAGGACGGAGGGAACGGACGCGTTCACTCGAAAGCGCCGCCGAGCGACCGCGAGGCGTGCGCAAGGCGGGCCTGGCGTCCTGTCGAGCGTAGCGAGACAGGGCTCGAAAGACGAGCGAAGCGAGTCTTTCGGTTGATAACTAAGGGCGAGCGCGAGCGCCAGCGACGCGCGAGGGCTTAGTTGGCAAGGGTTAAAAGCCGCGGTCGGATACGGGGAGGTATGAGCGAGAGCCAACAGAAGCGCACCCAGAAGTGCGTCTCCTGCGGCATCAACATCGCAGGGACGAACGCGGCCGCGTTCAAGTGCCCCGAGTGCGGCCAGCAGATCTACCGCTGCGCCAAGTGCCGCAAGCAGAGCAACCTCTACGAGTGCCCGGACTGCGGGTTCAGGGGGCCGTAACGATGGGGAAGGTCGCCGCGCGCATCAAGGTCATGCCGCAGAGCCCCGAAGTCGACCTGGACGCGCTCCAGGAGCGCCTGGAGGGTGCCCTGCCCGAGGGGACGAAGATCAACGGGTTCGAGCGCGACGACGTGGCCTTCGGCCTCGTGGCGCTGTTCCCGACCGTCATCGTGCCCGACGACACCGGCGGCACCGAGGCCGTCGAGGAGGCCTTCGCCGACGTCGAGGGCGTCGAGAGCGTCGAAGTCGACGAAGTCGGCCGTATCTAACGCCGGCACCACTTCTCGCGGACGCGGATCCGGAGCGGCTGCTACGCCGTCGTCGGAGCCTGGCGACCGGCTCGACGACTCCCCGGACCTCTCGGCTCCGCCGCTCGCCTTCGTCGAGGCCGCTCGCTCGTTCCGAGGCCTCGCTACCGCTCGGACTCGTAGCGTAACGCACGTTTTATTAGGGCGACCGGACAAGCGAGGGGCACGAATGCCCAGTTCGAACGGACCCCTCGAAGGCACGCGCGACAAGCTGAAGAACGAGCCCCGCCAGAGCGGAACGAGCCCGCCCCAGCGGGCCATCCAGGAGTTCGAGGAGGGCGAGAAGGTCCACCTCAAGATCGACCCCTCGGTCCCGAACGGTCGCTTCCACCCCCGCTTCGACGGCAAGACCGGCGTCGTCGTCGGCGAGCAGGGCGACGCCTACAAGGTCGAGATCACCGACGGTGGTTCGACCAAGACGATCATCGTGACGGCCGCGCACCTCCGCCAGCAGGAATGACGATCTTCAAGGAGAAGCTCGAGGAGGAGTACCTGACCCTCGCCGAGGCGAAGGCCGTCCTCGAGGACCTCGAGGCCGAGCGAGCGGCCGACGAGGAGCGCGAGATGCGGTACGAACTCGCGCGGGCGACCGAGCACGTCAACCGCTTCGCGCTGCTGGAACCCGAGGAGGCCCAGGAGTTCGTCGACCAGCTCATGGAGCTGGAGAAGGTCGACGAGCCGACGGCCTACAAGATCGCGAACCTCCGCCCGCTGGACCGGGACGAGCTACGGGCCGTCTTCGCCCAGGAGCGGTACTCGCTGTCCGGTGACGAACTCGACGAGATTCTCAACGTCGTCAAGCAGTACGCGTAAGCCGGGCGGCGCGAGCGGGTCCGACGGCGGCGCGTTCACGGTTCGCTCCGGGAGACGGCGACCCACGCCATTAAGTAGGTTCTAGTCCTATCGCCGGGCATGAGTGATTCCGAGAGCGGCGGCGGAATCGAGGCCGTCGTGCTCGACGTCCTGCCACACGGACGGAGCGACGACGATCGGCCTCGGTACCAGAAGGAGCCGCTCGCCTTCGCCATGGGGACCGAGGACTTTCGCCTGTACGAGATCGTCCTCGACGAGGACGCAGACGTGAGCTTCGGCGATCGGATCGACGTCACCGATCGGTCCTTCCAGCGGGTCGACGAGGTCGAGTACGAGGACCTGCCCAGCGGCGCCCAGTCGGAACTGGAGTACGCCGTCGAGGACCTCGTGGAGGACGAGGCCGGACGGTTCGTCGACTTCTTCAACGAGGCCCAGCCGATCACGCTGCGGCTCCACCAGCTGAACCTCCTTCCGGGCATCGGGAAGAAGCTCAGGAACTCGATCCTCGACGAGCGCAAGCGCCAGCCCTTCGAGAGCTTCGAGGACCTGGCGGACCGGGTCGGCGGCCTCCACAGCCCGCAGGAGGTGCTGGTCGAGCGCATCCTCGAGGAGTTGCGCGAGGACGACCTGAAGTACCGGATCTTCGTCCGCGAGGAGGATCAGGAGTGAGCGGGCCCGAGAGCACCGAGGACGGCGCCGCGGCGGACGCGGGCGAGTATGGGGACCGCGACCCCGACGCCCTGCGCCGGCGGGCGGACGTCTACGGCGACCCCGGACAGGACCAGCACTTCCTCGTCGACGACCGGGTACTGGACCGGCTGCCGGGCTACGCCGACGAGGTCGTCGGCCTCGCCGACGCCCACGTCCTGGAGATCGGGGCCGGCACGGGGGCGCTGACCGATCGCCTGCTGGCCGCGGCCAGCCGCGTCACCGCGGTCGAGCGCGACCCGGACCTCGCCGCGTTCCTCCGCGAGGAGTTCGCGTCCGCCGTCGACGACGGTCGGCTGACCGTCGTGGAGGGCGACGCGCTGGAGGTCGACCTGCCCGAGTTCGACGTCTCGGTTTCGAACCTGCCCTACGGGGCCTCCAGCGAGATCGCCTTCCGCCTGCTGCCGCTGGACCGGCCGCTCGTGCTGATGTTCCAGCGGGAGTTCGCCGAGCGGATGGCCGCCGACCCCGGGACCGACGACTACGGCCGGCTCTCCGTCACTGCTGGCCACTACGCCGACGTCGAGGTGGTCGAGACGGTGCCTCGCGAGGCGTTCGACCCACAGCCCCGCGTCGAGAGTGCCGTAGTGCGGACGGTACCGCGAGATCCTGACTACGAGGTGCCGAGCGACGACTTCTTCCTCCGGTTCCTGAAGGCCGTCTTCACGCAGCGGCGGAAGACGATGCGCAACGCCGTCCGGAACACGGCCCACATCTCGAATCTGGGCGACCCGGACGCGGTGGTCGACGCCGCCTCCGCGAGAGAAGCGAGCGGAGGTTCGTCGGACGAGTCCGACGGTGTCGACGAGGAGCTGATGGGCCGCCGGGCGGGCGAACTGACGCCGACGACGTTCGCCGAGCTGGCGACGCTGGCCTGGGAAGTCGGGGAGCCAGAGGATGGCTGAGGACGAGGCGAGTTCTGGCAGCGAGCGCACGACGGACCCGGACGGCGACGACGGGGATCGGGGCCGGCCGGACCTGGCCGATCAGCGCGGCGTCGAGCGGGTGTACCAGCCGGCGGAGGACTCCCGGTTGCTGGCGGAGGCTGCCACGGGATTCGTCGAACCGGGCGACCGGGCGCTGGACGTCGGCACCGGGTCCGGGTACGTCGCCGAGGCGCTTTCCGCCGCCGGCGCGGACGTCCTCGCCTCCGACGTGAACCCCCACGCCTGCCGGCAGGCCAGAGAGCGCGGCGTGGCTGCGGTTCGCGCGGACCTGGTAGCGCCGTTCCGCGAGGACGCCTTCGACGTCGTGACGTTCAACCCGCCGTACCTGCCGACCGACGAGGACAGGGAGTGGGACGACTGGATGGAGGAGGCGCTGTCCGGCGGGCGGGACGGCCGCCGGCTGATCGATCCGTTTCTCGAGGACCTCCACCGGGTGCTGGTGCCGGGCGGGCTCGGATTCGTGGTGCTGAGCAGCCTCACCGGCATCGACGGCGTGCGCGACTACGCCCGCCGGAACGGCCTGCTCACCCGGGAAGTCGCCTCTGAGAAACACCCCTACGAGCGGCTGGTCGTGCTGGAACTGACGGCGAACCACTGATTGGGGGGTGGCGTCTGGTCTGCAGTAGGTTCCCGCGTAGCACCCTGCCGGTGACCACTCCACATGGAGGGCTTTTGCGTGGCGACCGCCAAGTCACGACGACATGCGACTCGTTCAGGCGACGGTGCCGCACGGCGTGCTCGATGGGGTGATAGAGCGCCTCGACGAGCACGGCGTCGACTACGTCGCGATGGACGAGATGGCGACGGACGAGTACGTGGCCGTCCTGCACTTCTCGACGACCAAGGACAGGCTGGAGTCCGTCCTCTCGGACCTCTACGAGGCGGGCCTGGACGCAGACGACCACGTCACGATCATCGACAGCGAGGTCGACCTGTTCGGTCGTGTGGAGGCGAGCCCCGGGACGAAGGAGGAACACAGCGGCGTCGCCGGCGGAGAGCTCGTCGGCCGCACGGAGGACCTCCTCCCCGACGGCCGGACCTACGTCTCGATGATCGTCCTGAGCGTGGTCGTCGCGACGACCGGCCTGTTGCTGGACTCGGTCGCCGTCGTCGTCGGGGCGATGGTCATCGCCCCGCTGTACGGGCCGGCGGTCAGCACCAGCGTCGGCACTGTGGTCGGCAACCGGCGGCTGTTCTCCCGGGGGATCGAACTCCAGGTGATGGGCGTGGCCATCGCGGTCGTCACTGCGACGCTGTTCGCCTGGTTCCTGAAGGTCGGCTACCTCTCGCCCGCGGGGCTCGCCATCACGTCGACCCCGCAGATCGCCAGCCGGCTCTCGCCGGACATCCTCTCGCTCGTCGTCGCGCTCGTCGCCGGCGTCGCCGGCATCCTCGGCATGGCCACGAGCACGCGCGTCACGCTGGTCGGCGTGATGATGGCCGCGGCGCTGCTCCCGCCCGCGGCGGTCGTGGGCATCGGGATCGCCTGGTGGGAGCCGCCCGTCGCCGTCCACGCCGCCACTCTCCTCGCCGTCAACGTCCTCGCGATCAACTTCGCAGGGCTCGTGACCCTGTGGTACCTCGGCTACCGACCCCACTCGCGGATTCAGCTCTCGCAGACCCGCCGGCATCTGGCGAAGCGAGCCGTGATGCTCTTCGTCGGCATCGTCCTGGTCTCCGGGCTGCTCGTGACCGTTTCCTACCAGAACGTCCAGCAGTCTCAGCTGGAACAGAGCATCAGCGATCAGGTCCAGGGGACCCTCGACGACGATCGCTACGCGAACGTCAGCCTCGTCGACGTCAAGGCCATCGAGGAGCACTCGGCCATGCTGAGCAAGACCGATCGAGTGGTGGTCACGATCGGTCGACCGCCGGACCAGGCGCGGCCGGGGCTGCGGTACGAGATCGGCGGACTGGTCAGAAACCAGACGGCAGACGACGTGGCTGTCGACGTGAGAGTGGTCCTCGTGTACACCGATACCTGGGACAGCGACGTCTCCAACCCGATAGCGGCGGTCCCTGCCGCCGGCCAGCTGGATGTCTCTGACCCGGCCGCTACCCTCGACCGACCGCCTGGACCTGCGACCGGATGAGCTCGGGCCGCCTCGAACCCGCGTACCTCGCCGGGCCGGATTACCGCAGAGCATGATTCCGAATAGGAAATATTAAAGCTCGTCATTTCGTACGTACGGCCAATGCCAGAGGTAGTCTCAGCGACGCCCGGTCTCTATCCGCTGCCGGACTGGGCCAAAGACGAGCTCGCCGGTCTGAAGGGTCGCCAGAAGGGCGGTCTGATCTCCGGCGACGAGGGCGAGGAGATAGTCGCGGCCTACGAGCGGGCCCGCGAGGAAGTCGTCGACCTGCAGACCGAGGCCGGCCTCGACCTGGCCGTGGAGGGGCAACTGCGGTGGGACGACATGCTCGCCCACCCGCTGGCCGTCGCCGACGCCGTCGAGACGCGGGGCATCGTCCGCTACTACGACAACAACAACTTCTACCGGGAGCCAGTCGTCACCGACGACCTCGCCGCCAGCGGCGACGTCGCCGCCGAACTCGACGCCGCGGCCGACCTGACTGACGACGGGCTCGCGGCCGTGCTGCCCGGTCCGTACACGCTCGCGGACCTGGCGGCCGACGAGCACTACGGCGACAGCGAGTCGTTCCTCGCGGCCGTCGCCGACTTCCTCGCCGCCGAGGCCGAGCAGTTCCCCGACGTGGAGACGCTGTTCCTGCTGGAGCCGTCGCTGCTGGAGTCCCCGCCGGGCGACGGCGCGGATGAGCGCGCCAGCGAGGCCATCGACACGGTCGCCTCCGCGGTCGACGCCGACGTGGTCGCCCACACCTACTGGGAGTCCCACGGCGGCGACGGCAGCCTCGACGAGAAGGTGTACGCTCACCTGCTGGACGCCGACGTCGACGCCGTCGGCTTCGACCTCGTGGCCGACCACGAGGGGAGCACCTACCTCGTCAACGAGTACGGCTGCACGGACGACGTCGCGCTGGGCGTCGTCGACGGCCAGAACACGCTGGTCGAGGAGACCGACGAGGTCGCCGAGCGCGTCGAGTGGACGCTCTCGAACACGCCCGGCGCCGACTTCGAGACGGTGTACGCCACGATCAACACGCCGACGTTCTACCTGCCCTCGAGCAAGTTCGAGGAGAAACTGGAGACGCTCGGCGCCCTCGAGCTGACGGAGGTGACAGCATGAGCAACCGACCCGCCAACAACCGCGAGCAGTTCCGACCCGAGGACCACGACAACGACAACTTCCTGCTGACGACGGTCGTCGGCAGCTACAAGAAGCCCAAGTGGCTCGACCGCGCGCGCGAGCTGTACGAGGACCCCGAGGACGGCTTCGGCGAGGAGGAGTGGCAGGAGGCCACGGACGACGCCGCTCGCCTCATCACCGAGGAGCACGAGCGTTCCGGCCTCGACGTCGTCGTCGACGGCGAGATGCGGCGCAAGGAGATGGTCGAGTACTTCGCCCACCTGATCGAGGGCTACGAGTTCAACGGCCGCGTGAAGGTGTGGGGCCACAACTACTTCGACAAGCCGAGCGTCGCCGACGAGGTCGAGTACGGCGAGGAGTGGCTCGTCGACGAGTACGAGTTCACCAGCGGCGTCGCCGACAGCCCCGTCAAGGTGCCGATCACCGGCCCGTACACCCTCGCGAACTGGACGTTCAACGAGGCCTACGAGGACGACGCGGCGCTGGCTCGCGACCTCGCGGACCTCGTGAACACGGAGATCGAGCGCCTCGTCGACGCCGGCGCTCGCTACATCCAGATCGACGAGCCCGCGCTGGCGACCACGCCGGACGACCACGCCATCGTCGGCGAGTGCCTGGAGCGCATCGTCGAAGACATCCCCGAGGAAGTCCGCATCGGCCTCCACGTCTGCTACGGCGACTACTCCCGCATCTACCCCGAAGTGCTGGACTACCCGGTCGACGAGCTCGACCTGGAGCTGACCAACGGCGACTACGAGCAGATCGACGTCTTCACCGAGCCCGAGTTCACGCTCGACCTCGCGCTGGGCGTCGTCGACAACCACACCGCCGAGGTCGAGTCCGTCGCGGAGATCAAGGAGAACATTTTGCAGGGCTTCAAGGTCGTGCCCCCGGAGCAGCTGACCATCTCGCCGGACTGCGGCCTGAAGCTGCTACCCCGCGAGATCGCCTACCAGAAGATGGAGAACATGGTCCGGGCCGCCCGCGAGGTCGAGGCGGAACTCGACGCCGGCGAAATCGACGTCGGGTACGCGGCGCCCGAGGTTAGCGCCGACGATTGAACCGGCGAGCGCGTCGGCGCGAACCGTTAGTCGGCCGCGCTTGAGACGACTGACCCAGTGAGCGCGTCGGCGCGAATCACTGATCGTCGCGGTGACGGCCGTCAACGGCTCCCGATTTATAATCAGTTTTTCTAGACGTCGAGACCAGATAGTCACAGTTCCTTCGTAGGACGACCGTATGCTATCGGATCACGAACAAGAGTTATAGGTCAGTCAACCGACCACTTCGACAAGAACTATGTCCAGTGACGATCCCCAGCTGCGAGCGGAACTGTACCTGCGCGGCGACACCTACGGCACCTACGAGGCCCAGCAGGCGGTGCTGGAGCGAGTCGAGCGACTGGAAGCGGGCGACGTGCTCGACGCGGCCGAGGTGGCCGACGAGTGGCAGCGCATCCGGACGACCGACGAGGACCGCCGCGACGGCGCCGTCGAGACCTACGGGGAGTTCGCCGACTGGGCCAGGCGCAACGGCTACAGCCTCGGGCCGGCCTTCGAGCAGCGGACGCGCTCGTACGTGGGCCTCGATCGGGTCGACGACGTGGTCGTGTTCCCCGTCGTCTCGCTGGCCGTCTACGAGGACGACCGGCTCCGGGGCGTGTTTCCCTGCTCGGACGACGAGCGGACCTACCGCGTGCAGGACTGCCTGGAGGCCTTCGAGCGGGGCGACGCCGGCTGGCTCGCGCAGTTCGACACCGTGACCGTCGACCGGACCGAACCCCGCCTCGGACCGGCGGCCGGCGACTGACGCCGACCGCGAGGAGTCCGCCGCGACTCCGGGACGTCGCCCCCGGGCTCCGGGAACTATTTATCGCGCCGCAGCGCACTCGTGAGTATGCCGCGGGTCGTCTGCGCCGGGCACGTCAACTGGGACGTCACCTTCCGGGTGGACAGGCTACCCGGGCCCGACGACGAGGCGCGTATCGTCGACGAGACGCACTCCGGCGGCGGCAGCGCCTCGAACGTCGCCGTCGTCCTCGCGGAGCTGGACGTGGACGCCACGCTCCTGGGAAGCGTCGGCAGCGACGAGTACGGCGAGCGGACGCGCCGGGAACTGACCGGCGTCGGGGTGGACACGCGCCTCGTCGAGTCCGGCGGCGGTACCGCCGTGAAGTACGCCCTCGTCGACGCGGACGGCGAGGTGGCGGTGCTGGGCTCCGACGGCGCCAACGAGGCCTACGCGGCCGACGACCTCCCCGACGAGGACCTGGCGGCCGCCGATCACCTCCACCTGACCGGTCAGGACCCGGAGACGGCCCGCGAACTCGCCCGGCGGGCCGTCGAGGCCGGCGTGCCCGTCAGCTTCGACCCGGGCCGGCGCCTCGGCGACCGCGCGTACGACGCCGTCCTCGAACACGTGGACACGCTCTTCTGTAACGACCGCGAGGCGACGGTGGCCGCCGATGCGGGACTTCTCTCGGCCGTCCCTCGCGTCGTGGTCACCGACGGGGCCGGCGGCGCCCGCCTGGAGGTCGACGGCCGGACGGTGACCCACGACGGGTACGACGTCGATCCCATCGACACGACCGGCGCCGGCGACGCCTTCGCGGGCGGCTACCTGGCGGCGCGCTTCGCGGGCGACGAGGAGTACGCGCTGGCGGTCGGCAACGTCTGCGGCGCCCTGGCGGCCCGGACGGTCGGCGCGCGCGTGCAGGCAGACTGGCGCGAGGTCGAGGCGCTGCTGGACGACTGACGCAATCGGTGTCAGAGCCGCCCGTCAGGCCTCGGGCAGCGACTCGACGAGCCGCTCGAACTGCTCGCGGTACTGGGCCTCGGCGCGGGCCCGCGTCAGCCCCGTCTCGTCGGCGAAGGCGTCCTGAAAGCCGCCCATACGCCACAGCAGCGTCGAGAGCTGGTAGATCGGCCGCCGGCGTTCGTACGCCTCGCCGAACTCGAACGCCCGCTCGGAGCGGTAGCCGTCGTGCAGCGCCCCGCGGAGCCGGTCGCGGACCTCGGGGTCCCGGAACGAGGAGTCGACGAAGAGGAACTCGGTCGCTGCGACGTGGTACTCGGGGTGGGCGGCGAGGACGTCCTGCCAGTCGAGGATGGCCGTGATCGGATCCTCGAGGTCCCCGTCGAACAGGAGGTTCGCCGGCCGGAAGTCGTCGTGGACGAGTCGCGGGACGCCCTCTTCTGGAACGAGGTCCATCGCGGGCTCCAGCGCCGCCTCGGCGCGCTCACGGAGGTCGGCGAAGGGGGTCCCCTCCAGCCCGTCGAGGTGGCCCCACGTCAGCTCCCGGAAGTACTCCCGCCAGCTACCGGTCAGGTCGCGGACGATGATCCGGTCCTCCCAGAGGTCGAGCCAGCCGTAGGCCTCGAAGGCGATCTCCTCGTGGAGGTCCCCCAGCATCTCCCCGGCCTGTCGCATCACCCGCTCGCGGACGTCAGTCGTCAGCTCCGGGAACGCTTCCGCGAGGTTGTCGCCCTCGAGCCGCGCCGTCACGAAGTAGGGCGGCACGTCCATGTCGGGGTCGGGCTCGAAGACGAGAATCTCCGGGACGGGAACGTCGGTGCGCTTGGCGACGTACTCGTGGAGTTTCGGTTCGACCGCGAACGACTCCATGTTCGGCGGCTCGAACTTCAGGACCACCTCGTACTCCTCGCCCCGGTGTTCGAGGGTCACCATGTACACGTCGCTCTGGTGGCCCCCTCCCGGCCGCTCGAACGAGAAGTCCGCGTAGTCGGGGCCGGACTCCTCCAGGACCGCCTCGACGTCGGCGACGGGACTCGACACGGGCCCCCGTTGTACGGGGAGGGTCAAAAGTGTGCTAGGTCCGCACGCGATCACCTCTGGTCGGTCCGATGTGGGACCCCTCGTACTGATTTGCGCTGACGCCGTAGTCGAACGCGTGACAGAGCCAGACCGCGACGCCCACTGCCGCATCTGCGGGGAGGAGTTCGAGGACCACGGCGAACTCCGCCGCCACCTCCGGGAAGTCGGGCTCGTCGACTGACGACGGTCAGTTCACTGGCAAGGGGGCGGTGTCGATCGCGGCTCGCCGCCCGTCGAGCACTGCGAACCGCTCGCCGCGCCGCCGTTCGAGCCAGTAAAGGAGCCGCTCGGCCCAGGCGAGCTTGCGGGCCTTCGGGCCGGTCGCGGCCGCGAAGTCCCAGCCCGGGAAGACCAGGGCCGCTGCCCCCAGGTGGTCGGCGAGGAAGGCGGCGCGGTCCCCGTCGGTGAACCCCCCGAGGTTCACCACAGGATCGGCCGGCGCGGCCTGCGTCGTCGGCAGGAGCCTGTCGTGCTCGCAGTCGGGGACGTGCCGAGCGAGCAGGTCGCGGTTGTCGCCGTGCGCGTGGACGGCGACGGGCGTCCCCTCGCGGGTGAGCGCCGCGATCCGCTCCCCGTGCTTGTCCAGGTCGGTGACGACCCAGTCGACGTCGACGCCGGCCGCGACCAGGCGGTCGGCCGCGGTGGAGGCGGCCACGACGGCGTCGGCGTCCCGGGCCACGTCGGCCTCGTCCTCCAGCGTCGGCGCCGCCCCGGCGACGGCGACGGTCTGCCCAGTAAACCAGTCGTTACGCGGCCGGTAGGACGAGGTTACCAGAGCCGCGAGCTCGTCTCGCGCCCGCTCGTCGCCAGCCCGGTCGAAGCCGAAGTCGGCGAGGATCGCCTCGTACACCGGTTCCCACTCGCTGAAGTCCATAGCTGTGGCTCACCAGTTCAGCGCACGATAAACCGAAGTTGAGCCGAAATGGCACGACCGTGTACCCCTACCCGGGTGCCCTTTCGGCCTTCACCGCTCCATTTTGGGGCATCCGGCATAAGCTTTCTCTTACCGCGAACGTGTTGCCGCTCGTGATAATGCGTCGGTTAACCCCGGTTTCTCGACTGATTCAGCCAGGTCCGCGATCGCCGCGGACGTTCCGATCACCACCGCGTCCTTCTCTCCCGTCACCGTCGCGTCCGCCTCCGCTGCGGCCGTCTCGAGCAAGTCCCGATCCGCCCGATCGAGGCCGGTCACCCGGAGTACCCGGTGGACCTGCCGGTCCGGATCGAGTTCGACGCCGGCCGCCGCGGCGTGCCGGCGGAGTTCCCCCGGATCAGTCACGTCCAGTTCCTCAACTCCGAACTCGGCGTCGGCGACGAGTCGCCGGCGGAACGCGTCGCCGATCTTCGCGGCGTCGACCGTCTCGGCGACGTCGTGGGTGCGGACGACGTGAGCCCCCCTGTCGATCGCCATCGCCGTCGCCGCCAGCGAGACTGGCAGGGCCTCCTCGGTCGAGCGGTCGGCGACGCTGCGGAGGAAGTTCTTCCGGTTGATCGAGACCAGCATCGGCCGCCCCAGGGCGCGGAACTCTCGCAGTCGGCGGAGCGTCTCCCGGTCGTCCTCGAGGGTCTGGGCCTCGGACCAGCCGCCGAAGGCGGGGTCGACGATGGTCTTGTCCGTGAGGCCGTTCTGCCTCAGCGCCTCGTACACCTCGTCGACGTAGTCGGCCGACTCCGCCCACTCCCGGGACCTGCGTTCGGCCCAGGGCGTCTCCTCGACGGCTCCGGGCCGCTCCAGATCCGGCGGGCTGGCCATCTTGGCCACCGCCACGTCGTACTTCTCGCAGACCGCGGGCATCTCGGGATCGGCGAACCCGCAGATGTCGTTGACCATGTCGAAGCCCCTCTCCAGCGCCGCCTCGGCCACCTCGTGGTAGCGCGTCTCGATGGAGAAGACGGCGTCCCCGCTGGTCGACTCTCTCGTCTGGACGGCGGTGTCGAGCCGCTCCAGTTCCTCCTCCGCGGAGAGCACCTCGAAGCGCTTGTTGGCCGACTCCAGACCCACGTCAACGATATCCGCGCCCTCGCCGATCAGTGCCTCGTCGACGTACTCGGCCGCCTCGGCGTGGTCGGCGAACACGCTGGGGTCGTACGGCGACTCCGCGCTGACGTTGAGCACGCCCATGATCCGGGTCGGGTGGTCGTCGCCGATTCCCAGCCCGGCGGCGTCGACGTTCTGCATGGAGCGTACTGGGGAGTACAGCCCCAAAAACGGACTGTTCGCCGCCGCCTCCGTCACTCGTCGAAGATCCGGTTCACCGGCACGCGTCCGGAGGGCGAATCGTAGCCCGGCAGTTCGGTGCCGCACTCCCTGCAGAAGCGGAAGCCGGGGTCGTTCGAGGTTTCGCAGTCCGGACAGCGGCCGGGGAACCGAGACGGATCAACCTCCAGCAAGCTCGAGTAGTGCGAGGGCAGGACCTCCCGCCGGCTGTCTCGCCGCGTCGCACCGAGCACGGCCCAGAACGTGATTCCGAAGGTGAACGCCCCCACCAGGGCGAGTCCGACGACCGATTCCATGCAGTCACTTGTCTCCCGCGGAGAATAAATCCACCACCTGTCACGAGTGGTTCCTCGCCGCGCCCGTGTGTCGGCCTCGCGCGGGACGACGGAGACGACCGCGGCCACGGACGGCTGATCGCGCCGCTTTTCACGGACCCCGGCTAACCGCCGGGCATGGGCAAGGTCAGCATCGGACTCCGGGGGTGGCGCTTCGACGAGGAGGAGGTGTTCGACGACGACGGGCGGATCCGGCCGCTCGGGACGATGAGCGAAGACACCAAGCGCCGCGTCCTGCGGCTGACCGAGCGGATCACCGACCCCTGCGACGCCTGCTGGCTGATCCACGGCGAGGCGAACGTCGCGCAGTGCCGGCCGGCCGAGGTCATCTACGGAGAGCCCCGCGGCGAGGTGGTGCTCTGCCGGGAGCACGAACCGGACTTCGTCTACTGGTTCCGCGAGGTCGCCGACGACGACCTGATCGGCACGCCGGACCTGGGCGACGCCTTCCACGAGTGGTTCCTCGACGGCGGCCGCGCTCCCGAGGGGTACGGCGGCGTCGAGCACGTCGACCGCGACCCCGAGGACGTCCCCGAAGCGCCCGACCCGAGCGAGGCAATGCCCGGCCTCGAGGAGGAACTCGAGCGGGTGGACGACGAGGACCTCGACGCGCTGGACGTCGACCTCGACGACCTCGACGTATGACCGTCGCCGTGGCCGTCGTCGACGCCGAGACGCCCGGCAACGTGGGCACCATCGCCCGCTCGATGAAGAACTTCGGGTTCTCCGACCTCCTGCTCGTCGACCCGCCGGGACTGGACCCCGAGGGCGAGGCCTACGGCTTCGCCGGCCAGGCGCGGGAGGACGTCCTCCCGAACGCCCGCGAAGTCACTTTCGACCACCTCACCGAGAACTACCACACCGTCGGCTGCACGGCCGTCACCAACGAGGACGGGAGCAACCACGTCCGCTACCCCTTCGTCACCCCGGCCGAACTGGCCGACGAGCTGTCCGCGGTGGTCGGCGACGGGGCAACCGGTGCCGACGGAGGGGACAGCGGAACCGACGTGGCCGTCGTCTTCGGCCGCGAGCGCGTCGGCCTGACCAACGACGAACTCGCCCGCCTCGACCGGATCTGCTCGATCCCCGCCAGCGCCGACTACCCCGTGCTCAACCTCGGGCAGGCCGCCACAGTCGTCCTCTACGAGCTCCGGGCGCTGGGCGTCGACGAGACCCAGCTCCCCGAGATCAGCGACCGGGCGACCCCGAGGGAGGTCGAGGGCCTGCACGAGCAGTTCGACGACTACCTCGCTGCCGTCGACCACCCCGAGGAGAAGCGCGCGAAGGCCCGACGGATGTTCCGCCGGCTGCTCGGCCGCGCGTACCCGACTGGCCGCGAGGTCACGACCCTGCGTGGGCTCCTCCGGCGGGCCGGCCAGAAGCTCGACCGAGAGGACTAGTCCGCGTTTTTCGGCGATCAGGACTCACGGTGTGGCGTGCTGCCCGGTTCCGTCAGTGACGCCGTAGGTCTCGCCGACGTAGGCGAACACGTCCGTCGCGAGCGACGGTTCGTAGGTCCAGAAGCCGTGGTACTCCTCGGGCCGGGTCTCGCGGACGACGAGCGCGCCTGTGCGGTCGGTCCGCCCGTCGCCGTCGTACGCGAGGAACCAGGTCTCGCCGATCTCCGCGGAGGCGTCGGGGCGGACGGTCACGTTCTCGTGGTCGGGATCGGGAACGACGTCGGGAGCGCCGTAGACGTTGACCTCGACGCCGCTCTCGGCGACCCGTCGGATCACCCGGCGGGAGCGCGGGCTCTCCCAGTAGCGTGACAGCTCCTGGAAGCCCGCCATGAGCGTCCCGCCGCCGGTCTGCCAGGCCGTCATCTCGATGGCGGTGCTGGCGTCGATCAGTAGCTGCCGGCCGACGCCGCGGGCGCCGAACACGCGCTCGTCCAGCGCCTTCAGGACGTCCGGCCCGCTGCGCTGCTCGAAGGGGTCGTCCTCGGCCGTCGCCGCGGCGATGCCGCCCGCCAGTTCCGACAGCGACGAGGCGGCGATCATGCTCGGGCCGCGGTGCAGCAGCGCGACGTCCCGCGGTCGCTCCGTGCCCGTCGCCGTCTCGCGGACGTCGACGTCCAGATCGGCGAAGAAGCGACGGATCCGTTCGAGGCGCTCGTCCGCGCTCTGGCGGTTGACGACGGTCAGCGTCGGCCGGTCGCCGTCGACGCGGTCGATCAGCGCCGCGAAGGAATCGAAGTCGACGCCGGAGCCGGAGGGCACGGGCGCCGCGGTCGGCGTCGCCGGCGCGTCCGGGTCTGGCGGCGTGACGTCGGCGCGGACCCGCGCCGGGACCGACAGCTCGTACCACTCGTCGGGCGCGCCCAGTCCCTCTAGACGGGTCTCGATTCCGCCGGCCCCCTCCCGGACGAGCAGCGTCCCGTCGACGAACGCCCGCAGGCGCTCGATCTGGCGGCGTTCGAGCGTGTCCGAGTGGGCGGTCAGCACCGCCAGCCCGTCGCGCTCGTCGACGGCGCGGGCCAGCGCGTGGACGAACCTCACGGGGGCCTCGCCGCCGGATCGCACCGACAGCGTCGTCAGCGAGAACAACCCGACGCGGGCGGTCCCACCGCTGTCGAGCTCGTCCAGCAGTTCCGTCGTCGCCGTGCCGACCGCCCCGAGGTCGGCCGGAGAGGCCACCCGTCGGGTCGTGGCGTTTTCGTCGCCCTCGTCACTCTCGTAGACGTCGCCGGCGCAGTCGACAACGCCGATCGACGGCGCCGGCCCGTCGACGGCGTGCTCGTACTCGACCCGGACGGCTGCGGAGCTGCTGTCGGTCGAGACGAGGACGGTCGCGTCCGCGGGGTCTGCACCGGCCGCGAGCAATCCGAGCGCGAGGCTGCGCTTGCCGGCCATCGGCGGGCCGGCGACGAGCAGCGTCGTCCCGGCGGGAACTTCGTCGACGGGCAACAGCCCCCCGGTGTCGAACATGGCCACCGGTTGGGGATTGCGCCATACAAAGCCAACGGTCAGCGGGGTGGCCGCGAGAGAGCCGCTCTCGCGGCTCGCGGGTCGCTACGCTCCCCGCTCGCCCGTTCCGAGGCCTCACCCTGTTCGGCCTCGCACCCTACGCTCGCTTCTGAATCTCCTCGCGGAGCACGTCGCTGACGACGTCGCCGTCGGCCTTGCCGCGTAGCGCGCCCATACACTCGCCCATCAGCGCGGAGAAGGCGCCCATGCCCTCTTCTTCGACCTGGTCGACGTTGCGCTCGACGACGCCGGCGACGGCCTCGCGGACCTCGCTCTCGTCGACGCCGCCCAGATCCTCTTCTTCGACGGCCTCCTCGGCGGTGAGCGAGGGGTCGTCGGCGAGCGCCCGCAGGAGGTCCTCCAGGCCCTCGCGGGGGACCTCGCCGTCCTCGACGAGGTGTAGGGAGTCGGCCAGGTGCTCGTCGGTGAGGTTCTCCACGGGCACGCCGTCGCGGCGCAGTTCGGTCAGCGTCGACTCCAGCGTGCCCGCGGCCAACGTCGCGTCGACGCCGTCGGCGACGACGTCCTCGAACAGCGGCATGTACTCGCCGTAGGCGACCTGCTCGGCCAGCCCCGCGTCGAGGCCGTGCTCGTCCTGGTAGCGGTCGACCTTCTCGGTCAGCAGTTCGGGCGTGTCGACCTCGGTGGGGTCGGGCTGGACCGGCGGCGCGTCCGTCTCGGGGTACATCCGTGCCGCGCCGGGTAGCGGCCGGAGGTAGCGGGAGGTGCCGTCCTGCTCGGCGTCGCGGGTCTCCTCGGGGACGCCCTCGATGGCGGTCGCCGCGCGCTCCGCGACGGCGTCGATGGCCAGGTCGGCGGTCTCGGGGTCGTCCGCGACGATGGCGACGGCGTCCTCGGGGCCGGCCCCGACGGCGTCGCGCAGGGATTCGACCTCGTCCTCTGTCACGCCGTAGGCCGGTAGCTCGTCGGTGTGGAAGATGCCGCCGGCGCCGTGGCGCTTGGCGTGGTCCGAGAACTCCGTCCCGAGGCGGCGGTCGGGCTGGACCTCGCGGCCGACGAGGCCGTCGAAGCCGTACAGCGGAACGGCGTGAACCTCTCCCCCCGAGGACAGCGCGCCGGAGATGACGCCCGAGTCGGTACCCTCGAAGACCTCGGTGACGTCCCGCGGTTCGCCGACGCTTGCCTCGCGGGACCGGAGTTCGTCTGCGATGTCGAGCAGCTCGACCTGGCGGCCGACCTCGTTGCGGACGATGTCGTCGATGTCCTCCAGGCTCTGGACGCCCTTCAGTTCGATCCGGGCGCCCTCGGCGATGGAGACGTTGACGTCCTGACGGATGGTGCCGAGGCCGCGCTTGACCTTGCCAGTCGAGCGCAGCAGCATGCCGATCCGCTCGGCGGCCTCGCGGGCCTGCTCTGGCGAGCGGATGTCGGGCTTGGTCCCGATCTCGACCAGCGGAATGCCGAGGCGATCCAGAGAATAGCGGACGCCGCTGTCGGTCTCCTCGACGCGCTGGGCCGACTCCTCCTCCAGCATCATGTCCTCGATGCCGACCGGCCCCTCCTCGGTCTCGATGACGCCCTCGTTGGCGACGAGGATGGTCCGCTGGAAGCCCGTCGTGTTCGAGCCGTCGACGACGATCTTCCGCATGACGTGGGCCTCGTCGACGACGGTCATGTCCAGCAGCTGGGCGATCTCCAGCGACGTGTCCATGGCCTCCCGATCCACGCGGTGGGGCGGCTCGTCGTCCTCCTCGACGAGGCAGGTGGTGTCGTAGGCTAGGTACTCGAACTCGCGGTCGACGCGGCTCTCCTCCAGTGCGGCGTCGTCGATCTCGCCGAGTTCGCTCTTGGTCGGATGGAGATAGCGGGTGAAGGTCCGGACGGCCTCCTCGGGCTCGCGCAGCTTCGTCGGACACTCGCAGAACAGCTTGGTCTCGGTGTCCAGTTGCTGGTGGATCTCCAGCCCGGCCACGAGACCGAGGTCCTCGTAGTCGTAGTCCTCACTCATTGGTTCCCGCTCGGAGCGCCTGACGCAAAAAACGCACCGTTCGGCCGCGGACGCGCCCCGGATTTTTGCCGTCTCGGACCGTCCTGCCGCGCATGGACGTGCGTCCCCTGGTACTCGCGCTGGTCGCCGTCACCGCCGGCTGCGGCGGGCTGGCGGGCCCCGACCGGGAGACGCCCACGCTCACGCCGGCGCCGGTCCCCGAACAGGGCGACGGCGGGGGGCTCGTAGCGACCGGGGTCGCAGCCGACGGCTCGATCGACGCCGGACGCCTGGCCCGCGCTCACGCGCGGGCGGTCGAGAACGAGTCCTACGCCTTCCGGAGCGCACGCGGGACCACCAGTACGCGGGCGAACCGGACGGCCCCGACCAGCCTGCAGCGGACCCTCAGCGTCGAGGGGCCGCACAGCTATCACTACTGGACCGATCGCCGCCTGGCCCGCATCGACGGCCGCCTGCGCTTCCTGGCCAACTACAGCGAGTACGCCGACGACGGCGTCGGATACGTCCGGTACACCACCGGCGCCGAAAGCGGCGTGACCTATCGGCCCATCAGCGGTGCGACCCCGAACCGATTCGTCTCGCTGGCGACCGAGCCGATCAGACGCCACCTCGCCCTCGAGGACGCCGACGTGACCGCGATCAGGCGAGACGGCCAGCGCTACTACGAAGTCGAGAAGGCCCGGGACCAGCTGGTGACGGGCGAACCGGTCGAGAACTACACCGTCACGGCCCTGATCCGTCCCGACGGGTTCGTCCGATCGCTGTCGGTCTCCTACGTCGATCCCGAACAGCAGCGGCGGGCGTTCCGCCGGTTCGAGTACGCCGACGTCGGAGAGACGACGGTCGAGCGACCCGAGTGGGTCAGCGATGCCCGAGCGTCGATCGATTCCGACGGCGAAGACGGGCCGAACGCGACGCTCGGCGACGGCGTCACGGACGGTTCCGACAGACGCTTCGCTGGCTAGTCGTCACCTCACGGTTCTCGGAGAGAGTCCGGTTCGCGCACGCTACCGCGGCGCTCACTGACTACTCGTCCCCTCGCGGTTCTCGGTGACGTCTAGTGCTCGGCGACGAAACGCCTCGCTGGCTAGTCGTCACCGAGAATAACCCGCTCGGTCATCGCAGCCGGATCCAGCACCTCGTCGGCCTCCTCTTCGGAGAGGTACCCCTCCTCGACGACGACTTCCTTGACCGTCTTGTCCTCTGCGAGGGCCTGCTTGGCGACCTTGCTGGCCTTGTCGTAGCCGATGGCGGGGTTGAGCGCGGTCGCCAGCGCCATGGACTGTTCGACCTGATTCTCGCAGTGCTCGCGGTCGGCCTCCAGCTTGGCGACGAACTTCTCGGCGAAGGCCTCGCTGCCGTTGGCGATCAGGCGCGCGGACTGCAGGAAGTTCGACGCGAGGACGGGCTTGTAGAGGTTGAGGTCGATCTGGCCCTCGGCGGCGCCGGCCGACACGGCGGCGTCGTTGCCGACGACTTGCTTGTGGACCTGGTTGACGGCCTCAGCGACGACCGGGTTGATCTTGCCGGGCATGATCGAGGAGCCCGGCTGGTTCTCGGGCTGGTCGACCTCGCCGAGGCCGTTTCGCGGGCCGGAGGCCAGCAGGCGCAGGTCGTTTGCGATCTTGTTGAGCGAGCCGGCCACCGTCTCGAGGGCGCCGTGGGCCTCGCCCATGGCGTCGTGGGCGGCCTGGGCCTCGAAGTGGTTGTCGGCCTCGCGGAACTCGATACCCGTCTCGTCGCTGATGTACTCGGCCGCCTTCTCCGGGAACTCGGGGTGGGTGTTCAGGCCCGTCCCGACGGCGGTCCCGCCGAGCGCGAGCTCGGCGAGGTGGTCGGTGGTGTTCTCGAGGCGCTCGATGCCCTTCTCGATCTGGGCGCGGTAGCCCGAGAACTCCTGGCCGAGGCGGATCGGCGTGGCGTCCTGGAGGTGGGTGCGACCGGTCTTGACGACGTCGTCGAACTCCGCTTCCTTCTCTTCGAGGGCGGCCCGCAGCGTCTCCAGCGCGGGGAGGACGTCGTTCTCGACCGCTTCGAGGGAGGCGACGTGCATCGCCGTCGGGATCACGTCGTTGCTGGACTGGCCGAAGTTGACGTGGTCGTTAGGGTGGATCTCGCGGGTACCGATCTCGCCGCCGTAGATCTCCGTGGCGCGGTTGGCGATGACCTCGTTGGCGTTCATGTTCGAGGAGGTCCCGCTGCCGGTCTGGAACACGTCGACGGGGAACTGGTCGTCGTGCTCGCCGGCGATGACCTCGTCGGCGGCCTCGACGATGGCCTCCACCTTGTCGTCGGGGACCGTCTCGAGGTCGCTGTTAGCCAGCGCGGCGGCCTTCTTCACGATGCCGAGCGCGCGGACGAACCGGCGCCCGAAGGTGACGTCCGAGATGGGGAAGTTCTCGACGGCGCGCTGGGTCTGGGCGCCCCAGTAGGCGTCCGCCGGCACCTGCATCTCGCCGAGGCTGTCCTGCTCCGTGCGGAACTCGTCGTCGGTCATACAGTGTGGGGGTCGGCCGCACGCGCGTAAAACCCGGCGGTTCCGTCCTGCCACCGCCGGCGACGCGGTTCCGGACCGTCAGGTCCACCGGTCGAGGCCCGTCTGCGCGACGGAGTCCTCGATGCGGCCGAAGGCCGTCTCGACCTCGTCGGCAGCGACCTCCCACTCGTCGGTGACGTACGCCCGGGCCGCGTCGAGGTCCGGGTCGACGTCGCGGTCGAACGCGTAGTCGTCGGTGACTGCGGGGTCGAGAAAGAGGTTCCTGATGCGGTCGCCGTGGTCGACGTGCTCGCCGCGGGCCTCCAGCGCCCTCCAGAGGTCGCCGTGCTCGCGGACGAGCTTGATCGCCGTCTTCGGGCCGATGCCCGAGATGCCCTCGTTGAAGTCGGTGCCCATCAGGATCGCGGCGTCGACGAGTTGCTCCCAGGTGACGTCGTGGCGCTCCAGCGTCGCCTGGAAGTCCATGAGCTCGGGGTCGCCGCTGCTGGTGAGCTGGCGGAGCGTCAGCGGCGCGCCCAGCAGGAGCGCGTCGTAGTCCTCCGTCCCCACGTAGTCGACGTCGTCCTGCCGGGCCATGTACGCGGCCTGCGCCTCTCCCTCCGCGGGCGCGTCGATCACGGGGACGTCGAGCAGTTCGAGCACTTCACGGGTCGTCGTCAGAATCGTGTCGGTGAGCCGCTGAGTCTGGGAGTCGAGGCGGGCGACGGCGACGTCGTCTCCCTCCTCCCGCGCGGCCTCGAGCTCCTCCTCGCGCTGCTTCCGCTCTTCGCGGCGCTGCTCGACCTCCTCCGCCTTCAGGTCGGTCACGGAGCCGTCGAAGACGAAGACGGGCGTCAGGTCGTGCTCGAAGAACTTCGGAAGGCCCTGGACGACGCCGACGAGGTTGGCCACCTCGGTCCCGTCGGCGGTGGTGTAGGCGCCGTCGCGCGTGAACCGGACTGTCGTCGTCAGGTAGCGGTACAGCCAGTTGTGCGCGTCGACGGCGACCACGCTCCCGCCGAGGTCCTCGAAGGCGACGTCCTCGATGGCCGCCAGCGACCGCAGGTCCGAGTTTCCCATCGACGGCGGATAGGGGAGATTCCGGCTTGAATCCCCCGCTACGACTGTTCCGATCGTTCGTCGGCGTCCGGCGCGTCAGCGACGCCGGGTGGCACCCCGTCCGTCCGCTCCAGGAACGTCTCCTCCGCGTCCGAGAGGTCCCGCTCGCGGAACCGGTCCAGGCCCGCCCGGTATCGCTCGGGGTCGCGGTCGCTCGGCCACTCCAGGACGAGTTCGGCGACGCCCGTCGTCTTTCCCGTGAAGCCGAAGCCGGCGCGGTAGCAGGCCTCGTAGGCAAAGGGGTTGTTGACGGCGATCCGGACCCGTTCGTAGCCCCGCTCGCGCGCGCGGCCGAGAGCGAACGCGAGGAGTTCGGGTCCGATCCCCTCGCCGCGGCGGTCCTGCCGGACCGTCACGTACCGCAGCCAGAGTCGGTCGGTGTCGGTGCGGTCCTCGTTGAACGCGACCGCGCCGATCACCTCGCCGTCCTCGCGCGCGACGGCCTTGCCGGTCGAGGACATGACGAACTTTCCCGCGTAGGCGAACTCGCGGTGATCGAGGTCGAGCGTCGGCCCGTCCGAGGGCCACCCGAGCAGGGACAGTTCCATGCCCGGAGATGCGCGCGCCAGGACCAAGGATATACCCCGTCGACCGAGAGCGGGACACCCAAGTCGGAGCCGGCCACAGTCTCCCCCATGAGCACCGTCTCGTCGCTGCGCGGCCGGATCGACGCATCGCCTCTGACCGCCGCCCTCGCCGTGGGCGACGTCGGGGCGATCACGCTGTTCGTCGTCCTCGGACAGCTGTCGCACGAGGTCGGCCCGCTCGCGAACCCCGAACGCGTCGTCGGAACGCTGGCGCCGTTTCTGATCGGCTGGGTCGTCGCGTCGCTGGTCGGGAGCCTCTACACGCGGGACGCACTGCAGCCGCCGGTGCGCGCCGCGTCGTGGACGCTGCCGGCCTGGATTCTCGCCGTAGTGGTCGCGCAGGCGCTGCGGGCGACCCCCTTCTTCCCGGGGAACGCGGCGCTGACGTTCGCGCTCGTCTCGATCGCAGTCGGCGGCGGTCTTCTGATCGGCTGGCGAGTCCTGCTGGCGGTGGCCAGCAGTCGCCTCTATAGTAGCAATTGAAACTACTTACACATCGAGGGGCACCTGGGGTTCCCCTCGAGTGTGTCAGTGCGTTCAATTGCTACTATAGAGCTGTCGGGTAGTCGGCCGGCGAAGAGTGCGAGGGGAGGGGACCAGTCAGGGGAACGACGATGCCATGCCCTGAGTGCCATGGAGGGCTCGACGTCGCTCCGCTGCGTCAGATCAGCGTAGCTCGCCGGCTCCGAGGGACACCGTCGACTGGATCCACGCGTCGTGGTTCTCGCGGTCGTAGATCACGAACTCCTCGTCGCCGATGTTGAGTTCGGCGTAGCGCCGACCCTCCTCGTCGGTGGTGCCCTGGTTCACGTCGTCCGTGGCGTGCGTACTCATGTGTATCCGGGGGAGCAGGACGTCTGTCCCTCCGCTCGCCGGTAACAGATGGGGGCTCATAAGCCCTCCCATCCAGTTATCACTGGTTGTAATTTCACGTTAGTTGCCAGTAAATACGGTTCTATACGTTATCACGTGTGAGATTATTCTGTTCGGGAAGGAGTACCGAGCGACGTCGCAGCGGCGTCCTCGTCCGCGTACCGATACGAGCGCGACGTTAATGGAGTGTTACGGTCGGCCCGATCCGCTTCCGTCCACCCTTCCGCGGCCCGGCCTCCTCGTCGGAGGGGCACCGGCCGCGTCTTCGGGGCTGACCGAACCCCTGTCGCCGCGAGTGGCGCGTCGTCGGCCCACTGGCGTCGAGATCGCTCGTCTGAATCCGCTCCTCGCCGGCGCGCGCGCCGGAAATCCGGACTGTAGCCATTCATAAGTTACGAGAATAATCTATCTATACACTGCGTCGAATACGACGTGCCTACACGCAACCTTACGTGGTAATTACGGGGAACATTTATGTACCCGTACCCCGTTATTACAAGTACGCATGACCGGTTACTACGACGCCGTCCTCGGCCTGATCCCGCTCGCTCTCGCAGGCATCTCCGCCGCTCTCTGGTCCCTGGGACTCGAGTGGACGACAGCGATCCCGCTGGCCTCAGTCGTCGCTGTCGGCCTGATCGGTCACGCAATGTTCGTTCGGACGCCGGTCGACGCCCGATCGCAGGAGAGCGCCAGGACCGAGTCGACGCAGATGGCCGACTGACCCGGCTGTTTACCTTCTCTACCCCCGATTTCTCCGCTCTGTTCTCTCCGCTCTCTCGTCGACTCGTTGGCCTTCCCGACCGACGCACGCTGCGCCGCAGAGGCCTTTCTCCGCCGTCTCCCGCCGACGCTTATGTGAATCCCCGGCGTAGACGCACCCATGAGCGACGACGGCACAGCGCTGTTCCTGACGAGCGAGGAGGTCGCCGACCTCGCCGACCCGGCCGACTACGTGGCTGCGGTCCGCGAGGGGTACCGCGAGCGGGGGCACGGCGCGCCGGCGGAGCCGCGCACCACGCTCTTCTCGGACGAGCCGGCGGGGATGTTAACCGGGTACATGGCGATGCTGCCGGAGACCGGCGCCATGGGAGGATACACCTACGCCGCCGGCTTCGGCGAGCGGGACGCTAGCTTCGTCTTGCCCCTGTTCGACGCCGACAGCGGCGAACCGCTGGCGGTCTTCGACGGGGCGTCGTTGAATCCCTACAAGACGGGAGCGACGGGTGCAGTCGGGGTCGACGCCCTCGCCCGCCGGAGCGTCGCCGACCTGGCGCTGTTCGGGAGCGGCTCGCAGGCCCGCGGGCAACTGCTCGCGACGACGGCGGTCCGCGACCTCGACCGCGTCGAGGTGTATTCCCCGACGGCCGAACACCGCGAGTCCTTCGCCGCCGAGATGAACGACCGCCTCGACCCGACCGTCGCGGCGGTGGCCTCCCCCGCCGCCGCAGTGGAGGGGGCCGACGTGGTGATCACGGCGACGAACGCCAGCGAGCCCGTCTTCGACGGCGACCTGCTGGAGCCGGGCACCCACGTCACGGCGATGGGCCAGTACCATCCGGAGAAGCGGGAGGTGGACTCGACAACGGTCGCCCGGTCGACGTACGTCCCCGACCTCCGGGCCCGCGTCGAGCAGGACGCCGGCGCCTTCCTGCTGGCCCGCGAGGAGGGCGCCGTCGGCGACGACCACGTCCACGCGGAACTCGGCGAGGTCGTCACCGGCGCCGCGGTCGGGCGGGCCAACCACGAGGAGATCACGCTGTTCGACAGTGGCGGCACGGGCATCGAGACGGTGGCGGCCGCGCACATGCTCTACGAGCGCGCCCGCGAGGAGGGGCTCGGCCGGGAGATCGAGTTCACGCCGGCCAGCGTCGCGATGGAGTAGCGCTCACGGCCTGCGGGCGTCTGTTGTCGGCAGATCTAGAGCCCCAGCGCCTGGACCAGCGTCATGCCGCTGGCCAGCGCCCCCAGGAGGTAGCCGCCGATGGCGCCGCCGTTTAGCAGCGGCAGTCCGGCGTGGGCCCGGCCCTTCATCACCATCCACAGCAGTCCGGCCAACCCGGCGAAGGTGCCGACCATCGCCGCCAGCGCCGTCACCGGGACGCCGAAGACGGCGACGATCCCCTCGGGCGCGAAGAAGGCCGCGCTGGCGACCAGCACCGTCGGGATCACGGCGTCGCCTAGGCCGATGAACATGGCCTCGCGGTCCAGGGGCGACTCCGAGCCCTCGTCGTCCGGTTCATGGGCCTCGTCGACGTCTGCGGTGTCTCCGTCTGCGTCTTCTCCCTCTTCACTCTCTTCGCCCTCGTCGTCGTCCAGCGCCGTGTTCGCCGACGGGTCGGTCTCGAGGAAGGAGTACGACGCGGAGAAGGGGATGACCAGCACCACGGGCACCCGCAGGTCCATGACGCCGGAGGCGAGCGTCAGCATGTGCTCGGTGCCGTAGACGCTGATCGCGTCGTAGACGGCCAGCACTGTGAGCAACACGATCGCCGGCAGGATGCCGAAGGAGATGCCGAACAGCCCCGCGGCGCCGGCCCCCATGAACGCGCCGGCCACGTCGATCACGTACCACTCGGGGTAGACGTACAGGGCGACGCCGAGCGCCGCCGCGCAGGCGACCGCGACGAGGTTGAACGACCCGACGGTGACGACCGGCGGCAGCAGCACCTGGAACACGTACAGCGAGAGCCACGCGCCGGACCCGATCACGAGCAGGCGGATGAACTCGTCGACGCCGAACTTGAACGCCGCGAGCATCACCGCCGTCGCGACCAGAATCGCCCCGAAGTAGGCGAGGCTGTTGGTCGGGTCCTGCGGGTCCTCGACCGGCTGGTAGCCGGCCGACTGGAAGGGCTCGACCAGCGCCAGCGCCGCGACCTGGACGAACAGGAAGATGGCCACGACGATTCCGACGCCGAGGGCGGCCCGCCGTCGCTGTGACATGGGCGACCCTCCGGAGGGGGAGGGTTTCAGGGTTACGTTAGCGCGTGTACAGCGGCCGACCGACCAGCGTCGGCAGGCGCACGCCCTCGGCGGGCGAGACGGCGACGTAGGGCCGGCCTACCGGTCCGAACACGTCGACGACGGAGCCGGCCGTCTTCAGGTCGTCCGTGACGACCTCGCTGCCGACGTCGGGGTAGTCGGCGTCCGACGAGCGGACGACGGCCAGCCCCTGAGCGGTCCGGACGACCTCGCCCACGCGCTTCATTCCCGGATGACCTGCAGGTAGGCCGCGACGGCGCCCAGCAGGTCGCTCTTGGAGGCGTCGTCGGCGCCCCGGACGACCACGCGACCGCGGGGCTCGTACTCCCGCGGATACGTCACGTCTCGCTCGATGACTGCGTCGTAGCCCACCTGCTGGACGGCCTGTGCGATCTCGTCGACCTCGGGGTCGGAGACGGCCTGCTCCAGGGACACGCGCCGGCCCTCGTTGCGGGTCAGGTCCGCGTCGAGCGCGGCCGGCCAGATGACGTTCTCGACCATACCGGAAGTGACCGCGCCCGTCTTATACCTCTTTCCGACGGGCGGCGACCAGTACTGCCGCGAGGACGGCCATCGCCGTCGCCGCGACGCCGAACCCGGGCCCGTCGCCGGCGGTCGGCGTGGGCGTCGTCGCGTCACCGTCGTCGGCCGGCGTCTCCGCCTCCTCTCCCGTCGGCGTTGCGGCGTCTGTCGGCGTCGCGGTCACCGCCTCGGTCGGCGTCGGCGTCTCGGTGGCGGTCGACGCGCCGGCCTCGGTCGCCGCCGGCGTCGCGGTGCCGTTCTCGAAGGCCTCGGGGTGGAACGCCCGGGCCAGTTCCTCGACGACCAGCGCGACGCGCGGGCCGGGCTGGCTCACGTCGTTGGCCGTCACCTCGACGACCTGGTCCTCCTCGACGGCGGTCGTCCCGTTGTAGGGAGCGCCCTGCGGCGGCTGGGCGTCCGAGGGGTAGACGATCCACTCGGGGTCGGCTTCGGCGACGACTTCGCGGTTCAGCTCCTGGTACCCCTCGATGCCGGCCTCGGCGGCCACGTTCTCGCCGCCGGCCGTCTCGACGACGTCGTGGACGTGGGTGCCGTTCCCGGTCGTGAAGTCGAAGAAGTAGTACAGGACCGACGGTCGTTCGCGGCCATCGATCGCCTCGCGGACGCGCTCGATGCGCTCGCGGGTCTCCGCGACCGTCTCGGCGGCGCCCTCGCACTCGCCGACGAGCCGACCGGTCTCGTCGATATCGGCGTAGATGCCGTCGATGCTGTCGACCTCGTCGAAGTGGTACACCGTCATGCCGGCCTGGCGGAGCTGCCGGACCGTCTCGACGGGCGTGACGTTGGCCGCCAGCACCAGGTCGGCGTCGGTGCCGACCACGCGCTCGACGTTGGTCGTGCCGTCGTCGTTCTTCACGTTCACCCGGCCGCTGCGGTTCTCGAGGTAGTCGGTGTTCGAGGTGTTCGGCAGCCCGACCACCTTCTCGGCGGCCCCGATCTCGTAGGCGATCTGGGCGTCGCTGGGCTGGAGGGCGACGACGCTCTCGGGTTCGGACTCGACGGTGACCGTCTCTCCGGTCGCGTCCGTCATTTCGACCGGGAACTCACAACTCGACTGGGTCACCGCGACGTCAGTCGCCGCGGTCCCTGCCGCCAGCGACGCGCCCGTGCCGCCGGACGCGGTGGCCGCGGCTGGGATCGCCCCTGCGATCAGTGCGACTGTCAGTATCGACGCGAACGCGACTGCCGAAAGGTGCCGTCGCATGCACGGACCTGCGACCGTGTGCAACAAGTACTTGACTAACCCAAGTCTGGTTGTGACCGTGTCGCGAAGCCGCCGGTTCACCCTGTTCGCGGGCCTGGCCGGGACGCTCGCGGTCGCGGTACTCGCGAGTGCGACGGTGGGCCCGGTCGGCGTCGATCTGCCGACGGTGGCGAAGGCGGCGCTGAACGCGGTCGGGATCCCGGTCGGCCTCGCCGTGGCCGTCGAGAGCGTCGGAGCCTCCGGCGTCGGCGTGCCCGTCCCGGTCCCGGACCTCACCTACGCCTACCCCTTCCAGTTCGCCGTGCCGGAGACCGACGAGACCATCGTCCGGCGGATCCGCCTGCCCCGCATCGTCCTCGGGGCGGTCGTCGGCTTCGCCCTCGCCGCGGCCGGGACGGTCATGCAGGGCTTCTTCCGGAATCCGCTGGCCGATCCCTCTATCGTCGGCGTCTCGTCGGGGGCGGCCGTCGGGGCCGTCGCCGCCATCGTCGTCGGGGCCGGCCTCCCGCTGCGGGCCTCCGCGTTCGCCGGCGCACTGCTCGCGGCCTTCGGCGTCTACCTGATCGCGACCGAGGAGGGCCGGACGCCCGTCGCCACGCTGCTGCTCGCCGGCGTCGCCGTCCAGACGTTCCTCGGCGCGGTCGTCTCCTTCCTGCTGGTCAACGCCGGCGAGAGCCTCGAGCGGGCGGTCTACTGGCTGATGGGCCACCTCCACAACAGCACGTGGGCGGAGGTCGAGGCGACGCTGCCGCTGGCGGTGGTGACCGTGGGCGTCCTCTACGCGTACGCGCACGACCTGAACGTCCTCCTGCTGGGCGAGGCCGACGCCCACGCGCTCGGGATCGAGGTCGAGCGGACCAAGCGACTCCTGCTCGCCCTCGCTAGCGTCGTCACGGCGGCGGCCGTCGCCGTCGCCGGCGTCATCGGCTTCGTCGGCCTCGTCGTCCCCCACGTGCTCCGCCTGCTGGTCGGTCCGGACCACCGCGTGCTCCTGCCCGCCAGCGCGCTGGCCGGCGGGACCTTCCTCGTGGCGGCGGACACGCTGGCCCGCGCCGGCCCCGCCGAGGTGCCGGTCGGCATCGTCACCGCCGCAGTCGGGGCCCCGTTCTTCCTGTACCTGCTACGCCGCCGGGAGGTGCACACGGTATGAGCGGTGACGAGTCGAGGAGGAACGGCACGGGCGGTCGGGACCCGACCGTCGACGTCGCCGGCGTCGACGTCTCGTTCGGCGACCTCGACATCCTCGACGGCGTCTCGCTGTCGGTCGAGCCCGGCGAGTTCGTCGGTCTGGTCGGGCCGAACGGCGCCGGCAAGACCACGCTGCTGCGGACGATCAACGGCGCGGTGACGCCCGACGCCGGGCGCGTTTCCGTCGGCGGCCGGCGGATCGACGACCTCTCGTCGCGCGAGGCGAGCCGCCTCGTCGCGACGGTCCCGCAGGACACGAGCGTCCGCTTCGCCTTCGCCGTCGAGGACCTGGTCGCCATGGGACGGACGCCCCATCGCTCGCGGTTCGGCGGCGACCCGAACGCCGCCGAGCACGTCGAACGCGCGCTCCGGCGGGCAGAGGTCGACGGCCTCCGCGAGCGCCGCGTGGACGAGCTCAGCGGCGGCGAGCGACAGCGGGTCTACCTGGCCCGAGCGCTCGCGCAGGACGCCCCCGCGCTCGTCCTCGACGAACCGACGGCCAGCCTCGACGTCAACCACGCCGCGCGCACCCTCTCGCTGGTCCGGGACCTCGTCGGCGAGGACCGGGCCGCGGTCGCGGCGATCCACGACCTGGAGGCGGCGGGGCGGTACTGCGACCGCCTCGCCCTGCTCCACGACGGCGGCGTCGTCGCGCGCGGGCCGCCGGGAGAGGTGCTCACGTCGGCGACCCTCGAGACGGCGTTCGACGCGCGGGCGGCGGTCACGGAGAACCCCCTCACGGGATCACCGGCCGTCACCACGCTGCCGGCCCCGGCCGACGGGTCCATCCGCGTCCACGTGATCGGCGGCGGGCGCGTCGGCGCCGGGGTCGTCGGGCGGCTCCGGGGAGCGGGCCACGACGTCAGCGTCGGTCCGCTCCCGGCCGGCGACGCCGCGCTCGGCGTCGCTCGCGCGCTCGACGTTCCCGCCGACGTCGCGCCGCCGTTCGCGCCGCTCCCGGAGGCGACGCTCGCTGACGTGCGGGAACGGGTCCGTGCGGCGGACGTCGCCGTCCTCGCAGACCCCGCCGTGGCGCCGTCCCTGGACCGGATCGACCTGGCCCGCGAGGCCGATCGGCTCGTGCTCGTCGCCGACCGACCGCTCGACGAGCGCGACCACTCCGGAGCGGAGGGTCGGCGCAGGGTCGAGCGCCTCCGTGCCGAGTCGACCGTCGTCGCTGCCGACGAGGTCGCCGACGCGGTCCGACGCGCCGCGCAGTCGCGCCGGGCGGCCGCCGACGACTGATCACTGACCGGATGTATTATTGTGTTTAATTGCTACTGTAGCGAGTATCATGGTGAACAGAGCAGTCCTGGGCGTCGTCGCGCTCGTCCTCGTCTCGTCGCTGGCCGTCGGCGGTCTGGTGGCGGCCCAGCTGGGCGGGACGGACGACCCCGCGGCCGGGCAGGGTGTCGACGGCTCGCCCGCCGCGACGGAGGTGGGCGGCGCGACGCCGACCCCTGATGTCGCGACGCCGACACCGACGCCGACGGAGCCCTCACCGACTCCCACGGCGGTCCGGACGACCGTTTCCGCCGGGTCGTTCAACGAGACGCGCATCGCCGTCGAGGTGGTCCACCGGATCAACGACGGTCGGGAGCAGGCCGGCGTCGAACCGCTCTCCCACTCCGGGACGACGGCCCGGGAACTGGATCGCATGGCGCTGAACCACAGCCGCTCCATGGCCGCGACCGACGCGGTCGCCCACGCGCTCGACGGGACCGGCACCACAGGTCGGTACAAGGCGAACGAACTCCACAGCCGTTGCTCGTACTCGCCGCCGGACAAGATCGGCCTCCTGGAACCGAGGGAGAGCTTCGAGGCGGTCGGATCGACGGTCGCCGGCCGGCACTACGAGGCGGGCGGCCGGGAGCGGTTCCACGGGACGGAGAGCGCCGTCGCCGCGACGGTGGTCGACAGCTGGCTCGATTCGAACGCCTACAGCGACCACTTGCTCGCCCCCGGCCTCGAGCGAATCGGCGTCGGCGTGACGGTCCGCGACGACGGACGGACGTATGTGACCGTCAACTTCTGCGGCTAGCCGGCAGACGACGATCCACCCGGCCGCGCCGCGGTCTCTCGGTCTTCTCTCCTGTGTGACCCCCGACCGGGGACGTACCATCGCGGCGACAGTGTTAAACGTTATCAACACCCATAGGCTGGTGAACCATGTCGGACGAACCCGCGGAACGGAGTACGATCACCGGCGACGACGTCCTCGCGGCGCTCGCGCGGTCGGGACCGGAGTACGGTCCCGTACTCGCCCACGAACTGGGCGTCCCGAACGAGACCGTACGGCGGCGATGCCGCGCGCTGGCGGCGGTCGGCGCCGTCGAGCGCGTGACCGAGGAACCGCTCTATCGCCTGACCGAGCGCGGGAAGCGGGACGTCGGCGCGGCTCCCGGCGGCGAGCGGCGGCCGATTACCAACTAGGTTCTCCCGATCAGTCGCCGGCCCGTCGCCACAGCACCAGCGGCTCCATCGTCAACACCGTCTCGTCGCCGGCGGTAGTCCGGACGGCGCTCCGGACCAGTCCCCGATCATCGTCCCAGGGCTCCGTCTCGCGGACCTCGATTTCGGCCGTGAGGGTGTCGCCGGGACGGACCGGCTCCAGGAACCGCAGTTCGTCGACCCCGGTGGCGGCCAGCGCCGCCCTGTCCGCGTAGTAGTCGTCGACGAGCAGCCGCATCGTCATCGCGGCCGTGTGCCAGCCGCTGGCGATCAGCCCGCCGAACGGCGAATCGGCCGCCGCTTCCTCGTCGGTGTGGATCGACTGCGGGTCGTAGCCCTCGGCGAACTCGACGATCTCCGCCGCCGTGACCTCGTACTCGCCGACGGTCGCCGCGTCGCCGACGGTCACGTCCTCGAAGTACTCCATGTCGGCGCGACGGCGGGCACGATCAAAAGCGAGGCGACTGCTCGGGGACGGACGGAGGCGGGCGGCGGGAAACTGCGGGGAGAGAACTCGTCGCGGTCGTCAGGACGACTGCTGCTCGTCCAGCCAGCTCTGGAACTCCTCCTGGCTGCGGACGTCGATCTCGCCCAGCATCTGCGAGTGGCCGGTGCCGCAGTACTCGGCGCAGTAGAGCTGGTACTTGCCGGTCTCGGTGATCCGGGTCTGGATGTTCTCGTACTGGCCGGGCATCGCGTCCTGCTTCAGCCCGAGCGAAGGCGCGTGGAACGCGTGGATCCAGTCGGTGGAGGTGACCCTGAGCAGTATCGTCCGGTTCGCCGGCAGTACGAGCGTGTTCGTGGAGCTGACCCGGTTGTCTGGGCCGGCCTCCTGGGACGTGTTCTCGGCCGTGCCGTTGTAGTAGAAGTTGAAGTTGTATCGCTGTGCCTCGACCTCGACTTCGAGGACCTCGCCCTCGGTCTGGACCTCCTGGGAGGCCTCGGCGGAGACCAGCGGATTGGCGAGCACCTGGTAGGAGGCGACGCCGACGAACAGCAGGATGATCGCCGTCGCGACGGTCCAGGTAATCTCCAGCCGGCGATTCTCCTTGGTCGGGAGCGGGTCGTCGTTGTCCTTGAACTTGAGGACGGTGTAGATGAGGATGCCCTCGACGAGCACCGTGATCGGGACCGCGGCGTAGAGGAGGTTCTCGTTGAGGTCCCAGATGGCCCGTCCCGTTTCGGACCCCGCCCACTGCGCCGCCGCGGGCTGCGTGCCGACGGCGAACAACACCGCGCCGAACAGCGCGACGAGGCCAGCGCGCACTCTGGTCATGTCTTGTCCGGCGATTAGGAACTCGGGGATAAATAGCTGCTGTCTTCTTCCCGCGACGACCGAGTGCAGAGCCGAATCGATTCGGGCGGATTGCATCGCTCCGGACCGCGGTCGCGCTCGTTGGCACCGGAGCGCGGCCGACGGCAGGAAGCGCGAGGACTAAGTGCGACGCCGCGAAGCCTACGCTAGGAACGAATGGATCGGACGCCTCGGTTCACGACTCTGCTCGCCGCGTCTGCGATCGGCGTCTACCTGCTCGTCGTCGCCGGAGCCACCGCCTCGGTCGCCGACGCCGTGCGAGCCTGTACGAGCTGGCCGACCTGCCAGGGGCCCGTCCTCGGCGACCTCGACCTCGCCGTCGCGTGGGGCCACCGGATCGCGGCGCTGCTGGCGGGCGCGCTCGTCGCAGCGACGGCAGCGGCCGCCTACGTCGGCGACGTCTCGCGGCGCGTGCGCGCGACGCTCGCGGTCGCGGCCGCCCTCTACCCGGTCCAGATCGCGCTCGGCGCGTTCGTCGCCACGTCCGGTGCCGCCGGTCACCTCCCCGGCGCGCACCTCGCGGCCGGGATGACCATCTTCGTCTCCCTGGTCGCCGCGCTGGCCTGGCACCTGGAGGCCGAGACGGGCAGCGACGACGGGGGAGTCGACGAACTCGTCGACGACCCCGCGGCCGACGGGGCGGCCGAGTCGGACGACGACCCCGTCCCCGGCGTCGCCGACCTCTCCCGGCGCGAGCGGATCGTCGGGACGCTGTTCGCGTACTTCCGGCTCACCAAGCCCCGGCTGATGTGGCTGCTCTGCCTGGTCGCTGCGGCGGCGATGGCGCTGGCCGCGGGCCCCGCGCTCCAGACGCGGACGATCCTCCTGACGCTGGGCGGTGGCGTCCTCGCCATCGGCGCGTCCGGGACGTTCAACCACGTGCTGGAGCGGGACGTCGACAAGCGGATGGACCGGACCTCGGACCGCCCCGTCGCGACACACCAGATCCCGGTCAGGAACGCCGTCGCGTTCGGCGTCGCGCTGGCGCTCTCCTCGCTGGTCGCGTTCTGGCAGCTGAACGCCCTCGCGGCCGCGCTCGGGCTCGCGGCCATCCTGTTCTACAGCGTCGTCTACACGCTCGTTCTCAAGCCGAACACGGTCCAGAACACGGTCATCGGGGGCGCGGCCGGCGCGCTGCCGGCGCTGATCGGCTGGGCGGCCGTCACCGGCGACGTCCAGCTCCCCGGGCTGGCGCTGGCCGGCGTCATCTTCCTGTGGACGCCCGCGCACTTCTACAACCTCGCGCTGGCGTACAAGGAGGACTACGCGAAGGGCGGCTTCCCGATGATGCCGGTGGTCCGCGGCGAGACGGAGACGCGGAAACACATCTGCTACTACCTCGGCGCGACGCTCGTGGCGGCCGGCGCCCTCGCGGCGCTGACGCCGCTGGGCGCGCTGTACGCCGCGACGACGGCGACGCTGGGCGCGGTCTTCTTGGCCGCCGTCGTCGTCCTCCACCGCGAGCGGACCGAGCGGGCGGCCTTCCAGGCGTTCCACGCGTCGAACGCCTACCTCGGCGCCCTCCTGATCGCCATTGTAGTCGACGCGCTCGTCCTATGAACACGACCACGTACTCCATCGACCGGTTCGAGGTCCGCAAGGACACGCTCCTGTGGGGCCTGCTGCTCCTGAACAGCGAACTCCTGCTCGTGTTCGCCTACCTGCTGCTGAGCCCGAACACCATCACCGGCCTCACGCCGGTGGTGGTCCCGTTCGTCTGGATCAACCTGGGCCTGTGGGCCATCGTCCGGACCGACGTGCCGCCGGCGGGCCAGCGCCGGCGGAGGATCGGCGTCGCCGTCGCGGTGGCGTACTTCGGTCTGCTGACCTACTTCGGCGGCATGTGGGGCCTCGGCCACCCTGAGATGCCCTCGTCGCTCCGGCTCGAGCTGTTCTCGCTCCCGCCCGGGTGGGCGCCCGCGCTGCTGGCGAACACCCCGTACCTGCGCCTGAGCGTCCTCTCCTACCAGGTCGTCGGCTACCTCGCGCTGGCGTACCTGGTGTACGCGACGGTGCTCGACGCGGCGGGCTCGGCGGTCACCGGCGTCGTCGGCCTGCTGTCGTGCGTCTCCTGTTCGTGGCCGATCCTGGCCGGCGTCGTCACGGGCCTCGTCGGCGGGTCGACGGCCGTCGCCGCCGCCGTCTACGACCAGTCGTACCTCCTCTCGACGGTCGTCTTCTCGGTGACGGTCGGCCTGCTGTACTGGCGGCCCGGGTTCCGGTAGCTGGCCGTCGCGACGACTGACCGGGAGACGTCCACGGGCCTTTTGGTGCCGCGAAGCGACCCTGCGAACATGACCCGCGTCGAAATCGAGTACTGCGTGCCCTGTGGCTTCCGCGAGCGAGCGCTCGACGTCCAGCGAGCGATCCTCGCCGCCTGCGAGGACGAGATCGACGAACTGGCGCTGGTGATGGGCGAGCACGGCGTGTTCCGCGTGCTGGTGGGCGAGGAGATCGTCTTCGACAAGGACGAGGGCGAGTTCGACGTCGACGCCATCGCGCGGGACGTCCGGGCGGCGCTCTGAGTCGGCGTTCGCCGTCGCCGCCCGGAGTCGAAGCGGCTTTCGGGCCGCCGGGCGGAGAGCCGTCCATGGACGAGGTACTGGTGGCCGAGGAGCTCCGCCGGGCGTACGGGGACGCGGTGGCCCTCTCGGGGGTGTCGCTGTCGCTGTCGGCGGGCGAGGTGTTCGCGCTGGTGGGGCCCAACGGCGCCGGCAAGACGACGCTCGTCCGGGCGCTGACGGGAACGACGGACGCCGAGGGTCGCGTCGAACTGTTCGGCGGCCCGCCGCGCGAGGTCGCCCGCGAGCGGATCGGCCTCCTGCCCCAGTCGTTCGGGCCGCCGTCGCGGCTGACCGCCCGCGAACTGGTCGACTACTACGCGGGCCTGTACGACGAGCACCGGCCGGTCGAGGGCGTCCTCGACGACGTGGGGCTGGCCGACGCGGCCGACACCCACTACGAGGACCTCTCGGGCGGGCAGCGCCGGCGCGTCTGCGTCGGGACGGCGCTGGTCAACGAGCCGGACCTGCTGTTTCTCGACGAGCCGACGACGGGCATCGACCCGGCCGGCCGGCGCGACCTCTGGGACCTGATCGAGGGGCTGGCCGACGAGGGCGTGACGGTGCTGGTCACGACGCACTACATGGAGGAGGCCGAGCGGCTGGCCGACCGCGTGGGCCTGCTGGCGGACGGCGAACTGGTCGCCGTCGACGACCCGGGGACGCTGGTGGCCGAACACGGCGGCGAGTCCCGGTTGACGGTCGCGGGCGCGTTCGACCCGGAGGCCGCCGACGCGCTCGACTATCCGACGACCGTCGCGGAGGGGACGCTCACCGTCCGCGGCGTCGATCCGCGCGAAATCGGCCGCGTCGTCGAGCGACTGGAGACGGCCGGCGTCGAGTACGAGGAGCTCTCCTGGTCGGAGCCGTCGCTGGAGGACGCCTACCTCGAACTGACGGGGCGGTCCGTCGACGGCGGCGCGAGGACCGGAATCGGGGCCGTCGATCGCGGCGGACCCGTCGTCGCGGGGGGCGAGCGATGAGCCGCGTCGGACGGGTGAGCGCGGAGGTGACGGCCGCCCGAAAGGCCTTCCTCCGGCGCCGGACGGCGGTCTTTTTCACCTTCTTCTTCCCGCTCCTGCTGGTGGTCATCTTCGGCACGGTGATCGGCACCGGTGCTGCCGGAGGGTTCCTCGGCGGCACGCCGGCGGAGAACGTCGCCGCCTACCTCGCCGTGGTCGTCCTGTTCACGCCGCTCTCGCGGGTCGGCAGCGAGGTCGCTCGGTCCCGGGAGGGCAACCGCTTCGAGAAGCTCGCGACCACGCCGCTCTCGCGAGTCGAGTGGCTCCTCGCTCACTCGCTCGTGAACGTCGCCGTCATCGGAATCGCAGGCCTCCTGTTGCTGGTCGCCGCCGTCGCGGTCACGGGTGCCGAGGTCGTCGTCTCGCCGACTTCCGTCCTGTTCGTCCCGGCGTTCGTCGCGACCGGCGTCGTCGCGTTCTGCGGCGTCGGCGCCGTCATCGGCAGCGTCGCCGACTCCCAGGACGGCGTCATCGCGGCCGCGAACGGCCTCGCGCTGCCCCTGATTCTCCTCTCGGAGACGTTCGTCCCGCCCGCGGCGCTGCCCGGATGGCTCCCGACCGAACTGTCGCCGCTGACCTACTTCGCTCGCGGCGTCCGTGCCGTGCTGACGGAGAACGCGGCCGGCGCGGGCGCGGCGAACCTGGCCGTCCTCGCGGCCGTCGCCGTGATGGCGCTGCTGGTCGGCGCGGTCGCGCTACCGCGGACGGACTGAGGCGGGGGAGACCCCTCACAGCGAGACGGCGTCTATCTCGTCCGAGAGCTCCCGCATCTCCGCGTTGAACGCCTGGACGAACGCCCCGAAGTCGCCGGCGTGCGCCCGGACGTCCCGCGGCGCCGGCGGCTCGTACTGCGACAGGAGGTAGATGCCGCCCTCGCCGCCGACCCGCAGGTATGACGCCCGGCCGTCCTCCCACTTCAGCTCCCAGCGGGTCCCGTTCACGCGCGCCGAGTACGCGCCGTAGTCGCCGCCCTCGACGCGCCGGAGTTGTCCCGCCATCGCGTCGGCGCAGTCCCGGACCCGGCCGAGGAGTCGCTCGCGGTCCTCGACCGCCGCGTCCGCGGACGCCACTTCGGGCGGGTCGAACGAGAGGTCCGCGAGGACGGCCTCGGCGTCGCGGACGTGCTCGTTGAACGCCGCGACGAGGGCGTCGTAGTCGTCGAGCGCAGTGGCCAGCGGTCCCGGCTCCGGCGGTTCCTTCGTCGAGACGACGTAGATTTCCCGACCCCGTCCCTCGAAGCGGAGGTACTGGACGTCCCCGCCCTCGTACTTCAGCGTCCACTCGCCAGCGTCGGTGTCGAACTCGGCGGTCCCGTAGTCGCCGCCCTGCAGGCGGGCGAGTTCACGCGCCATCCGCCCGGCGTGGTCGGTCACCCGCGCGAGGATCTCGTCCCTGCGATCGGCCGCGTCGTCGGCTCCGACGACGTCGGTGTCCAGCCCGTCTACCATTGGTTCCGGAAGGCGCTGGACGGTCATAACGGCCGCGCATCGCGCTCGCCGCTCCGCGTGCGGTGACGCCTCGTCGGATCCAGCGCCCGAATTGCTGCCGGTATGCGGAACCCTTTCGTGGGACGGACCCACGCGGTAGCCATGAGCGACAGCGACGTAGACGTCCTCGTCCTGCGGAAGGGCACCCACGGGATGCCGGCCGACGACTACGCGGCGGCGCTTCGGGAGCGACTCCCCGACCACCGGATCGAGCGCGCGCGGACGCCCCGGGCAGAGCGGGACCTCGCCGAGAGCGCCCGGGTCATCTCGTCGACGAGCGTCGACCTGGACCTCGTCGAGCGGGCCGACCGCCTGGAACTGTTCGCCGGCGTGGCGGCGGGCTACGGCCACCTCCCGCTGGACGAACTGGCCGAGCGCGGCGTGGCCGTCACGAACGCCTCGGGCATCCACGCGCCGAACATCGCCGAGCAGGTGATCGGGTTCGTCCTCGCGCACGCGAGGCGGCTGCGGACGGCGCTCCACCGCCAGGAGCGAAGCGAGTGGCGTCACTTCCAGATGAAGGAGCTGCAGGGCGGCACCGTCACCGTCGTCGGGATGGGCGCCATCGGCGAGGCCGTCCTCCAGCGGATCTCCGCCTTCGAGGTCGACACCGTCGGCGTCCGATACACCCCCGAGAAGGGGGGTCCGGCCGACGAGGTGATCGGGTTCGACGAGGACGACCTCCACGATGCGCTCGCCGACACGGACTACCTCCTGATCGCCGCGCCGCTGACGGACACAACCCGCGGGCTGATCGGCGAGGCGGAGTTCGACACGCTCCCGCCGAACGCCTTCCTCGTCAACGTCGGCCGCGGCCCCATCGTCGACACGGACGCCCTGATCGGCGCGCTGCGCGACAACCAGATCGACGGTGCCGGGCTGGACGTGACCGACCCCGAGCCGCTGCCCCGCGACCACCCGCTGTGGGACTTCGAGAACGTCTTCGTGACGCCGCACAACGCCGGACACAGCCCGAAGCACTGGGAGCGGCTCGCCGACATCGTCGCCGGCAACGTCGAGCGACTCGACGACGGCGCCGACCCCGAGGACCTGGAGAACCTCGTCCGGGCGCCAGATCCGGAGACGTAGCGACCCTCACAGCTGCGCCGTAGCGCCGACCACGTACGCGCCGGTGCCATCGACGCGGCGCCCACGCGCGACGCCGCTACCGGATGGCGGCCGACCGCGTCACCGCGAGTGGCGGTACCCGCACTGCGGACAGGACACCTCCCCGCGGCCGACGAGCAGCAGGCTCCGGTGGCACCTGTTGCAGGGCCCGCCGACCGAGAGCCCGGTCGCTTCCCGGGTCACCGCGCGGAGGGCGTTTTCGACCTGCAGCGTCCGCTGCTCCGTCCGTTCCAGTCGTGACCGCAGCCGTTCGAGCTCCGACGCGCTCTCCCCGCCTCGCTCGCGGTTCGCTCCCGGTGGGGATCCGCGCGCCATCAGTTCGCCGCCTCCTCGGTCTCCGCCGCCTCCAAGTCGGTCGCTTCGGTCTCGCGTCCCAGTTGCGTCTTCAGCTCCTCGAGTTCCCGATCGACGCGCTGTTCGGTCGACTGCCGCTCCAGTTCCCGGTCGATCTCGTCGCCGTCGGAGAGGATGTCGTCGAGCGCGCCGGTCTCCTCGAGCTCCTCCAGCGCCGCCGCGCGGGCCTCCATCTGCTCGGTGCGCTCGCTGGCCCGCTCGATGGCGCGGCTGACGTCGCCCATCTCCCCGCCGACGCCCGTGAACGCCTCCGCGACGCGCGCCGACGCCCGCGCCGCCTCGTGGCGCGCCTTGAGCGTCTCCTTGCGCGTCCGGAACCCCTCGATCCGGCCCCGGACGTCCACCTGCCGCTGGACGAGTCGGTCCTGCGTGGCCTGGAGCCGCTGGATCTGCTCGTCGAGGTCGGCGATCTGGTCGGTGGCGGCGTGTTTCTTCTGGAGCGCTCGCCGGGCCAGGTCGTCGCGCTCCTGCCGGACCGCCTCGCGGACCTGCTCGTCGTGCTTCTCGGCGTTCGAGCGGAGGCGCTCGCGGTGCAGCTCCAGGCGCTTCTTCTGGGTCGTGAGGTCGGCGATGCCGCGGTTGACCTCCTGCAGCTCGTCCCGCATCTGCTCGTAGGAGTAGTCCAGTTCCGCCGACGGGTCCGCGGTGCGGTTCAGCAGGTCGTTCAGCCAGGCCCTGACGGCGAAGGAGATGCGGTCGAAGAGCGTCACGACTTCCCTCCGCGGTCGCGGCGATCTGTCGGCTGTCGGAGTCGGTTCGGAAGCACGCGATGGCACAGGGACGAGACGGGCTTAGTTATGCTCTCGTGTACGGAACAAACCCCGCCCTGTGTCCGCTGGGACTGTCAGTAACGGGAACCCAAGGGGGTCTCTGCTCGCCCCGTGTGACGTCCGTCCGGTGGTGCGGACGGTACGGCGTTACTGACAGCGGCCGGACGGTACGCCTGCGCTGACCCACAGCGGCCGCCGTAGCGCCGCTCGCTGGCCCACGTCAGGGACCACCGTCAGAGTGAAACAGCATCGCGTGGTAGCAAGTCGCATGAGCGCGGACCGGCGACGGGAGACGGAGGAGCGACCTATCCGCTGTCTGGTCGCGAAGGTGGGGCTGGACGGACACGACCGCGGCGCGCACGTCATCTCGCGGGCGTTCCGGGACGCGGGGTTCGAGGTCATCTACTCCGGGCTCCACCGGGCCCCCGAGGAGGTCGTGCAGGCGGCCGTCCAGGAGGACGTGGACGTGCTGGGCGTCTCCATCCTCTCGGGCGCCCACGAGACGCTTGTGCCCCAGATTCTCGACGGACTGCGGGAGTACGGCGCGCTGGCGGACACGCTCGTTCTCGTCGGCGGCATCGTCCCCGAGGGCGACCAGGCGGAGCTGCTGGGGCAGGGCGTCGACGAGATCTTCGGGCCCGGCGCGTCGATGACGGAAACGATCGAGTACGTCCGCGAGCACGCCCCCGAGCGGGAGCGATGAGCCTCGTCGACGACCTGCTGGCGGGCGACCAGCGAGCGCTGGCCCGCGTGATCACGCGCATCGAGGACCGGGCACCGGGCTACCGTGAGGACGTCGCAGCGTTGCACCGACACGCCGGCGGCGCGCACGTGATCGGCGTGACGGGCCCGCCAGGGGCCGGCAAGTCGACGCTCGTGGATCGCATCGCTGCGGCCTACCGGGAGCGGGGACGGACGGTCGGCGTCATCGCGGTCGACCCCGCGTCGCCGTTCACCGGCGGCGCAGTCCTGGGCGACCGGATCCGACTGGGCGCCAACGCGGGTGACCCGGGCGTGTTCGTCCGCTCGATGTCCGCCCGGGGCACGCTGGGTGGACTCTCGACGGCGACGACGGACGCCGTCACCGCGCTCGACGCCTTCGGGACGGACGTGGTCATCGTCGAGACGGTCGGCGCGGGGCAGAACGAGGTAGAGGTCGTCGGCGCGGCGGACACGGTCGCGGTGCTCGTCCCGCCCGGCAGCGGCGACGACGTGCAGATGCTCAAGGCCGGCGTCCTCGAGATCGCCGACCTGTTCGCCGTCAACAAGGCCGACCTCGACGGCGCCGACCGGACCGTGCGGCAACTGCGGGAGATGCTCCAGCAGCGCCGGAGCGAGGGCGAAGACGACGCTCCCGCGTGGGACCCGCCGATCCTCGAGACGGTCGCCGACCGCGGCGAGGGGGTCGAGGCGTTCGTCGACGCGGTCGCCGACCACCTCGACTGGCTGGAGTCGTCGGGCCGCCGCGAGGAGCAGGTCCGGGAGCGGTACGCGGCGGCGGTGCGGACCCTCCTGCGGGAGGACACGCGCGACCTGCTCGCCGAGGAACTGGCGGCCCGCGGCGGCCTCGAGGAGCAGGTCGACCGCGTCGTCGCCCGGGAGACCGACCCCTACTCCGTCGCGGAGGCGGTGCTGGCGCCGCTCCGGGAGTGCGTCCGGGAGCGCCGCGAGGGGAGCGGCGACGGCGAGTGACGACGACCGGGGGTGGCGGTCGCGCCCGGGAGCGGGCGTCGGACCCGCCACGGTGTCGCGGTCGGGGGCCTGCCGGCACCACGTATATATCCGCCACGGACCAGTGTGAACGTATGAAGCTCCGGAGCCTCCTGGCTGGTGCGGCCGGAACCGTCGGCGCGGCGGCGCTCGGTAACCGAGCGCTGTCCGCGCGCGCGGACGACCTCGAACCGTTCCTCCCCGGCGACCACCACATCTACCGGTGGCGCGGGTTCGAGGTGGCCTACGACGAGATCGGCGACCCGGACGACCCCGATCTGGTCCTCCTCCACGGGATCAACGCGGCCGCCTCGAACCACGAGTTCGACCGGATCTTCGAGGCGCTGGGCGAGGACTACCACGTCATCGCGCCGGACCTACCCGGGTTCGGGCGCTCCGATCGGCCCCCGCTGCTGTACTCGTCGTCGCTGCTCGCGACGTTCGTCGAGGAGTTCCTCGCCGACGAGAGCGAGCGACCGATCGTCGTCGGGTCCTCGCTGACGGGGGCCTACGCCGCGATGGCGGCCCGCGAGGTGCCGGTCGAGCGCCTCGTGCTGATCGCTCCGACGGACACCTCGATGGGCGGCCGGCGCACCTGGGTCCGATCGCTGGTGCGCTCGCCGGTCGTCGGCCAGGCACTGCACAACCTCGTCGTCAGCGAGGCGGGCCTGCGGCACTTCCACGGCGACCACGGTTACTACGACATGGACAACCTCGACGACGAAGTGCTCGCCCGCGAGTGGCAGACGGCCCACCAGCCCGGCGCCCGCTTCGCGCCGGCTTCCTTCCTCGCCGGCTTCCTCGACCCCGACGAGGACCTCGACGCCGTGCTGCGCGACGTCGACGCCCCCGTGACGCTGGTGTGGGGCCGGGAGGCCGATGTGTCGCCCCTCTCGGACGGCCAGGCGCTGGCCGAGGAAGTCGACGCGCGGCTGATCGTCTTCGACGAGACCCTCCTGTTACCGCACGTCGAGCATCCCGAGAAGTTCGCCGACGTCGTCCGCGAGGAGTACGCGACCGTCACGCACTGACTGGACTCTCGCGGGTCTCATCTTCCGGGAATCGGCGACGGGAACTTAACCGACTCGTTCGAACTGTCGGGTACCCGTCGACGTAGGGCGGAAGTGACAAACCCATGCAAGACTCATGCCCCTCGGAGCAACACCGTCACGGGACGCACGACTGTCGTAACCACCTCACTCGACGTACCGTCGTGGCCGGTTCGGCGGCCGTCATCGCGGGCTCTCTGGCCGGGTGCCAGGGAGGCGACGGCGGAGACGTCCCCGAACCGATCACGCTGACGACCGAGCACTCGTGTGACGTCTGCGGGATGGTCATTCCGAACCATCCGGGACCGTCGACCGAGATCTTCTACCGCGACCAGCAGCCGTCGGGGCACGACAACCCGGCCCGGTTCGACAGCACGTGGGAGGCGTTTCAGTACGACTTCCAGCGCGACTGGGAGCGGCAGGTCGTGTACGTGACAGACTACTCGTCGGTCGACTACTCGCTGACGCAGGCCGAGGGCGACCTGCTTATCTCCACGCACCCGGAGGCGGACGCCTTCGTCGACGCCGAATCGGTCACGTTCGTCGTCGGCTCCGAGGTCAAGGGCGCGATGGGCCGCGACCTCATCGCGTTCTCCGACGAGGCCGACGCGGAGTCGTTCGCCGACGAACACGGCGGGTCGCTGGCGACGCTCGACGAAGTGACCGAGGAGACCATCTCCAGCCTCCGGCAGTCCTGAGATGGACGTGCGCTACCCGCTGGCCGTCGTCGCACTCACCCTGCTCCTGTTCGGCACCGCCTTCGCCGTCCAGCCGGGGGGCGCCGAGCTCTCCCCAGTCCCGTTCGACGAGACGCTGTCGATGGGGATGACGGGGCTGGACGTCCGCGCCGCCGAGCACGCTGGCTACGCGCTGCCCCGTGCCCAGGCGTTCTACTCGCAGTACCAGTACGTCATCGGCTATTACGGACTGGAGGCGGCCGCGTCCCACCTCGATAGCGGACAGGCACAGCGGCAGTTCGGCCAACCGCTGGGGGTGTTCGTCACGGAGTTCAGCGGCGCCGGTCTCGAGTTGACGCCCGAGGGATACCTCGTCGTCACGAACGACCCGGGCGTCGGCTGGATCAGGGCCGAGCGGGCCAGCTACGTCGTCGACGGCGCGGCCCGGACCACGGCGGGACCGGCCGTCGTGCCCTTCGAGACGGACGGCGACGCGGAGTCGTTCGCCGACGAACACGGCGGCCGCGTCGTCGACTGGGAGACGGTTCGGGCGGAGTACGCCGACCGCGATAGGGCCGGGACCGAGCAGTTGCGTTCGATCAGGGAAAACCGGACGCGCTGGGCCGACGACCGCGTCGCGGACAGCCGGGACCTCCTCGACCGACCCCGGTCGGTCGTCGTCGGCGAAGACGCGCCGACGCTCGCGGACGCCGTCGACCGCGCACCGCCGAACACGACGGTGTATCTCCCGCCCGGGACCTACGAGTCGAACGTCACGGTCACGAAGCCGCTGACCGTCCGCGGCGCGGGCGACGCGACCGTCGTCGACGGCGGAGGCGACGACAGGGTGATCCGCGCCAACGCCTCGCGCGTCGCCGTCGCGGACCTGCGCATCCGGGGCGTCGGTCCCGTGGGCGTTAGTTCGCCGACCGGGAACGCGTCGGGGTGGGATTCGCGGGTCGAACTCGCCTACGGCCGCGGGGACGCCGCCGTCCTGTTCTCGGACGCCGAGCGGTCGCTGGTCGCCGACGTGGCGATCGAGACGCCGTCCAACGGCGTCCTCGTGCGGTACAGTCCCGGAACCGTCGTCCGGAACGTCACTGTCGACGGCGCCGACGACTGGCGCGACGGGTTCATGGGCGTGCTGACGATGTACTCGCCGACGGTCGTCCAGAACGCGACCGTCCGCGGCGGGCGGGACGGCGTGTACACCCACCGCTCGCACGGCACCGTTGTCCGGAACAGCGACATGCGCGGCCTGCGATACGGCGTCCACGAGATGTACACCTCGGGGACGCTCGTCGCGGACAACGCCGTCGCCGACGCCGAGATGGGCGTGGTGGTGATGACCCGGCCGCGCGGCAACGTGATCGCGGACAACGACGTGCGCGACAGCGGCATCGGGGTCTCGATGGCCGGCGACGCGTCCTACGTCGTCGGGAACGTCCTCGTCGACAACCGGGTCGGGATGTCCGCCGGGGCGACCCGGTCGCTGTACACGCGCAACACCGTCGTCGGCAACGACCGGGGCATCCGGGCGGACACCATCGTCCCGACGAACGTCGTGGTCGCCAACGACGTCGCGGGCAACGGCCAGCCGGCTCCCCCCGGCAGCGGTCCGGTCCACGTCTGGACCAGCGACGGCCGCGGGAACTACTGGGCCGACGCCCGCGGCCTGGACCGCGACGGCGACGGGACGCTCGATCGGATCCACCGCCCGTCGTCCCGCGTCGACCGCACGCTCGGCCGGTCGCCGGCCGGGACCGCGATGAGCCGCGCACCGGCGTTCGACCTGTTCAGGGGCGTTCAGTCCGCGACGCCGGGCCTCCGCCGGAGCGCCGTCGTCGACACGGCGCCGCTGGCGGACCCCGTCAGACCCGAGGTGCTCGCGGAGGTGAACGAGTCGTGACGGGCGACTCGGTCTCCGATCGACCGGGTGCGACCGGGTCGGGGACAGAGGCCGAGACCGCGACGAATGCGCCGGCGGAGTCCGGCGGCGACCCGCTACTGACCGTCGAGGACGTCTCCCAGTCGTTCGGGGACGTCGAGGTCCTCGACGGGCTCTCCTTCGACGTCGAGCGCGGGTCGGTCGTCTGCGTCGTTGGGTCCAACGGATCCGGCAAGACGACCGCTCTGCGGGTCGTGGCGGGTCTGCTCGCCCCGGACGGCGGCGAGGTCCGGATCGCGAGCGACTCGGAGCGACCGGTGGGCTACCTCCCGCAGACGCCCGCGTTCCACCCGCAGTTCACGGTCGCGGAGACGCTGACGTTCTACGGCCGGCTGGCCGGCACCGGGGTCGACGTCGACGCGAAACTCTCGACCGTCGGCCTCCAGAGCGTGCCGGACCGCCGGGCCGGTGCCCTGTCGGGCGGGATGACCCGGTTGCTCGGCATCGCGCAGGCGACCATCGGCGACCCCCCGCTGCTGGTGCTGGACGAGCCGTCTAGCGGCCTCGACCCGGCGATGGTCGAGCACATCTCGTCGGTGATCGGTCGCATCGCCGACGACGGGTCGGCCGTGCTGCTGGCGACGCACAACATCGGCGCCGTCTACCAGATGGCAGACCGGGTGCTCGTTCTCGACGACGGGCACGTGGTCGCGGCGGGCTCGCCGGACGACCTGATCGACGAGACGGGGACCGAGACGCTCGACGCGGCGCTGGCTGACCTCATCGAGCGCAGTGGCGCCGGCGGGGCCGTGAGCGTCGCATCCGGGGGTGACGAGGCGTGAGCGCGGACCGGGGCGATCAGGTCCTCGCGCTCGCTCAGCGCGAGTTCGACGCGTTGTTGCGGACGCCCGCGTACCTGCTGCTCGCCGCGCTGTTCGGGCTGTCGGTTCTGGCCGTCCCGCTGCTCGGGGGCGCCGGGGGCTACCTGCCGCTGGTGTTGAACCTGGCGACGCCGGTCGAGGTTCTGGTACCGGTGCTCGCCGTCGGCCTCGGTTACCGCGCCGTCGTCGCCGACGAGGCGCGCGGCGAACTGGAAGTACTCCGAACCTATCCCATCGACCGCGCGACCTACGTCGCGGGCACGTACCTCGGTCGGGCCGCCCTCCTGGCCGTCGCCGTCGCGGCGCCGCTGGTGCTGGGAGTGCTCGCGGTCCCGCTGACCGACCAGCCCGCGCCCTCCTTCCTCGCGTCGCACGCGACGGTCGACTCGCCGACGTACTACGCCCGGTTCGCCTTCCTCGCGGTGGTCTACGCCCTCGTCGTGCTCGCCGTCGTCATGCCGCTGTCGGCCGTCGCGCGCTCGCGCCGCCGCGCCGTCGCCCTGGCCGTCACGGCCGTCCTGCTCGTCGTGCTGGGAATCGACTTCGCCCTGCTCGCGGGCGTCGCCGAGGGCCTGATCGGACCGGCGAACCTCGGGCCGGCGCTGGCCGCGAGTCCCGCCAGCGCTTTCCGCGGTCTCGTGCTCTCGCTCGCGGCGGCGCCCGTCCAGAGCGGGAGCTTTCCGGCTCCGTCGCCGCTGCCGGGCGCCGTCAGCCTCCTCGCCTGGTTCGTCGGATCGCTCGCGCTCGCCAGCGTGATAGTCTGGTCGGAGTGATCGCGACGGCGGCGGTCGCCGACCGACGCTACCGCGGCCGGAACACGACGGCGCGGTCGCCCGTCGTCGCCCGCTCGCCGACCTCGACGCCGACGACCGTGCCGATCTCGACGTCCTCGGGGTCGGCCCCACGGACCATCCCCGTGATCGACGCCGGACCGAAGTGGGCCACGGCGATGACGTAGGGCGCGTCGTCCTCGAACTGCGGCGTCGGGACGTGGACCGTCGAGTGGGTGGCCACCTCGCCGGCCTCGGGCAGCGGTTCCTCGCTCAGTTCGCGGGAGCCGCAGTCCGGGCAGACCCGCCGCGGCGGGAGCCAGCCGTGGCCGTTCTCGCACTCGACGTAGTAGCCCTCGTCGTCCCCGATGGCGTCGAGCCAGTCGTCGTACGCGCCGTTGCGGACGCGCTCGCTCATGCTTTCACCTCGAAGACGTGAATCGTGGCGCTCGCCGCGGTGCCGCCGGCGTTGTGCGCGACGCCGACGTCCGCGGCCGGGACGGCGTCGGCTCGCGCGTGAGTCCCCTCCAGGACCTTCGTGATGGTCACGAGCTGTGCGACGCCGGTCGCGCCGACGGGGTGGCCCTTGGCCTTGAGGCCGCCCGAGAGGTTGATCGGGGTCTCGCCGTGGCGCGTCGTCTCGCCCTCGCGAGCCGCGGAGATGCCTTTGCCGGGCTCGTAGAGGCCGATCGACTCGATGGCCAGCACCTCGGCGATGGTGAAGCAGTCGTGGACCTCGGCGAAGTCGACGTCGTCGGCGTCGATGCCGGCGTCGGCGTAGGCCTCCGCGACGGCACCGGCGGCAGCGGGCGTCGCGGCGTAGTTCTGGCGGTCATGCAGCGCCAGGTTGTCGCCGTCCTGCCCCGTGCCCGTGACCGCGACGGGCGCGTCGAGGCCGTGGCGCTCGGCGTAGTCCTCGCTGGTCAGGACGGCCGCAGAGGCCCCGTCCGTGATGGGACAGGCGTCGTACAGCCCGAGCGGTTCGGCCACCATGGGCGCGTCGAGCACTTCGTCGACGCTGATCTCCTTCTGGAGCTGGGCGTTGTCGTTGACGAGCGCGTGCTCGTGGTTCTTGACGGCGACGTGGGCGAGGTCCTCGCGCGTGCCGCCGTGCTCGTCGAAGTACGAGCGCGCCATCAGCGCGTAGGCGGCGGGGAAGGTCATCCCGGCGCGGACCTCGTAGAGGTCGTCCGCCGCGATGGCGAGCGCGTCGGTCGCCGCCGCCGTCCCGACGTTGGTCATCCGTTCCATCCCGCCGACGAGGACGACCTCCTGCTCCCCGTTCCTGATCGCCCGCACCGCGTCGCGGATGGCCGCCCCGGAGGACGCGCAGGCGGCCTCGTAGCGCGTCGCCGGCACGGTCAGGCCGACGGCCTCGGCCATCAGCGGGCCCTGGTGGCCCTGGTGTTCCGCGATCTCGCCCATGAAGTTGCCGTAGTAGAGGGCGTCGACGTCGTCTGCGGGGACGCCGGAGCGGTCCAGCGCCGCCAGGCCCGCCTCCGCGAAGAGGTCGCGGCCGGTCCGTTCGGGATGTTTCCCGAACCTGGTGACGCTGGCCCCCGCAACGCGTGGGTCTGACATTACCTACCAGTGCGTGCTCCGTACTTAAATGCCTGCCGCCGATGGCGGCCTCGTCGGGGACGATACCCTGTGGAAACAGCCCGTTAACCGTATTTTCGCGACAATCGGAATCTGTGGGTCCGAGCCGTATAATCACACACGTGGGAACGAAACAGCGGGACGGTTCATTCGACGATCTCGGCGATCCGCTGGGCCTCCCCCGAGAGGGTCGGTTCGGGTTCGACTATCTTGAGCACCTCGTGGTCGGTGACGTCGGGGTAGGACTTGCCGGTCGCGTCCTCGATGAGGGCCTTCTCCAGGCGGAACTCCGTTCCCTCGTAGACCACGTCGACGCCTTGCTCGTCGAAAGAGAGGAGAGTCATGCTCCCGTCTAGACCGACGCCGAATAAAAGCCTGTAGATGCGCCCCGGCCCCGTTCCGTTCGAGAGCGGGCCGACGACGCGGCGCTCCGTCAGACGCCCGTCAGACACTCGTCATCGCCATCCTCAGGGTTTAATACGCCGGAAACGAGTCATTCGCACGTGTCGATAGGGACCGACCCGCTGGACCGGCTCGTCATCCCCGACGGGACCACCGTCGAGGAGCACGACCTGGTGACCGACGGGAACGTGGTCGTCGGGGGCCAGAGCACCGTCGACTTCGGCGTCCGCGGCCGGTCGGTCATCGCCGGGGAGCGCGTCTCCTTCGGCGGCCACATCGAGGCCGAGGGGGACTGCCGACTCGACATGTGGTGCGACGTCGAGGAGGACGTCCTCGTCGGCGAGGACGCTTACGTCGGCGAGCGCGTCCACGTCGGCGGCGAACTGCGGGTCGCGGGCGACCTGGACATCGGCGACGAGGTCGACATCGAGGAGGGCTTCGAGGCCAACGGCTGGATCGTCATCCGCAACCCGATGCCCACCGTCGTCTTCCTGTTCGTCTACCTCTCGCACCTGCTGCGCATCGGCGAGGAGGAGGCCGCCGAGGACGTGCTGACGGAGGTCGCCGGCGACGACGCCGAGGGCGACCCCGTCCTGATCCCGCGGGGCGCCCGCGTGGGCGACGACGTCTGGCGCGTCTCGACGCCCGCCGTGGTGGGCGACGACTGCCGCCTCCACGGCAACCTCCGCGCCGAGTCGCTGGAGGTCGGTCGGGACAACACCGTCTTCGGCAGCCTCCGGGCCCGCGAGGACGTCGTCGTCGGCCGCGGCTCGGAGATCAAGGGCGACGTCACCACCCGCGGCGGGACCGTCCGCATCGGCCCCGGCGCCAAGATCTGGGGCGATGTCTCCGCCGACGACGTCGCGCTCCACGAGAACGCCACCGTCGACGGGACCATCCGCGCCCGCGGTGAGGTCGAGATGCACACCGACGAGGTGCTCGACCGCCCCGACGAGACCGCCGAGGCGATGATCGAGATGGCCGAGGAACTGGAGGGCGACGACGCTACGGACGACTCCGACGCGTCCGACGAGGCCGACGAGGCCGACGGCGACGAGGGCGCGTCCGAGGCCGGCGCGGCCGAGCCGTCAGACTAATCGCTGGTCCGACAGGTACGGACCGCCGCGACTCACCGAACTGAAAGAACCGAAATCCCCTTGCCACAGACTCCGGTAGAGAATGGCATGCTCTCTATCGCGCTGGCGGGCAAGCCCAACGCCGGCAAGTCTACGTTCTACCGGGCGGCGACGGAGTCGGAGGTCGACGTCGGGAACTACCCGTTCACCACCATCGACCCGAACCGAGGCGTCAGCCACGTCCGGACCGACTGCCCCTGCCTGGACCGCGACGAGCGGTGCGGCAACGACAACTGCCGGGCCGGGAAGCGCTACGTGCCCGTCGAGCTACTTGACGTCGCCGGTCTCGTCCCGGGTGCCCACGAGGGCCGCGGCCTGGGTAACCAGTTCCTTGACGAACTGACCAACGCCGACGTCATCCTCAACGTGGTCGACGCCTCGGGCGCGACCAACGAGGAGGGCGAGCCCGTCGAGCGCGGGAGCCACGACCCCGTCGAGGACGTCGACTTCGTCGAGGAGGAGATGGACCTCTGGCTGGCTTCCATCGTCGAGCGCAACTGGGAGTCCGTCGAGCGCGCGTCGCGGTCGCCGGACTTCGACATCGACGAGGCGCTGACGGACATGCTGACCGGCGTCGGCGCGACCGAACTCGACGTGGCGCGGGCGCTGCGCGACCTCGAGTACCCGGAGGACCCCATCGCCTGGGAGGACGAGCACCGAGAGGCGCTGGCCAGCGACATCCGCCGCCGGACCAAGCCCATCGTCGTCGTCGCCAACAAGGCCGACGTGGCACCGCCGGAGAACCTCGAACGCCTGCAGGCGGCCGCCGACCTGGTCGTCCCGGCCACCGCCGACGGCGAACTCGGCCTCCGCCGGGCCGCCGAGGCGGGCGTCGTCGACTACGACCCCGGCGACGAGGACTTCGAGATCGTCGGCGACGTCAGCGACGACCAGCAGGCGGGGCTGGAACAGATCCGCGAGGTCATGGCCGAACACGGCGGCACCGGCATCCAGACAGCGCTGGACCGGGCCGTCTACGAACTGCTCGATCAGATCACCGTCTATCCCGTCCAGAACGAGTCGAAGTGGACGGACGGCCAGGGCAACGTCTTGCCGGACGCTCACCTGCTGCCCACCGGGTCGACGCCGCTGGACCTGGCCTACGACGTCCACTCCGACATCGGCGACGCCTACCTCCACGCCGTCGACGCTCGCGAGAACCGGCGAATCGCCGAGGACCACGAACTGGCGGAGGGCGACGTGATCAAGATCGTCAGCTCGAACTGACGGTTTCTCTCGCCGATCAGCTCAGCGGCCGCAGCCACACCGCCGCCAGCAGGACGGCCAGGAACACGTACGCGCCGCGGATCAACAGCATCGTCGCCAGTTCCGGGCCGGCGTCGCGGGCGATCAGCGCGACGGCGCCGAACGCGACGGCGGCCAGCGCCGCGGAGGGCGGGACGCCCGGAACGAGCGCCGCCAGTACGACCACGGTGACCATTCCCGTCGTCATGAGCCCGTAGGCCAGCCGACGGGCCCGCAGCGGGCCGAGGACGACGGCGACGGTGCGCTTGTCGATCGAGCGGTCGTAGTCGTAGTCGGTGGCGTCGTCGATGACCTTGATGCCCGACAGCGTGAGCAGGAACACGCCGGCGAGCCCGAGGATCGTCGGCCCGAACGCCGTCGCCTGCGCGTAGTAGCCGCCGAGCAGCGAGACGGCGATGCCGGTGGGGTAGCCGACCGTCGCCGTGACGGGGTTGGTGTCCAGTTGCGGCGCGTGGTGGTACGCGATCAGCCAGCACGGCAGCGTCACGAGGCCGGCGACGACGTTTACCAGCGCGACGAGCGCGAGCGTCGCGGCGAAGAAGCCGGTCGTCGCGCCGGCCAGCGCGAGCCGACAGCCCCCCTCTGTCAGCGGGTGGTCGTCGTCCTCGCCGCGGCCGTAGAAGTCGACGTAGCCGTCCTTGACGTGGGCCGTGTACAGCGCGCAGAAGACGGCGACGGCGTGGATCGCCGCGACTGCGGGCGCGAACGACTCGGCGTACAGCCCGCCGAACAGCGACGCCGACACCGCCGGGAGCATGAACACGGGATGGACCTGCGACGCCAGCGCCCGCAGGTCGGCTGCGGGGCCGGCGCCGTGGCGAGCGACACCCATGCCTTACCGTACGGGCCGACGTGTTAAAATAACAACAGCTAACGGGGCCGCCGGGACTCCCGGGAGCGCCAGTTGGAGCGGTCGAGGACGAACCCGGAGATGTACGAGGCCAGCGAGCGGGCCGCGGCCTCCGTCGGGGCGTGGAGTTCGCCGGAGACGGGCCCGGCCTCGCCGCCGACGGCCTCCGATTCGGAGATGGGATCGGTGTCGGTGGGGTACGAGCGCCGCGAGCGGACGCGGTCCCGGAGCGCCTGCACGGCGCCGTCGTCCAGTTCCCGCCCCAGGTGCTGGAGGTCGTACTTCACGATGAACCCGCGCTCGGCGTCCCGGACGGCGAGCACCGGCTGGCCGCGTTCGGCGCAGCGCTCCCAGATAGCCCGCTGCTCGTCGCGGGTCCCGTAGACGGGGACGTTCGAGGGCGCGAGGTGATCCATCGGGAACACGGTACGGGCGCCAGGCCTATCGACCTGTCGGACAGTTTTCGCAGCGCTCCCGGCGAACCAATCGAGGACGCGACGTCTGCGGCGGTCACTTCACTGTCACGCAGCTCAGCGCTGCGATGGCGACGAACTAGACGCCGCGCAGGACGAGCACGGCCTGCTGGACGTGGGGTCGCCGGAGTAGACGCCACTCATCGAGAAGAAGAAGTAGACGGCGACGGCGTCTCGAACCACTTGACCCCGAGGCGATTTACAGCGCTGCGCCCGTCACTGCACCGCCTGGTACGCCTCATCCATGATTTCCAGGGCCTCCTTCAGCGTCTCGACGTCGACGGGGTAGGAGATGCGCGCGTGACCCGCCCCGCCCTCGCCGAAGGCCTCGCCGGGGACGACGACGACGCCGCGGTCGATGGCCTCGTCGACGAACCCCTCGGGGACCTCGGGCATGGCGTAGAAGGCGCCCGAGGGCGTGGGACAGTCCAGTCCGACGTCCGCCAGGCCGTCGACGAGGACGTCCCGGCGCTCCTCGAAGGCGGCGACCATCTCGTCGACCGGGTCCTGCGGGCCGGAGAGGGCCGCCTCGGCGGCGTACTGCGCGGGCGCGGAGGCGCAGGCCTGGCCGTACTGGTGGACCCGAAGCATGCGCTCGATCCGGTCGCTCGCGCCGGTCACCCAGCCCAGCCGCCAGCCCGTCATCGAGTAGGCCTTCGAGCAAGCGTTGACGACGACCACGTTGCCGCCCTCGTCGAACTCGGCGGGCGAGCGGTGCTCGCCGTCGAAGACGATGTGCTCGTACACCTCGTCACTGAGACAGAGCACGTCGTGGTCGTTCGCGATGCGCGCGAACTCGCGCATGTCCTCGGCGGACTGGACCGCGCCCGTGGGGTTCGCGGGGCTGTTGACCACGAACGCCGCGGTGTCCTCGGTGATCGCTGCCTCGACGGCCGCGGGGTCCATCGTCAGGTCATCGCGCAGCTCGACCGGCTTCGGCGTCCCGCCGGCGAGGTGGGTCAGCGCGTCGTAGGAGACGAAGCCCGGGTCCGGGAAGATCACCTCTTCGCCCTCGTCGACGTGTGCCTCCAGCGCGATGTGCAGCGCCTCGCTCCCGCCGGCCGTCGCGATGACGTCCTCGGGGTCGACGTCGAGGTCGTTGTCCCGCGCGTGCTTCTCGGCGATGGCCTCCCGGAGCTCCCGCGTCCCCTTGTTCGAGGTGTAGGCGTCCGCCTTCCCGGCCTCGATGGCCTCGACCGCCGCCTGGCGGGCGTGCTCGGGCGTCGGGAAGTCGGGCTGGCCCAGCCCCAGGTTGATCGCGTCCTCGCCGGCCGCCTCGAACACCTCGCGGATGCCCGAGATGGACACCCGTTCCACGCGTCGTGAGAAGTCCGTCATACCCTACCGGGAGGCGCCGACGCCGATAACTCTTGATATCGCCCGCTGGGCCCGGGAGCGTCGGGGAGCGGGGCGCTACTCCGCTGCCTCGCGTAGCTCCTCGACGTGCTGTTCGAGGCGCCGCAGCGTCGCGTCTGCGTCCTCGTATCCCTGATCGTACTCCGAGTAGCAGGTGTCGGCCGCCGAGAGGAACTCCTCGACCGCGTCTTCCAGGTCGCTCATGGACGGCCGTTCGGCCGACGACACCGAAAGGCCACCGGTCCGGCGGTACCGCGCCGACGCTCCCGCCAGCCCTAAGCCCGCAGAACCCCGACGACCGGGCGATGGAGCCCACCTACCGGGACCGGGCGGTCGTCCTCGGAGAGGCGCTCGTGCTCGCTGACCTCCACGTCGGGAAGGGGACCTCGAACCTGGAGCTGCCCGTCGGTGGCGCGACGGACGTGGTCGAGCGCTTCGAGGCGCTGGTCGAGCGCTACGAGCCCAGAGCGGTGGTGTTCGGCGGCGACCTGCTGCACTCCTTCTCGACGGTCCCGCGGTCGGTCCGGCGCACGGTCGACGCGCTGGCGGCGGCCTGTCGCGAGGCCGGGGCTCGGCCCGTGGTGACGCCGGGGAACCACGACACGATGCTCGACGTGGCGTGGGACGGACCGACCGAGCGCGAGTACCGGGTGGGCGACGCGGTGGTGCTCCACGGTCACGAGCCGCCGGAGGCCGAGGCCGACCTCTACGTCGTCGGCCACGACCATCCGACCGTCGAGATAGAGGGCCAGCGGCGGGCCTGCTACCTGTACGCCGAGGACGCCTACGAGGGCGCCGACGTGCTGATGCTGCCCGCGTTCAACCGCCTGCTGGCCGGCGTCGACGTCGGGGGAATGTCGACTGCGGACTTCCAGTCGCCGCTGATCACCGACGCCGACCGGTTCCGGCCGATCGTCTACGACGAGGCGAGCGAGGAGCCCCTGGAATTTCCGCCGCTCGGGGAGATCCGGCGGATGCTGTGAGACGGACGGTCGTCGGCCAGTGCCGGTACGACCTCCCACCGACGACGGCGGAACCGGAGAACGGCTACGACAGTCCGTATGAAACGGCAGATTCTTGAGGTCGCCGGGTCCACCGTCGGGCATGGTCATGACGAATACGGCCCTGGCGCTGATCGGGATTGCCGTCGTCGCGTCGCTGCTGCTCCTCGCCGCGACGCTCTACTACGTCCCGGCGATCCTCGACGTCGAGGAGGACGAAGAGGGAAACTCGAGTAGGACCGGCGGCCACGGTGCCTGACGGTCCGGTACCGTCGTCCGTGCTGTCGGTCGAGTTCTCGCCGCACCGACGCCCAACAGCTACCGCGATCGCCGGTCACTCCAGCAGCGTCTCGGCGGCGATCCGTCCGCTTTCCAGCGCGCCCTGGATCGACGACCAGCGGGTGTAGTCGCCGGCCAGCACGACCGGACCCGCTGGCGCCGTCGGGGCCGGCAGCCTCGCCAGGAACCCCGGCGGCTGTTCGAACTGCGCGAACGGGATCCGGTCCGTGGCGACGTGTTCCAGGTCGGCGAAGCTCGCCTCGGGGTACCACCGTGACAGGGCCGAGCGCACCTCGTCGAACAGCGCCGTGTCGCTGTTCTCCTGCGTCCCGAGGAAGGTCGCGGCGTACAGCTCACGGCCCTCGGGCGCGTACTCGGGAGCGACCCGTGACATCGGTGCGACGTGGTTCGGCCGGTCGTCCGCTGCGTTCAGCACGAGCCGCCGGTCCGTCTCCGGCCGCCCCCCCGACGGCAGGCTCACGTACTGGGTGACGCAGCCACGCCCCTCGGTCGGTATCCCGTCGACGCCGGTCAGCTCCCGGGCGGTCGGGGGATCCGTCGCCACCACGACTCCGTCGGCAGCGACCGCCTCGCCGCCGACGGTGACGGTCGCGCCGTCGGCGTCCGCCTCGTCTCCTCCGTCCACCGCGTCGACCGTCCGGCCGGTCTCGATCCGCGCTCCCGCCGCCCGGGCGCGCTCGGCCAGTTGCGCCGGAATCGCGCCCATCCCGTCGGCGGGGACGGCGGTGCGCCCCTCTGCCATCATCTTGAACGCGTACTCGAACACCGCGCTGTCGGTGCCCAGCGACCGGTCGAGGGTGATGCCGCCGAAGAAGGGCTTCGCGAACGACTCGACGAAGGCCCGCGAGAACCCCTGCGCGACGAGGTAGTCGGCGGTGGTCGACCCGCCACGCCGGAGGATGTCCGCGGGTTCGTCCCCGGCGAGCGCTCGCTGGAGCCGGAACACGCGCAGCTTGTCCCCGAACTGCACCTCGCGGTTGAGCAGCGTCTCGATGGCCTCGCCCGGCGCGCCCAGCGGGTCCGCCAGGACCGATCGCTCGCCCGGCCGGGCGATGGTCGCACCCGGCGTGAACGAGCGCAGGTCCAGCGCGTCGAGGTCCAGCTCCCGCCGGACGGCGGGATACGCCGTGAAGAGCACCTGGAAGCCCCTGTCCAGCGTGTAGCCGTCGACGGTCCGGGAGGCGACACGTCCGCCGACCCGGTCCGCCCGCTCGAACACCCTCACGTCCGCGCCTGACTCCGCCAGGTGCGCGGCCGCCGTCAGCCCCGCCAGTCCGCCGCCGGCGACGACGTATTCCATACTGACGGCTTTGGACGGGTCCCGTAAAATGATCCGGGGGACGTCGGGTGTCAGACGGCCTGCTCGCTCCTGGTGCCTCCGTCCGATCAGAAACGAAATCGATCGAGGGTGAGCCGAGCTGTACCAGATACACACAAAAATTTTAATTTATGCAGACGTAATTAACTAGGCGCCGGCCGGGTTGGGGTGGTCCCGGCCGGCATCCCCCTACGTTTCACGGGACGAACGGGGTGGCGGCCGCACGGTCCGCTCCTGTGCGGTCGCGATTTCGATACTACTCAGGGAGGAATACACATGCGGGAACACGCGAACGACAACAGAGGGGAATCGGCACCGTTCGATTCGGGAGCGCTCGGCACGGATCGGCGCGATTTCGTGAAGCTAGTCGGGAGCCAGGCGCTCGCCGGCGCGGTCGGCACGGCGGCCCTGTCCGGGGCGGCCGGCGCGGCCGTCACGACGGCCGAGATATCGCCGAGCGACGGCTTCGCGGACGTGGCGCCGTGGCTCGAGGCGGAGGACGTCGACGTCCACAGAATCACCGAACCGACGCGCAGCGAGGTCGAGGCGGCCTTCCACGCGTCGGGCGCGCGCGTGGTCGTCTTCGAGACGAGCGGCACGATCGACCTCGGCGGCGACCGCCTCCAGATCACCGAGGACAAGTGCTGGGTGGCGGGTCAGACCGCGCCCTCGCCGGGGATCACGTTCATCAACGGGATGGTACAGGTCGCCGCGAACGACTGCGTCGTCCAGCACGTCCGCTCGCGGATCGGACCGGGTTCGGACGGCGACATCCAGGGCAACGACTCGATCAACACCGCCGACGAGACGACGAACAACGTCATCGACCACTGCACGGCCTCGTAGGGTACCGACGAGTGCATGTCCGTCGGCTACGACACCGACCGGACGACGTACTCGAACAACCTCATCTACGAGGGGCTGTATGACCCCTACGGCGACGGCTCGGACCACAACTACGCCACCCTCGTCGGCGACGGCGCCACGCGCGTCGCGCTGCTGGGTAACGTCTGGTCGAAGGTGCGCAACCGCGTACCGCGACTCAAGAGCGACACGACCAGCGTCGTCGCGAACAACTTCGCGTACTTCTTCGACGAGGCGTGTAGCACCGACGGCTCGGCCGAGACGGCCTGGGTCGGCAACAAGTTCACCGGGACCGCCGCGACGGGCGAGTCCATCGTCGAGGGGAGCGGGACGGTCTACGGCGAGGACAACGTCACGGCGGACCCGCAGATCGACTCGGACGTCGACTTCGTCAAGACCGGCACGGTCGGTAGCAAGCCGCTGTGGCCGCCCGGCTTCTCCGCGATGTCGTCCTCACGGGTCGAGCAGCACAACCTGGCGAACCCGGCGCGCGGCCGGCCGATCGGACCGCCAACGACGAGCGGATCGTCCGGGAGATCCGGAACCGCGCCGGCAACGACCGGCTCGACTCCGAGTACGGCTACTGGATCCCGCATCCCGACGCGGTCGGCGGGTACCCGGACCTGCCGGTGAACGCGCACACGCTGGACGTGCCCGACAGCGGGCTCCGCAAGTGGCTCTCGGAGTGGGCCGCCGAGGTCGAGGGCGACGATCCGTCGACCCCGACGCCGTCTGACCCCGACGAGACGGCGCCGTCGACGCCGCCAGGCCTGACGGTCACGGAGACGACGGCCTCGTCGATCACCTGGAGTGGGACGCCGCGAGCGATCGGGGCGGCTCCGGACTCGACCAGTACCACGTCACGTACGACATCGTCCACGACGGACCCGGCGGCGACGCCGGCATGACCAGTCGGGGCGTCCCGGCCGGGACCACGAGCGTGACGCTCGAACAGGTGGATCCGGACACCGAGTACGCGATCGCCGTCAGCGCCGTCGACAGCGCCGGCAACGAGTCTGGCGCCGCGACGGTCACCGCATCGACCGAGAGTGCCACCGGCGACCGCACCGGCGGTCGCGGCCCGATCGCCGTCCGCGGCGGCGGCGCGGACATCTGGAACGAGGCGGACGCGTTCCACTACTACTACGGCCGGGCCGGCGGCGACTTCGACGTCGCCGTCAGGGTCGCCGCCGTCGAGGAGACCGACTCCTACGCCAAGGCCGGTCTGATGGTCCGCGACTCGCGCGACGCCGGCGCGGCCAACGTCATGATCCGCCGACGGCCGAGTTCGACGGGCGTCCAGTGGCGGGCCAGCGCCGGCGGGACCACCGATAGCACTACCTCCAGCGAGGGCCAGTCGGAGAGCGAAGTCCCCGGCGGGACGACCGACCACGCCTGGCAGCGACTGGTCCGGTCCGGTGACGTGATCCGGGCCTACTCCTCGCCCGACGGCGTCGAGTGGACGCTGCTCGCCGACCTGTCCCTGTCGCTGTCGGACGACGTCTACGTCGGACTCGCAGTCACCAGCCACGCCGAGGGGACGCTGTGTACAGCCGAGTTCGACGGCTTCAGCGGCCTGCGGCTGACGAGCAACCGCGACGTCGGTGACGTCGACGCCGCGGGCGACGTCGAGGACGACGGCGGACCCGACCACTCCCCGTTGCCGGAGGTCGACGGCGTCGAGGTGAACGACCCCGACGGCGACGGCGACTACGAAGACCTCAACGGCAACGGCGAGACCGACTTCCAGGACGTCGTCGAGTACTTCGACCACATGGACGACCCGGCAGTGACTGACAACGTCGACGCCTTCGACTACAACGGCAACGACGAGATCGACTTCGCCGACCTCGTGGAGCTGTTCAGGGAGGTGTAGCCGGGCGGAGGCGCCGCGGCGGACCGCACGGGACCGCCTTTCCGGCACCCGCCGCGGTCGGCGCCCCCCGGAGCGACACATCGCACCACACAAGGCAATGCCCGTTCGAGTCGGGCCCATGGACACGACGACGGCGTTTCGCGGGCTGGAGTGCGTCGACTGCGGGGCGACGGCGCCCGACGGGAGCTACCGCTGTCCCGACTGCGGCGGGCTGCTCCGCGGGACCTACGACGCGGACGCGGTCCCGGATGCCGGCGACCTGAACGGGCGCGACCCGGGCCCCTACCGGGTCGCCGAACTGCTCCCTTTCTCGCGAGACGACGCAGTCACGATGGACGAGGGCGCCACGCCGGCGACGGCGTGCCCGTCGCTGGCGGACGAGTTCGGCGTCGACCGACTGCTCGTCAAGGACGAGGGCCGCAACCCGACGGGCGCTGCGACCGACCGGGGCCTGTCGCTGGCGGTCACCGCCGCCCGGGACGGCGACGCGGCGGCCGTCGCGCTGCCGACGACGGGCAACGGCGGCCAGTCGGCCGCCGCCTACGCCGGGCGGGCCGGGCTGGACTCCCACTCGGTCGTCCCCTCGCGGTGTCCCTTCGTCAACAAGGCCATGATCAACGTCCACGGCGGCGACATGAACGTCGTCGAGGGGCGCTATCCCGACGCGGTCGAGGCCTACGAGGACGGCCGCGAGGACGACTGGGCACCGGTCGGCCCGGCCTCGCCGTACCGCCGCGAGGGGCTGAAGGGAATCTACTTCGAGGTCGCTGCGGCGCTCTCGTGGTCCGCTCCGGACGCGCTCGTCGTCCCGACCGGTCACGGAACCACACTCGCGGCGACCGACGCCGCGGCTACCCAGCTCGCCGACGCGGGCGTCGTGGCCGAGACGCCCCGGCTCTACGCGGCCCAGCCGACGGGCTGTGCACCCGTCGTCGACGCCGTGGCGGACGGCGAAGTCGTCCCGGCGGAGCAGCCGGACTCCATCGTGGGGTCGCTGGAGGTGCCCGATCCCGTCCTCGGCGACCGGGCCGCCGCCGCGGTCCGCGAGAGCGGCGGCGAGGGAGTCGCAGTGGACGACGACGACGCGCTCGCCGCCGCAGTGGACGCGGCCGGCGACACCGGACTGGAGGTCGGCGCGACGGGCGGCGTCGGCGTCGCCGCGGCGCGCGAACTGGCGGACCTGGGCGCGTTCGACGCCGACGACGCCGTGGCCGTCGTCAACCCCGTCGCCGGCGGCAAGGAGGACGACCTGCTGCGGAGCCACCTGATGACTCGGGGCGTCTGAGCCGGGTACCGCTGCCGTGCGGCACAGCCATCAGTCCGCTGGCCGCGCCTCGACGGCGTGGCGCTTGGCGGTCGTGTAGGCCTCGCGGACGCGGCGGAACTCGTCCTCGTCGCCGCCGTGGTCCGGGTGGACCTCCTTGACCTTGCTGCGGTAGGCGGCCTTGACCTCCTCCAGCGTGGCGGACGTGGGCAGCCCCAGCTCCCGGAACGCTGCAGCGGTGGGATGCTCCCGGCGCTCCTCAGTCTCGTCGGGGCCGAAGTCGACCTCGGGCGTCTCGAAGGGCAGGCGGGCGCCGAGCTGGACGCCCGGCATCTCGTGTTCGACCAGGACCGGACGGGTCGCCGAGCGCTCGATCCGGTAGTAGGCGCGGGCGTCGAACGTGATGGCGACGTCCCGCTTCGGGAGGTAGAAGGCGACGTGCTGGCCCTCGACGAAGTGGTCCTCGGCGTACTGCTCGTCGACGGCGTCGAGGTACTCGCGCAGCTCCGCGCGGCGGCGCTTCTCGCCGCCCCGTCGGCCCCGCGCCACGGGGCGACTCGGGAAGTAGCGGACCGCGACGAAGAAGAGGGCCGCAACCACGAGGCTCCCCAGGACGCCGACGCCCACACCTACGAGGAGCCACTCCGGCCACGCACCGGGATCGAGTTGCACGCGCGCCCGTTGGGATGCAGACTGTAAGAATCGTTCGCTCGCTTACGGGACGGCGTAGGCCCGGCGGTATCAACCGATGTAGCGGAGGTCCTCGTCGGAGGTCGTCGGCGACCCCTGCTCCATCTCCTGGATCTTCCGGACGACTTCCTCCATCTCCTCGGCGCGGTCCTCCAGGGAGCCGTAGTCGACATCGAAGCCGACGAGATCCTCGAGGGTCTCCAGCACCGCCTGCGCGCTCTTGGGGTCGACGAGGTAGCCGGACGTCTCGCCCATGAGGCAGGCCGCCGGCAGGTCGCGACGGTCGCTCAGGCCCAGCAGGAGACCGGAGACGCCGACGATGCCGCCGGCGGGCTCGTTCTCGCGGAACTCGACGCCCACGTCTTCGAGGTCCTCGATCAGGTCGTCGGTCGTCGTCGCGCCGACGACGTCGTACTCCTCGATGAGCTCGCCCGTGGGGACGCCGCCCAGCGCGTACACCGTCTCGACGCCGAACTCCTCGGCGACGTCGAGGAAGGTGTCGGTCAGGCCGTAGTGGCCCTCGTTGTCCTGCGCCTGGTGGTCGCCGGTCAGCACGAGCAGGTCTCGGCCCTCCTCGGGCGTGACGGCGTGGAACTCCGCGCAAGCGAGTTGCGTGCGCCCCTCCTCGACGCTCACCTGCGGTGGGAAGTGACGGGAGTAGACGCGCCGCACTAGCTCGCTGTCGAGTTCCTCCAGCAGGTGCTCGGCGGCGAGCTTGCCGACGTGGCCGACGCCGGGCAGGCCCTCGATGAGGACCGGCTCCGAGAGGTCGACCTCCGCGTGAGACTCGATGTCGAACTCGTCCATGGGGCTACTCCCGCTCGCGGCGCTTAAGTGCGCGTCGATACTCGCCGTACGGGTCCGCCGGATTGTACGGGGCCGGGGCGCTGTTGACGGCCTCGGCGCCGCAGTCCGGACAGGACTCGGCGAGCGTGTATACGGGCCGGTCGTGGTTCGATTCCCAGTCGGAACAGACCCTGAGATCGGCCCGCATGGAGAACGGTTACTCCTCTTCCTGCTGGCGCTCGCGGTGGAAGTCCCCGGAGCCGCCGTGCTCGGCGACGACGGCGCGGGCCCGCTCGGCGCTGTCCTCCAGCTCGGACTCGGCGCGCTTGTAGTCGGGCGCCTGCACGCGGATGCGGTACTCGGGCGAGCCGACGTAGGTGACCTCCAGTTGCACTTCTTCGGGCACCTCGCCGTTGCCCTCGGCGGCCTGCAGGGCCTCCTTGATGACCTCGACGCCGTCGCCCTCGGGGCAGGTCAGGTCGACGTAGCCCGAGACGGTGACGTACGGCACCGAGACGTTCTCACGAGCGGTCTCGACGATAGCGTCGACCTCGTCGTCGTCGAGGTCGGTCTCCTCGAGGGCCTCGTGGCCGTGGATGGCGGCCTCCTCGAAGCCGTCGTACATGGAACCGAACTCGGCGAGCAGTTCGTTGGCGATCGCCGCGTACTGCTCGCCGGGGAGGTCCTCGCCGAAGGCCAGTTCCATCCAGTTGTCGGCCTTCTGCTCGTTCTTCCACTCCTGGATCTTCTCCTTGCGCTGGTGGTCGTTGACGTCCTTGATCGAGAGGTTGATCTGCTGGGCGTCCTCGTCGACCTCCAGCACCTTGACGACGACCGTCTGGCCCTCGTTGACGTGGTCGCGGACGTTCTTGATCCACCCGCTGGCGACTTCGGAGATGTGGGTCAGTCCCCGCTTGTCCTCGTACTCCAGCAGGTCGACGAACACGCCGAAGTCCTCGATCTCGTCGACGCGTCCGACCGCGAGTTCGCCCGGTTCGGGCCAGCCGCTGTACTTCATCGCGATTCGACGACCTCGGTGACCTCGCCCTCGATGGCCGCCTGTCCGCCGGTCGGCCGCGCGAGCGTGTGCCCGCAGACGGCGCAGTCGACCTCGGTGGCGGCCTTCTCGAAGAGGGTCTGTTCGTTCTCGCAGTCCGGACAGGTGACGGTGACGAAGTTTCCAGCCATCGTTAGTCAGTCAGCTCCAGTCGACCGGCGCGCCATCCCTCGCGGAGGTGGGCCTTGCCGCAGTCGCTGCAGCGGTACTTGAGGTCCGTCTTCTTGGTGGGCTTGTCGCCCCCGGGCACCTTCGAGAACTTGCCGTCGTTCCCGATGCCCGAGTTGCGCTCGCGCTGGCGGTCGATCCACTTCATGCCCGTCTCGCGTCCGCTGCGGACCTTCTCGACCTCGTGTTCGTTGTGCTCGTTACAGTGGGGACAGTACGTGTTAAACCGGCGTGGCATCTCCATAGATATCGACCTTACGGCGGAGTTAGACACCGCTGCTTAAAACGTCGACGGTTCCCGGTCGATCCTAGGCGAGCTCGGCCACCGCCAGCAGGATCTGGGGCACCACCAGCAGCACCGCTCCGGCGACGATCAGCAGGGCCGGGAGGAGCAACACGCCCGCGTCGGTCAGGAGCCACACCCCCAGGCCGGCCGCCACGAGGAGCAGCCCGAGCAGGCGGAACAGCCAGACGACCGCTCCCTCGAGCCCGGCGTCGGCGACGACGTCGACGACTTCGAGCGCTTCGTCCATCGTAGTGGGACGGTGACACGCCGCCCGGGGTAAGCTTTTTGACGGGCGGTTTCCGCCGCTGCGACGGGCGAGGAATGCATCTGACGGCCTCGGCGGCCGTCGTCCGAAGTCTCTAAGTGCGCCCTGAGACAACCGCCAGGCATGAAGAAGCTGATCATCCACGGGAACCCGGGGATCCGGCGGGGCGCCCGGATCGAGTACGACGGCCAGGAGTACGAGGTCTTCGGGATCAACGTCCAGGGCGAGTGGCACGGGCCCGACCGCCCGCAGCTGTGGTGTACGATCGGCTCCGAGGACGAGCGGGAGACCTACGAGCGGCGCAACTACATCGCACAGCACCTCGACACCGAGGACATCGACGCCGAGGACGTCGCGGTGCTGCGCGAGCGGTCGGACGCGTAGCGCGCCCTCAGGACGACGGCAGCGCCTCGCCGTCGACCCGGTAGATCGTCACGCCGGACCACTCTTCTGCGACCGTCACGCCGTCGAGTTCGCCGACCGTGATCCCGTCGTACCTGGCGCGCTCGGCCGGTCCGACGTAGACGTATTCGACGTCGTACTCCGCCAGTAGCCGGGCCTGCTCGGTCGGGTCGCCCACGTAGATGGTCTCCACGTCCGTCACGCGCTCGTCGTAGACCGTGTCGTTGCGGTACTGGGCCTCGTGCGTCCAGCCGGCGACCGTCGGCAGACCGGTCAGACTCGACGGCGCGCTGGCACCCTTGCCTTCACTGGGGTTCCAGCGGTATCCGGCGGGCGCTGCGGTGACGATGGTCGGCCGCCCCTCGCGCTCGTCGAGCCAGCGGATCGCCGGCGCCTCGTCGGGGTGGCGGACGTCGAGCCAGGCCCGCCCGTCCAGCGTGGGATCGTCCGTGCGCGCGACGTCGGACTGGCTCCCGAAGTGCGCCGAGAGGGCGAGGCCGGCGTACAGCGACGCCGAGACGAGCAGCAGCGCCGCGAACCCGCGGGCGGCCAGCGGACGCCAGCGCCCGGGCGCCGGCGACCACCGACTCGCCACGGCCGCCAGCGCGACGCCGGCGGCGGCGGCCCACAGCACCCACACCTGCATGTAGGTCTTGAACACCGTGTTCATCCGGCCGACGTTCTCCGCGACGAAGACGAACTCCACGAGCGTCACCAGACCGATGCCGCCGACGACGAGGACGCCCTCGAACCCGAGGGTCCCGTCCGATCGGTCGCCGTCGGGCTGCCCTCCGTCTGAGCTGACCGGCTCCACCGCGGCGCCGTCACCCGGGGCGGGTCCGCGCAGGAGCACCCACGCCGTCAGGACGACGGGGACGAACAGGCCGACGGCGGCGAGGTCGACCGAGGCCGCCAGGCCGACGGCGGCGACGGCAAGCAGGGCACCGACGCGGGCCCGGTCCGGGTTCAGCGCGTCGGCCGCCCGGAGGTAGAGGTAGGCCCCGATCGGGGCCAGGAGCGTCCCGTGGACGATCAGCAGTTCGCCGAGCGACGTCCGATCGGGGAGGACCGCGATCTCGCGCCCGCTGGCCGCGCCGAGCCAGAACGGCAGCGACCAGACCAGCCCGAGCGCGAGGACCGCGGCCGCGACGGCCAGGCCGACGCCGAGCCGCGATAGCTCGCGCCGTACGGGGCCGCCGGAGAGGGCCGCCGTCGCCGGCGCTGGTAGCAGCGTCCGCGGGTCGGCCGGTGCGAGCGCGACGGTCAGCATGGCGAGCCCGCCGACGCTCGGGAACGACCAGGTGTTCGTCACCCCTAGCAGCCCGGCCAGCGGCGGGAGGACGCCCATCAGGAGCGCCCGGCGGCGTCGCACCTCGCCCTCCGGCGTCAGGTAGTAGGCGAAGCAGACCGCCGCGACCAGCACGAGAAAGCCCGTGCTCATCATGTGGGCGTGCAGGTCGCCGTTGAGCCACGCGAAGAAGGGGAACTCGTCGATGACGGGCGCGATGGCCGGTTCGAAGGTGACGAAGTCGGACGGGTCGTCCTGGATCACGCGCGAGGCGTCCCAGTAGTGGAACGCGGCCGGTCCCTCCGTCGCGACGCCCTCCAGTTCGACGCCGAGGCGACCGGTGATCCACGCCGTCATCGGGTCCGGCAGGAGCCACAGCACCACCTTCCCGGGCGTCAGGAGGTTGCTCGCGATGCCGACGAGAAAGGCGCCTGCGGCGGCCGCGCGCCGGCGTGACAGCCCGCGCTCCGCGCCGAGGCTCCCGGCCAGCCCGTAGACTGCGGTGACCAGCGTCGCGTAGAAACCGGCCAGCGCGAGGTTGTAGGCGAACCGGCCGGCCGTCCCGGTGATCCGGGTCAGCGTCGCCGCGAGCAGGTGGCCGCCGTAGTAGTAGGCGACCGGCTCGCCCGCGAACCACAGGTCCTCCGGCGGGAGCGAGTCGGCCCGCAGGACCGACTTCAGCAGGCCGAAGTCGAGGAACTTCTCGCCCCCGAGCGGGCTGATCGCCGGGTCGACCGCCCGTATCGCGACGAGCAGCAGGAAGGCGACCGAGAAGACCGCCGCCGTCTCGGCGTAGAGCCGCCGGTCGACGCTCGCGCCGCGACTCTTCGCAATCCACGCCAGCCCCACGAGGACGACGACGCCCAGCCACGTGCCCAGCCCGAGCGAGAGGTGGCCCGCGACGTAGGTCACTGTCCAGAGGACGGCCAGTCCCAGCGGGACTGCCACGCCCAGTCCACGGTCGGCGAACCGCGGGAAGACGACGGCTGCGATCGTCCCGCCGAGGTACAGCACGGCCAGATAGAGGATCAGCCAGAGCGCGACGAGACCCAACTCCATGGGCGAACCCACTGCCCGGCGACCCTATACGTCTTGCGACCCGGACCGCTGCTGCGAGTCGAACGGTTTTTACTCGCGCCCGGGGTGGCTCTCACCAATGAGTCGGTCGGTGGGCGTCGTCGTCCCCGCGTTCAGGCCGGACGTCGAGCGGCTGCGGTCCTATGTTCGTCGCCTCGACGAGCGGCTCTCGCCCGCCGCCCTGCGGATCGAACTCGACGACCCGGAGCCCGCTCTCGTCTCCCGCCTCGAGGACCTCCCGGCGACCGTCAACGCCGTGCCGTACCGGCGGGGCAAGGGCGCGGCGATCACCGCGGGATTCGAGGCGCTGGAGACCGACGTCCTCGCTTTCGCCGACGCCGACGGGTCGACCGGTGCCGATTCGCTGGCCGACGTCATCGCACCCGTCCGCGAAGGGCGGGTCGATCTGGCTGTCGGCTCGCGCCGGCACCCCGAGGCCGACGTCCGGGGGCACCAGACGTTCGCCCGGCGCTTCCTCGGCGACGCCTTCGCCTGGCTGGCCGGGCGCCTGCTCGACGCGTCGCTGTACGACTACCAGTGCGGCGCAAAGGCGATCGACGCCGAGGCCTGGTCCGAGGTCCGACAGCACCTCTACGATCCGGGCTTCGCCTGGGACGTAGAGCTGATCGCCATGGCGGCGGCGCTGGACCGCCGGGTCGTCGAGGTCCCCATCGAGTGGGAGGACATGCCCGGCTCGACCGTCTCGCCGGTCAGGACCTCGCTCAAGATGGGCAAGGCCCTGTTCTCGGCACGCCACCGCGCCAAGCGCCTGCGAGACAGCCGCCTCCACGCGGCCATCGCCGCCCGGCGCGACCAACCGACGGCGCTGATCGACAGAGATGAGTAACCGCACCGCCCCGCTCCGGGAACTGCTCTCCGGAGTCCGCTTCGGCAAGTTCGCCTCCGTCGGCGCCGTCGGCGCCGTCTTCGACACGACGACGCTCGTGGCCCTGACCGAGTTCGGCGGCCTCTCGGCCGCCGTCGCCAACGTCGTCAGCATCGAGGTGGCCATCCTCGTGATGTTCGCCATCAACGACACCTGGACGTTCGCCGGCGAGGGCCGCGACGACACGCGCTCGCTCGGCGGGCGCCTCCTGCGGTCGCACTTCGTCCGCGCCGGCGGGTCGACCGTCCAGTACCTCCTGTTCGTCGCCGTCTTCTACGGCGCCACCGTCGACCTCTCGCTGGCCGGTTTCGACCTCTGGCTCGTCGCCGTCAAGGGCGGATCCATCGCCGCCGCCATGCTCGTCAACTACGTCTTCGAGAGCCTGTTCACCTGGCGCGTCCACGAGGAGTGATCCCGCCCGCCTCGTCCCACTGTCGCGAGGGAACCCCTCGATTACGGTCGCTCGGGCGGCTATACTGCACGGGAGGAAGTAACGGACGGCGAGCGAATCACAACCCTTAATCAGGGGGCCGTGATATGAACTGGTAGCGGGATGGGATAGCCAGGAGATTCCGGCGGGCTCATAACCCGTAGATCGGTGGTTCAAATCCACCTCCCGCTATCATTTTGCCGACGCCACAACAAGGAGTGGAGCGACGAGGCTGGCGTCGGCTACTTATCGCCGAGTGGATTTGAACCCTGGAAGACGAGCGGCAGCGAGTCTTCCTCCGGTTCAAATCCACCTCCCGCTACTTCTCAGCACGACAACGCCGTGGAGTTTTATCTCCGCAGTCGCCTCGGTGTGCTGTCACCAGCAGTAGATTTGAAGCAGGAAGTCGCGGTTCCAGCATCTGCGCCGAGCGAAGCGAGGCGCAGTTCACCGCAAGCGCCTCCGGCGCTTGCGGGGGTTTTTCGCCCACGTTTTTGCGAGGGGGGTTCGCGGAGCGAACCCCCTGCAGTAAAAAGGTGGTAGTTCAGCCGTCGCCGTTCTCGTCGACGATGACGACTTCGCCGTCCTCGACGGCGACGTTGATGAGGGTCTTGGCGTCGTAGCCGGCCTCGTCGAGCTTGTTCTCGCCGTCGGCCTTCTTGATGACGCAGACGATGTCGCGGATGTCGGCGCCGATGTCCTCGAGGGCGCCGGTGAGGCCGGCGAGGGTGCCGCCAGTCGAGAGGACGTCGTCGAGGACGAGTACCTTGTCGCCCTCGTAGACGTCGTTGACGTACATCTCGTTCTCGGAGTAGCCGGTGACCTGCGAGAGGGCGACCTCGCCGTCGAGGCCGTACTGGCGCTTGCGGACGACGACGAGAGGGATGTCGGTCATCAGCGAGACGGCGGTGGAGATGTGGATGCCCATCGCGGCGGGGGTGACGATCTTGTCGACGTCCTCCAGTTCGGCCTTGCGGATGATCCGGATGACGATCTCCCGGAGGAGTTCCGGCCGGAGCATGGGGACCCCGTCGCTGATGGGGTGGACGAAGTAGTGGTACCCGTCCTTCTCGATGATCGGGGCCTCGAGCAGGGACTCCTTGAGTCGATCCATGACGGCGGTTGCCCGGGGGGCAACAAAAACCCTCCGTCGCGCGGTCAGGTGACGGAGACGGCTTCGGCGAGGGCCCGTATCGCCGGGAGCACGTGAGCGTTCCCGTGGGTGTAGTATTCGACGACGACGCCGGCGACGAGCAGGGCGGCGGTCGCCGTGGCGAGCGCGAGGAGGACGGCGCCGGCCCGCGACGCTCGCGTCCCGTAGTCGCCGGCGGCCGCCCACAGCGCCAGCGGCGCCGCGGCGGCGAGCGACAGCAGGCCGTGGAGCTGGAGGGCCTCGCCGAGGGTGGGCGACAGCCGGACGAGCGCGACCAGCAGGAGTTGCCCGCCGACGAGCAGGGCCGCCGCGAGCGTCCAGCAGTAGGTCCGCCAGTGGGTCGCCAGCGCGTCGCGGACGGGCGACAGCGTCAGCCCGAGGTAGACGGCGACGGGGAAGACCGGGAACAGGTAGCGGACTGTGAGCTGGGCGTGCAGCGGCAGGCGCGGGAGGTACAGCAGGATCAGCGCCGCGCCGGCCAGCGCCAGGTACGCGTCGTCGGCCTCGACGTCGGCGGGGGCCTCCACTGCGTCCCGCCAGCCGCCGGCCCTCCGGAGCGCCGCGGCGGCGGCCGGCACCGCGGCGACGACGACGGCCAGCAGCGCGACGGACTCCAGCATCGACAGGTCCGCCGTCGCTGCGCCCGTGGATCGCTCGGCGACCCGCTCGACGTGACCGCTCCGGACGAACGTGTGGAACGCGTCCAACGGGGAGCCGAGGAGCGTCTCGACGCCGGCGACGAGGAACCGGACGAACGTCGTCAGCGGTTCGACGGCGGTGCCGGCGAACTCGATCCCCTCGCGGAGCGCCTGGTCCGGCGGCGCCATCCCGGACGCGCCGTCTCTCGGCGTCGCGGGGGACCCGTCTGTCCCCGACGCGCCGGAGCCGGCGGCCCCCGACCCGGCGTCGTCGGCCGCTACGGGTCGGTCTCCGGGGCTCGCGCCGGGGAGCATTCGCGGGACGCGCAGCGGGTGGCCGCCGACGAGGACGTTCGTGACGGCGAAGGGGAGCAGCGACGCGGCGAAGGTCGCTCCGAGGACACCGACGGTCCGCCGGTCGTTCGCGGGCGCGGTGGCGACGTCGACGGCGACGAACGGGACGAAGACCGCCAGCGCCTCCGGCGCGTGGACCCACGCCAGCAGGCCGACGGCGACGTACCCGAGCGCGCGCGCCTCGAGTGCGTGCGGGTCGTCGGCCGCCCGGCTCCGGCGGATGGCGTAGGCCCCTGCCAGTACGACGGCGGCGGTGATCACGTGGCGCTTGGGGACGGTCGCCCACACCGACAGCGGCGTGCCGAGGACGACGGCGACCGTCCCGACGACGGCGGTGCGCCGGCGGTACCGGTCGGCCAGCAGCCGGTAAGCGAAGACGGCGACGAAGGCCGCGGCGACGGTGTGGACCGCCTGCAGGGCCAGCTGGTGGAGCGGCGGGTCCATCGGCGTCGCGAGCGCGACGTTGACGGCGAAGGCCGCCAGCGCGGCGGCGCTCCCGCCGAGGACGAACGTCCGCTCCCGGTCGACGGCCCGCCCGGCGACGACGGCGGTGGCCAGGACCAGCAGCGACCAGACGGCGACCAGCCCGATCCGGATGTCCGTCACCGCCGCGAGGGCGCGCAGCGCCCACAGGAACGGCAGCGCCGCGATCAGCGCCCCGAAGTTCCGCGGATAGAGCCGGCCGTCGACGCTGGAGACGCCCGGCGTGACGATGCCGTCACTGTAGGGCGCCGCCGTCATGTGGAGTCGCCCCTGCTCGACGGCGACCAGCCCGTTGGTCAGCGTGTAGGTGTCGGTGATCAGAAACCCGGCGCGCCAGCAGGCCCAGAACAGGCAGAGGCTCGCGAGGAAGATCGCCAGCCCGACGCGGTCGCCGAACGCGAACCGGACGACGGCGCTCCGAACCCACTCGCCGTTCATCCGACCACCTCGATCACCACGCGCCTCGTCGCGACGGTCCGCTCGTCGGTGCCCGACCGGAGCAGGAGTTCCAGCCTGCCGTCGTAGCGGTCGCAGTCGATCCGCTCGCGGTCGACGGTCCCGCCCTCGAACTGGGCCGCGAACCGTCCCTCGTTGTCGGGCGACAGGATCGACGAGCTGACGCGGGCGTAGTCCAGCGCCGGAACGACCACTCTGTAGGCCAGCACCGGCCGGCCCGTGATCGACGCGAACTCGACGTCCGCGGGCGGGACCGACAGGCGGTACCCCTCGGTCCCGAAGCGGCCGCCCTCGAACGCGACGTCGGCCGGCAGCGTCGCGTTCGCGACGGTGGCCGACCCCTCGCCCAGCCCCGTCGTCGCCTGGGATTGCGTGAAGTCGACGCCGCCGACCAGCGGTCCCGAGGCCAGCGCCGTCGCCACGATGAGGGCTGCGACCCCGTAGACGGCGATGGACTCCGTTTGCATGCCAGTTGCCACGGGGCTACGGGGATAAAAAGCCCTACGCGACGCTCCGGGGTCAGCCGGGCGAAAGAAACTGAAGGAGGTGGGTCAGCTAGGCGTCGGGGCCTTCCCAAGTGCTGAGAGTAGTGCTCTGGCCGGTGTCTTCGTCAACGTAGATGATGCGAACAGTCTCTGTACCCAGTTCGTTATTACTTGTATCAGACGACACCGTCACAGTTGTCCCCGCGGACACCTCACCACTCACCGAAAAGTCGTCTGTAAACTCAAGATCGCTCTCGTAGTTACCTGTGCTTGCATTTGTCCCCCCAGATCCGAGATCTACAGTCCCCTTTATTTTAACCCTCTCAACAGGAAGGTTGTCACCACTGCCGTGGGATATTGTGAGCTGATCGTACGTAGTGCCACTCACAGTGTTATCGTTGGTGAAGTCAAAACTGAAACTCGCCTGCGGCGGGTCCTGTTGCGCCTGATTTCCCATATTTAGCACGAACGATGCGATAACGGCCGCGAGGATGACGGTAATCGCGACCATCAAGATGACGCCGATGACCGGCGACACGGCGTCGTCTCTCTCAAAGAGTTCTTGAATGGGCATTGCAACACAATAAATGGTACAGTTTATATTAAAAATAATAGCAAAGTTTTCTAAATAATATTCGCCAAGGGTTGTTTGAATGGTGGTAAGCGAGGGCTTGAAGCTACTGGACGAAGTGCGAGACGAAAGAGAAGGGGAAATCAGTTACGCGTCCGGTCCTTCCCAGGTGGTCAGGGTCGAGGAGGAACCACCGGATTCAGCTGTGTAGATAATTCGAACAGTAGAATCACTTAGGTCAAGAGGATCCGCATCTGTGACACTTTCATTCAGCTCAGTTGATGTCCCCGCCGTAATTTCTCCTATAAATACATCACTATCTACATTGGCCCCATTCGAGATGGTGGCATTCAGACGCGCTCCATCGATGGTGTCACCACTTTCATGGGTAATTGTCAGATTATCAGTGCCAGTGGCGTTATAATCGAAGTCGAAGCTCGCCGTCGGCGTCGATTGCTGTGCCTGGTCCCCGAGGTTGAGGACGAACGACGCGATGACGGCAGCCAGGATGACCGTGATGGCGACCATCAGGATCACGCCGATGACCGGCGAGACCGCGTCGTCGTCCGTGAACAGTTTCTTGAGATCCATGGTTGGTGTTGTGCGCACACCCACGTCGGTGGACGCCGCCCCTGCCCGGGCAGCGCGCCCCCACCCCGCGGGTGCTACCCATTCCACTCGACCAGGTTCACTTATACCCCGATTACCATTCACCCGGTCAGCGCCCCCTTGAGGAGGGTTCAAGGCGGCGTTGAGGGTGAAAACTAGATGGGCGGTTGACAGCAATGAAATCACAAAACTTGAACCATAAAATAAAGGCTGAAAATAATGCCATCAGCTGTCCGTCACTCGCCGTCGCTCCGGGCCGCGTGCTCGGAGAGGGTGAGCTCCCGACCGAGGAAGGTGTGGTAGGCGGCGGAGACGGTGAGGATGACGGCGAACAGCGTCGCCCAGATTAGCGGCGGGACGACGGTGACGGGGTAGACGTCGGCCCACAGCGTCGCGACGACGGCCAGGTTCACCGCGCCCAGCGAGAGGTAGTACTCCCGCCAGGGAAACTCCTTGCCGGGGACGATCTCCAGATAGACCGTCAGCTCCTCGGTGTACGGCGTCGTGTCGATGACCCCGGCGTCCGAGTCGAACGCGACGATGCCGGCCTCGTCCATCTTCGGCAGGTGGGTCTGCTGGAGCGTCGTGTACACCCGCTTGCGCTGCTTGCCGGAGACGTCCCCCTCGGAGACCTCGTACTCGCGGGCGGCGACGCGGGTCGCGAGGTCACCCAGTTCGACGGGTCCGCCGTGTCGGCGGAGGTACTGCAGGACGTAGCGCCGTCGCTCGTTCTGGAGGACGTCGAATATTTCCCCGTTCGAGAGCGCGCAGCCCTCGCCGCCGACGGACTGGAGCGCGTCAGTCTGGTTACTCATGGCTCCCCCCGAAGCCGGTCGCGTCGACCTCGACCCACGCCATAGTGTTGTGTCGCATCTATCGTCGCACTATATATTCGTAGCGGTACCTTCACTGCGAGAAAAAGGACGCCGCGCGCTCGGTTACGCGTCGGGGCCTTCCCACGTGGCCAGCGTCGCGGAAGAGCCGCCCTCCTGGGGCTCCCAGACGACGCGGACTGTCTGATCCGACTGAACGCCAACTGTGAGGCTGTTTCCAGCAGAGATCACGCTGTCCGCGCCATAGTTGCTGTTTCCGATGCTATCCGACCAAGCACCTTCGTCAGTACTATTAGCACCAGTAACGCGCAGTTCACCGGCGTCAATGTTCTCACCGCCGTCGTGGATGATGGTGAGATCTTGATCACCGCCGTCGTAGTCGAAGCTAAAGCTCGTTTGCGGAGAGGTGTTACTGACCTGATCGCCGAGACCGAGGACGAAGGTGGCGATGACCGCCGCGAGGATGACGGTGATGGCGACCATCAGGATCACCCCGATCACCGGCGAGACCGCGTCGTCGTCCGCGAAGAGTTCCTTGGGATTCATGTGTTGGATCGACACGGACCCACCGCGGACCGCCAGACAGCGATTGGTCGCGGGGGGTCGTGTTCGTATCCTATTGCATCGGATTGGCCTATAAGAAAATACGGATCCGAATACAACGAGTGATAACGAGGGGCGGTTACGAGAGCAAGACGAGAGCCACCGTGACGAAGAGGGCCAGTACCAGAATACTGAATCCGATACCGGCGCGGAGGCGACCGACCGGTTGCTCGTCCCCGGCGGGACGGACCCGCTCGACGACGGTCTCCGGATGGCGGGCCGCGGTCGCGACGGCACCGGCGGTCCGGACGGCCGCGCGGTCGACGGCGGCGTAGGTCTCCGTGACGCCGACGACCAGCGCGCGCGTGCCGTGGAACGTGAGGGGGTTGTAGACGGCGTCGACGTCGATGCCGCCGTGGACGGACGAGAGCGGCTTTTTCACGGCAGCGAAGCCAATCAGCCCCGCCGCGGCCAGCCCCAGGCCCTCGACGATGTGGCCGGTGGTGTACGCGTGATACGGGTGCTCCAGGGTCTCGGCGTGGACGTCGAGCGGGAGCAGGTCGTACAGGGCCCCGGCGTGGACGCCGAAGAGAACGCAGAGGCCGGCGATGGTCAGCATCGCGACGGTCTGGCCGACGTTGGCGTCACGGACTTCGCCCGTCCACTCCTGGCGCAGGAAGGCGTAGTACCCGAACTTGATGAACGACATGAACGTGCCGACGCCACCGAGCAGGAGCAGCGCCTCCAGCCCGCCGTAGCCGGCGACGTGGATCGGATCGTGGAACTCGTAGTGGCTCGCCGAGATGACGATACCCTTGCTGACGAACCCGTTGAAGTACGGGAAGCCGGCGATGGACAGCGCGGCCACGGTGAACGCGACCGCCGTGATCGGCATCTTCCGCGCCAGTCCACCGAGTTCCCCGAGGTCCTCCTCGCCGGTGCGGTAGATGATGACGCCCGCCGTCATGAACAGCAGCGCCTTGTAGAGGATGTGGTTGAAGACGTGCGCGAACGCGCCCGCCGTCCCGAGGATCCCGCCGATGCCGACCCCGGCGATCATGTAGCCGACCTGCGACTGGATGTGGTAGGAGAGCAGCCGGCGCATGTCCTTCTGGAGCAGGGCGTAGAACGCACCGAAGACGGCCATGGTACCGCCCATGTAGGCGATGAGGAGCTGCTCGTCCGGGAACGCGCGGTACATCCCGTAGACGCCGGTCTTGGTGGTGTAGACGCAGAGGAAGACGCTGGCGGCGATGTGCGGCCGCGGGTAGGTGTCCGGTAGCCAGGTGTGCAGGCCGACGAAGCCGACGTTGATGCCGATGCCCAGCGCGGCCAGCACCTGCGGGACGCCGGCAACCATCCCCGCGGCCTCCGGTCCGCCGGGAACGCCTGCGAACAGGAAGGTGCCGACCTCCACGTAGTGCCAGACAATGGCCGCCATCAGCAGGCTCCCGCCGATGCCGTGCAGCAGCGCGTAGCGGAAGCCAGCCCGGACCGCCCGGCCGCCGTAGTGCCACACCAGCAGCGTGCTGGTGATCGCCATCAGCTCCCAGAAGAAGAGCAGCGACAGCCAGTCGCCGGCGAAGACGGCCCCGAAGCTCGTAGCGACGTACGACAGGGCGAAGCCCGTCTGCGTGCTGTCGGCGTCGCTGGCGTAGGAGTACAGTACGGCTGCGGCCCCGATCAGGCCGAAGATCAGTCCCATCAAGCTCGAGAACTGATCGACGTTGAGCAGGACCGCCCTGAACCCGAGGAACGTCGTCTCGAGGTGCGCGCCGTGGGGGACGACCACGGACCACGCCGCGGCCGTCCCGGTGGCGAGGAACCCGAGGGCGTGGCCGACTCTGCGGGGCAGGATCGCCACGAGGACGGCGACCGCCAGCAGCGCCACGACCGGTGGAACGGCAGTCAGCGCGCTCATAGTGCCACCCCCGGGAGCGCCCCGACGACGTCAGTGACGATGTCGAGGAAGACGGCGGCGTCCGGTGCGATTCCGATGATCACGGCGCCGGTCGCGGCCGTCAGGATCGGTCCGAGCATGAACCAGGTGCTCTCGCCGCCCCGCCAGCCGGCCCGCTCCCAGCCGCTGGCGGGCGAGCCGCCGTGATCGAGGTCCTCGTAGCCCTCACCGAGGTGATCGACCTGGTAGGGCTCGTGCTCGTCCGGGACGCCGGCGTCCTCCGAGGTGTCGTCCTCGCCGCCGTCGGGAACGATCTCGCGGCCGCCGAAGGGTGCCTCGATCAGGGGCTTTGCGTCGTGGTCCGCCGCGCTCTCGAAGTACGCCTGGTAGACGATGGGCCAGAAGTACGCGATGTTGAGGACGCCGGAGACCAGCAGGGCGGCCGCGAAGACGACTCCGCCGCCCTGGACGGCGCCGATGAGGATGTACCACTTGCTGACGAAACCGGCCAGCAGCGGGATGCCGGCCATCCCCGCCGAGGCGACGGCGAAGGCGGCCATCGTCAGCGGCATCCGCTTGCCGATGCCGGCCATGTCGCTGATGTCGTCGGTGTGGGTCTCGACGTGGATGGCGCCGGCGCAGAAGAACAGGGTGAGCTTCATGAACGCGTGGGCGGGGATGTGCAGCAGGCCGCCGATCAGCGCCTCGCCCCGCAGCAGCGCCAGCCCGAGCACGATGTAAGAGAGCTGGCTGACCGTCGAGTAGGCCAGTCGGCGCTTGAGGTTGTCCTTGCGAAGCGCGATGACGCTGGCGGTCAGCAGCGTGAACGTGGCGACGACGGCCAGCGGCAGCCCGACACCCAGGTCGGCCATCAGGTCGGTGCCGTAGACGTCCAGGACGACGCGGGCGATGCCGAACACGCCGCTCTTGACGACGGCGACGGCGTGGAGCAGCCCGGAGACGGGCGTCGGCGCGACCATCGCGTCCGGCAGCCAGGAGTGCAGCGGCATCAGCGCCGCCTTCACGCCGAAGCCGGTCGCCAGCAGCGCGAAGGCCAGCCGCGCCATCGCCGGGCTCGCGCTCGCCAGCGCCTCGATGCCGCCGGGCTGGAACGCGGTCGTCCCGGTCAGTGCGAACACGATGACGGTCCCGCCGAGCACGAACACGCCGCCGCCGAAGGTGTAGGCCAGGTACTTGCGACCGGCCCGGCGAGCGGCGTCGGTCTCGTCGTGAGTGACCAGCGGGTAGGTCGCCACGGTCAACAGCTCGTAGAAGACGAACACCGTCAGCAGGTTCGAGGCGAACGCGACGCCCAGGGCGGCGGCCAGGCTCCCCGCGAACGAGGCGAAGTAGCGCGTCTGGGCGTGCTCGTCGAGCCCGCGCATGTAGCCGATCGAGTAGAAGCTCGTGACGATCCACAGGAAGCTCGCCAGCAGACCGAACAGGAGTCCGAGCGCGTCGACCTCGAAGGCGAGCCGGATGCCCGTCGCGAGCTCGCCGAACTCGTAGGAATAGGTGTCCCCGCCGAGCACGCCGGGGACGAGGCTCGCGACGAGGCCGAACTTCGCGAGCGCGGCCGCGATGGTCACGCCCTCCCGCAGGTTCGGCCGCTCCCGCAGTGCGAGGATCAGCGGGATGGCCGACGCGGAGGCGAGCACTGCCAGCAGCGGTCTCAGTGAAGCGACGTCAGTCATGGGTTGAGCAGGTTCTGGATTGCGCCTTCGATCGCGCCCTCGAACGCGGGCACGGCCGGCCCCAGCGCGACGGCCAGGACGGCCGCGGCCACGACGAGAGCGACCATGCCCAGCGAGACGGGGTCCGCGCCGCCGTCAGAGGCCCGCTCTGACGAGGGTCGGCTCGCTTCGCTCGCCTCGCCGCCGTCGGTCACCGTCGGCTCGTGGGCCTCGTCGGCGCCCGCCGGCGGGGTGAAGTACATCCGCTCGACCAGGCGGGCGAAGTACGCCAGCGTCAGGACCGTGCTCGCGAGCAGGACGGCGACCAGCCCCCACGACTCGGCCCGCAGCGCACCGAGCACGATGTACCACTTCCCGACGAACCCGACGCCCGGCGGGACGCCGACCATCGCCAGCGCGAGGACGGCGACGGCGGCGGCGGCGACGGGCGCCCGCGCGGCCAGTCCGTCGTACTCCTCTATCCGCGCGGCGCCGGTCGCCCGGCGGACGATCCCCGACGCGCCGAACAGGCCGCCCTTCATGACCGCGTGGCCGACCAGGTGGACCACGCCGCCGATGACGGCCGCCGGCGTGGCGACGCCGAACCCGCCGACCACGAGGCCGAACTGCGAGACCGACGAGTAGGCGAGCATCCGCTGGACCTCGGACTGGGAGACCGCGAGGACGCTCCCGGCGACGATGCTGACGGCGGCGACGACCGTCAGCGCCGTCTGGGCGGCGGGGACCGCCTCGAAGAAGCGGACGGTGAACACCGAGAACAGCACGCGCGCCAGCGCGTAGGCCGCGACGGTCGAGACCAGCGCGGAGATGAGTACGCTCACCGTGTCGTGGGCCCGCGAGTAGGCGTCGGGCTGCCAGGTGTGGACCGGGTACAGCGCGATCTTGACGGCCAGTCCGCCGACCATCAGCCCGAATGCGGTGACCACGAGCGTCGAGTCGTAGGCGACCTCCGTGCCGAGCAGTTCCGCCAGGTGCGCCATGTTCAGCGTCCCGGTGGCGGTGAGCAGGTACGCCGCGCCGAACAGGTACAGCGAGGCGCCCACCGTCCCGATCAGGAGGTACTTCAGCGCAGCGACGGCGGCGCTCGGGCGGTCGCCGGTCGCGACCAGCCCGTACGCGGCCAGCCCCGTGATCTCCAGGAACACGTAGAGGTTGAACACGTCGCCGGTGACCGTCATGCCCGAGAGACCGGCGACCAGCAGCAGGTACTGACTGTAGAAGGTGTCCGTGTGCGGGCCGGCGCGTCGGGCGTAGGCGAGCACGCCCAGCGCGACGACCGCTACGAGGACGACGACGGCCACGGAGAGCCCGTCGACGACGAGTTCGATCCCGTAGGGGGCCGCGAACCCGCCGACCTCGTAGCTGACAGCGCCGCCGGTGGCGACGGCGACACCCAGCCACGTGGCGAGGCCGGCCTGGACGAGCAGCGTCAGCGCCGCGAGCGGCCAGCCGGTGCGGTCGGCCGCCAGGCCGACCAGCAGCGGCAGGGTGGCGCCGACGATCGGTACGGCGATCAGCAGTACGGGCAGGTGGTCAATCATGGTAGAGTCGCTGGAGCACCTCCTCGTCGAGCGTCCCGTATTCGGAGTAGATCCGGACGATCAGCGCCAGCGCGACCGCAGTCAGTGCCACGCCGACGACGATCGCGGTGAGGATCAGGACGTGAGGCAGCGGGCTGACGTAGACTTCGCCCCCCTCGCCGAGCACCGGCGGCACGCCGCCGTCGACGTAGCCGGTGGTGATCACGAACATGAAGATGCCTGTCTGGAAGACGTTCATCCCGATGACCTTCTTGACGAGGTTGTTCGACTCGACGAGTACGTACAGGCCGATACCCAGCAAGGCGACGACGGCGTAGTAGTTGTAGTGCGTGGCTAGCGTGTCGATCACGACTGATCTCCTCCCTCGATCGCGGCCTCGAAGCCGGCCGCGATGGCGAAAAAGAGGCCGACGATGACGCCGGCGACGACGCCACCGATGGCCAGCTCCACCAGTTCGATGCCGTACTTGCTGGCGTGATAGATACCCAGCACCTCCTCGTAGACGTGGTACTCGAGGAAGGACCCGCCAAGCGCCAGCGTGCCCAGGCCGACCCCGGCGAAGACGAGCACGCCGCCGCCTGCCATCGCGGCGATGGTCCGCCCGGAGAGCCACTCCCTGGTCGACTCGATCCCGAAGGCGAACGCCAGCATCATGATCACCGAGCCGGCGAGGACGCCGCCCTGGAACCCGCCGCCCGGGGAGTCCGCGCCGTGGAACATCACGAACAGGCCGAACGTCAGGACGAACGGCGCTACCACGCGGACGGTGGTCATGATGATGGTGCTCTCGACGTACAGCGCCTGCCGCTCCTCGACCTCCGCGTCCGCGTTCGGATCCGCGGTGACGTCTCGATCGCTCATGCGAACGTCTCCCTCCCGAGGACGGCCAGCGTCGCGACGCCGGCGGTGAACACGACCGTCGCCTCGCCGAGCGTGTCCAGCCCGCGGTAGGCCGCCAGCACCGCGGTCACGGCGTTTCGTACCTCGGTCTCCTCGTAGGCGTTCTCGAGGTAGTACTGCGTCACCTCGCCGCTGGCTACCGGCGCCGACGGGTCGCCGATGGCCGGCAGCGCCGGCACGGTCGCCCCCATCACGAGGACGAACAGGCCCACGACGAGGGCCGTCCGGACGCTGATCCCCTCGAAGCGCTCGTCCTCGTTCGGCCGGACCGTGCTGGCCAGCGCCAGCAGCAGGAGGATCGTCATCACGCCCGCACCGACGGCGGCCTCCGTCAGGCCAACGTCCGGCGCCTGCAGGAACACCCACAGGATCGAGACGCCGAGGCTGTAGGTCGCGAAGGTCACGACCGAGGCCAGCACGTCCTTCAGCAGCGCGGTCCCGAGCGCCGAGGCGAGGATGAACGACAGCAGCACGAGCTCGATCGGTTCGGGGCTCACGACTGGTCACCCCCCTCCGTCTCGGTCCAGGGTTCGATCCCCTGGTCGCGGGCGGCCCGGGTGATGGCGTGGGCCGCCGTCGGGCTGGTCAGGAACACGAACAGCAGCAGCAGCACCACCTTGATAGTCGCGAGCTGGGCCTGGATGGTGACGGCGACGGCGGCGAGCGTCAGGACGGCCCCGAGCGTGTCGCTCTTGGAGGCCGCGTGGGTGCGGGTGTACACGTCCGGGAGCCGCACGAGGCCGACGACGGCGACCAGCCCGAAGAACGCGCCCGCGAGCGCCAGCGCCACCGCCAGCCACGAGAGCGCGTTCATCAGAGGACACCTCCCCGCTCGACGCTGAACTTCGAGATGGCGATCGACAGCAGGAAGTTCAGCAGGGCGTACACGAGCGCCACGTCGAGGAAGACCGGCCGGTCCAGGGCCCCCGAGACCAGCGCGATGGCGATGACTGTGTTCGTCCCGACGACGTTGACCGCAATGACGCGGTCGTGCAGCGTCGGACCGTCGACCACCCGGTACAGCGCTACCAGGGCAAAGCCCACGAAGAGGGCGGCCACGCCCAGGAGGACGGTCCCGTGGCTAGTCATCGACGGCCACCTCCGCCTGCTCGCTCTCGTTCGGTTCGCCGGTCGCCGAGTCGTGGTCGCCGCGCTCGCGCGGGCTCGGGATCCGAGCGGCGGCGCGTCCGTAGAAGACGAACCTGACGGCCCGCTCCAGGCCGCCGTCGATCAGGTCCTCTCTGGCCCCTTCCGTGAGGGTGTGGATCACGAAGGCCTGCTGGGAGACGTCGACGCTCAGCGTGCCCGGCGTGAGCGTGATGCTGTTGGCCAGCGTCGTCACCGCGGCGTCGCCCCACACGGCCGGCCGCAGTTCCACTACGTCCGGATCGATCGGCAGCGACGGGTGCAGGACGACGTAGGCGATCTGGACGTTGGCCTTCGCGATCTCCCAGAGCAGGTACGGCGCGTAGACGGCCAGCCGGGCGAGCCGCCGTCCGAGCTGCGGGATGGACGGCTGGCCCGCGAAGGCGACCGGGCCGAGCAGCAGGGCCGCGATGGCGGCCGTCACCGCCCCGGTCGCGAGGTCGAACCAGTAGGTCGGATCGCCCAGCAGGAGGTAAAACCCCAGCGAGGCGACGAAGACGGTGCCGTACTTCGTGGCCGTGCCCGCGCGGGCCAGGGAGGTCCGCCGCGCCGGTCGATCGACCGGCGCCTCCTCAACCGCGAGGCCGCGCCGCTCCAGTTCGAGTTCGAGCGGCTGGATGATCGGCTCGGTGCCGCCGGGATCGTATTCCGGGTCCAGGATCACCCCGTCCAGGTCCCAGTCGGCCGCGTATCCGGCGAGCGCGTCGGCGTAGTCGCCAGGGGCGAACAGGTACCGGTCGACGCCCACGACGGCCGTCTCGATCGCGAGGTCGGCGCCCTCGTCCCGGTCTTCCTCCGCCCACACCTCGGCCCGCTCGAGGAGGTCCTCCGCCGACGCGACGATGGCGGCGCCGTCCGGGTCGAGGATGCGACCGGTCGCGACGTAGACGAGGTGGACCGCGGGCCCGTCGCCCTCCACGGTGCTCCTGCCCGCATCACTCTCGTCGGGGGCGCCCGTCGCCGCCTCGACAGCGTACGCGACCGTTTCACGCATGGTCACCGAATCGGCCACGGGCACCAGCAGTCGTCGTTCGTGCGTACTCATGAAGTTCCCCATACAGGTGTCTCAGGCGCGTTACAGTTGTCCGAGACGAACCTCGGCGCAGGGATAACGGTTTCGGGATCGGCTGTCGCCTGTCGGTCACGCGAGGCGATCGGCCAGCCGCTGGGCGACGCGCTCGCCCAGGCCAGCCTTGTCCCCCTCGTACTCGCCGACCCCGTCGTCGACCAGCAGGGCGCGCGTCGCGTCGGTACCCATCACGCTCGCGTCGTTGGCCACGACGAAGGCCATGTCCACGCGATCGCGCGTCTCGCGCGCCCGCTCGACGAGCGTCTCGTCGTCGGCCGCCGTCTCGGCCTTGAACCCGATCACGGACAGGCCGGGGTACTCGTCTCGGACCCGATCCACGAGCTTCGGCGTCGGGGTCAGCTCCAGCGTCAGCGACTCCTGCCCCGACTTGATCTTCTCGTCGCGGGCCTCGACGGTGTAGTCCGAGATGGCCGCCGCGGAGACGAGCGCGTCGGCGTCGGCGCAGGCGTCGACCGTCGCCTCGGTCATCTCGGCCGCGCTCTCGACCAGCCGGACGTCGGCGTAGTGAACGTCCGGGCCGTCGTGGACCAGCGTCACGTCCGCGCCCCGGACGTGGCAGGCCCGAGCAACTGCGCGGCCGGTCCGTCCCGACGCGCGGTTCGAGAGCGTCCGGATCGGATCGACCGACTCCGTCGTCGCGCCGCTGGTGACGACGACCGACTCGCCGGCCAGGGACTGCTCCGTCGTCGCTCGGGCCGTCGCTGTCACGATAGCGTCCTCCGTGGCTATCTTGGCTTTCCCCTCCTCAATCCGGGGGTCGACGAACTCGACGCCCCACGACTCGACCCGGTCGATGGCGTCCAGCACGCCGGGGTGGTCGTACATCGGTTCGTGCATCGCCGGCGCGACCACGACCGGCACGTCCGCGCCCAGCGCCGTCGTCGCGCAGGTCGTCACGGGCGTGTCGTCGATCGCGGCCGCCACCTTCCCGACGGTGTTGGCCGTCGCCGGCGCGATCAGGAGGACGTCGGCCCACCCCTCGCGCCCACAGAGGTCGACGTGCTCCACGGCGCCCGTTATCTCGGTGATCGGCTCGTGCCCGGTCGCGAACTGAAGCGCCCACGGGTGGACGATGCCCGTGGCGCTCTCGGTCACCACGGCCCGGACCGACGCGCCCCGCCGACGCAGCTCGTGGGCGAGTTCGACGGTCTTGACCGCCGCGATCGATCCGGTGACTCCGAGCGCCACGTTCACGTCCGAGAGCATGTGCGCCCCCTTTGCCGGGGCGAGTCTTATAGCCCCTGTTCCCCGCCCTGGTCCCGAAACGCCGCGGCCGTCGGGAACGCCAGGGCCGCGACGAGCGTCGCCATCAGCGCGAAGACCGCTCGGCGGAGGCCGATCCGCGTCCGCGGTCTGTGCTTCCTGCCCCACGGTTCGGCGAGGATCGCACGACGACCCCCGTTCGACGTTCCAGTCCGGTCCCCTCCGCCCGCCGAGGACCGCACCCGGCGCTCGGGGACGTCGCCGCGGAGCAGCGAAGCCCGGGAGCCAGTACCCGTCGTCCCCCCTCGCGGACCCGCCCACGTCCCCCGATCTGTGGCCACCAGATTACTGCTTTTAGTGGCTATACAGCAGCCAACCGGCATCTGACGGGACGTAACTGGATGGCCTTCGCGCGCCGATCGCTGATGTTAAATATTCTAACTTTCACGTCCAATGGAGTTTTATCGGAACTGAATCCGGCCTTGTGTGATCATATACAGAATAATCACTCCTGATCGGCGGGCGTTTTCTCATCTTCTCCAATTTTGACGGGCGAAATCGCTATACGGCGGTAGAACCATCTTCAGATGATGTCGCCACAAGATCATCGAGTCGCACGTGACGCAGCGGGCACTCGCGAGGCCCTGGCCACGGGGTGTTCACAGTCGGTATGAAGCAGGGGAACACGTCCAAACAGAGCACCGAGGATCTGCTGGAGATTCTGGCGGATCCCCGGCGCCGCTTCGTCCTCTCGTACCTGTCGCGCAACGAATCGGCCACGCTCTACGACCTGAGCAGCCGGCTGGCCGAGATCGAGGACGTCGACTCCGCCGCTGACTGTCCCGACTCGCTGACGACGCAGCTGTACCACGTCCACCTCCCGAAGCTCGAGGAGGCCGGGCTGATCACGTACGACCCCGTGAACCACGACGTCGAACCGGTCGACCTCGACGACGAGCGGATCTCGGGGCTCCTCCGACTCGCCAGCGAGGCGGACGACGTCAGCGAGTGAGGCCGTGATCACGGCGACCACGCCGGACCCGTTTTTTCGGCCGGACGCGTTCGCACCGCGTTCCCGTAGCTCTTTGTGTGACCGCGCCGACGGATCACCCGTGGACTCCGTCGAAGTCAGTACCGTCGTCTATCTCCCACCCGAGGATGTCTACGAGTTTCTGGAGGACTTCCCGGGGTACGCCCGCTACTCCAAGTATCTGCGAGAGGTGCGCCAGGACGGCGACGGCTCGCCCGGAACCCGTTACGCGCTGACCTTCGCGTGGTGGAAGCTCACCTACACCGCCGTCTCCGAGGTCACCGCGGTCGACCCGCCGACCCGCATCGACTGGCGCATCGTCTCTGAGCTCGACGCCGAGGGCCACTGGCGGGTCGAACCTGCCGACGACGAGGCCCCGCCGGACCGCGACCACGCGTCCCGCGTGTGGCTCACCGTCGAGTTCGATCCGGACTCGGCCACCTCGGACGCGGTGGACCTCCCGCTGCTGGTGTCGCTCGACTGGGTCGTCGATAAGGTGCGGCCGCTGATCCGCGAGGAGGCCGAACGGATCGTCGAGCGCATCGTCGCCGATCTCGAGGGGGAGCGTCGCGACGTCGATCTACGCATCCACGCCGGCCCCGACGACATCTAATCGCAGTCCGCGGGCGCGACGCGAGGTCCTCTCGAAGACGAATTGCGTCACGAGAACGGCTCGGCTTCGGCGGCGGAGCGACGCTACTCCGGCTGGTCGTAGTCGCCGCCGTACTTGACGAACACGTACCCCATGCCCAGCGTCGCGAGCATCACGAACGACGTCGCGACGCCCAGCGACTTCACGCTGTCCGGCATCGTGGGGCCGCCGGCGCTGGAACCGCCGCCACCGCCGCCACCACCGCTGTCGGCGGTGGGGTAGTCGGAGCCGACGACGATGGCGCCTTTCATCCCCATGCCCACGTGGGGCTCGCAGATGTAGGGGTAGATGCCGTCCTCCTCGAAGGTGTGTTCGTAGTTGACGCCGGCCTCGCTGTAGGTGTCCGACCCCAGCGGTCCGTCGCCGTCGGAGACGACGTTGTGGCCGCCGCCCTCGCCGGTCCACTCCCACTGGACGGTCGCGCCGTTGTCCACGTGGATGGCCACCGGGCCGAAGCCGTAGGCTCCGCCGTTGGCCTGGACCCCGACCTCGACGGTCGCCGAGTCTGATCCCGTGGCGTCCTCGACGCTCCCGTCGAAGTTGCCGACGCCGTCCAGGAACCCGCCGAAGTCCGGCGTGCCGCCGCCACCGCCGCCGCTGCTCTCGTTGTCCTGGCCGGCCGCGACGCCGGAGGCGCCCGCCGCCGCCGTCGCCCCCGCGGCCGTGCGCATGAACGCGCGACGCGAGACGTCCGCCGTACCCTCTGTCATACCCGGCGCTTGGGTGTCACCCGTAGTGAATCCTCCGCTTCTCCCCGACGTTTTTGCAAGGGGGGTGCCCGCAGCGAGCCGAAGGCTCGTGAGGACACCCCCCGCAGTAAAAACGTCGGGGCAAAACCCCTTCTCGCTCGGTCGCTCCGCTCCCTCGCGAGAAGGAAACCGCGAGCACTCCGCGCTCGCGGATGCTTGTCCGCACCGCCGCCTACACTGACCGCGCGCGACCCGGCTTGCGACGTAGTATAAAAGCGTCCCGGCAGTGGCACCGTTCTCCGGGCTTCCCAATGCCTAACCCCGGTCGACCCTGAACTCCGGTGATGCCGAATCAGCAGCCGACTGCCGAGAGCGTCCCGACTGCACAGGGCATGCCGATGCTGGGGCTAGGCACGTGGCAGAACACGGACCCCGACCAGTGCGCCGACAGCGTCGCGACGGCCCTCGATGCGGGCTATCGCCACGTCGACACGGCCCAGGCCTACGACAACGAGGAAGACGTCGGTCGCGGCATCGAGCAGGCCGACGTCGACCGCGAGGACGTCTTCCTCGCGACCAAGGTGTGGATCGACAACCTCGCGGGCGACGACGTGATCGAGACCACCGAGGAGAGCCTGGAGAAGCTCGGCGTCGACTACGTCGACCTGCTGTACGTCCACTGGCCCGCGCGGACGTACGACCCCGAGGACACCCTGCCCGCGTTCGCGGAGCTGAAAGACCGCGGCCTGATCGAGCGCATCGGTGTCTCCAACTTCGAGCCCCGGCACGTCGACCGCGCCCGCGAGGTCCTCGACGAGCCCGTCTTCGCCGACCAGGTCGAGATGCACCCGCTGCTGCCCCAGGAGGAACTGCGGGAGTACGCCGAGGAGACGGGCCTGGAACTGGTGGCCTACTCGCCGCTGGCCCGCGGCGCGGTGTTCGACAACGACGTCATCTCGGCCATCGCTGCGGACAACGGCGTCAGCGAGGCCCAGGTCAGCCTCGCGTGGCTGCGCGAGAAGGGCGTCACCGCCATCCCGAAGGCCACCAGCGAGGACCACATCATCGACAACTGGGGGAGCCTCTCGCTGGACCTCGACGACGAGGAGATCGAGCGCATCGACGCCGTCGACGAGCGCGACCGGCGCGTCGATCCAGGCTTCGCTCCGGACTGGGAGTGAGCAGAGGCGAAGTCTCTGCGACGGCCGGGTGGCGCGGAGCGTCTCCCGGAAGTGAGGGGAGACTCTGCCGCCGCGATGGTCGACTCGGAACCGAGCACGGACCCCGTCTCTGCGACGACCGGCCGCAGCGCGACCCCGTTCTTCGCGCTAGAACCGCAATACGTCATCGGGTCGACGTTACGACAGCCGAAAGGAACAAAACGGCACGCCGAGAAACGGGTCGACATGGCAGTCGGGAGCGAGCGAGGGATCGTCGGCGGCATCAGGATCGACCTGAAGCGGCTGCACGAGACCTGGATGGAAGTTGTCTATCCCCGTCAGCGCGGGGCCGACGACACCGTGTTGGGGAAGTGGACGCCAGACAGCCAGTTGCAGCTGGTCCTCTATCGCCTCTGGTCGGCCGTGGGGATGCCCGTCATCGCGCTGGTCTACCCGCTCGTCCTCCTGGGCGCCTTCCTTCGGTTCCAGACTCGCAGGATCGACAGCACCGCTACCCGTCTGGGCGTCGTCGGCGTGATCGCCCTCTCCGTGCTCGTCTGGGGCGCGCTGATCGCGCTGGCCCGGTTCCAGCTGGACCTCGATCCCGGCGGGCTCGTCGCCGTGATCGCCGCCAGCGTCGTCGCGACCGTCTCCGCCGCGCTGGCCGTGTTCACCCGGCGCGTCGGCGGCCGCGGGACGACCGTGGCGCTCGCGTACCCCTTCGGGATGACGGCCATCTTCCTGCCGCCGGTCGTGGCCGCCCTGTTCTCTCAGGACGTCGCCAGCGTCGTCCTCCCCAGCAGCGACCGGCTCGCACGCTGGCTCCTCTGGGACGTGCTCGACCTGGTCGGCCTCGCCGAGCCCCTCGTCGAGAACTTCGAGCGGGAGGGCGGCGCCTACGCCCTCATGTGGCTCGGCATCTCCGTCCCGCTGGGCTGGGTGCTGGGCCTGCTGGTGACGCTGGCCGACCTCGTGCGTCCGACCGAGTAGCGCCTCTCCGTCCGGTTACTGGTATCTCGGCAACTTTTTCCCGGATCGCTCCGAGCCTCCCCACATGGAGTTCGACCAGACGGTGACCGCAGTGGCGTTTCTCGTGCTGTTCGCGGTGCTCGGGGTCGGGACGTTCATGAGTCCGATGCAGACGAGCACGGTGGCGATGGTGCTCGGCGGGCTGCTCGTGTTCGGTCTGGTGACCCTACTCATCGGCGTCAAGCACGGCGAGTACCGCGCGTCCTCGCGGTAGAACGGCGTCGCAGTCGACTCAGAGGACCGACTCGGGAGCGATCGTTCTCCCCTCGGGCGCGTCGCCGGCGGCGACGGCGACCGTCCCCTCCGCTTCGTCGCCCAGAACGACCGTCGCGCCGGCCCGCATCGGCGCGAGCAGGCCTGCGACGACCGCGCCCGCTCCGGTGACGGGCGCGCGGATCGCCACCGCGTCGTCCTCGTCGATGTCGTGGTCGGCCGCGACCCGTCGGCTCGCCGCGAGCAGTTCCCCGTGACTGTACAGTTCGTCCGCGGCCAGCGCGTGGTCGTCAGGGGCGACCTCACCCGGAGGCTGCAGCGGGTTCTCGCTCCAGGCCTCCCGCTCCAGCTGGGCGACCGTCGGGTCCTCCGTCGGGCCGCCGTAGGCCAGCGTCTTGGTGCCTGGGCCGCGCTCGTAGCGGTCCAGCCACGCGGCGGGCGCGACGAAGGCCGTCGCGTCGACGGCGCCGGGCGGATCCAGGTCGACGACGGCCCCGTCCAGCGCCGCGCCGAGGAAGACCTGCAACGGCGTCGGCTCCGGTCCGAGCCACCCCGGTTCGTCGCCGTCGTCGGGATCCTTCGGTCCCGCGACGACGGCGACGCGGGCGCCCTCGCGGACGCCGTAGTGCCGCAAGAGGTTTCCCGTCTTCCAGACGTTCGTCGCGAAGTCGGCGTAGCTGTACGGCGCCGAGCGCTCGGCCGCCCGGAAGAGTGCGCCCTCGCGCTCTCGCGCCTCTGCCACGAGGTCCCCGAGTACCTGCATGCGCGGGGCTTGGGAGCGGTGGGGGAAAAGGCGGCGGGTCTCAGTCCATCGGCGGAACGTGACGACTACGCGACGACATCGACGTCGAGAAGCTGTTGGATCCGGCGACTCCCGAAGTCACCGCTGTCGCACGTGACGAACGTTGCGCCGAGTTCCCGTGCGTGAGCAGCTATCAGGAGATCGCGCATCTCGAGGGCGGCGTCCTGTTCCCGCAGTCTGGACTCCACGCCGGCCGCAGTCATGCTTGCACTCTCGGTGAACGGTTCGACGTCGTCGAGAACTCGACCGAGCCATGACTGGACCTGCCGGCGGTTGTCGCGGCGCTTCACCGGCCTGAAGAACTCGAAGATTATCAGCGACGAGGTGACGAAACGCTCGTCGGCGTGGTCCTGTAGATACGGGACGACCTCGCCCTTCCGATCCGGATCCCCCCACCTCGCCAGGACACTCGTATCTAACAGCCTCATTCCTCTCCGGATCTCATCACCAGAGACTCACGGACTTCGCTCGAGGACTCCTCGATATCGTTCGCGCACTCGCTGCCGAGTCCACCCGCCAGTTCCTCGATCTGTTCTTCGGTCGTCGGCGACGCCGTCAACCGTAGCACGACGTCGCTGAAGCTCTCGTCTTCACGCTTTGCCTCTTTGAGGCGATCGTACGCCTCGTCTCTGAGCGAAATCGTGGTCGTCCCCATACGTACATGTATGCATGTACGTCGAAGAATATCTTTCGTTACTCGTCTCTAACGGGTCGTCAATCACCGGTGGGGAACAGTCGAGTTCGACTACAGGGAGTTCTTGATCTTCTCGAAGAAGCCCTCGTCGACGTCGATCTCCTGGCCGCCGGCCTCTGCGAACGCCTCCAGGGCCTCCTTCTGTTCCTCGTTGAGGCTATCGGGGGTGACGACCTGCACCTCGACGTAGAGGTCGCCGTGGCCGCGCCGGCGGAGGCGGGGCATGCCCTTGCCCTCCAGGCGGAACACCTCACCGCTCTGGGTGCCCTGGGGGATCTCGAACTCGACGGCGCCGTCCAGCGTGGGGACCTCGACGGTGTCGCCGAAGACGACCTGCGGGAAGGAGACGGCCAGGCGGTGCTTGAGGTCGTCGCCGTCGCGCTCGAAGTCGGGGTGGTCGGCGACGCTGACCTCCACGAGAAGGTCGCCGCTGGGCGCGCCGGGCTCGCCGGGGGCGCCCTCGCCGTTCATCCGGATGGTCTGGCCGTCCTGGATGCCGGCGGGGACCTCGACCTGGAGCGTCGCCTCGTTGCGGACGACGCCGTCGCCGCCGCAGGTGCCGCAGGTCTCGTCGTAGAGCGTGCCCTCGCCCTCGCAGCGGCGGCAGGTCTGGGTCTGCTGGACGCGCCCCATCGGCGTCTGCTGGACGGTGGTCTGCTGGCCCTGGCCGTTACACTGGGGACAGGTGCGTGAGTCGCTGTCGGCCGGGTGGCCGCGGCCGTCGCAGTCGGGACAGGTCTCCGGGCGGCGGACGCTCAGTTCCTTCTCGACGCCCTCGTAGGCCTCCTGCAGGTCGATGGTGAGCGAGGTCCGCAGGTCCTGGCCGCCCCGGCTGCGGCTTCGGCCCCCACCGCCGAAGAACTGGTCGAAGATGTCGCCCATGTCGCCGAACGGCCCCTGGCCGCCGCCGAAGGGGTCGCCCCCGCCGGCCCGGCCGCCGCGCTGGCCGTTGCCGCCGACGCCGCCGTGCTTCTCGGCCTGCTGGAAGCGCTCGTGGCCCATCTGGTCGTACATCTGGCGCTTCTCGTCGTCGGTCAGCACCTCCTTGGCCTTCTTGACCTTCTTGAACTTCTCCTCGGCGTCCGGGTCGTCGGAGACGTCGGGGTGGTACTCGCGGGCCTTCGTCCGGTACGCCTCCTTGATCTCGTCCTCGCTGGCGTCCCGGGAAACCCCGAGTACGTCGTAGAAGTCCTCGCTCATTCGTTGCCAGTCCGTAGACGGTTGATCCACTTGAAAAGCCCGGGTCGCGGACCTCTCGCTCGTGGCGGGGCGACCGCTGCGGGTCCGCGTCCGGTCAGTGCCGACGCTTTATGTGACAGCCGTTCGAACGTCCGGCTGATGAACCTCCGTGCGGCCCTCGGTGTCGAGCGCATCGCCGCCTGGCTCGTGACCATCGCGGCCGCGGCAACGGCGGTCTACGTGGTCGGGCTCGTCCTCGGCCTGGTGTGATCCGAAACCATATTCAGTCTTACAAAACGGCCGTTCAGCGAATCTTTACCACTGCCTGTGCCGTCCGATAGCACATGGCAACGACAGAGGAGTACGAGCGCGCGACGGCCCTCGACGACCTGGCGGAGAGCGGCCGCGAGGTCGTCTCCGTCGGCGGGCACACCGTCGCGCTGTTCCACCACGAGGGCGAGGTGTACGCCGTCGACAACCGCTGTCCGCACATGGGCTTTCCCCTCTCGGAGGGGACCGTCGAGGACGGCCTGCTGACCTGTCACTGGCACCACGCCCGCTTCGAACTGGCCTGCGGGGACACCTTCGACGTGTGGGCCGACGACGTCCAGACGTTCCCCACCGATGTCCGCGACGGCGACGTCTACGTCGACCCGGACCCCGAGCGGGACGTCCCCCCGGAGACGTACTGGCGCAACCGACTCGTCGACGGCATGCAGGAGAACCTCTCGCTGGTCGTGGCGAAGTCGGTGATTCACCTGGACGATTTTGGTGAGGGGTTCCACACCCCGCTGGAGACGGCGGTGAACTTCGGCACGAAGTACCGCGAGGACGGCTGGGGACGCGGACTCACCACGCTCGGTGCGATGGCGAACCTCTACGACCGCGTCGACCACGACGAGAAGCTGCGCGCGCTGTCCGTCGGCATCGGCGAGGTGGCCGACGACTGCGCCGGCCAGCCGCCCCGCCATCCCCAGCACGAACTCGGCAACGCCGACCTCTCGAAGGAGCGGCTGAAGTCGTGGTTCCGCGAGACCTGCGAGGTCCGCGACGAGGACGGCGCAGAGCGCTGCATCCGGACCGCCGCGGCCGTCCTCCCGCCCGACGAGGTGGCGGAGATCGTCCTCGCCGGCGCGACGGACCACCTGTACATGAACGCGAGCCACACCCTCGATTTCGCGAACAAGGCCTGCCAGACGCTGGACCACCTCGACTGGGCGGACGCCGCCGACGCGCTCGCCGCCGTCGTCCCGCAGATCACCGACGCTGCGAGGGCCGAGGAGACCTCGGCGTGGCGCCAGCCAGTCGACGCGGCCGAACTGTGTCTGGACGCCCACGAGGCCCTCCCCGACCTCGTCGCCGCCGGCGAGGGGCGCGAGTGGACCCGGCCCGACGACTTCGTGGACCGCCTCCTCGACGACGACCCCGAGGCCATCGTCGACGCCCTCCGGGACGCCGTCCGCGGGGGCGCGTCCGCCGAGCAACTGACCGACGCCGTCGCACGCGCCGCGACGCGGCGGGTCGCGCAGTTCGCCACGAGCAACGAGTTCTCCGACTGGGACACGGTCCACCACACCTTCTCCTACGCGACGGCCGCCCACGCGATGGCCCGTCGGACCGACTGCGTCGAGGCCTACCGCCCCGCCTTCGACGGCGCGACGTCCGTCTACCTCGACCGCTTCCTGAACCAGCCCGCGGCGCCGGTTCCGGACCCGGGGTCGACGGGCGACGCCGACCGCGAGCCCGACGAAATCCGCGATGCGCTGCTGGACGCCTTCGACGAGCACGGCCAGGTGAACGAGGCCGGACGCCTCGCCGCGGCCCACTTCGACGCCGGCGGCGACCCCGACGCGCTCGTCCGGGCGCTCGCCCGCGGCCTGCTCCGGGAGGACGCCGGCTTCCACGAGCTACAGAGCCTGGAGGCCGCCGTCCAGCGGCTCGACGCGGCCGACGACGAGCGCGGTCGACGGCTCCAGCTGATCGCAACCGCCCGGTACCTCGCCGCGCACTTCCCGACCCGGAGGGAACGCGAGCAGACGTTCACTATCGCCCGCCGGCTGTTCCGGGGCGAGCAGATACACGGGGACGAATAGCGGGCGAGAAACGCAGCGCGACTACTCGTTCCAGGGCCCCTTGTCGGGGTCGAGGTGCCGGTCCTCGCGCTCGATGCCGTCGATCTTCGCGACGTCCGCGTCGTCGAGCTCGAGGTCCAGGCTCGCCCAGTTGTCCTCGATGTGCTCGCGGCTGGTCGCCTTCGGAATGGCGACTACGTTGTCCTTCCGGGTCAGCCACGCGAGGCTGACCTGGGCCTCGCTGACGCCGTGCTTTTCGGCGACCTCGCTCACCTCGGGGACGTCGAAGACGTCGCCCCGGGCCAGCGGCGAGTAGGCCACGACGTAGTAGTCGTGTTCCTGTGCGTGCGCGACGAGTTCCTCCTGCTGCAGGAGGGGGTGCATCTCGACCTGGTTGGCGAACAGCGGCTCCTCGAGGGCCTCCATGGCCTCCTCGACCTGCCACGGCTCGAAGTTGGAGACGCCCACGTGGCGCGTGACGCCCTCCTCGACCAGATCGTCGTAGGCCGGCAGCGTCTCCCCGGGCGCGTAGTTGCCCGTCGGCCAGTGGACGTACAGCAGGTCCAGATAGTCGACGCCCAGTCGCTCCAGGCTGCCGTGCGCCGTCTCGATCACGTCGTCGTAGGTCAGCCCGGTCGAGTCCGAGTGGACCTTCGTCGCGAGGAAGACGTCCTCGCGATCCACGTCGGCCCGCGCGAGCCCCTCGCCCACGTGCTCCTCGTTGCCGTAGATCTCGGCCGTGTCGACGTGTCGGTAGCCAACGTCGAGCGCGGTCGCGACGGCGGACGCGCACTCCTCGGGGTCAGTGTTCTGCCACGTGCCGATGCCCAGCGCCGGCAGTTCATTCATGATCGAAGAAAGGGAATACCCCGCAATGGCTCTTGTGGACGAATGCAACAATGGTAATCTGGCCAATAGATTGTCGGTAGGTGGCCGGCGACAGCGGGACGGCACCCGATTCACTCTCGCGACGCTCGCACGGCCGTCGACCGAGCACTCGTGATCGAACCTCTCCGCGTCGCGGTGGTCGTTCACACGGACAGCCGTCGTTCACTACCGGTACGGCCGATCGCTACGGCCGGGCCGGGGCAGACGATGGGGCAGCGTCTCAGGCGGACTCGGTGCCGGTCGGCGACAGGAGATCCGTGACGACCGACGGGAGGTCGTCGACCGCGACGACGACGTTCTCCTCGGGGTCGTAGTGGAGGAGGTCCGCGGCTCCCAGCTTCGGCAGGTGTACGTGGTGGAGCGACGTGGCCACGTCGTCCGCGACGTCGGCGGGGACCGCCGCGGGCCGGCAGTCGCGCTCACGGGCGGCGACCAGACGGGCCACCCGCTCGAGTTCGCAGGGCCCCTTGCCGGCGACGCAGGTGAGCAGGGCCTGGCGGCGCTCGTTGGCCAGCGCTTCCAGCGTCGCGCGGTCGTCGCCGTCGGCCGCCGACGCGATCCGCTGCGCGATCCGGGCCGGCCGCGCGGACCGCGCGGCCACCCAGTTCGACGTGCGGTCGTACTCGAGCACGCCGGCGTCCTCCAGCGCGGGGAGGTCGACGTGGACGAGCGACGAGTGCATCTCGCGGCGGCGGTCGTCCGTCACGACCGTCGCGGCCGCCGTCGCCTCGTCGGCCAGGACGGACGCGGCGAGCGATTCCGTCGACAGCGCGTCGATGTCTTCGAGGACACTCACGACGCGGCGGCGCCGCGGCGGCGCCAGGACCTGCATGAGTTCGGGATCGACCTGCGCGGGCTCCTCGATCTCGAGTGCCATGTCTCCACCGAACGGATGTAGTACATTGAGGTGCGTGCCTGAGTAATCAGGTACGGTCCCAGCGGCCGCTCGCATCCGCCGGACGGCCCGCCTCGCGGCGCGACTCCCAGGAATCGCACGAGGCGGATCAGGCGGCCTCGTTCGAGGGTCCGTCGCCGAACAGCGTCCGGAACACCTTCTGCTCGGCGATGCGGAGGTGCTGGTGGAACGTCTGCGGGGCGATGTCGAGCACGTCGGCGATCTCCGCGGCCGTGTTCGACCGCGACGGCCACTCGAAGTACCCCGAGAAGTACGCCGCCTGCAGCGCGGCCCGCTGTTTCTCCGTCAGGTCCGCGGACAGCTCCTGCCGGACCGCCATCGGCGTCCGCAGCGTCCGCGAGGTCTCCCGGCGGGCCTTCAGCTCCGTCTCCGGGTACGTCTCCGTGAGCGCGTCGACCAGTTCTCGAACGTCGACGTCCGGGGAGAGGTGGGCGACCAGCCTGCCGTCGCCCTCGTCCGCCGTCGCCGCGGTGGTTCGCGCGCCGTACTCCGCCAGGGCGCTCGTCATCGTCCCCGACCCGACGTTGAGCTTGAAGCGGTGCCGGTCGGCGTTCGTCCCGAGGTGCTCGACGGATTCGACGCCCGGCTCCGTCCCGGCCGCTTCCCGGAACCGCTCGACCGGAGCGCCCGTGACGGTCACGTAGAACACGAAGTCGTCTCCGAAGGTCAGCACGCGGTCGAGTTCGATCCGGCAGTCGGCCCGCCCGGAGAGGGAGACGAACGTCAGGCCGCTGTCGGTCGTCCCCAGCTCGAGCTCGGTCACCGCGTCGGCGTGCAGCAGCTCGCGCGTGACGGCGTTCTGGAGCGCGTCGCCGACCACCCGCCCCATCTCCTCGAGGATCTCCCGCTCGCGCTCCGGGACGCCCTCTCCCCGCCGCGCGTAGACGCCCAGCACGCCGAAGGTGCGTTCGTCCGTGACCACGGGGACCGCCACGAGCCGATCGTACCCCTGCCGGTCGGCGTCGCGGTGCCAGGCGGGCTCTCCCGACTCCGTCGGGTCGATCACCTGAACGGCGCGCTCGTCGAGCGCTCGCGCCGCTGGGGAGTCCGCGAGCGGTCGATCTCCCCCGGGCAACAGCGTCCGGAACCCCTCGACGTCGACGCCGTCGGCGGCCCACACCTCGAGGGCCTCCCGGTCGGTGTCGAACCCGCCGACGGCCGCCCCGACGTAGGTGTCGGCGGCCGCGAGTCGCTCGCAGATCGCCTGTTCCATCTCCGAGCGGGTCGTCGCCTCGATCAGCGCCTCGTCGACCGACCGGATGACGGCGTTGAGCGCGTTCAGCCGCTCCAGGCGTCGCTCCCGCCGGCGCCGTTCGGTGACGTCCCGGCTGACGCCCGTCAGCCCCACCACCTCGCCGTCGTCGTCCGTCAGCGGCGCTCCGGTGAACTCGAAGGGGATCCGCTCGCCGCCCTTCGTCACCAGATCGCCTTCCGCCGTCGCGATACCCCCCGTCTCGAAGACCTCGATCAGCGACGAGACGACCTCGTCGCGGTCGTCCGCCGCGACGAAGTCGAGTGAGTGCATCGACGCCACCTCCGCGTCGGAGTACCCCGTGACCGCCGTCAGGCGGTCGTTCCAGCGCAGGAACTGCCCCTCGCGGTCGAACGCGTACACCACGTCCGGGAGGGCGTCGAAGACGCTGTCGACGAACGCCCGCTCCGTGCTGAGTTCGTTCTCCCGCTCCACGCGGTCGGTGACGTCCCGCATGACGCCGACGAAGTACTGCCGGTCGTCGACCGCGAACTCGCGGACGGAGACGGACAGCGGGACCTCGATCCCGTTCCGCGCCAGCCCGGGGAACTCCACCTCCGTCCACTCGAACGTCTGCTCGCCGGTCCTGAGGTACCGCTGGAACCCGTCGAGGAAATCCGCCCGGAGCCGCTGGGGGATCAGCTCCGCGAGTCGCTCGCCGATCAGCTCGTCCGGCTCGTAGCGGAACACCCGGTCCACGGCGGGGTTCGCGAAGGCGATCCGTCCCTGATCGTCGATCACCAGCAGACACTCCGAAACGGCGTCGAGGAGGACGCCGACCAGCGGCGCCAGGTCCACCCGCTCCGCCAGTTCCTCGTGGACGGCGCACTCCTCGGACGCGAGCGCCTCCGTCCCCTCGACGAGCGGTCTGCTCCTGTCCTCGGTCACAGACATCCATACCGTCGTGGACCGATAGGCATTATTTCGGCCTGGAGACGTCCTGTGGACGTATGCTAACCGGTTGAATGCCTGTCGTCCATACTTCTGGTTCAGTGACCCGACACGTTCGAACCGACTACGTCCCGAGACCGCGCAGAAACGCCCCCGTGCTCGGTCGGACGCGCACTTAGACGCGCGCTGCGCGCCGCTGTCCGATTCGAACGCTCGCAACCCTTCTCGCTCGTGACGCTGCCAGAACGACCCTCTGACGGACCTCTGGACCTCTCGTTCGGTTCTGAAACGCCTGTGTCCGATCGGTAGCGGCCCTATCGAGTCGACGACGAAGACCCGTCCTTTCAGCCCTCGTCTTCGCCAAACTCGAAAAGCTCGCTTCGATCGTCCTCGTCCAGCTTGAGAAGCTCACTCCGTTCGCTTCTCAGGACACCGGAAGACGTGCTCGCTCCGGAAGAGCAAACTCTTCCGTGCCCTCGTTCGCTTCGCTCACGAGAACTCCGCTACGCGCGTCTTCCGAGCCGACGAAGACGACTCCTCGCGTTACTCGTCGTCTTCGTCCACTTCAGAAAGCTCGCTGACGCTCGCTTTCTGAGACGCCGAGAGAGCTCTGCTCTCTCGGGCCCTGCCTCGCTTCGCTCGGCAGGACACCGATAGACTCGCTACGCTCGTCAATCGAGCCGACGACGAAGACTCGTCCTTTCAGTCCTCGTCCTCGTCGTCGACGTCCTCGAAGTCGGCGTCCACGTACTCCTCGCCCTGGCCGGCCGCACCGGCGCCGGCAGCGCCGCCGGGACCGCCCGCGGCGCCGCCCATGCCGCCGGGACCTGCGCCAGCCGCACCGGCACCGGCGCCCGCGGCGCCCTCGGCGGCCTGCTCCTGGTACATCTGCTTGCCGATCTCCTGAAGCTGCTCGCTGAGGTTCTCGGTGACCTCCTCGTAGTCCTCCTTGGTGGCGTCCTCGTCCTGGAGGGTCTCCTCGACCTCGTCGATGGCGTCCTCGATGTCGGCGATGAGGTCGTCGTCGACCTCGTCCTCGTTCTCCTCGATGAGGGTCTCGGCGCGCTGGACGGCGGACTCGGCTTCGTTGCGGGCCTCGATCCGCTCGCGGCGCTGCTGGTCCTCTTCGGCGTGCTGCTCGGCCTCCTCCTGCATCTGCTCGATCTGCTCGTCGGAGAGGCCGGCGCCGCCCTCGATGGTGATCTCCTCGGAGTTACCGGAGCCCTGGTCCTCCGCGGAGACGTTGACGATGCCGTTCTCGTCGATCGAGAAGGTGACCTCGATCTGCGGGGTGCCGGCGGGGGCCGGCGGGATGCCGCTCAGCGCGAACTCGCCGAGCAGTTCGTTCTCCTCGGCGATCTCACGCTCGCCTTGGAAGACGCGGATCTGGACCTGCGTCTGGTTGTCCGCGGCGGTCGTGAATATCTTCGACTCCTCGGTCGGGATGGTAGTGTTCTTCTCGATGAGGCGCTCGAAGAGCCCGCCCTTGACCTCGACGCCGAGCGAGAGCGGCGTGACGTCCAGCAGGACGATGTCGTCGACGTCCCCCGAGAGGACGCCGCCCTGGATGGCCGCGCCGAGCGCGACGGCCTCGTCGGGGTTGACGTTCTTCTTGGGCTCCTGGCCGGTCATCTCCTCGACCTGCTCCTGGACCTGCGGCATCCGGGTGGACCCGCCGACGAGGATGACCTCGTCGATGTCTCCTTCGTCGTAGCCGGCGTCGTCGAGGGCCTGCTCCGTCGGGCCGACGGTGCGCTCGATGAGGTCCGAGGTGAGTGACTCGAACTTCGCGCGGGTGAGCTTCTCCTCGAGATCGAGGGGCCCGTCGTCGGTCGTCGCGATGAACGGCAGGTTGATCCGGGTCTCCTTCCGGCTGGAGAGTTCGATCTTGGCCTCCTCCGCCGCGTCCTTCAGGCGCTGGAGGGCCTGTCGGTCGTCGCGGAGGTCGATGCCGTGCTCGTCCTCGAACTCGTCGGCCAGGTAGTCGATGATCGCCTGGTCCCAGTCGTCGCCGCCGAGGTCGTTGTCGCCGTTGGTGGCGACGACCTCGTAGACGCCGCCGCCGAGGTCGAGGATAGAGACGTCGAAGGTACCCCCACCGAGGTCGTAGACGAGGACGGTCTGGTCGGACTCGTCGTCGAGCCCGTAGGCCATCGCCGCGGCCGTCGGCTCGTTGACGATGCGCTCGACCTCGAAGCCGGCCACCTCGCCGGCGTCCTTGGTCGCCTGGCGCTGTCGGTCGTTGAAGTACGCGGGGACCGTGATGACCGCCTTCTCGACCTCGTCGCCGAGGTACTCCTCGGCGTCGCGCTTGATCTTCTGGAGGATCATCGCCGAGACCTGCTCGGGCGTGTAGTCCTCGCCCTCCAGCTCGACGGTGTAGTCGTCCTCCCCCATGTGGCGCTTGATCGACTGGATCGTCTGTTCGGGGTTCTTGACTGCCTGGTTCTTCGCGGGCTTGCCCACCAGCCGTTCGCCGTCGTCGAAGGCAACGACGGACGGTGTCGTCCGCTCGCCCTCCGAGTTCACGATGATCTCGGGGTCGCCGCCCTCCATGACCGCGAACGCGCTGTTCGTGGTCCCGAGGTCGATTCCGAGAATCTTGTTGCTCGCCATCTTGTCTGCCTATACCCGGTTCGGCCGGTTAAAAGTTGCTAGACGGGACAGAACCTGATCGGTGGGAACGGGCCGCGTGCCCGCTGTTTGTAGGCCCTGCCGTCCGTCCGACCGGTGCTTATATGATGGCCCGCAAACAGACCGCTGGCCGCCGCCGTCGACGGTGGCAGCGACGGCCGCCGTCACTCCCGGTCCGCCACCGCGAACCGCGCCATCACGGGCCAGTGATCCGAGGGCGCCAGCCAGTCGGGACCCAGGTCAGTCAGCACGCCGTGGGCCGTCGCCGTCAGCCCCTCGCCTGCGAAGACGTAGTCGATGCGCTTCGACGCCGCGCGGTCGTACCCGTGGTAGGTCTCGACCGGGCCGTGGGGCGATTCGACGACTCTCCTGGCGTCGTCGACTGTCTCCGTGAGGATCTCGTAGGGCCGCGAGTCCGGACGGCTGTTGAAATCGCCGGTCAGAATCACCGGCGCGTCGTGACCCTCGGCGCGGTCCCGGAGGATCCGGGCGCTCTCGCGGCGCGCTTCTGGCCCGTCCACGTCGAGGTGGACGTTGTAGTGCTCGATCCGCCGGCCGCTCTCCCGCAGTTCGACGGTGGCGTGGGTAGCCAGCCGCGGGATGTTCGCGTCCCAGGCGCGGTGGCGGTCGGTGGGGTCCGGCGCCAGCCAGAAGGCCTCCCGGTCGACGATCCGCGCCCGCTCGCGCAGGACGCCGACCGGCGTGTGCTCGCCGACGTCGCGGTCCTCGCCGTACCACTCGTAGCCCGGTAGCGCCGCCCGGAGGTCGTCGGCCTGCCCGAGCCAGCACTCCTGCAGGCCGACGACGGTCGGCCGGTGAAAGCGGATCAGGGCGGCGACGTCGGCCGCCCGCTCGGACCACGGTGCGGCCTCGTCTTCCAGGCCGTCGTAGAGGACGTTGTACGAGAGCGCGGAGACGGTCACCGGCGACGATACGCGCCAGCGGCGTAAGAAAACAGGGGCGAGTCGCTACTCCCCGCCCTCGCTGACGGTCACCTGCGCCTCGCGGAGGACGGCGTCGGCCATGAGGTAGCCGGGCCGGTGGACGTCGGCGATGGTGCCCTCGGGCTGGTCGCTGTCGACCCGGGCCAGCACCTGGTGGCGCTCGGGGTCGACCTCCGCGCCCGGTTCGGGCTCGACGACCTCGACGTCCTCCGCGTCGAGGACGTCGTCGAACTGCCGGAGGGTGGACTCGACGCCGTCGCGGATGTCGACGTCCTCGTCCTGGTCGAGCGCGCGCCGGAGGTTGTCGCGGACGTCGAGCAGCCGCGAGACCAGGTCCTCGGTGGCGCGCTTCTTCTGCTGCTCCTGGCGCTTCTCCATCCGCTTCTTGAAGTTCTGGAAGTCGGCCTGCTTGCGCTTGAGCTTCGACTCCAGCTCCTCGACCTCCTCGTCGCGATCCGCGACGGTCGCCTCCAACTCATCGACGCGCGCCCGCAGGCCGGACAGCTCCCGGGCGATCGACTCCGCGTCGGAGCCCTCGATCCGCTCGACGAGCTCGTCGTCGACTTCGCCGTTGCTCTCCGCCTCGGCGGTCGATCCGGCGGCGCGCTCCTCCTCCGCGGCCCCGACTCCGTCCTCGTCGGCGTCCGTCTCGGCGTCTGCCGCGTCCTGCTCGGTCATACTCCCACCGTGGCGGCCAGCGGATAAAAGAATTCAGAAATCCGGCGTGGCGCGGGCCCGACCGCGACCGGACTCGTGGGTCCGACCGCGCGGGGAATCGAGAACGAGCCGATCGACCGTCGACGCCGTCAGGCGCTGTCGGAGCCGCGCTCCTCGACGCGCAGCGTGTACTCTCCGCTCCCCCGGCGGGCGTTGACCAGGATTCCCACCGCGCCGTCGATCGACGACAGGGTGACCGATTCGGCGCTGCCGTCGCTCGCCGACAGGGCGTCGTAGTCGCTCCCGGACGGCGTCCGCCCGTCGGCCGTGACGTACAGGTCGAAGTCGGCGTCGTTTGGTCCCTCGAGCGTGACCGCGACCTCGCAGGTCGACGCCAGCCGCTGGTTCCACCGCCAGGGGTCGTCGTCCCACCAGCCGGACAGCGACGACTGGACGCTCCCCGATACCGTCTGGTCGCACTGGGCGGCGGCCTCGACCGCGACGGTCACCGCGTCGGTCGCGGTCGCGCCGTCGCCGTCGGTGACGGTGAGCGTCGCCTCGTACTCGCCGGCCGCGTCGTAGGCGTGCTCGACGGTCGCGCCCGTCGCGGTCGACCCGTCGCCGAGGGCCCACTCGTAGCGCTCGACGGAGCCGTCGGGGTCGCCGGAACCGCTACCGTCGAAGGTGACGGTCTCGCCGACGGTCGCCTCGGCGGGACTCGCCGTCGCGTCGGCCGTCGGCGACTCGTTCGTCGATCCGCCGGTCGTCGAGCCGGCCGACGCGACGATGGCGGCGGCGTCCACGCGGCCCGCGCCCTGCTCGTCGCTGGAGAGCCCGACGTCGACGGCCGTCTCCCGTAGCAGTCGCCTGAGCTCTTCGGCCCCGAGATCCGGGTTCGCCGCCTTGCCCAGTGCGGCCACGCCCGCGACGACCGGCGCGGCCATCGACGTGCCCGAGTAGTGACCGTATCCGTCGGACGGCATCGTCGAGAGGACGTTCACGCCAGGCGCCGCCAGCTCGACGGCGGAGCCGTAGTTCGAGAAGTCGGCCAGTTCCTCGTTCGGATCGACCGCCGAGACCGCGACGCACTCCTCGTAGCGGGCCGGGTAGGCGACCCCCGACTGGCCCGAGTTCCCCGCCGCACACACGACGAGGGCGTCGTGCTGGTCGGCGGCGTACTCGACGGCCCGCTTCATCGTCCGGGTGTCGCTGCCGCCGCCGAGAGACACGTTGATCACGTCGGCCCCCCGATCGGTCGCCCACTGGATGGCGTCCGCGATGTCCGACAGCGATCCCCGTCCTGTCTCGTCGAGGGCGCGGGCCACCAGCAGCCGCGAGTCGCTGGGGCCGGCGACGCCGACGCCGTTGTCGGTATCCGCCGACGCGCAGCCCGCGACGTGGGTGCCGTGGGCCTCGTCGCTGGTGTCGGGCGCTGGATCCCCGTCGCTGTCGGCGAAGTCCCGACCGGGGTCCGATCCGAACCCGGACGCCAGGTCGGGGTGGTCGTAGGCGACGCCCGTGTCGACGACGGCGATCGTGACGTCAGCGTCCCCGAGCGTCTCGTCCCACGCGTCGTCGGCGTTGACCAGCTGGGGAGCGTACTGCTGATCGAAGCCCGGGTCGTTGGGCGCAAGCTGCGTCTCGAAGGCGACGTTGTCCTCGACGTACTCGACCTCGGTCCGATTCGCCATTGCGGACCGGACTGCCTCGCGAGCGCGCTCCGCTCCCGGGATCTGTAGCGCCACGTACCCGAGCGTCTGGTTGACGTGGACGACCGACGCGTCGGCGGGTGACGCTGACGACGCCATCGACGCCACGGTTCCGGCGTCAGCCTCGTCCGCGGCGCCGAGGATCACCTCGTCGGGCTTCTCGCCCGAGCGACGGCGCGGCCGGGCGGCCGTCACGCCGCCGGCGGCGGCGAGGCCCAGCGAACCGAGTCCCTGCAGCACGCTTCTCCGGTTCCAACCGTCCGTACCACTTCGCTTCATGACACCCGTATCATATCGCGCACCTACTTATCATGTACGATAATAACGGGATAATATTACTGGCGCTAGAGTTTTTCCTGTCCCCATCTGGTGTTTCTATAACTCCAACGTAGTTATCAAATACTAACGCGGCGGGCATCGACCACCGGGACAGCCCAGCGGCCGCACTCGGCGGCGCGGTCGCCGTCCCGGTGGATCGCCGCGAGAGCTGCCACGGGATACCGAGGCCTGGCGCGAAATCGGGCGGTGTGGACGACCAGACCCACCGCGATCCCACACGGTTATCCGGTCGAGACGCCCAATGACGGACGTGGTCAGGCTCAGCTACGAGGAGGGGACGATCCGAATCGCGGGGTCGGTCCCGCCGGACCTGCCCGGCGTCGAGCGGGACGACCGCACCGAGACCGCCCGCGCGCCGGGCTACCGGTACGCGGACCTGCTGGCGGCGCTCGACGAGCGCGGGATCGACTACGAGGACGGCGTTCTCGACGCCCCGGCGCTCGACCTGGCGTCGGACTACGAGCTCCGCGACTACCAGCGGGACGCCCTGGACGCCTGGCTGGACGCGAGCGCGGCCGGCGCGGCCCACGACCGCCGCGGCGTCCTCGAGCTCCCGACCGGGAGCGGCAAGACGGTAGTCGGCATCGCCGCGATGGAGGCCCTGGGAACGCCGACGCTGGTCGTGGTGCCGACCATCGACCTGCTCGATCAGTGGCAGCGGGAACTTGAACGCGAGCTCGACGGCGGGCCGATCGGCCGCCTCGGCGGCGGCGACCAGCGCCTCGCGGACGTGACCGTCTCGACCTACGACTCGGCGTACCTCCGCGCCGACGAGATCGGCGGCCGGTTCGGACTGGTCGTCTTCGACGAGGTCCACCACCTCGGCGGCGAGGGGTACCGCGACGTCGCGCGCCTGCTGGCCGCCCCCGCCCGACTCGGCCTGACGGCCACCTTCGAGCGCCCCGACGGCGCCCACGAGGCCGTCGCCGACCTCGTCGGCCCGCTCGTCCACCGGATCGACGTGGACGAACTCGCCGGCGAGCACCTCGCCGACTACGACGTCAAGCGAATCGAGGTCGCGCTCACCGACGCCGAGCGCGAAACGTACGAGCGCCACCAGAGCACCTTCACGGACTACCTCGCCCAGTCGAACATCCAGATGCGCTCGGGCAGCGACTACCAGGAACTGGTCAAGCGCTCCGGCTCTGACCCGCGGGCGCGGGAGGCCCTGCTCGCCAAGCAGCGCGCACGCGAGGTGATGATGAACGCCGACCGGAAGGTCGACCGGCTGGCCGGGATTCTCGACCGCCACGTCGACGACCGGATCATCGTCTTCACCGCCCACACCGACCTCGTCTACCGCCTCTCCGAGCGGTTCCTGCTGCCCGCCATCACCCACGAGACGCCGACCAGCGAGCGCCGCGAGATCCTGGAGCGGTTCCGCGACGGCACCTACTCCCGCATCGTGACGGCCAACGTCCTCGACGAGGGCGTCGACGTCCCCGACGCCAACGTCGCCGTCGTCCTCTCCGGCAGCGGCTCCGAGCGGGAGTTCACCCAGCGCCTCGGCCGCGTCCTCCGGCCGAAAGAGGACGGCGGCCGCGCGCTGCTGTACGAACTCGTCACCGAGGACACCGCGGAGGAGCGCGTGGCCCGACGGCGGCGATAGCGAGGCCGTTCCTCAGTTCCGCAGCGACAGGATCAGGACGAACGCCGCGGCCAGCAGCGCGACCAGCGCGGTCAGCGACAGGTCCGTGACGTCCAGCCGATAGACGCCAAGCGCGGCCAGCACCACGACCGCTCCGGCCAGAAGCGTCCCCCCCGAATGCGCCACGACCGCCCTCGCCGTCGCCGCCTGCCGGCCGACCTGCCGCCCGAGGGAGACGGCCTGCTCCCCGGCGTCCCAGGCGACGACCGTCGCGACGCTCGCGGCGAGGAGCGCGAGCAGCGGCGACCCCTGGAAGACGCCGCTGGCGACGACGCCGACGAACAAAAGCGCCGTTCCGACCGTCACCAGCGTCCGCTCGCGGCCCGCGCGGATCGGGAGGAGCCCGGCCCCCAGTATCGCCAGCCCGAGCAGTCCGGGGAGCAGTTCGACGCGCTCCGTGGCCGTCTCCGGTCCGGTGACGGCCAGGAAGAACCCGGCGGCGAGCAGCGCGACGCCGGCGAGTGCGACCACCGCTCCCGGAACCAGCCCGTGGCGCTGCCACGCGGCGTAGCCGAGACCGCAGAGCGCGAGTCCGGCGAGTACCGCGAGGAGCGCCTGCCACTGCGCCGCCGCGTCGAGCAGGAGCGCGACCGCGGCGGCGCCGGAGAGGACCGCGAACACGGCACCGGGGACCGCCGGGCGATGGGTCGCGTGGCTCATCCGGACCGCCCCATCGTGAGTTCGATGGCGTTCTCCAGGTTCTCTCCGGGGGCCCAGTCGACGACCGGAATCCCGATCCGACGCAGCGTCCGGACCCGCGCGTCGCGCTCGACCGCCGCCAGCCGCGTCCCGACGGAGTCGGTCTCGCCGGGACCGGGGCTGACGACGGTCACGACGTTGCCCGCGGCCTCCAGCGTCCGGACGGAGTCGACGACGCCGTCGTCGGCCAGCGGCGAGAGCAGCAGGACCTGCGTCGTCGAATCGAGCCGCTCCCGGAGCGCACCGACCCCGCGCTCCCGGTCGGACGACTCGTCCTCCACCGGTCGGCCGCCGTCCGAGAGCGCGGCGGATGCCTCGGGGGACGTCCCGGTAGCGGACGCACTCGCGTCCGCGCGCGGCGACAGAATCCCGCCGGAGGGAACCTCCGTTCCGAGGGCGTCGCTGCCGTCCGCCGGCTCCGGAACGTCGGCGCTCCCGGCCGCCGATCCCGGGACGAAGGCCGGGTGCGAGTCGAGCGCCCGGCGCAACTGCGCGAGGTGAGCGCTCCCCGGCTTCGGGGGGAGCCAGTACCACGGCGACCCGTGGGACGCCAGGCCGACCTCGTGGTTGGCGTCGACGAGGGCGCCGGCGAGCCGATCGGCCGCGCCGACGCAGCGAGCGACGGCCTCCGCGGCGGAGCGGTCCCCGGCTCCGGCGCCGACGTCGACGCAGAGCGCCACCGAAGCGGACCGCTCCTCCGCGTACTCGATGGTTCCGAGTTCGCCGCTCTTGGCGAAGCGCCGCCAGTCCACCTGCCGCATCGGATCGCCCTGGCGGTACTCGCGGGCGCGGTGGAACTCCAGGCCGCTCCCGCCGACGTCGGAGCGCAACTCGCCGGCGCGCTCGCTGGTCAGGTCCCTGAGCGCGGTGGCCGACACCGACGCGCCGCAGTCGAGGACGGTGGGCTCCGCCGCGGTCGCCCGCCGCTCGGCGGCGCCGGCGAGGTTTCGCGACAGGACGGTCACGGGCCGGAACCGGTGCTTCCCCTCCGACGCTTCCACGGCGTACTCCAGCGTCGTCTCCCCGCCGGGGGCGAGCGCGGTCGCGCGCCGCGGCGTGCCGTCGACGACGGGCAGCAGCGCCGGCACGCCGTCCACGATGCGCACGTCGGGCAGCCAGCGGTCCGCCTCGTTCCTAACGGTGACGGACACGTCCACGCGCTCCCCGGGGTCGGGGGACGCCGGCGAGACGGTCCGCTCGACCGCTACGACGGGCTCCGGCGGGGACGGGACGAGCCGCGGGTAGACGGCGTAGCCCGCGCCGACGGCGGCCAGCAGCAACACGGCGGGCCGCTGGGCGAGCAGGCCGACGGTCCCGGCGAACAGCGACAGCGCGACGACGCCGCGCCACCGCCCGGTGTCCGTGCGGTCCGTCATGTCCGGTCCTCCCGTCGCCGCTCCAGCGCGGCGACCGTCGCGTCGACCCGCCGGCGGAACCAGTGCTCTCCGCGGAATCCACTCAGGGCCCGGCGGACCAGCGACGGCGGTTCGAGTTCGTCGCTCGCGACGAAGGCCGCCGCCGTCTCGTCGTCGGTCCACTCGCCGCGGTCGACGCGCTCGCGGGCCTCGGCCCCGTCGCAGCGCGCGGTCTCGGCGACCGTCGCCACGGCGGCCGCCCGGAGCCGATCGTGAACGGCGCGCTCCCGCGCCGTCGTCCGGACAGACGGCAGGCCGGCGAGCGTCGCGTCGAGTTCACGACCCGGCGTCCCGCGCTCGATCGCCTCGACGGCCGGCGGCCGGGCCTCCGTCACTCCGATCGCCGTCCGCAGCACCAGAACGCCGACCGTCCCGGCGATCGATATCACTCCGACCGCGGCGACCAGCAGGTAGTCGTTGCCGAGCCCCTCCACGGCGGCCTCGGTCGGGATCAACTGCTCGACGGCGGGCGAGACGAGCGCGAGAGCGGCGAGCGCGAGCAGGCCGAGCCCGACCGTCCGCGTCGCGGTCCGGTCGAGCGTCATCGAGTCTCCCCTCCGTCGGTGACCTCGCGCCCGCCGTCGAACTGGCGCCGGACGCGGCTGGCGACTCGCTCGCGGTCCTCGGTCACGGGGCGGTCGCCGTAGCGGACCTCGACGAACGTCTCCGTCAGCGTCCGGACGGCGTCGGGATCGAACCCGGCGTCGACGGCCGCACGGGCGACTTCCTCGGGCGTCATGTGCCCGGTCCGGTCGACGTCCAGCCGCCGGAGCATCTCGGCCCAGACGCGCTCGACGGCGTTCGCCGGTGCCCGCTCGGGTGTCCCGGCGGCCTCGCTCTCCGCCGCCTCGGCCTCCGGTTCGTCCGCCGCCAGTCCGAGCGCGGCGAGCAGCCGGTCCCGGTAGCGGGCGACCGCTTCGGACGCGGCGAGCGCCAGTGCGAACGTCACCAGCGTCGGAAGCAGGTCCGTCAGCAGCGCGAGGAGCCGATCGAGGAGGTCCGGCGTCCCCGGGCTCGGTCCCTCCCCGGAGTCCGCCGACGTCTCCTGGTCGCTGTCGGCAGCGCTCTGCTCGCGCTGACTGCTAGCGTCGCTCTGCTGCCGATTCGAAGACTCGCTCTGCCGCTCACTCGCCTGGCTGGCGCTGGCCGACGACTCTGATTCGCTCCCGTCGGCGCGGTCCGTCCCGTCCGAGTCTGACGACCCGACGTCGCCGTCCTCGGCGGGCTTGGTTATCTCCCTCGAGATCTCGGCTCCCTGCCCGCGGTCGATCGGCAATCGGTCGTAGTCGGGATCGATCACGTCGCTGGCCTCGGTCGTCACCGTGGACTGGATGGACGTGGCCGACGCCCCCACGGCGACGATGGAGAGAACGGCGACGGCGATCCGGAATCCTGTCTCCCGCTTCATGGCAGCACTCCATCGACACTCATCTGTCATTTCGTCAGGGCCGGGTCCCGGTTAAGGCAGTCGAGTGTTCCGACAATTCTGCCACTTCCTGAGATACGAATGGAAAACAAATGGGTAGTAACGGTCGGGTTTCACCGAGTAACGGCAGAATACCAGTGGCCGCGACGGCGCGCGGGAACCGCGTCTGGTCGCTCGCCCGTCGAATCCCGGTAACGGGACCTTTCTACCGGGCAGGTCCGTCCGCGAAACGTGCCCTCGAAGGACACCGAACGGCGAGCGAGGCTCATCGAGCCCGCGCTCGTTCCACTCGCTCGGACGCCGACAGACTCACTCCGTTCGTCTCCCGAGCCCACCCTCGCTTCGCTCGGTTGGACGCCGATGAGCGAAGCTCATCGAGCCCGCGCTCGTTCCACTCGCTCGGACGCCGGCCCGTCGGGCTTTTGCCGCTCCCCCGCCGAGTGGTCACCGTGCTGACGAAGGACCTGCTCCGGGTCTCGCGGGCGGGCGGCGGGTATCACCCCCAGTTCGCGGGCGCGGACGACGAGCGCCTGGCAGCGCGCGTGATCGGGATCTATCAGGGCCACGTCGGGGAGCCCCGTGAGGCGCTCGACGCGGCGCTGACCGATCTGGAGCGGGAGGCCGACGACTTCAAACTGGTCCGCGGGTTCGCCAAACTCGTCGACCGGGAGGCGACCTACGAGGCGCGGGCGCCGCTCCCGTCCGAGCGGGCCCGCAAGACGGCCTTCGAGGCGGCCGAGGCGGTCGGCGTCGTCACGGCGGACGACCGGGCCGACGCGCTGGCGCGGGCAGCCGACCGACTGGGGAGCGACCCGGCGGCCGTCGAGGAGTCACTGTACGCCGACCGCGAGAAGCGACAGGTGCTGGCGAGTGTCGAACCCCGCTGGGACCCGGCAGAACTGGTCGGGCAGTACAACCTGTCGCTGGCTCAAACGGCCCTCTTCGACGCCACCGAGGTCCGCGTCCGCTCGGACGACCCGACGACGCTCGTCTCCGCGGTCAAGCGCCTGCGCCTGATGTACGAGGTCCGACGGACCGGAGGCGGCCGAGAGGTGGTCGTCACCGGCCCCGACGCGCTGTTCCGGTCAACCCGGCGCTACGGGACGCGGTTCGCCCGGCTCCTGCGATCCGTCGCCGCGAACGCGGGCGAGTGGCGGCTCGAAGCGACGATCGACGATCGCGGGACCGAGCGGGAGCTGGTGCTGACCGACGCGGACGTTTCGGTCCCCGGCGTCGAGCCGGTGGCTGAGGTGACCTTCGACAGCGGCGTCGAGGCGGACTTCGCCGCCCGCTTCGACGCGCTCGACCTCGACTGGGCGCTGACCCGGGAGCCGGAGCCGCTGGCGGCCGGCGAGGGCGTCGTCGTCCCCGACTTCGCCTTCGACTACGCCCCCGGCGGCGACCCGGACGCCGGCCCCGACTACCGAATCTACTTCGAGATCATGGGCTTCTGGACGCCGGAGTACGTCGAGAAGAAGCTCTCGCGACTGGCCGACCTGGAGGACGTCGAGATGCTCGTCGCCGTCGACGAGAGCCTCGGCGTCGGCGAGGCCATCGAGGCCCGCGACCACCGCGCCATCCCCTACTCGGGTCGCGTCCGAGTGAAGGACGTCCGGGACGCGCTGCGACGCTACGAGGAGCGACTGCGGGCGGACGCCGCTGCCGACCTCCCCGACGCGCTCCGCCCGGAGCCGGACGCGATCGCACTGGCCGATCTCGCGGCCGAGCTCGGCGTCAGCGAGGACGCCGTCGAAGACGTGGCGTTCCCGGAGCACGAACTGGTCGGCCGGACGCTCGTCAGGCCCGGCGTGCTCGAGGCCCTCGACGGCGAAATCGAGGCCGGGATGTCGCTGTCGGCGGCGGAGGATCGCCTGCGGGAACGCGGCATCGGCGACAGCAGCGCCGCCCTCTCGCGGCTGGGATATCGCGTCGAGTGGGAGGGGCTCGGCGGCGGCGTGCTCCGAGCGAGCGAGTAGCGCCGTTCCACCGGCGACGCGCGTCCGGCCCCACACTGGCCACTACGTCGCCGTCGTGACGTAACAGATCTGGGCCCAACTGGTATATAGACTATTTGATCACTCAGTGCAACTCCCGGACCGCCACATGTACGACACCATTCTCGTCCCGAGTGACGGCAGCGAGCGCGCCAGCGAGGCGCTCGACGTCGCGCTCGACACGGCCGAGCAGCACGGCGCCGACGTCCACGCCCTGTTCGTCGTCGACACGCAACTGTACGGGGAACCGGCGCTGAGCAGCTTCGAACTGTTCATCGACGAGATCGAGGACCAGAGCCGCGAGCTGCTCGACGAGATCGTCGACCGCGGGGCGGAGCGAGGCGTGACCGTCACGCCGGAGATGCGACACGGCGCGCCGGCGGAGTCCATCATGGCGTACGCGGACGAAGTCGACGCGGACCTCGTCGTGATGGGGTACCAGGGGGAGACCCACCGTCGGCAGATGGGCAGCGTCGTCGAACAGGTCCTCGACGACACCGACAGACGCGTCCTCGTCGTCTGACGAGCTCCGAACGGGGTCCGGACGCGGTGCCAGCGAAGACGCAGTCGGGGCCGCTGCGGCGTCCCGACGGCCCCGTTTACAGCTCCCGCCGGCGCCCCTTCGGGATCTGCGATCTGAGCTCGTCGTGGAGGTACAGCCCCACCCCGAGCGGCTCTGGTTCGCCGGCGAGGTCGTGCGTGACGATCAGGTACCCCCAGTCGCCGTCCCACTCGGGGATCTCCTGATCCTCGCCGGCGACGAACGCGCTGGCCTGCTCGTCGTCGAGGTGGAGCACGCAGTCCGTCGCCTCACGGCCGAACCGCTGGACGGCGTCCGTCGTGGGCTTCCAGTGCTCCTGGCGCGTCCGAAGGAACGTCATCCCGAGGCCCTCGATGTCCACTGGCGAGGGCGCGTCGCCGCGGAAGATCCACAGCTTCCCCGAGCCGCGCTCCCAGAACGTGTGCTCCTCGAAGGTCTCCGGCGGGACGCCGTAGCGGTCGTCCCAGAAGGAGAGCACCTCCTCGCGCGTGGCGGCCTCGGGGTCGTCCAGTTCCTCGCGCTCGGCGTCGTCCGCGGGGATCCGATCGAAACGGGTGCTCTTGTCGCTCATCCCTCCACCTCCAGCTTCGCGCAGAAGAACCCGCCCGTGTCGTTGTGGTGCGGGTAGATCCGCCTGGCCTTCTCGACGCTGGGGTCGTACTCCTCGCCGTCCCACTCGGTGACCCCGGGACGGGAGTCCAGCGGGATCTCGAAGTCGACCAGCCGGCAGTCCTCCTCGTCGAGCGCGTGGTCCAGCACGGCCTCGTTCTCCTCGGGGGCGAACGTGCAGGTCGAATAGACGACCGTGCCGCCGGGCCGCGTGGCCTGGATCGCCCGCGTCAGGATGCCCTTCTGGACGCCGGAGATGCCCTGCACGTGGTCCAGCGTCCACTCGTCCAGCGTGTCCGGGTTCTTCCGAATCGTCCCCTCGCAGGAGCAGGGCACGTCCACGAGCGCGCGGTCGTACTCCTCGTCATCGAACGGCTTCAGCGAGTGGACGCGCGCGTCCTCGTGGGTGACCGCGACGTTCGTGATGCCCAGGCGCTCGGCGTTCGTCCGCAGCGCCGACAGCCGACCCAGGTTCGAGTCCGTCGCCACCACGACGCCCCGGTCGTCCATCAGCGCCGAAAGCTGGGAGGTCTTGCTCCCCGGCGCCGCCGCGGCGTCCCAGACCCGTTCGCCGGGCTCCGGGTCCAGCACGCGGGCGGGCACCGCCGACACCTCCTCCTGCCCGTAGATCCACCCGTGGAAGTACGGCCAGTTGGCGCCCGGCTGGTCGTCCGGCAGCCGAAACATGCCGGGATGCCAGTCCACCGGGTCGACGGCGATGCCCTCGTCTTCGAGGGCCCGCCGCGCCCGCTCGACGGACGCCTTGATCGTGTTCACGCGGACGACGGCCGGGAGCGACCGCTCGCAGGCGGCCCGGAACGCCTCGACGTCGTCCACGATCGGTTCGTAGCGCGAGAGGACGTCCATTGACGGAGTGGTTTCCGGGGCGCGCGCTTGTGGGTTTCGGACCCAGGCGATCGGCGGCTCGAACAGCTGATTCACACAGTGACGTGAACGGGCAGCAAACCGCCCGTTTCGGCTGGTGGATCGGCCACCACTGAGTGGGGCTTTCGGGCCGTTGTCGATACGCCTCCCGACAGCGATCGCCAGATCGACCACAATTCCTGGGCCCCGACCGTTAAGCCGCGGGCGTTCTACGTCCCGCTTATGGCGGACATTCAGGTCACGCGCGACGACGTGGAACTGGACGTACCGACGCTCGTTGAGGGGCTCCCGGGCGTGGGCCTGGTGGGCAAGATCGCGGCGGACCACCTCGTCGGGGCGTTCGACATGACCGAGTACGCGACGGTCCACTGCGAGGGGCTGCCGGAGATCGCCGTCTATCGGGAGGGCGAGCCGGCGGTCCGGCCGCCGGTGCGACTCTACGCCGACGAGGAGCGGGACCTGGTCGTGCTCCAGAGCGACGCGCCGGTCTCGACGAACGCGGCGGAGGAGTTCGCCGGGTGCGTGGCGGGGTGGATCGAGGCCAACGACGCGACCCCGATCTTCCTGAGCGGCCGGCCGGCCGACAAGGACGGCGTGCCCTCGCTGTACGGGATCGCGACCGGCGACGGCGAGGCGCTGCTCCGCGAGGCCGACGTCGACTCGCCGACGGAGAACGGCGGCGTGACGGGACCGACGGGCGCGCTGCTGTACGAGGCCCAGCGGGCGGGGATCGACGGCGTCGGACTGGTCGTCGAGGCCGACCGGCGGTTCCCCGACCCCGAGGCGGCGCGGGTGCTCCTCACGCAGGGGATCGAGCCGCTCGCGGGCGTCGACGTGTCGACCGACAGACTGGTCGAGCAGGCCGAGGAGATCAGCGAGGCCCGGGCGGCGCTGGCCGAGCAGATGGGGGAGGCCGAGGACGAGAGCACGAGCGCGCGGCCGCTGGGGATGTTCCAGTAATGGCGGGGACGGGCAGACGCGTCGCGAACGTCGCGTTCGCCGTGATCGGGGCGCTGCTCGCGGTCGCCGTCGGGTGGGTGCTGTTCGTGCGGATCCCCGGCGACCTCGCCGAGTTGCTGGGCGTCCTGCTGGCGGTCGCCGTCGGCCTGCTCGGGCTGCGGATCGCCGGCAACCTCGCCGACAGCGTCGCGCCGACCCACAACGTCGCCGAGGTGGCCGTCGAGGGGCCCATCTCCCGCGACGGCGGGGGTGGCCTGACCAGCCCGCCGATGGGCGCCGAGGCCGACGACGTCGTCGAGCAGATCGAGCAGGCCGACGCCGACGGCGGCAGCGAGGCGCTGCTGCTGAAGCTCAACACGCCCGGCGGCGAGATCGTCCCGAGCGAGGACATCCGGATCGCCGCCGAGCGCTTCGACGGGCCGACGGTTGCGTACGCCACCGACGTCTGCGCCTCCGGCGGCTACGACATCGCCGCGGGCTGCGACGAGCTGTGGGCACGTGAGGGGACGCTCGTCGGGTCGATCGGCGTCATCGGGTCCCGCGTGAACGCGGCCGACCTCGCCGACCGGCTGGGGCTGTCCTACGAGCAGTTCACCGCCGGCGAGTACAAGGACGCGGGGACGCCGCTGCAGGAACTGGACCCCGACGAGCGGGCCTACCTCCAGGGGCTCGTCGACGACTACTACGAGCAGTTCGTCGAGACGGTCGCCGAGGGGCGTGACCTCTCGCCCGAGGCCATCGAGGACACCGAGGCCCGGGTCTACCTCGGCGAGGAGGCCCACGAGATTGGACTGGTCGACGAGATCGGCACCCGCCGGGACGTCGAGGAGCGACTGGAGGAACAGATCGGAGAGCCCGTCGAAGTCCGGGAGTACGAACCGGAGCGCGGTCTCGCGGGTCGTCTCCGCGGCGGTGCTCAGCGGGTGGCGTTCGCGCTCGGCGCGGGCGTCGCAGCGGCCGTCAGCGGCGACGTGGACGGACTCTCTTTCCGCCGCTGACTGCCGCGCTGCCCCTCGATAAGCCGAGCTTACGCCGCGACCGATCGGGGTAGCGAACGTTTTTATCCCGCGCACGTCACGTGCCACTCGTGAGCACGCTGGTGGTGTGCATCGACCGCGGCGGGGACTTCCCGGCAGCGGCGTCGCTGCCCGTCGCCGGCCGCGATGCCGTCGAGTCGCTGGTCACCGAGGTCGGCATCGACGACCCCGAGGATAGCCGGGTCAACACGATGCTGGAGGGCCTCCGCGTCGCGCGCGACCTGGAGGCCGACGGCGACGAGGCCATCGTGGCGGTCGTCGGCGACACCGGCGAGGGCGTCAGCGCCGACCGCAACGTCGCCCGGCAGGCCGACGACCTCGTCGACGAGTACGACCCCGACTCCGCCGTCGTCGTCGTGGACAGCGCCGAGGACGAGCGGCTGGTCCCCATCATCGAGAGCCGCCTGCAGGTCGACGCCGTCGACCGCGTCGTCGTCCGCCAGGCCCGCGACATCGAGTCGACCTACTACCTGCTCAAGCAGTTCCTGGCCGACGAGGAGTTGCGCAAGACCGTCCTCGTCCCGCTGGGCATCACCCTCATCGCGTTCCCCGCGCTGCTGTTCGTCGCCGAGAGTCCCTCCTTCGCGGTGGGCGTCATCGCCGCCGCCGTCGGCGCGTTCCTCCTGTACAAGGGCTTGGGCATCGACGAGTACCTCGCCCGCCTGCCCGGACAGGTCCAGGAGGCGCTGTACTCCGGGCAGGTGTCGCTGGTCACCTACGTCGTCGCCGCCGGCCTGTCGCTCGTGGGCGTGTTCGTCGGCGCGCTGCAGGCCCGGGAGACCAGCGACGCCAGCACGTTCATCCTCGCGATGGCGTTCGCCTACGCCAGCGTCCCGTGGCTGACGATGGCCGCGCTGGCGGCCGCCACGGGCCGCCTGCTCGACGAGCTCATCCAGGAGGACAGCGTCCGCCCGGCCTACGTGAACCTCCCGTTCGGCGCCGTCGCCGTCGGCCTCGTCGTCCGCGGATTCTCCGTGTTCTTCCTCGAGCGCGCCGACATCCTCCAGCAGTTCCACTTCGCCGGGTACGAGTACGGCCCCATCACCATCGAGCCGTTCGTCCTCGACGGCGGCGCCCGCCTCGCCGTCTTCATCCTCGCCGGCATCCTGGTCAGCCTGGCCGGCGTCCAGTTCGCGACGTACTTCACCAAGACGAACCTCCAGGAAGAACTGGTGGAGTGAGGCCGCTCAGGCCGCTCTCCGCGCCGACGGTGCGTCACAGCGTCACGTACGCGATTCCCGCCGCGCCCACGAACGCGAGCGCCGCCGCGAGGTGCAGCGCTCGACCGGTCGCGTACCGCAGCGAGCTCGCCACCTGCTCGTAGTCGCCGCGGGCCACGAACGCGTCGTCGCGGTCGCACGTCACGCGTGTCTCGCCGAACGCCCGGCCCGCTTCCGCCTCGCCGACGGCGACGACCGCCTCGCCCGGTTCGACGGCGTTCTCCTTGAACCGGAGCGGCCGCTCGGCCCGCCCCTCGCCGTCGACGGGGAGCGGGCGGTCGAACGGTCCGTCCGCTCCGCGGAGGTGGTCGGGCACCCGCTCGCCCTCGCCGACGACCACCTCGCGCTCGGCGATACCGCCCGTCGCCGCGCCCTCGAAGTCCACCCGGCGGTTGGTCGGACTGCCCGGCGCCAGGCTTAGCCAGCCATCGGTCGGGTCGACGACGACGCGGTCCTCGTAGCCGCCGACCTCGAACCGCGTCCGGTCCGTCGCGTAGTCCGTCGTGAAGTGGGTCCCCGCGTTTCGCATCGGCTGCTCCCTGTACTGGGCGACCCAGGCGCTGTAGCAGACCGCCTCGCTGCCAGTGACCGGCGTCTCCAGCACGTCACCGCCGTCCGGGGGTCGCGCCGGTCCGGCGACGACGCAGGGGCCGTCGGCGGGTAGCTCGCCCGGGCCCCTGGCCGATTCGAGCAGTTTCGCGCGCGGCCGGTTCGCGACGGCGATGGCGCCGAGCACCAGTCCGCCGCCGTAGAGTCCGGTCGCCAGCGCCCAGCCGATCCCGACCGCGTCGACGCCGCCCGCGACGACCGGCGCGAGCGCGAGGGCCCCGAGCGCCAGCGCCGGCGCGACGTGACGACGCGTGACCCCGCTCTGGTAGGCGTGGAACCTGTACGGCGTCGTCACTCCGCCGTCGGGCACCCAGCGGGCGAGCACCCACCAGACCACACCGCCGACGATCAGGCTGCCGATCAGATAGGCGACGAGGTCGACCGCGTTCAGGAACACGCTCGATCGCACCTCCGGGACCGACGTGAGCAGGGTTCTCGCATGGTTCGGGAGCTATCCGATTCCTCTCCGCTTGCCCCTCAGTTCTTTCGGCTCCCACACCGCGTCGAACGGTCGCTCTCGATCCGCATAGCTTACCACGGCGCGTCGCCACCCACCGGTATGACTGACGACTCCGGGGCCTGGGTGAGCCTCTTCTCCGGCGGCAAGGACTCCTCGTGGGCGCTCTACCGCGCGCTCGAGGAGGGCCTCGACGTCCGCCGACTCGTCACGGTCCACCCCGAGGGCGACTCCTACATGTACCACGTCCCGGCGACGTCGCTCGCGAGCCTCGCGGCCGAGAGCGTCGGGGTCGACCTCGTGGAGGTAGCGCCCGACGACTTCGAGGCGGCCGACGCGACCGACTCCGGCGTCCAGGGCGACGCCGAACTGGAACCGCTGGAGGCCGCGCTGCGGGGCCTCGACGACGAGTTCCCGGACGGGCTGGCCGGCGTCACCGCCGGCGCCGTCGAGAGCGAGTATCAGACCAGCCGCATCGAGGCGATGGCCGACCGCCTCGACGCCGAGGTGTTCGCGCCGCTGTGGCAGGAGGACCCCCGGGAACTGGCCGAGGCCATGCTCGACGCGGGCTTCGAGATCAGGATCATCCGGGTGGCCGCCTACGGCCTCGACGAGTCGTGGCTCGGACGGACGCTCGACGCCGACGCGCTGGTCGAACTGGAGGAACTGAACGAGGAATACGGCGTCCACGTCCTGGGCGAGGGCGGCGAGTTCGAGACGCTCGTCACCGACGGGCCGCACATGGACCGGCCGATCGAACTCGAGTACGAGACGGAGTGGGACGGGACGCGCGGGCAGATAGTGATCGAGGACGCGCGGCTGGGGTAGCGATCAGTCCTGGCCGTTGCCGATCTGGGTGTGCGCGCCGATGAGCGCGCCGGCCAGGTTCAGGTCCTCGATGTGCGTCTCGCGGTCGATGATGGACTCGCGGACGTCGCTGTCGCGGACGGTGGCCTCCGGGAAGACGACGGAGTGATCCACGTTGGAATCGACCACCGTCGCGTCCTCGAGGACGTGGACGTTCTCGCCGATGGTGGTGTTCTCGAGCGTCGCGGAGTCGGCGACGTGGTTGCCGCCGTCGAGCGCCCAGGCGACCGCCTCGAGGTAGCTCTCGGGCGTGCCGATGTCGTACCAGGCCTCGTCGAAGGTGAAGGCACAGACCTCGGTACGGTCGACGAGCCACTGGATGAACCAGCCGGGCTCGTCGGGGTTGTTGTCGCCCGCGAGGTACTCGTCGAAGCTGACGTGCTCGGCGGGGAAGGCGTAGCAGGCGATGGAGACGAGCGTGCTCCTGGGGTCGTCGGGCTTCTCCTGGAAGTCGACGACGCGGTCGCCGTCCAGTTCCACGAGCCCGTAGGAGCTCGCCTTGTCGCGGGAGCCGACGTCGTAGGCGGCCAGCGTCGGCGTCCCGTTCTCCTCGAAGGTGTCGAGGAAGTCGGCGACGTCGAAGCTGATCAGGTTGTCGCCGGCGATGACCAGCAGGTCCTCGTCGGCGATGCCCTCGCGTTCGACCAGTTGCGCGAGCGCCCCGATGACGCCGAACTTCTCCTTCTCCTCGGTGGTCTGCTCGACGCTCAGCCGGGGCTTCTCGAAGCCGGTCTCCTCGACGTGGGCCTCGAAGTCGGGCGCGAACCGCTCGTTCGTGCTGACGAACACGTCGTCGATGCGGTCGTCGCGCTCCAGCTCCTCGAGGATGCGATCGATGACCGTCGATTCCCCCACCGGGAGGAGCATCTTCGGACGGTGCTTGGTGACCGGCCAGAGCCGCGTGGCGTATCCCCCGGCGAGGACGACTGCTTTCATACCAATCCCGTGCAGGGCGGGGAGTAAGACGTTTTTGTATCAGCGGGCGACAACGTCAGATGGTTTATAAGTGTGGCGGCGGGCGTCAGTGCTCGACGAACTCGATCAGGACGCCGCCCGTCGAGGCCGGGTGGAGGAAGGCGACGTCGTGGCCCCACGCTCCCGGCCGGGGCGACTCGTCGACGAGGTCGACGCCGGCTGCCCGCGCCCGGGAAAGCGCCGCCTCGACGTCGTCGGTCGCCAGCGCCAGGTGGTGGATGCCCGGGCCCTCGCGGTCGAGGTAGTCCGGGACGGGGCCCTCGGCGTCCGGGAGCGGTTCGAGCAGTTCGAAGTAGCCGTTTCCGAGGTCGAGGAACGTCACCGAGAGGTCCCCGAACTCCTCCTCGTGGGCCACCGTCGCGTCCAGTAGCTCCCCGAAGGTCGCGGCCAGCGCCGCGGCGTCGTCCGTGGCGACGCCGGCGTGGTCGAAGCGCATGGTGGCGACGTCGCGCCGACGGGACAAAGGCTCTGGGCGAGACTGCCGGCCGGCTACAGCGCCGCTCCGGGCTCGTACTCGCCGTAGACGTCCCGCAGCGCGTCGCAGATCTCGCCGGTCGTGGCGTAGGCCTTCACGGCGTCGATCAGCGGCGGCATGAGGTTCGCGTCGCCCCCGGCGGCCTCGCGGACCGCGGCAAGCGCGTCCTCGACGGCCGCGTCGTCGCGCTCCTCGCGGACCCGGTCGAGTCGCTCCTGCTGGCGGCGCTGGACGGTCTCGTCGACCTCCGCGACGTCGACCGGCTCCTCCTCGTCGACGGTGTACTCGTTGACGCCGACGACGATCCGCTCGCCGTCCTCCTGCTCGCGCTGGCGCTCGTAGGCGACGTCCTGAATTTCCCGCTGGACCCACTGCTCCTCGATAGCGCCGAGCATGCCGCCCCGCTCGTCGACCTCGTCGAGGATCCCGCGGGCCTCCTGCTCTAGCTCGTCGGTCAGCGACTCGACGTAGTAGCTCCCGCCGAGCGGGTCGATGGTGTCCGCGACGCCGGACTCGTGGGCGAGGATCTGCTGGGTCCGCAGCGCGGTGCGGACCGACTCCTCGGTCGGCAGGCCGACGGCCTCGTCCTTGCCGTTGGTGTGGAGGCTCTGGGTGCCGCCCAGCACCGCGGCCAGCGCCTGGTAGGCGACCCGGACGACGTTGTTCTCGACCTGCTGGGCGGTCAGCGTCGACCCCGCGGTCTGGGTGTGGAACTTTAGCTGCTTCGAGGCCGGCTTCTCCGCGTCGAAGCGCTCCTCCATGACGTCGGCCCACAGCCTACGGGCCGCGCGGAACTTGGCGACCTCCTCGAGGACGTTGTTGTACGACGCGAAGAAAAAGGAGAGCTGCGGCGCGAACTCGTCGACGTCGAGCCCCGCGTCGACGGCCGCCTCGACGTACTCGATGCCGTCACCGAGGGTGAACGCGATCTCCTGGGCCGCCGTCGCGCCGGCCTCGCGGATGTGGTATCCGGAAATGGAGATGGTGTTGAAGTTCGGGACCTCCGCGGCGCAGAACTCGAAGACGTCGGTGATGATCCGCATCGACGGCTCGGGCGGGTAGATGTAGGTGTTGCGCGCGACGTACTCCTTCAGGACGTCGTTCTGGATGGTCCCACGCAGTTCCTCGCGGTCGACGCCCTGCCGGTCGCCGATGGCGACGTACATCGCCAGCAGCACCGACGCGGGCGCGTTGATCGTCATGGAGGTGCTGACCTCGTCCAGCGGGATGCCGTCGAACACTGTCTCCATGTCCCGCAGCGAGTCGATGGCCACGCCGGTCTTGCCCACCTCGCCGGCCGCCATGCGGTCGTCCGAGTCGTAGCCCATCTGCGTCGGCAGGTCGAAGGCCATCGAGAGGCCGGTCTGGCCCTCGTCGAGCAGGTAGTGGAACCGCTCGTTGGTCTCCTCGGCCGTCCCCATGCCGGCGTACTGGCGCATCGTCCACAGCCGGCCGCGGTACATCGTCGAGTAGACCCCGCGGGTGTACGGCTCTTCTCCGGGATACCCCAGGTCCTCCTCGTAGTCCAGGTCGGCGACGTCGGCGGGCGTGTACAGCCGGTCGACCGCTCGCCCCTCCGTGTCCGTCTCGAAGCCGTCCCTCCGCTCCCCGAAGCGATCGAGCGTCGGCTGGACGGTCTCCGCCTCCCACCGCTCCTTCCCCGAGCGGATCTCGTCCAGCTCGTCCGGGTCGAACATACCACCGACTTCGATACGGTCCCACATACCATTGGTGCCGGCCCCGTCCGCTGGCGGGGCTCACCCCGACCCTTCGACCAGGTACCGGAACGCCCGCAGCGTGTTCCGGCCCGCCTCGGTGAGTTCCACGAGCTTGGAGCGGCCCCGTTCGGTGACCTCGACGTAGCCCGTCTCGGAGAGTGGGTCGAGGACGTGGCTGTCCAGCAGGCGGTATTCGCTCTTGCGGTTCGCGGCCTCGTGGTCGGCGATGAAGGGCAGGCCGGCCTCGCGGCCGTACTCGATCAACGCCCGCTTGGTCGCGCCGTCCTCCTCGGCGAGGTAGTCCATGACCGCGACCTGCTCGGGCTCGGGGTGGTCCATCGGGTAGGTCGGCAGCTCCGTCACGTCCCGGATCCCCTCGGCCACGTCGCCGTCGGTCTCCGCCGCGTAGCGCTCCGCGCGGACGTAGTAGGGGGTCGCGCCGGTGGCCATGCAGGCGATCATCCCGCCGATGGCGGTGACCTTCGATCCAGAGGCGAGGTTGACGTACACCTCGTGGTCGGCGAATCGCGTGGCCAGCTCCGCGACGGTCCCGATCGAGTCGTAGAAGTCGAAGATGTTGCACGGAACCGTCTCGTGGTCGATTCCGGCCGCTTCGAGGCGCTCGCGCACCGTCTCGCCGTACGAGGGGTGGTCCGTCTCGTCCTCGTAGTCCAGCAGGACGACGCGGTCGGCGCGCAGTCGCTGGGCCGGCAGCACGATCCGATCGTTCTCGTAGCCGACCGGCATCAGGTGGACTCGCTCGGGGACGTCCATGTCCCGACGGACGGAACCGGCTCGGAAAACTACTGTGATGACACTGTAGACAATTTCCTCGTGGATAGCTCTCGGAGGGGTTTCGTCGCTCCCGCCGTTCACTTGCAGCCACCCGCTGGCGATCGTGGGTACCGACCGGATCGTCGTGTAACAGCTGTCACTGTGTCGACGGTGACGGACCTGTCTTCCCTGTCGTGATAGAATACTTATCACTTCCGCCGATCGATCCGCACATGCCGACGACGACCACCGCCCTCACCGTCCGCCACGTCCGCCCCGGCGACGGCTCGGCCGTCCGCGATCTGAACGAGCGCGCCATGGCCGAGACGCCGGAGTGGGTCCCCGACGCGCCCGGCGCGGACCTCGAACGGCTGCCCGACAGCTACGCCGACGGCGAGTTCCTGGTCGGGACGGTCGGCGGAGAGATCGTCGCGACGGGCGCGTATATCCCGCTCGGTAGCGGCGAACACTCGGGCTGGATGCGGAACGAGGTCGACGTGGACGGCCGCGCCGCCGAAGTCACGCGTATGCGCGTTGACCCCGACCGCCAGCGCCGCGGCCACGGCCGCCGGATCTACCGCGCCCTCGAGCGGCGGGCCGCCGGCGACGGCTACCGGAGGCTGGTCCTCAACACCGGCGCCGAGAACGAGCCCGCGCGGGCGTTCTACGAGGACGTCGGATTCGGCCTGGAGACGGAGGTGACCGTCGAGTTCGAGGACGTGGCGCTCGATCTCGCGCTGTACCGGAAGCGAATCGGCGAGCGGTCCTGACGGTCCCGCCCGAATCCCCTCTCTTGCAAGCGCAGGGTCCACTTTTAGCGGAGCGCTGGCCGTAGCGGTGAGCACACGATGATCCCCACGGGTAGCGAGTTCTCCGAACCGAAGCGCACCGACGGAGGCGGGGCACACCGATGAGAGCGCTCACCTGGCACGGCGAGAAGGACGTCCGGATCGAGGACGTCCCCCGGCCGGAGATCGTCAACCCGCACGACGCCGTCATCGAGATCACGTCCACGGCGCTCTGTGGCTCAGACCTGCACCTGTACAACGGCCACATGCCGGGCATGCGCGAGGGCGACGTCCTCGGCCACGAGCCCATGGGCGAGGTGATCGAGGTCGGCGAGGACGTCGAGACCCTCGAGGCGGGCGACCGCGTCGTCGTCCCCTTCCCCATCGCCTGCGGCCACTGCTGGTTCTGCGAGAACGAGCTGTACTCGCTGTGCGACAACTCCAACCCGAACGCCGAACTGGCGCGCAAGGCCATGGGCCACTCGCCGGCGGGGCTGTTCGGCTACTCGCACGTGCTGGGCGGCTACGCCGGCGGCCAGGCGGAGTACCTGCGGGTGCCCTACGCCGACGTCGGTCCCATCGTCATCGACTCGGACCTCCCCGACGAGGAGGTGCTCTTCCTCTCGGACGTCTTCCCGACGGGCTACATGGCCGCGGAGAACGCCGAGATAGAGGCGGGCGATACGGTCGCGGTCTGGGGCTGCGGCCCCGTCGGCCAGTTCGCCATCCAGAGCGCCTGGCTGCTCGGCGCCGAGCGCGTTATCGCCATCGACCGCGTTCAGGAGCGACTTGACATGGCCCGGGAACACGGCGACGCCGAGATAATCGACTTCGAGGAGGACGACGTCTACGACCGGCTGATGGAGATGACCGGGAACCGCGGTCCCGACCGCTGCATCGACGCCGTGGGGACGGAGGCCCACGGCACGGGCCTGGCCGGCGTGACCGACCGCGCCAAGCAGGCCGCGAAACTGGAGACCGATCGCCCGCACGTGCTCCGCCAGGCGATCAAGTCCTGCCGGAAGGGCGGCACGCTGTCGATCCCCGGCGTCTACATCGGCGACGCGGACAACATCCCCGTCGGCGCCATGATGAACAAGGCCCTGACGGTCAAGACCGGTCAGACCCACGTCCAGCGCTACCTCGATCCCCTCCTGCAGCGCATCGAGGACGGCGACGTCGATCCCTCGTTCGTCGTCACCCATCAGGTCGACCTCGAGGACGGCCCCGAGATGTACCGGACGTTCAACCGGAAGGAGGACGACTGCATCAAGGTCGTCATGACGCCCTGAAGATTCCCGAACGGCTGACGGCGCGCACTCCCCGCCTCGGGCCGGTCGTGGTACCACGACTCTCGGAACAGTTATCCCCGCATCCGCTCTACGTCTGTTTGCAATGGCAAACGGAACGGTTGATTTCTTCAACGACACTGGCGGCTACGGTTTCATTTCGACTGAGGACGCGGACGACGACGTTTTCTTCCACATGGAGGACGTTGGTGGCCCGGACCTCGAGGAAGGACAGGATCTCGATTTCGACATCGAGCAGGCCCCCAAGGGCCCCCGCGCGACGAACGTCGTCCGCAACTAGGTCGGCTGCGTCGCCGCGACGCGCGAGACTGCTATTTTCGACGCTGTCGTACCCGTGATCGAGTGCCTACTTCGGCGGGAGGCGGGCCATCCGGAGCCAGAAGTCCTCGATGACCTGCGCGAGCTCGTCGAACGCCTCGGAACTGGTCGGCTTCCGCAGGTACGCGTTCGCGTTGAGTCCGTACGACCGAGCGACGTCTTCGGCCGCGTCGGACGCCGTGAACACGAGCACGGGGACCGATCGCAGTTCGGCACAGTCGTCGAGTTCCGCGAGGAACTGCCCTCCGTCCGCGCCCGGCACGTCCGGGTCGAGGATGATGAGGTCCGGTCGCGGGACCGATGCGTAGTCACCGTGGCCGTGGACGTAGTCCAGGGCCTCCGCGCCGTCGGTGACGACGTGGACCTCCTCGGTCGCCTCGGCGGCCCTGAACGAGTCGATGAACGGTGAGACGGCGTCCGGGTCGCTCTCGACGAGGAGGACGTCGAAGGCGCGGCCGTCGCCGTGTGAATGGTTCCCAGTCACGTGTTTGTCCAGCGGTTTTGATTACGCAATGAACTGATTACGATACTCTACCAATATATTTGGTGGTATTACGAAAGATGAAATAAAACCGGATGACATATACTGGTGTGCCACCGGCGACGCTACGCCCGTCACGTCGAGAGAAGACAATCGGTCGCGGTACCGTCGAGCCGCCCGAAACGGCGGGCAGCCGCTCACTCCAGCCGCTCGGCCGCGTCCCGCTTCACGAGCGGCGCCGCGTTCTCCTCGGGCAGCGTGACGACGTCGTCGGTCGAGAGGTCGTACTCCCGCTGGTCGACGCCGAAGATTTCCCCGACGTCGTCCGTGATCCGGACCGTCGTGCGCTCGACGTCGGGGCCCGCGTCGCTGCCGGCGTCCGCGTCGACTCCCGTGGCCGAATCGCCGCCCGCGTCGCCGGCTCCGGGCGTCGGATCGCTCCCGGCGTCCGGCGGTGCCGACTCGTCGGTCGCGTTGGCGACCTCCGCCCGGGGGGACGCGTCTTCGGGCGGCTCTTCCGGCGGCGGTGGCGGAATCTCGTCGGCGCTCCGCTCCTGATCGGCCCCCATCACGTCCGCGGCGTCGACGCCGGTCCCCTCGGCCGTCTGTTCCGGGTCGCTCTCCGCGGTCGGTCCCCCCTCTGACGCCGGATCCGCTGCCGGGGCCGGCTCAGCCGGGGCTGACTCTTCCGGCTCGGTCGGTCCCGGCGTCGGGTTCGACGCGGTCGCGTCGCCGCTGCCGCTCGCCACCGCGCCCGTCGCCGTCTCGCCCGCCAGCACGTCGAGGACGTGGTCGCGGTTGTCCTCGATGGCGCCGACGAGCGTCTCGAAGAGGTCCCGCTCCTCGCGGGTCAGCCCTTCCTCCTCGGCGGGCATGTCCGCGGCCGCCAGCGAGGCCATCTTGACGATCTTGCCGACGCGGCGCTCGTAGATGGCCTCGACGGTCTGCTCGGCCGTCTTGATGTCGTCGGTCAGGCGGTTGACCTCGGGGGCGTCGAAGGGGTCGTCCGCGCGCTCGGCGGCGTGGTCGCGCTCCTCTCGCAGCCCCTGGATGAACTCGCCCGCGTCGGCGTAGAACGACTCCCGGAGCTGCTGGAGGCTGTCGGTCTGGCGCTCCCGCGATTGCACGGACTGGAGTTCGTCGAGGTTCATTCTTCACCTTTCTCGGCGCGGCCGCGGGCCATCAGGAAGACGCCCACGTGCTCAGGGAGAGTTGTGTTGCCGGGCTCCACCGTAAAGCTGTCGTCCCCGAGCTCGACCGGCCCGGCCCCGTCCTCGCTCACCTCGACGGCGATCTCGTGATTTCGGAACGTCTCCGGGACGGCGTCGACCAGCGGGTCGAACTCGTCGATGGCGTCCCGGTCGATCCGCCGCACCGCGAGCCCGGACCCGCCGTGGAGGCTGCCCGGCAACCGGATGAGCCGGTTCGTGTCCGTCGTCACCGGCTCGTCGATGGGGGCGTTGTCCTCGGCGACCACCTCTGCCATCAGTATCTTCGCGATCTCGTAGAAGGCCGGGTGGACGTCGATGTTGCCCGCGGCGAGCTGGTCGTAGTTGTTGCGGGCGGCGGTCAGCGCCGCCGTGGCCTTGCCTTCTCCGATGCCCTCGTAGGACTGCAACTCTTCGAGCGCGTCGTCCTCGTCCAGCTCCAGCAGGTCGTCGACGAACGAGAGGACGTGTCGGTGCGCGCGCCCGCTCCACCCGCCCTCCGTCGAGAGCGTGCGCTTCTGCGCGGGGCTCGACCGGCCCGCGGTGCCCGCGACGGCCTCCTCGTCGATCAGCTGATCGAACTCGAGGCCGATGCCGCGGACGTAGTCGACGACCTCGCGGCGCGCGTCCCGCTCCAGGTGCTGGATCCCGTCGTCGCGGACGTGGACGTGGTATCCCCGCCCGCCTGAGAAGACCACGGTCAGGTCCTCGAATCCGAAGTCGTTCTCGAGGAAGTCCAGCAGGCGCAGGAGGGCGTCCTTGCAGGCGGCGAGCATCTCGGCGTAGCTGTCCTCGCCGGGCCGCACGGAGGGCAGGTGGTCGGCGTCCAGGTCGAACACGAGGTCCGAGGACTGCCACTCCTTCTCGCCCATCGAGGACGCGCTGGGCTCCTCGTAGCGCCCCGCGGAGAAGTAGACGTGCCTGGGGCGCTTGCGCTGGAGGAAGTCGGAGAGGTCGCCCAGGTCCAGCAGCGAGCGGTGACGCACCATCGTCTCGCCCGGGCCGTCGGTCCACGGAATGAAGCCCCACTCGCGCCGATCGGCGTCCGGGGGCGGCGTCAGCTCGGCCCGGCGGTAGTAGTCGCCGAACCGACCGCGCAGGTACGCCCGGGTGCGCTCGTCCATCGGCCCGGTGTTTCCGGCGGGTCGATAAAGGCGTTGCGCTACCGCAGGAACTTCGAGAGCTTGTCGCGGATGGTGTCGTCGCCGAGTTTGAGGTAGAGGGCGTCGCCGCCGTCCTCGTAGTAGTTGTCGATGCGACGGCGCACCTCGAACCCGAGGTGCTCGTAGAAGCCGATGGCCGACTCGTTGGTCGCACGAGCGTGGCATGTGACCGACCCGTAGTCGTCCGCCACGCGGGCGATCAGCCGCTTGCCGAACCCGTGGCCGCGGTAGTCCCGGTCGACGGCCAGAAAGAGGACGTAGCCGTCGTTCCGCACGGCCGCGAAACCGACGAGCCGGTCCTTGGAGCGGTCGACGTAGACGTAGACCTTCGATCGCCGGTAGGCGCTCCGGAAGAAACCCCGCCGCTGTCGGAGGACGCCTTCCTCCTCGCGGATCCGCTCCTTGAGTTGCCAGGCGGCGTCCACGTAGTCGTCGTCGCCCCGCTCGACGATCCGCGATTCGACGTTGACGCTCACTATCCGCGTTTAGGCCGTAGGTGACTATAATTCCACCGGCACCGGGCGGTCCCCGACGGTCGGCGGGCCCGCCCGACTGTCTCGTTCAGGGCGATTCGACGGCTCGTTCGTTCCCAAACGGCCAGGTTCAGGTACCCCTGGTTCCTAGCGCGGCCATGGTCAGACGAACGCTCGCTACCGTCGTCGCGGCGCTCTGTCTCCCGCTGCTCGCGCGCCCCGCGCTCGCGCACGTGGACTACGTGACCGACCCGGTCGGCCGGACCGTCGACGCAGTGGCGTTCGTCCGCGAGGTGCTGTCGGACCCGGTCAACGCCGCGCTGTTCGCCGGCGCGACCGCCGTCAGCGTCGCCGCGCTCGCGGCCTACCTCCGCTACAGGCCGACGCTCACCGACCTCGCGGTACTCCGGGAGGCCCTGGCGAGCTACGACGACCTGATCCCGTGGATGCTCCGGCTGAGCCTCGGGCTCCCGCTGGTCGGCGCGGGCTTCCAGGGCTACCTGTTCGCGCCGACCGTCTCGTTCGACCCGTCGACCAACCCGCTGCTCCGCCTGACGCTGATCGCCGTCGGCTTCTTCATCCTCTTTGGCCTCGCGACGCGGGTCGTCACGCTCGCCGGTCTGGCGCTGTACGCGGGTGCGCTGGTCCTCGACCCCGGCGTCGTCCTGGCGATGGAGTACGTCCCCGGCTTCCTCGCGCTGCTGATCGTCGGCGGCGGCCGCCCCAGCGCCGACGACATCCTCCAGCGCGTCGCCGCCACGGAGGGGACGGTGTACGGCCGCGTCGACCGCGTCCACTACCTCAAGCGGTGGCTCGACGAGCGGACGGATCCCTACCGCGCCGTCGTCCCGACCGTCCTGCGCGTCGGGATGGGCGTCACCTTCGTCTACCTCGGCGTGGTCCAGAAGCTCGGCGACCCGGGCCGCTCGCTGCGGGTCGTCGAGAAGTACGATCTGACCGCGGTGATCCCCGTCGACGCCGGGATGTGGGTGCTCGGCGCGGGCCTGCTGGAGGCCGTCGTCGGCCTCTTCCTGATCGCCGGCCTGCTCACCCGCTTCGGCGCCGCCGTCGCCTTCCTGCTGTTCACGACGACGCTGTTCGGCCTCCCCGACGACCCCGTGCTCGCGCACGTCACCCTCTTCGGGATGGCCTCCGCCGTGTTCACGCTCGGCGCCGGCCCGCTCTCGCTGGACCGCTGGCTCGGCGACGCGCCCGCGGGGGACCGGGACGTCGTCCCGGCGGACGACTGACGCCCTGCGAGCGGTGTTTCCGCCAGACACCGCACCACATTTGACCGTTCCGCCCGGAGCCTCCCGTATGACCACCTACGACGCGGGCGAGTTCACCCTGGAGAAGGTCAGGGACTACGTGTGGGAGATCCCCCAGGAAGGGGCGATGAACGCGCCGGCGCGCGTCCTCGCCAGCGAGGCGCTGCTCGACGAGATCAGCGAGGACGAGACCCTCCAGCAGCTGCGCAACGCCACGCACCTCCCCGGGGTGCAGAAGCACGCCCTCTGCATGCCCGACGGCCACCAGGGGTACGGCTTCCCCGTCGGCGGGGTGGCCGGCATCGACGCCCGAAACGGCTGTATTTCGCCCGGAGCGGTCGGCTACGACATCAACTGCCTTCCGGGCGACGCTAATGTCCGCCTGTCGTTCGGCCGCCGAGCGCCGATCGAATCGCTCCGAGCCCGCTTTGAGGACGAGGAAGCGATGGTCGCCGGCGACGACTTCGTTCCCTCTGGGATCCGGCTGTTCACAGAGTCTGGCGAGAAGACGGTCTACGAGGTCGAAACCGCGACGGGCGAGCGGATCGAGGCCACGGCCGATCACTCCTTCCTGACGCCTGACGGGATGGTCGACCTCGCGGACCTGAAGCCCGGCGACTCGGTGTTCGTCCAGCCTTTCGAGGGGATCGAGGACGAACGACCGGAGGAGGCGACGCTCCTCACCGAGGAGGACTTCTCGGAGTACAACTGGCAGATCCAGCGCGTTCTCGAGGAACGGGACCTCCTCCCGCTGCGAACCACCGACGAGGCGTTCAACCACCTGCTGAAGATCCTCGGATTCTTCACAGGTGACGGCTCGTTCGGCGGCGAGGGACAGGTCTGGTTCTACGGCGAACCTGAAGACCTCGAAACGGTCCGCGAGGACGTTCGCGCCGTCGGATTCAAACCGTCGAAGGTCTACGCCCGTGAGCGCGACCACCAGATCGATGGCAATTCCTCCCAGACCATCGAGCATAGCTTCGAAACGACCTCGAAGGCGTTCCGGCTCCTGATTCGCAAGCTCGGTGTCCCGGTCGGTGAGAAGATCGCGTCCGGGTTCACGACGCCCGGGTACTTCGGGCGCCTCGCCGACTGGCAGAAGGCGCTCTACTACAGCGCGTACTTCGGCGCGGAGATGAACGCGCCCGCCCCGCAGCACGACAAGCACCTCTACTGCCCCAAGGTTTCCCAGACCCGGACCGTCGACACGGCCGACGCCGGCGAGTCGTTCCTGAAAGACCTGGCCGACTTCCTCGCCGATCTCGGTATCGAGACCAATGCCATCGAGCGGTTCGACGACGACTCCAACAGCGAGCGCGACGTCGTTCGTCTCCGACTCGGCGTCAAGAACGACTCTGAGAACCTGATCCGCTTCTTCTCGCGAGTCGGGTTTCGGTACAACCGGGAGAAGCGGGAGAAGGCCGTCGCAGCGATCCAGTACCTCAAGACGAAGGAGCGGGAGATCGAACGCCGCGAGTCCATCGCGACCGAGGCGAGGACGATGGCCGACGGCGGTGCATCAGCCGACGAGGTCAAGGACGAGTTCGAGATCAACGGCCGGTTCGTCGAACGGAGTATCTGGAGCGGTCGTTCGGGGCGGCCGAGGCCGGGCGACGACTTCCCGAACTTCGAGGAGTCCCTCGAGTCCGTCGAAGTTCGCGACGACCTGACCGTCGAGACGGAAATCGCGTCGATCAGGGAGGCCCGCGAGAAACCCGTCTACGACATCGGCGTCGAACACGAGGCGCACAACTTCGTCGCCGACGGGTTCGTCGTCTCTAACTGCGGAGTGAGAATGGTAAAAACGAACCTCCGCTACGACGACGTCCAGGGGCGCGAGGAGGAACTCGTGGACGCGCTGTTCGACGCGGTCCCCTCGGGCCTGGGCGGCGGCGGGATTCACGACAGCTCCGACGGCGACGTCGAGGCGGTGCTGGACCGCGGCGTCGACTGGGCGCTGGAGGAGGGCTACGCCGTTGAGTCGGACCTCGCGCACTGCGAGGACGAGGGCCGCCGGCCGGACGCCGATCCGGACGCAGTCTCGCAGAAGGCGAAGGACCGCGGGAGAAACCAGCTCGGGTCGCTGGGCTCGGGCAACCACTTCCTGGAGGTCCAGCGCGTGACGGACGTCTACCGCGACGACGTGGCCGCGGAGTTCGGGCTCGACGAGGATCAGGTCGTCGTCCTGATCCACTGCGGGTCGCGGGGACTGGGTCATCAGGTCTGTACGGACTACCTGCGCGACATCGAGCAGGCGCATCAGGGGCTGCTGAACCAGTTGCCGGACAAGGAGCTGGCGGCCGCACCGGCCGGCTCGCACCTCGCGGAGGAGTACTACGGGGCGATGTGCGCGGCGATCAACTTCGCGTGGGTCAACCGCCAGCTGATCATGCACCGGACCCGCGAGGTGTTCGCGGACGTGTTCGACCGCGACTGGCGCGAGATGGAGATGGAGCTGCTGTACGACGTGGCCCACAACATCGCGAAGAAGGAGGTTCACGACGTGGAGGGAGAAGAGAAGGAACTCTTCGTTCACCGCAAGGGCGCGACGCGGGCCTTCCCGGCGGGTCGGCCGGAGCTGCCGCCGGCCTACGCCGACGTGGGCCAGCCGATCATCATCCCGGGGAGCATGGGCGCGGGCAGTTACGTCCTCCGGGGAGGCGAGAACAGCCTCTCGGAGACGTTCGGCTCGACGGCCCACGGCGCGGGCCGGCTGATGAGCCGCACCGAGGCCAAGAGCAAGTACTGGGGCGGCGACGTGCAGGACGACCTGCGCGACCAGCAGCGGATCTACGTGAAGGCCCAGGACGGTGCCACAATCGCGGAGGAGGCCCCCGGCGTCTACAAGGACGTCGACGAGGTGGTCCGCGTCTCGGACGCGCTGGGCATCGGCGACAGAGTCGCCCGGACGTTCCCGATCTGCAACATCAAAGGATAGGCGGCCGCCGGGCCGGGGACCGTCGCTCTCGCTCCCGCTGCAGTCGGTCGACGGTCAGGCCCCGTCCCACTCGTCGATCTTCGTCGCGTTGCCCTCCCGGACGAGGTAGACCTCGACCTGATCGTCGCCGCCGACGGATTTGCCCCACTCGTTGCCGGCGCTGAGCGGGACGGCGTCGCCCCGGGTGACGGTCGCCGATTCGTTGACGCCGGCCAGCGCCGCCCAGGCGACCCCGTGGTCGGAGTCGTTGATCGTGACCTCCCCGGCGGGGAGCTCGTCGCCCTCCTCGTGGGCGACGATGAGCGTGCCCGCGCTCTCGACGTAGTCGTAGGTGAAGTTGGCGTTCGGCGGCCCCGTGTCTTGGTCCTGGACGACCAGGACGTGGACGCCGACGGTGCCGGTGACGACGACGGTCATCCCGACGAGGATGACGACGCTGGCGACCTCCGACAGCGCTCTCGTCTCCTCCGACAGCTCGGCGGCCATGCACTCCGATAGTGGGGAGGTCCTTAATATGCTGTTCGGCCGGGATCGGAGAACGCGGCGTCGGGGACGGCGGAAAGCCCTTGTCGCCTCGCCTCGCAGTCCCGGACATGATCGACGAGACCGTCGACGAGATCGAGGAGATGCAGACTCACAGCTCTTCGGTGGTCGCTGTGAAGGCCGCCCGCGCGCTGCGGACGCTCACGGAGCGGGAGTTCCCGTCGGTCGACGAGTACCTGCGCGGGCTGGAGCGCAACAGCAACGCGCTCCGGCGGGCCAACCCCTCCCACGCGTCGCTGCACACGACCCAGCGGGCCATCGTCGAGACGGTCCGGGAGGCGGAGCCGGCGGACCTCGAGACGGCGAGGGAACTGACCGAGGACGCGGTCGACGACGTCGTCGATCAGGTGGAGTCGGCGAAGCGGAAGGCCGCCGACCGCTGTGTCGACCTGATCGCCGACGAGGAGACGCTGCTGACCCACGACTACTCGACGACCGTCCTCCAGTCCATCGAGGCGGCCGTCGCCGACGGCGCCTCCTTCGACGTCTACGTGACCGAGGCTCGCCCGCGGTTTCTGGGGCGGCGGATGACGCGTCGCCTCGCCGCGATGGAGGGCGTGGAAGTGACGCTGATCGTGGACGGCGCCGCCGGCCACTACGTCAGGGAGTGCGACAGGGTGCTGGTGGGGATGGACTGCATTGTCGACGGGACGCTGTACAACCGCGTCGGGACCTACCCGATCGCGGCGGTGGCCGCCGACAGCGGCGTCCCGACGACCGTCGTCGGGTCGCACGCGAAGCTCATCGAAGGGGGGTTCGCCTTCGAGAACGAGTTCCGCTCCAGCGCTGAGGTCATGCGCGAACCCGCCGAGAGCTTCGAGATAGCGAACCCGGCCTACGACGCGACGCCGGCCGGGCTCCTCGACTCGGTCGTGACCGATCGTGAGACGCTGACGTACTAAAATCGTGAGACGCTGATGTACTAAAAGTAGACTTCGAACGGGTAGTTACCGCCGTGCGACGACGGACTCGCAGTCGGGACAGACGTAGGCCGTCCCCTCCGCGTCGGACACGTGGTCCCAGTCCTCCTCGGCGTCGCCCTCGAACCCGCAGGCCGGGCAGAACAGCCGCGACTTCCGGCGGGCGGTGTCCGGCGGTCGGCTCCGATCGGACGCCTTCTTCGGTCGGTATTTGATACTGGTCATCGTCTCTAGATGGCGGTCGAGCGGGCAAAAGTCTGTTGCGTAATCGTTCGATTATACCACGGTATCGTTTCACGTCCGTCGGAAAATTGCTGATGGATAGGCGAAGAAGATGACAGATGTCGTTCCGTGGCGGTCCCGCCGGACGTCCGGCGATCCGCCCGCCCGGACGAGTCCGGCCCGCGACGCAACCCTTTAGGCCGCCGCGCGAAGCGACCATTGCATGGCAGTCCGGGGAACGCGGCCGACGGTCGTCGGTCGGGACGTGGTCGCGCAGGCGACCCCGTCGCCGACGGAGACGCCGACACCGTCGCCGACGGAGACGCCGACGTCCGAGATCCCGATGGAACTGTTCCCGCAGTGGGTGCCGGATCCGGTGATCCAGGCCGGCGCGACCGTGCTCGTGCTCGTCGTGGCCTACGGCGTCTCGCGACTCCTCGTGCGCCTGTTCGGCCGCCGGATCGCCCGGCGGTACCGCAGGCCCAGCCTCACGCGGACGATCCTCCGCGGGTTGAAGCTCGGCGTGTTCCTGCTGGCCTTCCTCACCATCCTACGCATCTACGGGATGGAGCTGTCGGACATCGCCCTCTCGGTGACCGTGTTCACGGCGGTGCTGGGCGTGATCCTCGCGCCGATCGTCGGGTCGATCATCAGCGGCGTCTTCCTGCTGGCCGACCAGCCCTACGAGATTGGGGACATGATCGAACTCGTCGACCAGGATCGGCGCGGGTTCGTCGAGGACATCACGCTCCGGTACACGAAGATATTCACGATGGACAACACTTTCCTCGTGATCCCCAACGGGACGATGCGCGAGCGGGACGTGATCAACTACTCCGCGGAGGACCCGCGGACGCGGCTCACGCTGTCGATCACGGTCACCTACGAGAGCGACGTCCCGCGTGCGCGACAGATCGTCGAGTCGGCCGCGCGGTCGACCGACGGGGTGATCGAGGGCGGGCCGAACATCCGCGTCGGCGCGGAGCGGTACCCCTCCGCGCCCACCTGTTACATCGACGAGTACGGCGACCACGGCATCCTGCTGACGCTGCGTTACTGGGTCACCGAACCGTATCGGCTCCTTGCGACCCGGTCGCGGATCTACACGTCGGTCCTGGAGGCCATTCAGGACGAGGACGTCGAGATCGCCTACCCCCACTCGCACCTGTTCTTCGACGACACCAGCGGCGAACTTCAGGTGTCGGCCGACAGGCGCGACGCGGTGTCGGACGCCCGGACCGACGTGAATCCCGACGCCCCGAGAGACCCGCGATCGGATGCACCGGCGGATTCGCAACCGGACGCTCCGACGGACGACCCGGACGGCCCCCGTCGCCGGGACGACGCCGACGGGGACTCCTGATCGCACGCTCCGTGGCGGCAGGCGCGGTCCGCCGCAGTCAGGAGTCGCCGACCGACGCGGTGACGACGTCGCAGTCCAGTTCGTCGCGCAGGAAGCGCTCGACGTCGGGGTCGTCGACGAGCCGGCGGACCATCGATCGCCAGCGGCTGACCTGCTTGCGCCCGATGACGACCGCGTCCGCGGCCTGCGAGGCGGCCTCCTCGAGGATTGTCTCTTCGACGAGCAGCCCCGACCGGACGACGTAGCGCGCGTTCGGAACGTGGCCGAACGCCGACTCGACGGCCCGCTTGAGGTCGCTCCGGCGAACCCGCTCGCTCGACTGGTAGAGGTTGACGTGCAGGACCGACAGGTCGGCGTCGCGCGCCTCGGCCTCGCGGATCGCCTTCGACAGCGTCGCCCGGGAGTGCTCCGAGAGGGGGTACCTGACCGGGACCAGAACCAGTGCCATCAGATCAGCGTTCGACCCCGTCCCCCTCAATCGTTCCGCTTGCGGTGTGGGGATTGCCCGGCAGATACCAGTCACGTCCATCTGCTGTCGTTTCCTGTCGAGAAAGTATATACAATACCAACAGATGGTGGCCGAGACCTCGGCCGCGAGCGGACGCACTCGCCGACGAACGCTATCCCTCCCGTTCCCCGCCGCGCCCCCGACGGACGATCCGGCCCTCGATCTCGGGATCGATCCCCTCGGAGCGGGCGTAGTCCGCGAGAGCGTCGTACTGCCGGCCGACGGAGTCGACGTGGTGGGCCGGAGTCAGCGTCGGGTACTCGTGGTCGGTCCCGAGGAGGTACTCCGTGGTGACGACAGTGTAGGTCGCGTCGTCGTCGACCGGTTCGCCACCCACGCGGAGCCGCTCTATCTCGCGGTCGTCGTCGTTCCAGACCACGGACAGCCCGCTGAAGTGGCCGTTCCACATGCCGTCGGGCAGGGCCTCGACGACGTCGCCGCTGGCCTCGCGGACAACCCGTCGTAGCTCCGCCCCGGTCACCGAAAGCAGCGCCAGTTCCTCCTCGAAGGGGACGACGGAGACCAGGTCGGCGACGGTGACGTCGCCGCCGAGCGGCGGTCCGGTCCGGATCCCGCCGCTGTTCTGGAGCCCGACGTCGGCACCAGAGGACCACCGGTAGGCGTCGGCCACGAGGTTGCCGACGCGCGTCTCGCCGGCGGCGATCAGTTCGTCGGAGCGTTCGATGGGATCCGCGACGTGCGCGACGACCTCGTCGAGGTCCGCGGCGACGAGGCGATCCCGGAGCGCTTCGGCCACGGGCTCGTAGACGGGCGCGTCGTCGATGGAGTACCGGCGGGCGCGCACTGTCTCGCCCAGTTCGACCGCGAAGACGACCTCGCCGTTGACGCCCGGCCGCGTCAGGACGGTCCCGTCGATCCGCTCCGCGGTCACGTCGTGGACGTGCCCGCCCAGGACCACGTCGACGTCCGTCTCGCGCGCCAGGTGCTCGTCCTCGCGGCCGAGGTGCGCGAGGACCACCACGTCGTCGACCTCGCGTTCGCGGAGAGTCGCGACGCCCTCCCGGACGGCCGGGACGGGGTCCTCGAAGGAGAGCGGCCCGGCGCCGGGATTGTACCGGGCGCTTCGCGTGGTGACGCCGACGAAGCCGAGCCGTCGGCCGTCCACTTCACGGACCGCGACCGAGACGGTCTCCTCGGGGAGGAACCGCTCGCCGGGAGGGTCGCTCCGCTCGACTCCCGAGCCCCGCTTCACCTCGTTCGACGGGACGCCGGGCGGCTCACTTCGTTCATCGCTCGAGCCCGACCTCGCTCCGCTCGGCCGAACCCCGTCCTGTTCGACGTTGGCCGTCAGCCACGTCTGCGGAGAGTCCCGTACGACGGCGGCGGTCGCGTCGATCCCGTGATCGAAGTCGTGGTTCCCGAACGTCTCGAAGTCCGTCCCGACGGCCTCGAAGAAGGGCAGCGCCTGTCGGCCCTCGGTCACCAGCGAGAGCACGCCCGGGGCCGTGTTGTCGCCGGTGCCACAGACTACCGCGGTCCCGTCGCGCAGGCCACGCAGTCGGCCGGCGAGGCGTCCGATCCTGTCGGGGTCGTCGTAGGCGTTCTCCACGTCGGAGTAGTGGAGCAGCGTGGGCGGCATTCACCGGACGAAGGACCGGGCGCGACTAATACTCTCGGCCCGCGAGCGAGCACACCGAGAGCGCCGGCAGAACGCGCGCCGGTCCAAATTGGTAAACCGCTCGGACGACCACGGAGGAACATGGAGCGACGCGACGGACCGGACGGCCGGGAGCTGTACGTGGATCGAGAGCGACGGGAACGCGGTTCGAAGGGACCCTTCTTCGTCGTCTACTCCGACCCCGAGCGGGACGCCCGGTGGGGATACTTCTGCGGTAACTGCGAGACGTTCAACAACGCCATGGACGCGATGGGCCGGATCCAGTGCAACGAGTGCAGCAACGTCCGCAAGCCCGACGAGTGGGACGCCGCCCACGAGTGAGCGCGACGGTCGCGGGCTGACCACAATCGGGACCGCTGGTCGCCCGTGACGCCGCCGGCCGGTCGGTTCCGTGACGCGACCGCTCGATCCGGCGCAGAAGTATCACTGTCGTTCAACGTGGAAACGCTTAAGATGTGGCGTGTGGTAAACTCTCTCAGATGGGGGCCGTTACCACATCACTGGCCGAGCAGGCCGAGTCGATCTTCGACGATCTCGGGTACAGCGTGTCCCGCGACGGCACCGACATCCGGGCCGAGCGCAAGTGGCGCACCGTCAGCGTCAAGCTCGATCCGGACCCGGACCCGTCGGCCGTCCCGACCGACGGACGCTTTCGGTGCTTCGTAACGCAATCGGACGCCGCCGCGGGGACGTATCGCTCCGTCGCACTGGCCGATCCCGACTACGAGTGGGCGGTCATCGGTGTCGACGACGACGGCGATTACGAGGTCTATCGAAGAACGTCGTGAGCCGCCTCGGGGTCAAGTGGTTCGAGAGAGCGAAGCTCTCCCGTCATCACGAGACGGCTCCGCCGTCTTGGACGACCCCGAGGCAATCGCTTGTTTCCTCCGTAGATCGCCCGTCGCCCCGACCGTGCGGATCGGCCGCACGTCGTCTCTGCTGTATCTTTACACCCCGATCACGGGGGCGGTCCGCGCCCCGACTCTTTAGGGCGGTTCTGCCCTCGTGGGTTCCACGCTCCGGATCGGCGTCGTCGAGCACGCCGTCGAACAGTTCGTCGCCGACGTGGCCGTCGCCGTCCCGCGAGTCCTGACCGGCCTCGTCTTTCTCGCCATCGCCGCGGTGACGATCACGGCGATCATGGTCGTCGTCCGGTGGTTGCTCGCCCGGGCGCTCCCGGGCGACTCGCCGGTGTGCCGTCAGTTTCTCCCCACGGTCGTCGCCGCGTTCCTGTGGTTCGCGGCCGCGCTCTCTTCCTCTCGCTCGTCGGGTTGAGCCTGATCGCCGCCTTGCTCGGCACCGCCACGGGCTTTCTCGTGCTGGGGGTCTCCTACGCCCTCTCCGGGATGATCGCCGACGCCGTCGCCGGCGTCTCCCTCCTGCGGGATCCCGACTTCGACGTCGGCGACACCGTCACGGCGGGCGACCTGACCGGCGAGGTGGCGGCCATCGAACTCCGGAGGACCCGCCTGCGGGTCGACGGCGACGTCGTCGTCCGGGCTATAGTAGCAATTGCACGCACTGACACACTCGAGATGTGTAAATAGTTTCAATTGCTACTATAACGCGGCCATCGAGGAGGAGTGGCGCCGTCACGACCTCGGAGCCGAGCGAACCGACGCTTCGGACTGAGCGACCGGGAACGAAGCGACCCGGAGCCCCGACGCCACCGAGTGAGCGGCGCTGTGATACCGCTCGACGCGCGTAGCGCCGGCACGAACGCCTTATACGTTCTCCCGGCCAAGCCCGGCCTATGTTCGTCGGCCACGGGCTCCTGGCCTTCGCGCTCGTCGCGGCGGGAGCGCGGTGGCTGGGCAGCGACCGGCGTGCGGCGCTGTACGCCGGCCTGCTGGCCGGTCTCTTCGCGACCCTGCCCGACCTCGACATCCTCTATGGCCCGGTGGGGCTGCTCGGAGGCGTCTCCGGCGCCTTCGACGCCGCGGCGGCCTTCTGGGAGACGGGCAACGTCGTCCACCGCGGTCCGACACACTCCCTGCCGGTCAGCGCGGCCGTGGTGGCCGGCGTCGCTCTCTGGCACGCCGCGTCTGCGCCGATCCACGCGTTCGGGGACGTCGAGACGACGTCGCGGGTCAGGGCCCGCCAGGCCGTGCTCGGCTGCCTGCTGATCGGGGGGCTCGCCGCGGCAGTGGCCCTGCGCAGCGGCGGGCTGGCCGGAGTGATCACCGCCGTCTACGCCGCCGGCGGAATCGGCATCGCGCTGTTCGCCCGCCGGCTCGGACGCTCGCCGACGACCGTGCTCGCGACGGGCCTCGTCGGAACCGTCACGCACCCCTTCGGCGACCTGTTCACCGGCGAGCCGCCGGGCTTTCTCTACCCGCTGGACGCGACGCTCGTCGCGGAGCGGATCGTCCTCCATCCGGACCCGACGCTACACCTGCTGGCCGCCTTCGCGATCGAACTGACGACGGTGTGGCTGGCGCTCGCGGTCTACTTCTGGCTCACGGAGTGGCGGCTCCGCGAGCACATCGACCGCCGGGCACTGCTCGGCGTCGGGTACGGCGCCGCCGCGCTGCTGCTCCCCGCGCCGACGCTGGGGACGTCGTACCACTTCGTGTTCACCGTCATCGCCGTCGGCGTCGTCGGCCTGACGCCCCACTCGTACTGGAAACTCCACTGGCGGCGGACCGCCGCGACCGGGCTGGCGACGGTCACCGTCGCGTGGGCCGCGTACTTCGCGGCGCACCTCGCCGTGGGCTGACCTGTCCGCGGCGGTCGCGTCCCCCACCGTCCCGGTAAGCTTTCGGCGGTCGAACCGCAACGAATTCGCCATGAGTCGCGAGATCGGGGACCTCATGCGGGGTGCGCGGACCAACGCCGCGCTCTCGTGGGCGCTGATCGCCCTCGTAGCCGTCGCCGCCGGGACCAGCATCTACCGGGGGGACGTGCTGTGGGCTGGTTTCGCGCTCGTCGTCGCCGGACTGGCCGTCCTGCCGCCGGTCGCGCTGCGGGAGCCGCTGGCGATGCTCCCCTGGGAGGTGACCGCGCTGGCGGCGCTGCCGGTGCTGGGCGGAGCCGTGACCCGGGTGGACATGATGGGACAGATCGCCACGTACCTCGCCGTCGCGGCGGTGGCGCTGATCATCGCCGTCGAACTGCACGTGTTCACGACCGTGCGGATGTCGGACTCGTTCGCCGTCGTCTTCGTCGTCGTGGCGACGACGGCTGCCGCCGGCGTCTGGGCGGTCGCCAGGTGGGGCATCGATCAGTTGCTGGGGACGACGTTTATGCTCGATCCCGAACTGAGCGAACACGCCATCAAGACGGCGCTCATGTGGGAGTTCGTCGCCTCGACCGCCGCCGGGGTCGTCGCCGGTCTGGTGTTCACGCTGTACGTCCGCCGGTACGCCCACCCGAGCGATCGGGTCCCCACCGAGGTCCCGGAGGTGCGGTCGTGAGAGTCCGCGACCGGCTCGGGATCGGCCCGGAGTGGCAGGTCCGGATCACGTACGTCATGGAGCTGTCGCTGGTCGGGATGCTGTTCATCGGTCTGGAACGAGGGAACTTCGGTATCGTCCTCAACACGGCCATCGCGCTGGCGGTCGCCCAGCTCCCGCCGCTGCTGGAGCGCGACTACGACGTGCCGCTGGACCCGGCGCTGACGCTGTGGATCACCGCCGCCGTCTGGCTCCACGCGCTGGGCACCGTCGGCCTGCCGGGCGCGGAGCAGAACTTCTACCGGACGGTCACGGGGTACGACCACGTCACCCACGCGCTCTCGTCGTCCATCGTCGCCGCGGCCGGGTACATCACGGTCCGCGCACTGGACCGCCACTCCGACGTGGTCCAGCTCCCGCGTCGCTTCGTGTTCGTGTTCGTCCTGCTGTTCGTCGCCGCCTTCGGCGTCCTCTGGGAGGTCATCGAGTTCGCCGTGGGCGGACTGGCGTCGATGACCGGCGGCCAGGCGGTGCTGACCCAGTACGGCCTCGAGGACACGATGCTCGATCTGGTGTTCGACCTGGTCGGCGCCGTCATCGTCGCGACGTGGGGCACGGCCCACCTCTCGGACGTAGTCGGCGCGGTCACTGAGCGACTGGCGGAGCGGGACGACTGACGGGAGATCCCGGCCGACGGCCGCAGTCGACAGTATGAAGGCCCGTGCAGCCGCTTTCTCCGATACGTCCGACGCATGAGTCGCTCCCCCTACGTCGATTATCGATCGGCGCTCCACTTCGTCGGCAGTCTCCTCCTGCTGCTGATGGTCCCGTTGACGGTCCCGGTGGTCCTCGCCGTCCTCTACGGCGAGTCGCCCGTCCCATTCCTTGCGACGATGGCGGTCTCGGGCGGACTGGGGGTCGTCCTCAGGCGCATGGGTCCCGATCCGGACCTGGGGCACCGCGAGGGCTTCCTCGTCGTCGCGCTCTCGTGGCTGGCCGTCCCGCTCGTCGGCACGCTCCCGTACCTGATCGCCGGTGAGGGGAGCATCGCGTCGTTCCCCAACGCGCTGTTCGAGTCGATGTCCGGGTTCACGACCACCGGCGCGACGGTGATGGACAGCATCTCCGTCGACACGCACGGCCACGCGATGATGCTGTGGCGACAGCTCACCCAGTGGCTCGGCGGGATGGGCATCGTCGTCCTCATGGTCGCCATCCTGCCCGACCTCTCGGTCGGTGGCGCCCAGCTGATCCGCGAGGAGTCGCCGGGGCTGGACGTCGAGAAGCTCACGCCGCGGATCCGCGAGACCGCCGCGGCGCTGTGGAAGATCTACGCCGCGCTGACCCTGCTCGCGGCTGCCGTCTACTACGCGCTGCACCTGGCCGGCCTGGCCCCGAACATGGGGCTGTACAACGCCGTCGCTCACGCGCTGACGACGCTGCCGACGGGCGGGTTCTCCCCCGAGGCACGCAGCGTCGAGGCGTTCACGCCGGCGATACAGTGGGCCGTCGTCCCCTTCATGATCGTCGCCGGGACCAACTTCGCGCTGTTCTGGTACGTCCTCCAGAACCGGCCGCGCCGACTCGCCGAGAACACCGAGTTCCGCTGGTACGTCGCGTCGATGGCGGTCGTCTCCGCGCTGGTCGCCGCGATGCTGTACGTCGGCGTCGGGATGGACGTCGTACCCGACCGGATCGACGCGGTCGTCGGTAACGCCGAGAACGCCCTCCGGCAGGCCGTCTTCCAGACCGTCGCCATCGTCACTACGACCGGGTACGCCAGCATGGACTTCAACACCTGGAGCGACCTCGGGAAGGTGACGCTGTTCTTCGCCATGTTCCTGGGCGGCTCCGCCGGGTCCGCCGCCGGGTCGATCAAGATCATCCGCTGGGTCGCCATCTCGAAGGCCGGCCGGCGAGAGCTGTTCACGACGGTCCACCCCGAGGCGGTCAGGCCGATTCGCTTCGGCGATCGGGTGATCGACGAGGACACGGTCCGGGGCGTGTTCTCGTTCGTGTTGATCTTCCTCGGCATCTTCGCCGTCTCGACCGTCCTGATCTTCCTCGACGCCCAGCGCGTCGACGAATTCTCGCTGTCCGCGCTGGAGGCCGCCAGCGTCGCGCTGGCGACGCTGGGGAACATCGGACCGGGCTTCGGCGAGGTCGGGCCGATGGGCAGCTACGAGCGGTTCACGCCGGCGACCAAGTTCTATCTCGTCTTCCTCATGTGGATCGGTCGCCTGGAAATCATCTCGGTGCTCGTCGTCCTGACGCCGAGCTACTGGCGATCCTGACGCCGCCGCCTTCGATCGCGGCGCGACGTCCCGCTCCTCACCGCTCACCGCCAAAAGTGTTAATTATCGTAGCGTTTCAATGTCGTGTATGGTATTCAAGAAGATCACGCTGATCGGCACGAGCGAGGAGAGCTTCGAGGAGGCCGTCGACGACGCCATCGACCGCGCCCAGGAGACGCTGGACAACCTCATGTGGGCGGAGGTCGAGGACCGCGGCGTCGAACTGGCCAGCGTCGAGGACCGGGAGTACCAGGCGGAGGTCGTCGTCGCGTTCGAGCTAGAGGAGTAGAGCGGGCGTCTCGGCGGCGCTACGTCCGGAACGACTCGCCGCAGCCGCACTCGCTCTCGACGTTGGGGTTCCGGACGTGGAACCCCTCGCCCTGCAGCCCGCCCTCGAAGTCCAGCACCGAGCCCTCGACGTAGTTCAGGCTCGCGGGGTCGACGAACACGCGCAGCTCGTGGCGCTCGAAGATCCGGTCCTCGTCGTCGGGCTCGTGCTCGAACCGCATCCCGTAGGAGAGGCCGGCGCAGCCGCCCTGCTTGACGAACAGCCGCAGGCCCGCCTCCTCGAGGTCCATGTCCTCCCCGTCCATGAGGTCGACCGCCTCGCCGGCGGCCGCCTCGGTGACGTCGATCCCGTCCGCGCCCGCCTCGGGGTCGGGGTCCGCTGTCTCGCTCATAGGTCCACCCAGGCGACCCGCAGTGTTAACGGTGACGCCGACGGACTCGCTCTGCTCGTCCCTCGAGCCGCTGCTCGCTCCACTCGTCTTCCGAGCCCGCGCTCACTGTGTTCGCGTGGACGCCGGTTGCCCGAACCAGTTCGGGCGTCTCCCCTTGCCAGTCCCGGTTCGGCCGCCCCGTTGCCGGTCGAGGTCGCCGACTACAGCTCCTCGCGGAAGACCCGCTCCTCGATCTCGTGGTAGGCCAGCCGCGTCGTCGTGGTGTCGACCTCGCGAAAGCCCCGGTCGCGATAGAACTCGATCGCTCGCTCGTTGTCCGCGAGGACGGTCAGTTCGAGCCACTCGCGGTCGTCGGCGCGGTCCTCGACGGTCGACAGGAGGTGCGATCCCACGCCCTGGCCCCAGACGCCGGGTTCGACGTACAGCCGCGAGAGGAAGGCACCCTCGGGGTCGTCGGGGTGGTCGACGACGTCGGCGAACCCGCGGACTCGCCGGCCCAGTCGGGCCACCACGAAGGCGATGCCCGGGTCGCGGACCTGCTCGCGCACGCGCTCGGTGACGTACCAGTCGGCGAGGACGGCGTCGACGAGGCTCTCGCCCAGCAGGTCGTCGTAGGCGGCGTGGAAGCTCCGGCGGGCGACCCGCTGGATGGCGGGCACGTCGAGCACCCGCGCGTCGGCCACGCCGTCGCCGCTCGGCATCTCAGTCGTCCAGACGCCGCCGGACGCTCTCGGCGTGGGCCTCCAGTCCCTCGGCCTCCGCGAGCGTGGTGATCGTCTCGCCGAGGTCGGCCAGGCCGTCCTCCGAGACGCGCTGGACCGTCGTCGACCGGAGGAACGTGTCGACCGAGAGCCCGCCGACGAGCCGTGCTGCGCCACCGGTCGGCAGCACGTGGTTCGGCCCGCTGGCGTAGTCGCCGGCCGCGACCGGGCTGTAGGGCCCGAGGAACGCCGACCCCGCAGAGGGGATCCGCTCCAGCAGGTCCTCGTCGTTCTCGGCCTGGATCGAGAGGTGCTCGGCGGCGTACTCCTCGGCGAAGAGGACGGCCTCGCTCATCGAGCGCGCCAGGAAGACGCCGGAGGCGTCGCTGGAAAGCGCGCCGCGGACGACGTCCTCGCGCTCCCGGCCGCTGGCCTGCTCCTCGACGGCCGCCGCGACGGCCTTGGCGGTGTCCTCGTCGTCTGTCACCGCGACGACAGAGGCGTTCTCGTCGTGCTCGGCCTGGGCGACCAGATCCGCCGCGACGTACTCGGGGTCGGCCGTCTCGTCGGCCACGACGAGGATCTCCGACGGGCCGGCGAGGAAGTCGATGGCCACGTCGCCGCGCACCTCGGCCTTCGCCGCGGTCACCCAGCGGTTGCCCGGCCCGACGACCTTGTCGACGGCGTCCACCGTCTCGGTCCCGTAGGCCAGCGCCGCGACGGCCTGCGCGCCGCCGATCTGGTAGACTGCGTCGGCGCCGGCGGCGTGGATGGCCGCCAGCGTCACGGGGTTGATCTCGTCGGCCGGCGGCGTGGCGACGGCGACGTGCTCGACGCCGGCCACCTTCGCCGGGACGACGCCCATCAGCGCGCTGGAGGGGTACGCCGCCGTACCGCCGGGCGCGTACACGCCGGCGCTCTCGATGGGTCGGAAGCGCCGCCCCAGCGAGCGCCCGCCGAAGTCCTCGCGCCAGTCCTCGGGCAGCTGGGCCTCGTGGAACTCGCGGATGTTCGCCGCCGCGGCCTCGATGGCCTCGCGGGTCTCGTCGTCTATCTCATCGTAGGCCCGCTCGATCTGGTCCGTTATCTCGACGTTGCCCACGGTGACGCCGTCGAACTCCTCGGCGAACTCTCGGACTGCGACGTCGCCCTCCTCGCGGACGCGGCCGACGATGTCGGCCACGTCGTCGCGCACAGCCTCGACGCCGGCGTCGCGTTCGAACAGCGCCCGCCGCTCCCCCGGTCCGAGGTTCTCGACCCGTCGAACGTTCATACCCGTGATTGGGGCCGCCGGAAAAAACGGTTTGCTATCCGTCGCGGCCGTCCCCGTCGGGCGAGACCCTCGAACCCCGCTCCGCCAGCCTGAAACGACCCCGCCGACTATCTCCGTCCATGGCCGACGACATCGACGACTGGGCCGAGCGTCTCAGGGAGAACCGACGGGAGAAGGACCGCTTCTTCGCCGAGCACCGCCAGTCGCCCATCCCGCCCGACGAGCGCGAGGCCTTCGACGGCCTGGACTACTACGACCCCGACCCCGACTACCGCGTCGCGGCGACCGTCACCGTCCACGACGACCCCGACCCTGTCGAGATGGACACCAGCGACGGGCGAGCGGTCCGGTACCTCCGGGTCGTCACCTTCGAGTTCGAACTCGACGGCGAGCGTCGGCGACTTCACGGCTACCGTCAGGATACCGACGACAGCGAGTCCGTCTTCGTCCCCATCCGGGACAAGACGACCGGCCAGGAGACCTACGAGGGCGGCCGCTACATGGAACTGGAACCCGAGGGAGAACTGGCGGACGGCGACGAGGTGACCCTCGACTTCAACCTCGCGTACACCCCGTTCTGTGCGTTCAGCGAGACGTTCTCCTGCCCGTTCCCGCCCGAGGAGAACTGGCTGGAGACGACCGTGGAGGCCGGCGAGCGGGAGACCTGACGCCGGCCGGCGCTCGCTGTACGGAACGCTCTCACACCCTCCCGTCCCCGGTATTTCCGTCCGTCATTGCACCGTCGGCGGCGTCCTCCGCACGGTCCGCCTCCTCCCGGGCCGCCTCGTCGAGGGTGAGACCCGTCGACATGATGGCCTCCATCCCCTCCTCCACGGTGAGGTCGACGTCGTGGACGCGGTCGGCCGGCATCGAGACGAGGTTGCCGCCCATCACCGGGTTGGGCGCCATCGGGACGAAGACAGTCTCCATGTCCCCGTGGCCGGCGACCGTCTGGATCACCTCGGGCGTGTCCGCGGTCAGGAAGGCGATGGCGTAGCTGCCCTCGTGCGGGAACTCGACGAGTTTCACCTCCTGAAAGCTCTCCGTGTCCCCCTCGACGAGAACGGCGCTCATCCGCTCGACGCTGCTGTAGATGGATCCGACGCCCGGGAGGTCCTCCATCACCGCGTCGACCCGGTCCCCGACGTGGGTCTCGGGGCCGTGCCGGGCCGCCAGACCGACGAGCAGTATCGATCCCAGAACGAGACCGGCAGCGATCGACTCGACGATCAACCGCCCGAGCCCGTCGAACGGCCCGAGCATGCCGATCGCGTCGGCCAGCGGAGCCAGCGCGTTCGTTACCGCGTTCAGCGCCCACAGCAGCACGAGGACCGTAATCAGGAACGGGACGGTCAACACGAGCCCCGAGATGAACGTCTGTCGGAGGTCGGACGCGACCTCCTTCTCCTCTCGGGCGGCCATCCGGATGACGTCGTCCACGTCGGGCCGTGACATAGGCGATATACGGCCCGGAGGCCGAAATGTTTTGTTTCCTAACAGGTATGCGGTCGCGGTGACGGCCGTCCGCCGTGGCTGTGGACGGCCCGGAACGGTCATCGCTCGGCCGGCACCGCCTCGCCGTCGGCCGCGACGGCGTTGACGACGACGCCGGTCATCAGGACCAGCGAGCCCATGTAGAGCCCGGTGAGGACGATGATGATCCCGCTGAGGACGCCGTAGAGGGCGTACTGGGTCGCGTTCACGGCGTAGAATCGGATCCCGGTGAGCAGGGCCGTCCAGCCGACCGCCGCGACCACCGCGCCCGGGAGCGCCTGGCGCGCCGAGGTCACGACGTGCGAGGAGACGTAGTACAGCGGCAGGAAGGCGACCGTCAGCGCCACGAGCAGCGCGAACGACCACCCGAACGCCGCGCCGGGAATCTCCGCCAGCGGGATGGACAGGGCCCCGGCGAGAACGATCGAAGCCACGGGCAGTCCCATCAGGATCAGTATCTCCACGGCGTCGCGGAGCTGCTCGGTCAGCGGCACCTCCTCCCAGCCCTCGACGCGCTCGACCACAGTCTGGAAGTCGACCGCCACGTTGGCGCCCGCCCACGCAAGCGCCAGCACGGCCAGCGCCGTCGCGCCGGCCCGCCCCGACGCCGTCGTCAGCGACTCGCGGACCAGCTCCTGGGCCGCCGGCGTCAGCAGGCGCGGCGTCACCGACTGGAGCTGCGCCGTCGCCGCCTCGCCGAGGAGTGCCACCGCCAGTACCAGCAGCGGCAGAAAGGAGACGAACGCGTAGTACGCGAACGCCGCCGCCGGATACCGTAGCTCGTGGTCGTTGACGCTACGGACGACGGTCAGCCCGAACTCGACCGCGTCGCCGAGGCGTCCCGACTGACTGGTGCGACCCGGGAGCATCTGATCGAATCAGTCCGGTCAGTTCCGGGACGATTTCGCGCTCGCGATTCCTGACCACGGCGCACCCCGGCGAACGGTCGCTGCTTCGGGGCCGGTCCCTCGCACGGGCGATCGCTCGCCGCGAGTCGCCACTTCGTCGCCACCGGCGTTCTCCATGTCGCGTGATTCGTCTCTCGGATTGTTAGCGGTAGTGACCAGTTAGATACGCGTCGCTGCCACTGTTCAGACGTCGCCGCGCCAGGAACGCCCCTCAGAGCTCGAAGCGCGTCGTGTCTGCGTCGTCGTCTCGCCAGAGACGCGTCTCAGGGCGGTGGAAAATGTCGCCCGAAACACTAACGACCGGCGTCATCCGCGGCGGCGTGCCGTGTCGGCCGGGAAACCCTCGTGCCGGGCGGGTGGCGAGGCCACCACAGTCACTTCGACTATCGCGTGCCCGGGTTCGCCGCGCTGTCATCGTCCCGTAGACGGGCCTCGGGCGGGGACTAGAGGCACGCAGTCGTTCGAAGGCGTCGCCGGCAGTAAGCCCTTGCGGTGCGGCGAACGCCCCGTGGTCAGCGGATCGAGTACTCGTCCTCGCTGATCTGGGCGAGGCCGTTCTTCCGGTAGCCGCGCTTGGCCCACCTGTACGAACCGACCACTTTCAGCCCGTGGAGGCCGGCGGCGAGTCCCTGCCGCCACTGCGAGCCGTCGACCTCCAGCATCCGCCGAACGGTCGCGAAGGTCCGGTCCCAGTCGTCCGGGCCGAAGTCCTCTACCACGTCGGCCATCGCGACGTTCCGCAGGATCTCCTCGCCGATGGCCGCCTTCCAGCGGGGGTTGTACTCGCCCAGGGCGTCCTCGGCAGCCAGTCGGCCGGCGATCTTTCCGGTCCGGACGGCCACGTGGTCGCCGCCCTCGTGGAACGCCGAGGTCGTCCCCATCGCGCCGCCGACGACGGCGACGCCCGCCGCCGTCGGCGAGTCGATCGGCCGGGTCGAGGAGATGGAGTACGTCTCCGTGCCGTCGGACTTCCCGCGGTCCTCGACTAGCGGGAAGTCCTCCAGGTCGTAGGCCGGGAACTCCCGCTCCAGCAGCCGCTCGACGTACTCCGCTCCGCGGGGGATCCGGTCGTCGTCCTCGCGCAGCAGCGCCCACTCGCTGGCGTCGTAGTCGTCGACGTCGAGGCCGATGGGCATCGTCAGCCCGATCCGCGCGACGTTGTCGTCGTTCGGGAAGATCCACGGGTAGGCGGTGTGGCCCGGCATGACCCCCCACCAGAACTTGATGTACTCGGGCTCGAACAGCTCCTCGGGCATCCGGCGGTGCTCCTGGTAGGCGATGTGGTTGACCTCCGTCGAGGCCATCCGATCCGAGAACGAGTCCGAGAGGAACCGATCGAGGACCCGGCCCGTGATCGTCCGCTGGGGACCGTCCGCCAGGATCAGGTAGTCGGCGACGACGTCCTCCTCGCCGGCGATCTCGACGGCGTGCTCGTGGCCGCCCGAGAGGTCCGTCTCGACGCCCGTGACGCTCGCGCCGACGCGGTACTCCGCGCCGGCGTCCTCTGCCCGCTCGCGGAGCCAGTCGTCGAACTTCGCCCGGTCGAAGGTGAGTCCGAAGTTCTCGTATTCGGCGTCGATGCCCGTGTTCGAGAGCAGCACCGACTCCTCGGGACCGAGGAACTCCGCCCCGTCGAGTTCGCTGAGGACGACCTCCTCGGGGAACTCGTCGGGATCGAACTCCATCAGATCGATCCAGTAGTCCAGCAGCCCGGCGGCGTCCGTCGAGTCGGGGCCCAGCCCGTCCCGATCGGACCGTGGCACCCCCTTCTCGAGGACGACCGCGTCGGCCCCGGCCGATGCGGCCGCGCGAGCCGCCGAGCTCCCGGCCGGACCGCCGCCCACGATCGCGACGTCAACGCGCTCCATACCCCTCCCCTATCGCCCTCCGGCTTAAAATCCCCTCTCTGCGGCCCGGCGATGGCGGCATCAGCCGAGGACCTCGGACGGTGACGCGCGGCCACCTGCGCCATCGCGCCCGTCCACGCCATCAGCGTTTTCTCCGTGCCCGCGAATGCCACCCACATGCCCGGGACGCACGACGGCGAGTCGACGGACGTCCTCGTCCTCCGACAGAAGGTCCACGGCATCGACGTCGGCGAGTACGCCGCGGCCCTCCGCGAGCGCCTCCCCGACGAATCGATCACGGTCGCCCGGACGCCCGCAGAGGAGCGGGCGGCCATCCGCGACGCGCCGGTCGCCACCGGCGTCGTCTTCGACGAGCAACTTCTGGAGTACGCCGACGATCTGGAACTGTTCGCCGGTGTCTACGCCGGGTACGATCACCTCCCGCTTTCGGCCTTCGCCGAGCGCGACGTCGCCGTCACCACCGCCTCCGGCGTCCACGGCCCGAACGTCGCCGAGCACGTCGTCGGCGCCTTCCTCGCGTTCGCCCGCCGCTTCTTCGAGGCGCGCCGCCGACAGGAGAAGCGGGAGTGGCGCCACCTGCGCTCGCACGAACTCGCGGGCTCGACCGTCGCCGTCGTCGGCCTCGGCGCTATCGGCCGGTCCATCGTCGAGCGCCTCGACGGCTTCGACGTCGACACCGTCGGCGTCCGCTACACGCCGGAGAAGGGCGGCCCGACCGACGAGGTCCACGGCTTCGACGATATTCACGAGGCCGTCCGCGACGCGGAGTACGTCGCCCTCGCCTGCCCGCTCACCGACGAAACTGAGGGCCTCGTCGACGCGCCGGTCCTCCGCACGATGCGCCCCGACGCCGTCCTCGTCAACGTCGCCCGCGGCCCCGTCGTCGACACCGACGCCCTCGTCGACGCCGTCCGGAGCAACCACATCCGGGGCGCGCAGCTCGACGTCACCGACCCCGAACCCCTGCCTGAGGACCACCCGCTGTGGAACCTCGAGAACGTCTTCGTCACGCCCCACTGCTCCGGCCACACCCCCGAGTACTACCAGCGGACCGCCGACATCGTCGCCGAGAACGTCCGCCAGGCCAGGGAGACCGGCGAGTGGAACGACCTCCGGAACCAGATCGACCTCTCCTGATCAGGGCCGTGTATCGCGGTACGCGGCGACTCCCTCGGTGACGAAGTAGGCTACCGTCACCGCGCCCATCGCCCAGAACATCACGCTTCGCAGTGTGCCAGTCACGGCCGTTAGCCTATCGGCCAGTCCAGCCGTAGTACCCAGTACCAGGATGGCGGCGAGGTAGGTCAGAAACCGCCACCGAGACGCCACCGGTACTGCGTCGTTCTCGCCCCTGAGTGCCAGGTACAGGTGCGCGCCTCCGAGGAGGAGTCCGTACGCAGCGGCCGCTAAGGCCGCGTCGAGCCACCAAGGCGTCACGGAGAGAACACCTGAAGCGTCGACCGCGACCGCCAGCGCGAGCGTACCGATCGCCACGCTGACTTGGACTTGCGTCTCTCGGGAAACCATCGAACTGAAACCGTGAACGAAACGCCGAAAGAAAAAGCCGCCGGTCCTACAGGTAACCCTGGTCCAGCAGCAGCTCGCCGTTCAGCACCGACGCGCCCGCGGCGCCGCGCATCGTGTTGTGCGCGAGGCAGTTGAACTGGACGCCGTCGGTCGTCTCCTGCACGCCGCCCGTCGCGACCCCCATGCCGTCCTCGACGTTCCGGTCGAGGCGTGGCTGGGGACGGTCGGGTTCGTCGAAGACCTTGATCAGCTGCTCGGGCGAGGACGGCAGGTCGACGCCCGTCATCGAGCGGAACGCCTCCTCCGCCGCCTCGACGGTGACGTCCGCTTCGGTGTCGGTCCAGACGTTCTCGAGGTGGCCGTCCAGCGTCGGGATCCGGTTACACGACGCCGCGACGTCCATCTCGTGGTGGTGGACCTCCGCGCCGTCGAAGGAACCCAGCAGCTTCCGGGACTCCGTCTCCATCTTCTTCTCCTCGCCGCCGATGTGCGGGATGGCGTTGTCGATGATCTCCATCGACGAGACGCCGGAGTAGCCCGCGCCCGAGACGGCCTGCAGCGTCGAGACCGTGACGTCGGTCAGCGTGAACTCGTCGTCCAGCGCCTTCAGCGGCGGCACCATCGTGATCGTCGAGCAGTTCGGGTTCTTCACCATGGCGCCGTCCCACCCGCGCTCGTCGCGCTGGACCTCCAGCAGATCCAGGTGGTCCGGATTGACCTCGGGAATCGTCAGCGGGATGTCGTCGTCCATCCGACCGTTCGAGGAGTTCGACGAGACCACGTAGCCCGCCTCGCAGAACCCGGGCTCGACGCGCTCGCCGACGCTCGACGGCAGCGACGAGAAGATCAGGTCGACGTCGTTCGGCACCTCGCCCGGATCTGTCGCCGCGACTTCCATCTCCGCGACGTCTTCCGGAATCGGTGCGTCGACGCGCCACTTGGCCGCCTCGCGGTAGGTCTTCCCCGCGCTCGACTCGCTCGCCGTCAGCGCCGCCAGTTCGAAGTCCGGATGGGGATCAAGCAGCTGGATGAGCCGCTGCCCGACCGCACCGGTCGCCCCCAGAACGCCAACTCGTACAGTCATCGTCCGAACGACGGTGAGGAGAACTCAAAACAGTTTGGATAGCGTTTGTTCGACCGCCATTTGCTAATCCTCATAAAATTAGCTCCCTGCGTATTCAGGATGAGCTGGTCCAATTTTTGTGGTGTTATAATATTTGAGAGCATAGGCAGTCCCGTCATTAACTTTAGATGTATCCCACCCCGAACCTAGTTTCAATTCATATGCCCATTCATATTCACATATCCGCTACGATAGACCTCACCTTTTGGCGTGACTGCATTTACATTGACGTATTTTGGAACCAGTCCTCATCAAAATAACTAGAATTATCCGTAGTATGGTATGACTCAGCTACATTTGCGTACCCTACTATAATATATAATTCTGGATTATTTGTAGGATTTTCACCAGTATTTACAATATAGGAGAGGCTCATTGACTTATTTTTAGGGTGTATTTTTAAACTATGGATGCTAACATTGTCGCTTATCGCATTTATGTAGTTCTGTTCGAAATTTTTGTACCTTCTTTTTCTTGATCAGTTTGCCGGACTGGTTTGTGTAGCTGTCTCCGTCGTACCATTGTGTTCAATAACGTTCTCAGTGGTTCTTATCGAAGATCTTGTCTGCTCCTCAGTGGGTGTGTTGGAACCTCCACTTTTCTCGGTAAATTGGACATCCTCTGTCTTAGTCAGGGTTTCTTCTTGATTCTGCTCGGTTGTATCTATATTATTAATTGGCTCAGCACATCCCGCCAATAACAATAATGCGATAGCAGCTAGGGCTGGCCAAGTACACAAATCACTCATGGTGAAAGCCCCCGATATTCAGCGTATCTATCTACAACTCTACCCCTGTTATCCTGAACATTATATTGAGAACTATCATTTACAGAATATGATTCTTGGTCATTATCACTAGAATTACTGCTTGTAGCAGAACTAGTACGAGTACCACTTGTAGAACTGGTGATCGAGGGTGTCTCTATTCGAGTATTATCATCAGCATTGCTTATTGAGCTCTCTAACCTATCTATACTTAATACATCCTCATTTGGACCTTCACCAGTAAATTCACCTAATTCATCATTGGTCATATTAATCCTATTACCATCTAGACCCATTTGGAGACCCTCTTGACCATTGTTGAGAAACACCACATCCCCAAGTACAGCATCCGACCGCATACCGTCCTCCTCTGGATTATGACACTCCTGACCATCCAAGCCGAAGTTCACGTACGTACCCTCACAGTTACCGCCGGACCCGCCTCTACCGTCGCCGTCGACAGTGACTGCAACTGTGACGCTGGCCGTCTTCCCGTATTCGTCGACGGCTTCGGCACGGAGTTCCTGTTCGCCGCCACTGGCGAAGGTCAGGTTCCCCTCAACCGACGAGCTGGACGATGAGAGTACCTCGTCGTCGCCACGAACGAGTTGCACTTCCTCGATGGGATAATCACCCGGCGTCGCGTTGACGGCGTATCGCTCCACGACGCCGACGGACGTCTCGTTGGGACCGTCGACAGTGATTCTGGACTGGTCCGGTTCGGAGACTCACACTGAGAGTGTCTTCACCGACGTTACCGTACGTATCCCAGGCGACGGCGCGGAGTTCGGTCGTTCCGGTTTCGTTGAGTTGCTCGTCGTGTTCGACCGTCGTCGTCCGGGCACCGAGATCTCGGGTCGATTCCGCTGTCCCGTCGCGGTAGAACGTCACGTTCCGGAGTCCGCCGTCACGGGCGTCCATCGACACGTTATAGCCCCTGGTCTTCCCGGCGACCACGGTCGACGGGCCGGTGACGTTCACTTCGGGTGCCCGCGCGGCCCGGACGTTGACGAACGCCACGTCGGATCGGCTCGCCCCGTCGTCGTCGGTGACAGTCAGGGTCACCTCGTATTCGCCGGGCCCGCCGGGCGTGAACTGTGTCTGTTCGCCCGAAGCGTTCGGTGCCACGGCACTCCCGTTTGGACCGGTAATTTCCCACTCGTACGTGGTGAGATTCCCGTCCGGGTCGCGTGACCCGCCGGCGTCGAGGTAGACGGTGGCCCCCTCGACGACGGTCTGGTCGAGGCCGGCGGCGGCTTCGGGCGGTGCGTTGCCCTGGGCCGCAGCGACGCCGCTGAGCGCCACGAGTACAGCTAACGCCATCGCGGCCACGAACCGTTCCATCCTGAGTCGTTGCGCTCCCTCTTCTATTTAAAATTTTCCAGTCATGGGAGGAAAGTACACTTCTGATCGCCTGGGGATGTTCCGGAAGTGGACGACTAGAGGACGAGGTTGTCCGCACTGGCTGCGACGCTGGGAACGGGGTCGCGTTCGGGGAAAGGAACGTTTTAATCGGCGGCGGCGGGAATCGGGAGTATGGACACCGCCGAGCGGCTCGATCTGGTGACGCGCCACACGGAGGAGGTCGTCACCGAGGACGAGCTGGAGACGCTGCTCGAGGGCGACGACCCGTCGGCGTACATCGGCTACGCGCCGACCGGCGAGATGCACATCGGCCACTTCACGACGATGCGGAAGCTCGCGGACTTCCTGCAGGCGGGCGTGGACGTGACCGTGCTGATCGCCGACCTGCACGCCCACCTCGACGACGAGAAGAGCCCCTTCGACCTGCTGGACGCGCGGTCGGAGTACTACCGCGTCGCCATCGAGGGGATGATCGACGCGGCCGGGGCCGACCCCGACGACGTCGAGTTCGTCCGCGGAACGGACTTCCAGCTAGACGAGGACTACACGCTGGAGATGTACCGCATGGCCGCAGAGACGACCATCGCCCGGACCCAGCGGGCCGCCAGCGAGGTCGTCCGCGAGTCGGAGTCGCCGAACCTCGGCGGGCTCATCTACCCGCTGATGCAGACGCTGGACGTCGACGCGCTGGACGCCGACATCGCCTACGGCGGCGTCGACCAGCGGGGCATCTACATGCTCTCCCGCGAGATCCTGCCCGACCACGGCGGCGAGGCGCCGGTCTGTCTGTTCGCACCGCTGCTGTCGGGACTGACGGGCGGCAAGATGAGCGCCTCCGACGAGTCCTCGAAGGTGAACCTCACGGACGACCGCGACGCCGTCGTCGAGAAGATTCAGGAGGCCTACTGCCCGATGGGCGAGGTCGAGGACAACGGCGTCCTCGAGTACCTCGACCACCTCGTGTTCCCGGTCCTCGAGCAGCGCGGCGAGACGTTCGTCGTCGAGCGACCCGAGGAGTACGGCGGCGACCTCACCTACGAGGACTACGAGTCCCTGGAGGCGGACTTCGTCAGCGAGGAGCTCCACCCCGCGGACCTCAAGCCGGCGGCGGGCGAGTGCATCTCAGAGGTCATCGACCCCGTCCGCGAGCGACTGGCCGACCGCGAGGACCTGCTGGCCGAGGCCTACCCCGAGAAGTACGGCGACGAGTAGCGGGATGGCCGACCAGCCGACGCGGGGGGACGTCCGGCGGACCTACGAGACCATCGCGGCGCACTTCTCGAAGACCCGCGAGTACGCCTGGCCCGAAGTCGAGGCGTTCGTCGACGACGTCGCTGAGGAGTTGGGGACGGAATCTGGGCCGACCGTCGGGCTCGACGTCGGCTGTGGAAACGGCCGCCACGCGGAGACGCTCGCGGCGGCCGTCGATCGCGTGCTCGCACTGGACGCCAGCCGCGGCCTCCTCGTCGAGGCCCGAGATCGTCTGTCGGACGCCGATCCGGCGACGCGGTTCGACCTGCTCGCCGGCGACGCGTCGCGGCTCCCTGTCGCTGACGGCGCGGTCGACGCTGCGGTCTACGTCGCTACGCTCCACCACCTCCCGACGCACAGCGAGCGCGTCGCGAGCCTGTCCGAGCTGGCGCGCGTCCTCGCATCCGGCGGCCGTGCGCTGGTGAGCGCCTGGAGCACGGCCCACGACCGATTCGACGCGTCGGCCGACGACGAACGGGGATTCGACACGACGATCGACTGGACGCTACCGGACGGCGACGTCGTCCCCCGGTACTATCACGTCTACGCTCCGGCGGAGTTCGAGCGGGACTTGCGGGAGGGCGGACTGGCCGTCGTCGACGCCCGGGTGTCCAGCGGGAACTGCTACGCCGTCGTTCGTCCCGAAGGGAAACGCCCTTAATCGACCGCCTGTAATCGACGGATGCCGCTGAACGCGGCGCGACACTGCGCGGCGATGGTCTAGTGGTAGGACCTGAGCCTTCCAAGCTCATGGCCCGGGTTCAAATCCCGGTCGCCGCATTTTATTGCGAGCAATCCGCGAGCAGTAACTGCCGTACGGATGGATTTGAAGTAGAGAAGACGCAGCGGCCGAGCGAAGCGAGGCCGACCGTCTTCGCGTGGTCCAAATCCCGATCGCCGCGTTCTACGCGGTTGTCGCGAACGAAGCGAACGACTGTCCGGAGCGGAAAAGGCGTCCCTGCCATCTCGACTCGATTGCTTCCCAGAAGGGCAGATTCCGTCGCGAGGTCCAGCGTCTCGACCGATTTTTCGCGTCTTAAATAGCCTCGAACGCGGGCTTAAAGACGGAGTACTACGACAGGGGCTATCAAAACCGGGGGCTAACGATGTATTTCAAGCGGTGCATTCTGGGAGTAGGCGGAAGCGTGTGCCAGGCGAGAAGGGGAAAGGGAGACGGAGTCGGGGTGAGCGGTAACGGCGGCTTGTGACGCCGCGTCGACGACACTCGCACGCACTGCCGTGGCGATAGTAGAAATTGAACGCACTGACACACCCGAAGGGCACCCGGGGTGCCCCTCGATGTGTAAATAGTTTCAATTTCTACTAGAAACCGGACGGGTGGACTACGGCATCGTCCGGGCGGTCGAACCCCGTCGGTCGCTCGCGGGACCGCTCATCGATCGACGGTCGTCCAGACATCGCTCGTGATGACCGCGTCGGGATTCTCGGGGACGGAGAGCCTGAGCCCCTCCTCGGTTTCGAGGGCGACCACGTCGGGGCTGTTGGTCCCGACCCGGTCGCGCACCGGGAACGTCAGCGGGTAGTCGCGGTCGGGGTAGTCGTCCATCGAGGGCGATCCGGGGGGTTCCTCGAGGAGCGCGGCCGAGGCGGGGTCGACGTCGTCGCTCGTCACGAAACTCGAGATGGCCGATCGGACGCGGTCGAACAGCGACGCGCCTGCGTCGCCGACGCGGGTACGGATGCTCGTCTCGTTCGGATCCGGGGGGTCGGACTCCGGGGAGTGACGGGGGCCGTCAGCCGGTGACACACTCATGACTACACGTGTGCGGTATACGGTCAAAGTCATTCAGGCGATAACGTGCAGTAGAGTCCTCTGAAAGGACGATAATCCCGACCTTAGATCCACCCCGGGGTCACAGCTCGATGCGCTCGACGATCCGTTCGTCGTTGTCCTCGAGGTTGAGGGCGACGATCCGAACCTGGTCCTCGATCCCGGAACCCCGGAGCTTCGCCTTGAGGAGGTTGTCGACCTGATAGACGCCGGCGGCGTTGGTCATCCGAATCTCGACGAGGACGGGGTGGTCGTCGCCGGGCTGGAGCGAGACGCGCTCGATGGCCTGACTGGAGACGGTGTTGATGCCGCGGCCGCCCTGGTGGTAGGGGATCCGCGAGCGGCCGGCCTCCATGTCCAGCGCGTCGGAGACCCGGACGACGCCGGCCTCGGTGGTCAGCGGCTCCTCGGAGGTGTGGTGACAGAGGATCGCGTGTAGGACCTCGCCCTTCATCCGGACGGCGTCGGCGACGTCGTAGAACTCCGGCAGGATCTCGTCGAGCAGGTCGGCGGCCAGCGGGATCGAGTAGTACGCGTGCTCGTCGCGGTGGACGACGTGGCCGATGTCGTGGAGGGTCGCCGCCAGCGCGACGATGACGGCCTCGTCGGCCTCGGCGAGGCCCTGGTCGCTCGCGCCGTTGAACGGGACGTCGCCTCGCTTGAGGAGGTCGTAGAGACACATCGCCCGGTTGCGGACGATCGAGATGTGCTTGGCCCCGTGATCGTTGTACCGCTTGCGGGTCACCGGGTTGACGTTCTGGGCCTCCAGGTAGGCCTGGACTTGCTCGTCGTTTTTGACGTACTCGAGGACCTCGTTGACTCGCTCGTCGGGGAACGAGTGCTCGTCGTCGGGATCGTAGACACGCCACCGCTCCGCAGCCTGCTCTCGCTCGGCGCTATCGCTCATGAAACACGGTTGACGGCCGACCGAGAAAAGCCCTCGCCTACTCGGCGTGGACGGCGCCGAGGACCTCGTCGTAGTCGGGTTCGACGCCGGGGTCGTCGCTGACCCAGGAGTAAGTGATCTCGCCGTCGCCGTTGACGACGAACACCGACCGCTTGGCGACGTTGTCGACGCCGAGTTCGTCGAAGTCCATGGTCAGGTCCCACTCCTCGACGACGTCTCGGTTGGTGTCGCTGATCAGGCCGAAGGAGAGGTCGAGCTCGTCGCGGAACGCGTTCTGGCTGAAGGGCGTGTCGACGCTGACGCCGTAGACGGACGCGCCCGCGTCCTCGAACTCTCCGAGGCGGTCGTCGAAGGTGTTCATCTCGTGGCTGCAGACGCTGGTGAACGCGCCGGGGAAGAAGGCCAGCACCAGCGGTGCCTCGTCGAGGCGCTCCGAGAGAGTGAACGAATCGACGTCGCCGTTGGCGAGCGGTGCCGAAAAGTCCGGAGCTTCGTCGCCGGTCGTTGGCATCACGCCCGTGATTCTGGCGGCACGGGCAAGTGCGTTCCGTCTTCGACCGACTCCAGTCCTCAGGGGCGGTAACGTCCTATTTCAACTGAGCAAAAAGCCTATAATAGCCACCACGTTAAGTCCTGCTACGATGGTAGTATCCGTACTTCAGATCGGACTGCCGGGGACCCAGGAGATGATGATCATCCTCCTGATCGCGGTCCTCCTGTTCGGTGCAAACAAGATCCCCAAGCTCGCCCGGTCGACGGGTCAGGCAATGGGTGAATTCCAGAAGGGTCGCGAGGAAGTCGAGCAGGAGCTCGAGGAGATCAAGGACGGCGGCACCGGTTCCGGTAGTACCGCCTCCACCGACGACGTCGGTACGGACGTCGACGCCACGGAGTCGACCACCGAAACGACCGAGCGGTAATCCTTCCCCGGTTTTCCCACTCTTTCCCGACCGACAGTGGAACGCAAAGCGTTTTTCGCAGGCGCACGCTATCGGCCGGTAGGGCGTGTGGCCTAGCGGACAGGGCGAGGGGTTCCTAACCCCTCGATCGCGGGTTCGAATCCCGCCACGCCCGTGCAAGGAACCGACGAGCGTAGCGAGTCGGTGACTGAACCGGAACGGGATTCGAACCCTGCCAGTCGCAGCGGCCGAGCGGAGCGAGGCCGACCGTCTGGCTCCGGTTCGAATCCCGCCACGCCCGTTTTCCGGCGAACGAAGTGAGCCGTGAAAACGGCACGGTGGGATTCCGAAGCAGGGAGGTCGCGCGCAGCGTAGCAAGCACGTCCGACCGTGGTTCGAATCCCGCCACGCCCGCTTCGCGGTTCCTCACGTCCGTTCGGAACACGCTCGCGGGCGTGGCGACCCTCGCGAAGCCTGCGGCTTCGCTCAGTCCCGCCACGCCCGTTCTGCGACGCGCGGACGCGAGGACCGGACGAGACGGGGCATTCGAGTTCCTGATCGTGGAAACTTGACCTTTCGAGCACAGGCTGTGCGTTCACGTGGCTTCGGCGTGCCCGGTGAGTCCTGAACTCCAGCAACGCGGATTGGTGGAAGTGCGGCCTGTCGGTTCGTTTCGAGGAGATTGTGATCTCTCAGACAGTCTCGTTGTCCTCGCCAGTTTCGTTGCCCACTCCCACGTCCGTTTCGTTGTCCATTTCGGTCTCGTTGCCCGCTCCACCGTCCGGAGTCGCAGTCGTGTCGCCCTCGACGCCGAGCCCTTCGGTCGGCGTGCCCTCGCCGGTACGGGTGTCGTTTGCCTCGGGTTCCCCCGGTTCCTCGGCACCGCCGTCTTCGCCGTCTTCGCCCCCGCCGCCGTCGCCGCAACCGGCGAGCGCTCCGACGACTGCGACCGATCCGGCGCGCTTGATAAGGGAGCGTCTGTCGAGAGAATCTGTCATGGTACGGTACAGTTTAGGGTCAGAAGTCGAAAAAGGCGCGCGAAGCCGGGAATTGCCGCCGGGACGCGGTCAACCACCGTCGACGTGGATGGTTACTGGCTCCCTGATAGGCGGTAATAGCGACTTCTGTACGTCGAACCAGTAGTCGACGGGGACGAGAGGCGTCAGCCAAGTGGGAACCAGCGGCCGCGCCGGCTCGGGCCGCGGTCGCACCGACGCGCTACCGGCGGCCGCAGCGCGTCACGTCAGGGCCGCAGGAAGCCCAGCAGGCGGTAGTCCTCCTCGGGCTCGTAGCTCCGGAAGGCGAGGCTGTTGGTCAGCACGGAGACGCTGGAGGCGGCCATCGCGGCGGCGGCCAGGACGGGTTCGAGCAGGCCCAGGCTGGCCAGCGGGATCATGACGGTGTTGTAGCCGAGCGCCCAGAAGAGGTTCTGCTTGATCTTCCGGAGCGTGGCGTCGGAGACGCGGATGGCCTTCAGCACGTCGGCGGGGTCGTCGCGCATCAGCGTCACGTCGGCGGCCTCGATGGCTACGTCGGTACCGCTCCCGATGGCGCAGCCGACGTACGCGGTAGCCAGTGCGGGGGCGTCGTTGACGCCGTCGCCGACCATCATCGCGCGGCCCTCCTCCTGGCTGGCCTCGACGGCGTCGGCCTTGTCCTCGGGGAGGACCCCCGCCTTCACCTGGTCGGGGTCGATGCCGACGCGCTCGGCGACGGCGCGGGCGGTCCGCTCGTTGTCACCGGTGATCATCCACACGTCGAGGCCCCGCCCACGCAGGTCCGCGACCGCCCGCTCGGCGGAGTCCTTGACCGTGTCGGCGTCGGCCAGCACGCCGACGAGGCGGCCGTCGACGGCGACGAGCACGGCGGTCTTGCCCTCGCGCTCGAGTTCGTCCATCGTCGCCTCGGCGGGGCCGACGTCGATACCGCGCTCCGCCAGCAGGCCGCGGTTGCCGACGACCACCTCGCCGTGGCTCGTCTCGGCGACGACGCCCTTGCCGGGGACGTTCTCGAACGCCGCGGGCTCCTCGACGTCGACGCCGCGCTCGCGGGCGCCCTCGACGATGGCCTGTGCCAGCGGGTGCTCGCTGGCGCTCTCGGCGCTCGCAGCGGCTCCGAGGACGAACTCCTCGGTGATCTCGCGGGGTTCGAGCGCGCCGCCGTCAGCGACGGCTCCTCCGTCCGCGGCCGCGTCGATGGGGACGACGTCGGTCAGCTCCATCTCGCCCTGAGTCAGCGTTCCGGTCTTGTCGAAGACGACGGCGTCGACGTCGCGGACGCGTTCGAGGACGTCGCCGCCCTCGAAGAGGACGCCGTTGCGGGCGCCGATAGCGGTCCCGACCATCGTCGCGGCGGGCGTCGCCAGCCCCAGCGCGCAGGGGCAGGCGATCAGTACGGCGCTGGCGAACACGACGATGGAGAACTCGGCGACGCCGAGCGTCCCGCCGACGACGGCGGGGCCGCCGCCGAGCGGGCCCCACAGCGGCAGGGAGTTCACGAAGCCGGCCAGCGCCTGCGGGAACTGCCACCACAGCAGGCCCCACAGGACGGCGTTGCCGATGACCGCGGGGACGAAGTACGCCGAGATGCGGTCGGCGACGCGCTGGATGTCGGGCTGGCGCGACTGGGCGTCCTTCACGCGGCGGACGAGCTGCTGGATCGCCGTCTCCTCGCCGACCTGCGTGGCCTCGACCACGAGGACGCCGTTCTGGTTGACCGTCGAGCCGATCACCTCGTCGCCCTCGCCTTTCTCGACCGGGACGGACTCGCCGGTGACCATCGACTCGTCGACCGCGCTGTTCCCGTCGACGACCACGCCGTCGGTCGGGATCTGCTCGCCGGGCCGGGCTTTCATCCGGTCGCCGACTTCGACGTCCTCGAGGGGGACCTCCTCCTCGACGGTCCGGCCGTCCTCCTCGCGGACGACCGTCGCCGTCTCGGCCTCCATCTCCAGCAGCGAGCGGATCGCCTCGCCGGCCTGGCCCTTCGAGCGGGCCTCGAGGTAGTTGCCCAGCGTGATGAACACCAGGATCAGCGCCGCGGTGTCGAAGTACGTCTGGGCGGGGAGCAGCCCGATGACGACGGCGACGCTGAAGACGTACGCGGTCGTCGACCCCAGCATGATCAGCACGTCCATGTTCGCCCGGCCGTTGGTCGCGAGCGCGCGGTAGGAGTTCTCGTAGAACGGCTTGCCCAGCGCGATCTGGACGGGCGTCGCCAGGGCGAAGGCGATCCACTCGGTGGGTATCCCGAGGACGGCGTCGCCGATCAGGCCGAGGTCCAGCAGGTGATCGGCCATGATCGCCAGCAGGGGCAGCGACAGGACGGCGCCGAACAGGAAGCGGTTCCGCTGGTGGCGGATCTCCTCCTGCCGGGCGACGTCGCGTGCGTCCTCGTTCTCGTCGGCGTCGTCGCTCTCTTCGCGGACCGGGGTGTAGCCGGCCCGTTCGATGGTCCCGTAGAGGTCAGCCCGGTCGGCGTCGGCCGGGTTGTACCGGACCTGCGCCTCGTCGGTCGCGTAGTTGACCTCCGCCTCGATCACCCCGGGCGTTCCCTCGAGGGCCGTCTCGTTGCTCTCGGCGCAGTTCGCACATCTCAGGTCCGTGATGGCGACTGTCGTCGTCGCCGAGACCGCGCCGTACCCCGCGTCCTCGACCGCGTCGTATATCGCCGCGAGCGACGTGCGCTCCGAATCGTACTCGACCTGCGACTCGTCGGTCGCGGCGTTGACGTCGACCGACGTCACCCCGTCGAGGTCGCCGAGCGCGTCCTCGACGGTCGCTGCGCAGTTCGCGCAGGTCATCCCCGTGACGTCCAGCCTGGCCGTCCGGTCACTCATTTTGGTCTGGAGTAGGGCCCGACCGTTCATGCGGTTTGTCCTTTCAGCGGATCGGCGAAGGCCGCTCGTTAGCCGGGTAAACTAGACGATACCACCATCCAGCGTAGACTTCCCGCGTAGAACCCGCCCTCAGTCTCGGAACCCGAACTGGTCACGCGCCCTCGCGGAGCTCCTCGTACTGATCGACGAACCGCGATTCGCAGGACTCACAGCAGAAGTAGTAGGTCTCCCCGTCCAGCGTCGCCGACGCTCCCTCGACGTCGACGGAGTTCCCGCACTCGGCGCACTCGGGGGCCAGTTCCGCGTCGCCGAGGCCCGGCGTCCACTCAGCGTCGACCAGGACGCGCACCTCGTACTCTCGGACGTCGTCCAGCAGGTCGTGGGTGCCGAGCAGCGCCGTCACGTCGCCGTCGGGCACCGTTGCGGTGAAGGTCACCCGGGCGTCGACGCTCCGGAAGACGTGTTCGACGGCGTCGACGCCGGCCAGCGCGTCCGCGACCTGCTCGGCGGCCGCGGGCTCGACGTCGAGCGCGACGAACACGTGGACGCCCTCGCGGAGCAGCGACCGGTCCAGTTCGAGCGTGAACCGCTCGATGAGCCCGCGTTCCCGGAGCCGGTCGATGCGGTCGGCGACCGCGGGCCCCGACAGGTCGACGGCGTCGCCAATCTCGCTGTAGGGGCGGCGGGCGTCTTCGAGCAGCAGGCGGAGGATCTCTCGGTCGGTGTCGTCGAGTCCCTCCATCAGGCGGTCGCCTCCCTGTCGGCGGTCCGGACGTGGATCAGGCCGGCGATCCGGTCCGGTAGCGCCACTTCCTCGCCGTCGACCTCAACGGTGACCATCCCGATAGGTGCGACGTCGACGACGGTCAGTTCGGTCCCGGGCGCGATGCCGCGCTCGGAGAGGTAGGCCAGTTCTTCGGGGTCGCGGTCGCTGACCCGCTCGACGACGAGGACGTCGCTGACCCCGTGCTCGCCGAGCGTGTCCGGCGGTTCCTCGTCGACCGGTTCGAGCGTCTCGCTGGGGATGGGATCCCCGTGTGGGTCGACCTTCGGGTCGTCCAGCGCCGCGGCGACGCGGCGCTCGAACTCCTCGCTGATGTGGTGTTCAAGCCGGTCGGCCTCGTCGTGAACTTCGGCCCAGTCGTAGCCGAGGTACTCCGTGAGATACGTCTCCAGCAGGCGGTGGTGCCGGATGACCTCGAGCGCGACCGTCTCGCCCTCGGGGCTCAGGCGCGCGCCGGCGTACTTCTCGCGCTCGACGAATCCCCGGTCCTCGAGCTTCTCCAGCGAGCTCGATGCCGTCGGCGGGGTGACGTCGAGCGCGTCGGCCAGCGCCGAGGTCGAGACGGGCCCCTCCTCGTCGCGCTGGAGCCGGTAGAGGGCCTTGAGGTAGTCCTCCATCGTCGCGCTCAGCATCACCACTAGTTTGCGCCATGGGACGCAAAAGGCTATCCCTCCGCCTCGTCCTCGGCCGTCCAGTCGTCGCCCCGGCCGGTCAGGAGCCACAGCACGGCGTACCCGACGACCCCGACGACGAACAGCGTCGCCGGGATCAGGAAGGGGCCGAACGTCTCGACCAGCCGCGCCAGGACCTGCATGTTTCGACCTAGCGCGAGGAGCGACAAAAGTCCGTCTGCGAGGGGCCCGCAGCCCCACTGGCCGCGGCCCGTCGCCAGCGATGCCACGGTTTATGTCGGAACGGGACAGACACGCGAGCGTGTACCGGAACGGGCACCTCGGGGCGGCGCTACTGCTGTACGCGCCGGTGGGGTTCGCGACGATCGTGGCGGGCCACCAGGCGCTCGCGCTCGTCGGCGGCGCCGTCGTCGTCTCGCTGGCGACGCTGCCGGACTGCGACCACCGACTGCCGTTCGTCGAGCACCGCGGTCCGACGCACACGCTGGCGTTCGCGGGGCTGATCGGCGCCGGCGTCGGCGCGGCCGGCCACCTCGCTGCCGGCGTCGTTCCCGGCTACGACGCCGCGGCGCTGTCCGGGTTCGGCTTCGCCGCCGGTGCGCTGGCCGTCCTCTCCCACCTGCTGGCCGACGCGCTGACGCCAATGGGAATCACGCCGTTCTGGCCGCTCTCGAAGCGGTGGTTCTCGGCCTCTATCGTCCGGGCGGACAACTGGCTGGTCAACCAGTTGCTGCTCGGACTGGGGCTGGCCGCGGTCGGCGCGGTGATCGTCCTGGCGCGATAGCCGGCCCTAGACGAGGTCCTGCTCGGCGAGTTCGTCCATGACGTCGTCGACGAAGGCGTCGACGTCGTCGTAGGGGAAGTCCCCGGAGAGCTTCGTGTTCAGCTCCATCGCGGTCATCGAGAACTCGCCCGACTCGAACGTCGTCGAGGGGCCGTTCGGGAGCGCCGGCACGAGATCCATCGGGCTGGAGACGGGGTAGTCGGCGTCCTCGAAGGCGTCGACGAACTGCTCTCTGAGCTCCGCTCGGTCGACCATACGCACCGTTCGCCGACCGCCACAAAAAAGGGTTCGGAGGGGCCTCGCTAGCGCTCGCCCTCGCGGCTCGCGTGTCGCTCCTCACGTCGCTCCCGCTCGCACATTCCGAGATTCTTCCCGTCGGTCAGAACCTCGCGTCAGTCGTCGGCGGCGACCGCCTCTCCGTGGCTGACCTCCGTCCCGAGGAGGTCGAGGAACTCGGCGATCCACTCGGAGTGGTCGGGCCACGCCTGCCCGGTGACGAGGTTGCCGTCTCGCGTGACCTCGTCGACCCACGAGCAGCCGGCGGCCTCGCACTCGGCGCGGACGGCCGGGTAGGCGGTCATCTCGTAGCCGTCGAGGACGTCCGCTGCCGCGAGGATCTGCGGCCCGTGACACAGCGCCGCCACGGGCTTGTCCTCCTCGAAGAAGTGTCGGACCGCGTCGAGCACCTCGTCGTAGGTCCGGAGGTACTCCGGCGCCCGGCCGCCGGGGACGACGAGCGCGTCGTACTCCGCCGGGTCCACGTCGTCCATGGTCGCGTTCAGCTCGAAGTCGTGTCCTCGCTCCTCCACGTAGGTCTGGTCCCCGCGGAAGTCGTGGATGGCGGTCTTGATCGAGTCGCCCGCCTCCTTCTCGGGGCACACCGCATCGACGTCGTGCCCGACCGCTTGCAGCGCCTGAAACGGCACCATTATCTCGTAGTCCTCGCCGAAGTCGCCGACGATCATGAGTATGTCCTTGCCCATTGGGAACACCGCGCGTAGCGCGCGTCGGGAGCTACGTCGCCTGCCACGATAAAATAGACGGTCAGTTGATGAGTCGGCCGACGTCGGCCAGGGAGTCGAGGACGTGGTCGGGGGAGACGTCGCTGGCCTCGACGTCCGCCCTGTTGGTGACGCCGGTCAGCACGACGGCCGTCTCCATGCCCGCCCGCTCACCCATGGCGATGTCGGTGTCCAGTCGGTCGCCGACGACGAGGACGTCCTCGGCGGGGACGTCGAGTCGCTCCAGCGCCGCCGCGAGCGCCTCCTCCGAGGGCTTGCCCAGCACGCGGTCAGGCTCCCGCTCCAGCACGCCGGCGACGGCGTTGATGACGGCGCCGGACCCGGGGATGGGCTTGCCCTCGCTGCCCGGGAAGGTCCGGTCGGGGTCGGTGCCGAGCAGTACGGTCCCGTGACCGTCGGCGACCCGGAGCGCGTCGACCAGGTCGTCGTAGCCGAACTCGGGCGTCCACGAGGCCAACAGGACGTCGGCCGACTCGGGCTCGTCGGTCAGCGCTACGCCCGCCGTCCGGAGCATGTCGCCCAGCGCGTCGGTCCCCACCAGGAAGAGCTCGTCGTCGGCGTGACGCTCGACCAGGTACTCGCGTGTCACGTCGGCCGACGAGACGGCCTCGCCGTGGCGGACGTCCAGCCCCATTCCCCGGAGCCGTTCGACGTAGTCCTCGCCGTCGTAGATCGGGTTGTTCGAGAAGAACAGCAGCGACGCGCCCGCGGCCCGCAGCGCGTCGATGCCCTCGCTCGCCCCCGACAGCGGTTCGTCGCCGTGGTACACCGTCCCGTCGAGATCGACGATCGCGGCCTCGACCATCGGACCCGGTTACGGGCCGCCCGGGGTTATACCTCCCCGTCTCGGCGACGCCCCGCGGCCGTCGAGCGGACCGGTCCCGGCGGCCCGATCCGGATCCGGACGCCGGGACTGTAGTGATAGAGCGGGTCACCGCCGGTCTCGATTCCCTCCGCCGACAGGAGCCCGTCGACCTCGACCGTCGCGTCGACCGACTGGAGCGGCCACGGCTCGTGCCCCACCGATCCGACGAGCCGCGTTCCGAGCGGCCCCTCCGTGAAGTAGCGGTACCGCTCCGTCAGGAAGGAGTGGAGCGTGTCCGCCTCCGGCGGGTCGGGGTCGCCCTTCGGCGAGAACGTCGCCGTGACGCCGGCGCCCGACCCGTCTCGCCGTCGAGAGAGGACAGTCGTCTTCCCGCCCTCGGTCGACCGCTCGACCGTCGCGCGGTGATACGGGAGCCTGAACAGTCGCCGGGCCGTCTCGACGGCCAGCCGGTCCGTCGTGTCGAGCGAGAGGAAGTAGACGCCGCGGTCGCCAGACGGCCCCCGGACGTACGTCCGCAGGTTCACGGCCTCCAGCCCCTCCCGCACCGGCAGCCCGAACGCGTCGAAGCGGTCCATCCGCAGGGCGACGACGCTGGTCCATGCCGACCCCGCGAGCGTGTCCGGCGAGAGCCACGGCGGAACGACGTCCTCGGCCGCGTCCTCGGCGATCGGCCAGTGGCAGAACAGCACGTCGCTGACCGCGACCGCCAGCGGTTCGACGCCCGAGTTCATACGGCCGCTTCGGTCGCCCGTCGTTTCAGTATTCTCCCCCAATCCGATCCCCGTCCCGTGCTTCGGGGGCGTTCCCGCACGCTCCGCCGCTGTCGTTCAGTTCCGCCCGCCGGGAAGAGCATTTGGGAATCCGTCACGAATCGCTGCACATGGACTTCGAGGTCGTTCAGGGCGACATCGCCGCACAGTCGGCGGACGTGCTCGTCAACGCCGCCGGGACGAGCCTCCAGATGGGGTCGGGCGTCGCCGGCGCGCTCCGCCGCGGCGCGGGTCAGGAGATCAACGACGCGGCCGTCGAGAAGGGACCCGTCGACCTCGGCGAGGTGGCGGTCACGGACGCGTACAACCTCGACGCCGATCGCGTGATCCACGCCGCCGCGATGCCCCACTACGGCGACGGGAAGGCGACGGCCGAGAGCATCCGCGACGCGACCCGCAACGCGCTGGAGAGCGCCGACGAACTCGGGGCCGTGTCGATGGTGATCCCGGCGCTGGGCTGCGGCGTCGCCGGGTTCGACCTCGCCGAGGGCGCGGAGATCGTCGCCGGGGAGATCCGCGACTACGAGCCCGACTCGCTGGTGGACGTGCGCTTCATCGCCTACAGCGAGGGGGAGTACCAGACCGTCCAGCGCGTGGCCGACCAGGTCCGGGCGCGGTGACCGATGGCGGCGTCAGACCCACCTGACGACTGTCCGATCTGCAACAGCGACTACGCCTCGGTCTCCGTCCACGAGGAAGGCGTCGCCGTAAATCTGATCGAGAACGAGCGGTTCCGACGCGTCTGCTTCGAGCCGATCGGTGGCGATGACGACCGGCCTCTGCTCCGCTTCTACCACCACACCCACGAGCAGGCTGGGACGAGCGAGCGCGGGACGCCCGGCGGTCGGGTGCCCTGACGGCTGTCGAGCGCGCTACTCGCGGCTCCCTGCAGTCGCCGTTCGTCTGTGACGAGGCCTCACGCCGTTCGGCCTCGCTCCGCTCGGCTCCCGCTCGCTTCGAGGCCGTTTGCTCACGACCTCGCTACTCACGGCTCGCTTCGCTCACCGTTCGTTTCGACGTGGTCTCCGCTTCGCTCAGACCACGCTACTCGTGCCCGGAGACTTCCACGGGCTCGTAGGGCTCCTCCAGCCACTCCACGTCGCTCTCGGCGAGGTCGATGTCAAGCGCCTCGACGGCCTGTTCGAGGTGCTCGACGCTCGTGGTGCCCACGATGGGCGCGTCGACCCAGTCCTTGTGGAACAGCCAGGCGAGGGCTATCTGGGCCATCGTGGCGTCGTACTCGTCGGCCAGTTCCTGGACGCGCTCGTTGACCTCCTTCCCGCCGCCCTCGCGGTACGGGTGGTCGTAGATGCGCTCTTCCGTCTCGCCGCGGGTGGTGGCGTCGATGTCCTCGTGCGGCCGGGTGAGGTACCCGCGCGCCAGGGGACTCCACGGGACGACGCCGACGTCCTCCCGCTCGCAGAGGGGCAGCATCTCCCGTTCCTCCTCGCGGTAGACGAGGTTGTAGTGGTTCTGCATCGTCTCGAAGCGCTCCAGGTCGAGGTCGTCGGCCGCGTGCAGCGCCTCCTGGAACTGGTGGGCCCACATCGAGGAGGCCCCGACGTGGCGGACCTCGCCGCGGCGGACGGCGTCGTCGAGCGCCCGCAGCGTCGTCTCGATGGGCGTGTCGTAGTCCCAGCGGTGGATCTGGTAGAGGTCGACCGTGTCCATGCCGAGGCGATCCAGCGAGTGGTCCAGTTCCTGCTCGATGGCCTTCCGCGAGAGCCCCTGCTTGTTCGGGTCGTCGCCCATCTCCCCGTAGACCTTGGTCGCGACGACCTGCTCGTCGCGGTCGTACCCGGAGAGCGCGTTCCCGAGGACGCGCTCGCTCTCGCCCGTCGAGTAGACGTTGGCCGTGTCGAAGAAGTTGATCCCCAGGTCGATGGCCCGGTCGATGATCTCGCGGCTCTCCTCCTCGTCGAGGACCCACTTGCGCCATTCGGGGGTGCCGAAGCTCATACAGCCCAGGCAGATCCGGCTGACCTTCGTTCCGGTCGTACCGAGGGTGGTGTACTCCATACGAACTCGGCCGGCCGGCTGGAGCAAAAAAGTGCGCCGACGTGTCCCCGAAACGACAGTCTCTCCCGGGACTACAGGCCTTCAGGTTCGACCCGCTCGACGTAACGCCGGGCCAGCGCGTACAGCGCGACGGCGGCGACGGCGTAGCCGGCGACGTGGGCGTAGGTGAGCGCGGTCGGGCTGTCGACGGCGAGCTTCGCGGCGGTCGTCGCCGGATGCTCCGGCAGCACCACGGCGCCGCCGAAGACGACGAGCGTCCCCACGGAGTAGAGCAACTGGGCGGGCCGCCGCCGGCCCGTCCGTAGGCCGAGGACGACGCCGATGACCACGGTCAGCGTCGCGACAGCGGCGACGAACGCGAGCAGCGCGAGCGGGTGGGCGACGTCGATGCCGTTGAACCGCAGCAACAGGATCCACAGCGCGGCCTGAGCGGGCGCGAGCAGGACCATCGCCAGCGACTTGCCGTCGACGACGTCCACCAGCGACACCGGCGCGGCCCGCAGCAGCTCCAGGGTCCCCCGCTCGATCTCCTCGGTCACCGCGTCGACCGCCACGGAGCCGCTGATAAAGGGCGGCAGGAAGAGCAACAGCGGGAGGAGGACGGTGTAGGTGAACCCGAAGTACGGGCTGCCGTCGCTCTCCGGCGGCAACGGAACCGGCGAGGTCCCGAGGTGGTCGACGCGCTCGAACCGCTCCTGGCGCTCCAGCGTCTGCAGCACCTGCCGAACCTGGACGACCACGAGCGTCGTGCGGATGCTCCCCTCCGGTGCCGTCGCTCGGACCTGCAGTATTCGTCTGCCACCATCTGAGGCGTCGGCGTAGGAACCCGCCAGTATCGCGTGGACGCGCCCCGACTGGAAGGCCGTCCGCGCCGCGTCGGCGTCCTCGACCGGGACGGCCTCGACGGAGTCGTGGCGTTCGGCGGCCGCGAGGAGTTCGTCCCGCGCGTCCCCCGTGACGGCCATCTCGACCCCGCCCGACTCCACCGACGAGGGGTCGTACATCGAGGTCAGCCCGACCACGAGGAACGAGGAGAAGGCCGCCACGAACAGCTGGATCAGCAGTGCGAGGACGATGGTCTTCTCGCGCCGCAGGCCGGCGAGGTCCCGACGCGCGATCGCCAGGCGCGGATCAGCCAAGGGTGACCACCACCGTGTAGTTGTAGGCGAAGTGAACCGCCATCGCTACCCCGAGCGCGGCGGTGTAGGCGCGGCGGTCCCGCCGCGCGCCAAGCGCCGAGACGGCGGCCGTCGCGACGTGCAGGACTAGCGGGGCCAGCAGGAGGCCGGCGATCAACAGCGGGTTCAGGTCCGACGGTACCAGGCCGGTCGCCAGCGCCGCCCGGCCGGCGTCGATCTCCTGGAGACCGACCACCTGCGCGACGGCGACGAACTTCTCGGCGACGAAAAAGCCCAGGCCGGACAGCGCGCCGACGACGAGGGCCGTCCGGAGTGAGCGGTCGTAGCGCCCGCTCTCGAAGCCCGCGTACAGGTGGAGGCTCTTGGCGACCTCCTCGATCACCACGACCGGGAGCAGCACGAGCACGACTGAGATTTCCCCCAGCGCGAAGAGGAAGGCGACGGCGACCAGCTCCGCGACGAAGACGAACGGCAGCAGGATCACCGAGAGCGTCGCCGCGCTCCGCTTCGACGCGATCCGGCCGGAGAGCGCGTCGAGCACCTTCAGCGGGACGGGCCGCTGGGTGAACATGTCCTCCTCGCGGTAGAGGCCGGCGCCCAGTCCGAACAGCGCCACGGCCGTCAGCGTCGGCGGCAGCGTCGAGAACAGGGCGCCGCCCAGTCCGACGGCCTCGCCCTGGAGGTCCCGGACGACGACCGTCAGCGGGGATATCAGCGCGATGGGCGTCACGTCCGTGAAGATGGCCGGGACGAACGCGTAGCTCGTCAGCGCGACGGTGACCGTCACCGTGACGAAAGTCAGTTCCTTGAACGAGCGGGCGAACATGGCGCCGCAGAACGTCGCCGCGAGGAAGAGCAGCGCCAGCGGTGCCATCGCCAGCACCGCGACGCGGCTCCCGCCCGCGGCGAGCCCGCTCGCCCGCAGCGCCAGCGTGATTGCCGCCACGACGCCCATCGCGCCGGCGAAGTACGGTAGCGTCTTCCCCGCCACGATGTCGGTACGGGTCACCGGAGCCACCAGCAGCAGTTCGCCGCGGCGATTCAGCCGCTCGGAGAGCATCGAACTCCCGTAGGCCTGGATGACGAAGTTCAGCGGGACGACGAAGAGGAAGGCCAGCACGAGCGACTCGAAGGGGAACGGCGGCGAGATGTCCCCCGGCGTCCCCGACGTGTCGCCGCCGGTGAGGCCGGCCCCGAAGTCGCTGAGGCCGCCCGCCGCGTCGCCCGACCCGCCGCTTCCGCTGACCGTACCGCTACCACCGCTGCCGTCGCCGGATCCATCGTTGCCGCCGTCCGATCCAGTGCTGCCGTCGCCCCCGTCGCTACCGCTGGCCGTGCTCTCGTCGTCGCTGCCGCCGTCACCGGACCCACCGCTTCCCGAGCGCACCGTGACGCCGCTCTGTTCCTCGTAGACCAGGGTCACCGAGACGGGGTACGCCGCGGTCCGGTTGCCCGATTCGGCCGCCGCCGCCATCCGCCGTTCGTTGTACCCCTGGACGCTCTCGCGGAAGGCCGTCAGCGCGGCGCGCTGCTTGTCCGTGACGGGCCGGTTCGCGAGGCCGCCGTTCCGGAAGAGCAGGTCCTGCTCGCCCCGCCGGACCGCCGCGGGGTCCGGTTCCTGGACGACGAACGACGGGTCCTCCTTCGCGGGGCCGTAGTAGGGGCTGTTCTCGGCGACGCCCACGCGGTAGATGCCACTGTCCATCCCGGTGCCGCCGGCGGCGGCCACCGCGCCGACGAGCGCCATCGCTAGGACGGCGACGACGGTGACGGCGACGGTCCGGCGGTCGACGCCTCCGGCGTTCTTCGTCACCTCCCACTTCGCGATCCGCAGGAGCTTCCGCGGGTTCATTCAGGCCTCCTCGACGTATCGAGTTCCCGGCGTCTCGTCGTCGGCGACGTTCAGGAAGACCTCCTCGAGGCTCGACTCCTCGGTGCGGATGTCGACCACCTCGCCGCCGTTCCCGGCCGCTGCCTCGCGGGTCGCCTCCACGCCGTCCATCGACTCGACGACCCGCCGCCAGGTTCCGTTCTCGCTGACCGCCTCGGGCACCTCGACGGTCGTGTACACGTGGTAGCGGCGGTCGCCGTACTCGTCCTGTAACTCGTCGAGGTCGCCGCGAGCGACGATTCGCCCCTCGTTCATGATGGCGACGCGGTCGCAGATGGACTCGACGTGATAGAGGTTGTGCGCCGAGAAGACGATGGTCTTGCCCTCCTCGGCCAGTTGCTCGGTGAAGTCGATGACGTAGTTGGTCGTCAGCGGGTCCAGCCCGCTGGCCGGTTCGTCGTAGATCAGCACGTCGGGATCGTTGATCAGCGAGCGCGCGATGGCCACCTTCCGCTTCATCCCCTTGGACATGTCCCCCAGTTTCCGCTCGCGGTGCTGGAGGTCCAGTTCGTCCAGCGTCTCGTGCATGCGCTCGCGGGCGACGTCGTCGGGGACGTCGTAGAGGTCGGCGAAGAAAGAGAGGTAAGAGACGGGCGTCATCTCCTCGTAGAGGGGCGACTCCTCGGGCAGGAATCCCAGCCGCCGGCGCATCTCCGTCTCGCCGGCGTCGTACCCGGCGACGGACACCTCGCCCCCGGTCGGTTCGATCAGCCCGGCGAGCATCTTCAGCGTCGTCGTCTTGCCCGCTCCGTTCGGGCCGATGACGCCGAACACCTCGCCACGCTCCACCGAGAAGGTGCTGCCCGCCACGGCGACGAACTCGCCGTACTCCTTGCGTACGTCCCGCGCTTCGATCATCTTCTCGCCCGTTACGTGCCGACCTCCGTATAGCTGGTCCCCGTTTATTAACAGTGATATCGCCGGCCTCGGGGGCCGACCGCGCGCGGCGGCCGGACGTGCTCGTCGACGGGACCACCGTGAGGAGAGCGATCAGCGACCGCCGGAGAGCGTCGAAAACGGGCGTGATGAGAGTCGGCACGACGAGAATCGACACCTGCCGGGGACGAGCGGGAAGCGCGTCCTGCCGGTACGGACGACCGGGACGACTGGCCGATCTGCGGTCCTCGTTCGGTGAGCGACACGTCGCTCTGTCAGTTCGTCTCTACGCGGATGTCGTCGATGCGGTGGATGTCGTCGCCGATGCCCTCGCCGTCGCAGTCCTCGTTCGGGCATCGATAGTGCCAGCCGTCCGTGGTGGCCGTTCGCTCGGCGAACCGCTCGCCGCAGTCGTCGCAGATGAGCTCGCCGGCCGAGCACGTGTCGCGGTGGAGTTCGAGTTCGAGTTCCGTGCTGAAGGTCCGCTTGCAGTTCCGACAGGTGTGGGGCATATTCGAAGCTTCCGCTTCCCGGCATAAAGCTACATCGGAACGTTCACGGCGGTCGTGTCGCCCGTAATCGACCGATTGCGATACGGTAGCGTTCGTCACGGATCGGGACCGCCGGCCGCAGTCAGCGTCCGATTTCGGAAACTGAGAACGGTACTATCGCGGCCCTGCCGCGGAGTACCGGTCAGCTACCGGTTACAGCAGGTCCTCGACGTGCTCGGCGACCTCTTCGGGCGTGTCGCCCACGGGGACGCCGGCGTCGTTGAGGGCGTCGATCTTCGACTCGGCGGTGCCGGTTCCGGAGCCGGAGACGATGGCGCCGGCGTGGCCCATGCGCTTGCCCGGCGGGGCGGTGCGGCCGGCGATGAAGCCGGCGACGGGCGTGTCCATGTGCTCGGCGATGTACTGGGCGGCGTTCTCCTCGTCCTCGCCGCCGATCTCGCCGCACATGACGACCGCCTTCGTGTCGGGGTCGTTCTCGAACAGCTCCAGGGCGTCGATGAACGACGTGCCGATGATCGGGTCGCCGCCGATGCCGATGGCGGTGGTCTGGCCGATGCCCCGCGAGGTCAGGTCGTCGACGACCTGGTAGGTCAGCGTGCCCGAGCGGGAGACGAGGCCGACGTCGCCCTCGGAGAAGATGTTGCCTGGCAGGATGCCCAGCTTGGCGACGCCCGGCGTGATGACGCCCGGGCAGTTCGGGCCGACGAGGTGCGTGTCGGTCTCCCGCAGCTTGCGCTTGACGCGGGCCATGTCCTGGGTCGGGATGCCCTCGGTGATGGCCACGACGAGGTCGACCGGGGAGTCCAGCGCCTCGAACAGCGCGTCGCCCGCGAACGCCGGCGGGACGAACACGACGGAGGCGTTGGCGTCCTCCTCGCGGGCGGCCTCGTGGACCGTGTCGTAGACCGGGACGCCGGCCACTTCCTGGCCGCCGCGGCCCGGCACTGCGCCGGCGACCACGTTGGTCCCGTACTCCAGCATCTGCTCGGTGTGGAACTTGCCCTCACCGCCGGTGATACCCTGCACCACGACGCGCGTGTCTTCGTCGACTAGAACGCTCATGCATCCACCTCCTGTGCGTACTCCACTGCACGCTGGACGGCGTCCTCCAGCGTGTGCTCGACCGTGACCAGGTCCTCGTTGAGAATCTCCATTCCTTCCTCGGCGTTCGTGCCGGCCAGGCGGACGGTGACGGGCTTGGGGATCTCGTCGAACTGCTCCAGCGCCTGGTTGATACCTTCCGCGACCTCGTCGCCGCGGGTGATCCCACCGAAGATGTTGAAGACGACGGAGTCGACGTTGTCGTCGGAGAACACCATGTCCAGCGCGTTCGCGATGCGCTGGGCCTTGGCGCCGCCCCCGACGTCGAGGAAGTTGGCAGGGGAGCCGCCGAAGTGGTCGACGAGGTCCAGCGTCGTCATGACGAGGCCCGCGCCGTTGCCGATGATGCCGACGTTGCCGTCGAGTCGGACGTAGTCGAAGCCGTACTCGTCGGCCTTCTGCTCGAGTTCGTCGCCGCCGCTGGCCTCCTCCTCCATCTCCTGGATCTCGGGCTGGCGGAAGAGGGCGTCGGAGTCGACGTTGAAGACGGCGTCGGCCGCGACGACCTCGTCGTCGGCCGTGATCATCAGGGGGTTGATTTCGGCGTCGGAGCCGTCGCGGTCGTCCCAGATCTGGTAGAGCGTCTGCAGGACGCTCGCGACGTCGTTGGCCACGGCGCGGTCGACGCCGGCCTCGTAGACGACCTTGCGGGCCTGGTAGGGGTGCATGCCGAACGCGGGGTCGATGTGCTCGCGCGCGATGGCGTCGGGGTCCTCCTCGGCGACCTCCTCGATGTTGACGCCGCCGCGGGTCGAGACCATGGCTACGGGCTCGCCCTCGCCGCGGTCCATGGTGACGCCCACGTACAGCTCGTTCTCGAAGTCGACGGCCTCCTCGACGAGCACGCGGTCGACCTCGTAGCCCTTGAGGTCCATACCGAGGATGTCGTCGGCGTACTCGCGGGCCTCCTCGGCGTCCTCCGCGAGCTTGATGCCGCCGGCCTTGCCCCGGCCACCGACGTGGACCTGCGCCTTGATCGCGACCGGATAGCCGATGTCCTCCGCGGCCGCGACCGCGTCGTCGACGGTCTCGGCCAGCGTCGATGCCGGGGTCGGAATCCCGGCGTCGGCGAAGACCTGCTTCGCCTGGTATTCGTGCAATCTCATGTCACACGATACGGGGTCTCGCGGACGCTTAAATCCCGCTCATCTGCCCCTGTCGCCCCGCCGTCTCCCGGAAAATATCATCGTTAACCACAACAAAGGATAAGTGATATCTGGTCTACGTGTTCCGCCGTGGCATCTCACGATGCCACGCTGCCACTGCCGAATGCAACGGTAGTGCGGCCCGACCAAGGGCGACATCTATCTCTCTTCCGTCCTGTCCGTTTTGCACACCGCTCGGCCAGGTAGATGTACTCGGCTATAGTAGAAATTGAAACTATTTACACATCGAGGGGTACCCCGGGTGCCCCTCGAGCGTGTCAATGCGTTCAATTTCTACTATCGTCACGCGTCCTGAAAAACAGGCACCAGAAAGCCCCGGGAGAGCGAATCTCTCCCGAAATCTCGGTGACTTCGCCGCCGTGAACGTCCCCTTCTGATCGTTCCCACCTGCGAGGACTCCGTTCGAGGACTCGACTGCCATCCGTGAACTTCACTTCTGCCCGACGACAAACCAACGTCATGGACGACGTCGACGCGGTCGCGAACGCGCTGCGCGAGGCCGACACCGCCGTCGCCTTCACCGGTGCGGGCGTCAGCACTGCCTCCGGAGTGCCCTCGTTCCGCGGCGAGGACGGCCTCTGGGAGGAGTTCGACCCCGAATCGTTCCACCGCCGTCGGCTGGACGCCGACCCGGAGGGCTGGTGGCGCGACCGGCTCGAGCTCCGCGAGCGCCTGGCTCCCGGCGACTACGAGCCGAACGCCGCCCACGATGCGCTGGCGGAGCTGGAGTCGGCGGGCCACCTCGACGCGGTGGTGACCCAGAACGTCGACGGCCTCCACGCCGAGGCGGGGACGGCGGAGCTGATCCGGCTCCACGGGACGAACCGCCGGGTCAGGTGCGAGGACTGCGGCGAGCGCAGCGAGGCGGCTCCGGCCTTCAAGCGGGCGCGGGGCGGCGACGTCCCGCCGCGGTGCGACTGCGGCGGCCTGCTCCGGCCGGACGTGGTGCTGTTCGGGGAGTCGCTGCCGGCCGACGCGATGGAGCGCGGCCGGCGACTGGCCCACGAGAGCGACTGCTATCTGGCGGTCGGATCGTCGCTGACGGTCCAGCCCGCAGCGGGGCTCCCGCGGGCGGCGGCCCGGTCGGGCGCGACGCTGGCGATCGTCAACCTGGCGGAGACGCCGCTGGACGACGCCGCTGACCGAGTCGTCGGAGCGGACGTGACGGACGTGCTGCCTGCCCTGGCGGCGCGCGTCTAGAGCTCGACGCCGCCCGGGATCAGGCTCTCCCCCCGCCGCAGGCTCCCCTCCCGGTCGTAGACCAGCAGCGTCTCCTTGTCGTAGACGGTCGACTTGCCGTCGGCGTCCGTGACGCGGACGCGATAGCGCGGTTCGCCGTCGGCTCGCGACCGGGCCGCGTCCACCAGCGCCCGGACGGCCTCGACGTCCGCGTTGGCCTCGAGCACGAACTCGCCGGTGATCCGGTTGGACACGGAGAGGACGCCCACGTCGTCCGTCTCCGTCCGGCGGAACGTCACGTCGATCTCGTCGGCGTCGAGCGTGCCGTCCGCCGTGACGAGGCGGTCTGCCAGCAGCCCGCCGGGCCCGTCGAAGGCCACCGTGACGACCGGCGGTTCCCGCTCGTTCTCGTCTACGTTCCGCATGTCGACCTCGAAGTAGTCACGCCGCATTTCGGTACCCGTCCCTACGTGTCGGGACGCCAAGAACGTAACGGCGATTGGTACCGTCCCGCATACACCGCCCGACCGGGTGCCCGTCGAGGGCAGCCTGGACGCCCGTCGACGTCCAGCCCGTCGCCCTCGCGCGAAACGTTTGATAATCGGGCTCGCCGCTTAAGTAGGACGCCACGTAAGGGCCAGGTACTTCGAACAGCATGGCAGACGATCAGTCGCCCGGTGGAGGCTCGACCGGCCCGCTCTCGGGGGTCAGGCGGTGGCTCTCGCGGACGGCGCGAGCGCTCGGCGGGCCGGCGGTACCCGACTCGAACTACGACCCCGGCCGCCACGGCCCCCTCGTCTCCTTCGACGGCCTCGACGGCCACGATGAGGTCGACCGCTACTGGCTCAACGCCCCCTACGCCTTCGTCTCGATCAACCGCGACCCCGCGGCCGACGAGCACCGGTACCACGTGGTCGAGCCGTCGCTGGACGAGTTCGAGGCCGACCTGCTCGACCGGCTCTTCGATGACGTCCGCGGCCCGCTGATCTACCGGACGGACGTCGCCGACCATCCTGAGCGGGCCCTCCGCGAGGAACTGCGGGCCCGGCTCGTCGAGTACGGCGTCGACGTCGAGCCGGAGACGTTCTACCGGCTGTACTACTACCTCTATCGCTCCTTCCGCGGGTACGGCCGCATCGACCCGATCATGCACGACCCGCACGTCGAGGACGTCTCCTGCGACGGCGCCGGCCTCCCCATCTTCGTCTACCACGAGGACTACACCGACGTCGAGACGAACGTCGTCTTCGACGCCGACGAACTCGACGACTTCGTGGTCCAGTTGGCCCAGCGCTCGGGCCGGCACGTCTCCGTCTCCGACCCAGTCGTCTCGACGACGCTGCCCGACGGCTCCCGGATCGAACTCGCCCTCGGCGAGGAGGTCACGCCCCGGGGGTCGGCCTTCACCATCCGCAAGTACGCCGACGAGCCGTTCACGCCCATCGACCTCCTGGAGTACGGCACCTTCAGCCTGGAGATGCTTGCGTACATCTGGCTGGCCATCGAGCACAACAAGTCGCTGATCTTCGCCGGTGGGACGGCCGCCGGCAAGACCACGTCGATGAACGCCGTCTCGATGTTCGTCCCGCCGCGCTCGAAGGTACTGACCATCGAGGACACCCGGGAGCTGTCGCTGTACCACGACAACTGGCTCTCGGCGGTGACCCGCGAGCGGCTGGACGACTCGGACATCACGATGTACGACCTGCTGCGGTCCGCGCTGCGCCACCGCCCGGAGTACATCGTCGTCGGCGAGGTCCGCGGCGAGGAGGCCATCACCCTCTTCCAGGCGATGAACACCGGCCACACGACGTTCTCGACGATGCACGCCGACTCCGTCCAGACGGTGATCAACCGACTGGAGAACGAGCCCATCAACGTCCCCCGGCCGATGGTCCAGTCGCTGGACGTCCTCTGCGTCCAGGTGCTGGCCCGCTCCGGGGGCGAGCGGGTCCGCCGGGCCAAGACGCTGGCCGAGATCGAGGGGATCGACCAGCGGACCGGCGAACTCGACTACTCCAACGCCTACGCCTGGCAGCCCACGGAGGATCGCTTCACCGACTCCAGCAGCGACCTCCTCGACGAGATCCGGCGGGAGCGCGGCTGGAGCCAGTCGGAACTGCTCGGCGAGATAGACGACCGCAAGCGGTTCCTCCGGTACCTGCAGCGCGAGGGCATCGACGACTACCGCCGCTTCACCGCGATGGTCAACAAGTACTACGCGGACAGCGAGGCGGTGATGGACCGGATCGACGCCGCGGGGGTGACCGCCGGCGACTGACATGGCGTTCGATCCCCTCGGTCTCGCGCCGCTCGCGGTCGTCGCCGCCGTCGCCGTCGGGGCCGCCCTGACGTCGGTCAGCGACGGGTGGGACCGGTCGGTCACGCGCTACGCGCGGCGCTTCTTCGGCCGGTACGTCGAGCCCGACCCCGAGCGCGAGCGCCTGCTCCGGTCGGCCTACGTCGCCGCGACCTACCGCTCCTACGCCGCGCGGACGCTGCTGTACACCGCCGTCGCGGCCCTGGCCGGCGCCGTCGCCGGCGTCTACGTCTTCGGCGGGATTCTGCTCGCCATCCCGACCGTCGTCGACCTCCTGATGGGCCTTCCCCCGACGATGGTATCGGCGCTGGGCCTGTGGGGGTTCGAACTGGTCCTCTCCGAGACGGGGACGTTCGCCGTCGTCACGGCCGGCGGCGTCGTCGTCGGCCTCGGGACGGCGGGGGCGACCTACGGGCTCCGGTGGACGCTCCCGCGGAGCCGCGCCGCCGAGCGCCGCCGGGGCATCGACGAGGGGCTGGCCCGCACCGTCGCCTTCACGTACGCGCTCTCGCGCGGCGGCGTCGCCGTCCCCGCGGTACTGCGGACCCTCTCCGAGAACCGGGCCGTCTACGGTGAAGGGGCGGCCGAGGTCGGCGTCGCCGTCCGCGAGATGGATCTCTTCGGCCGCGACGTGATCACGGCGGTCCGGCGAGCGGCCCGGCGGACGCCCAGCGAGCGCTTCGAGACGTTCGCCGAGAACCTCGCCAGCGTCCTCCAGAGCGGCCAGTCCCTCTCCGAGTTCCTCCGCCAGCAGTACGACCGCTACCGCGACGAGGCCGAGGACCGACAGGAGGAGGTGCTGGAACTGCTCGCGACCGTCGCCGAGGCGTACGTGACCGTCCTCGTCGCCGCCGTCCTCTTCCTGCTGACCATCCTGCTCGTGTTCGGGCTGACGCTCCGGGACACGCTCCCGTTCATGCGGATTCTGGCGTACCTGCTGATCCCGCTCGCCAACGCGGGCTTCGCGGTCTACCTCGCCCAGAAGCTCGACTCGCTGGGCGTCGGCGGGAACGGAACCAGCGCGGTCCTCGACGAGTACGAGACGACGACGTTCGGCCGGCCCGACGCCGGCGGAACGTCGGACGCTGCCACCGGTGTCACTGACGAAGCCCGTACCGACGGCGGCGCCACCGCCCGTCGCGACCACCGACGACAGTTGCGACTCGCGGACAAGATCGCGAGCGTCAAGCGCGTCGTCCGGTCGCCCCTGGCGACGCTGCGCTGGCACCCGGACCGGATCTTGTACGCGACCGTCCCGCTGGCCCTGCTCTACGTCGCGGTCCGCGCGCCGGGCGCGTTCGCCACGGAGGCGGTCAACCTCTACCGCCTCGACGACGTGTTGATCCAGGCGACGCTGTTCGTCCTCGCGACCTACGCCGCGGTCCGGGAGGCGTACGCCCGCCGCATCCGCCGCATCGAGGCGGCCACGCCGGAACTGCTGGAGCGGCTGGCCAGCCTCAACGAGGCCGGGATGTCCGTCGTCGAGAGCCTCCGGCGGATCCGCGGGAGCGACGTCGGCGTCCTCACGCCCGAGGTGGAGCGGATCTGGGCGGACGTGCGGACGGGAGCCAACGTCGAGGACGCCCTCGTCCGGTTCGGCCGGCGCCTGCGCACCACGGCCGTCACCCGGGTCGTCGTCCTGCTCGTCAACGCCATGCGGGCCAGCGGGAAGCTCGGCCCCGTCCTTCGGATCGCCGCCGAGCAGGCCCGCGCCGACCGCCGTCTGCGCCGGAAGCGCCGCCAGACGATGTTCACCTACCTCGTGGTCATCTACGTCTCCTTTCTGGTCTTCCTCGTGATCATCGCCGCCGTCCAGGAGGTGCTGATCCCGAGCCTCCCGTCGCAGGTCCCCACCCCGGAGAACACCGGTCGGCTGGCCGTCAGCGTCGACCAGTTCGCTCGCTTCGGTCGGGTCGACAAGGCCGCCTACACGCTCGTGTTCTTCCACACCGCGCTGATCCAGGCCGTCCTCTCCGGGTTCGTCGGCGGCCAGCTGGGCGAGGGGTCGCTGCGCGACGGCGCCAAGCACGCCGCTATCATGCTCGGTGTCGCCTACGTCGCCTTCCTGCTGCTGTCCTCCCCGGTCGCCTCGGTCACCCTCGACGGCGTCGACGCCGGCAGCGAGGCCGTCGTCGTCGACTCCGTCTCCGCCTCGGAGGGCGGCTTCCTCGTCCTCTACGACGGCGACCGGAACGGAACCGTCCTCGGCGCCTCCGGGTACCTCCAGTCCGGGACCCACCGCGACGTCCGCGTCGACGTCTCCGGCGGCGTTCCACCGAGGCGCACCGTCGTCGCCGTGGTCCACCGCGACACCGACGGCGACGGGTCGCTGACGCTGGACGGGTCCGCGGACGCTCCCTACCCCGAGGCGGGGCAGGGCGACGTGGTCGAGGTCGCCGTCGAGGCGGCGTGACGAGCAGGGGAGGTCCGCCGCCAGTGCGTCCGTCCCGGAACGATTTAACCCCGCACGCGGTCACTGTTCTACCATGACCGTCCACTACGACGGGCTGACGCTCGACTGGCTCGGCTACGCGACGCTGCGGATCGAGGGCGACGAATCGGTCGTCTACTTCGATCCCGGCCGCTACGGCGTGCTCACCGGCGAGTGGGAGCCCCACGCCGACGTCGCCCACCCGCCCGCGCAGGACTACGCCGCCCACGACGCCGACGTGGTCTGCGTGACCCACGTCCACCACTACGACCCCGACGGGATCCGCCGGGTCGCGAACGACGACACCACACTCGTCGTCTTCGAGGGCATCGACGTCCACCGGACCGACCGCGACCTCGACCGGCCCGCGGACCTCCCCTACGACCGCGTCGAGGTGTCGATGGAGGACGACCGCCTCGTCGACGATCTCCCGCTGTGGACCGTCCCCGCGTACAACGAGCCCGACGGCCCCAACGTCGACGCGTCCGGCGACCCCATCCACCCCGAGGGCATCGGCTGCGGCTTCCTCGTCGCCGTCGACGGCACCCGCGTCTTCTGGTCCGGCGATACGGACGTCCTCCCCGGCCACGAGGAACTGGACGTGGACGTGTTCGTCCCCTCCATCGCGAAGAACCTCACCATGGACCGCCGCGACGCGGCCGACCTCGCCGAGGCGATGGACCCCGGGCTCGTGCTGCCGATGCACTACAACACCTTCGAGGCGTTGGAGAGCGACTCCGGCGCGTTCGCCACGGACGTCGCCCGGCGCGGCGTTCCCGTCGCTCTGGACGAGCGGTAGCAGTCGGTTCGGAAGAAGGCGGACGCCCATCTCAGAGAGCCGTTCGGGCACATCTTCCGGAGACGCGCTTCGATGCGCGTGCTTATAGCACGCCCATCTCAGAGAGCCTCTCCGGATTCATCTCCATGAACCTCGGTTCGATGACTGTCCTTACAGGACGCCCATCTCACTGAGACGTTCAGGTCATCTCCCGGAAACGCGCTTCGATGAGCGTCCTTTACAGGACGCCCATCTCAGAGAGCCTTTCCGGGAGATACGTGTCCGTCACGAAGTCCAGTCCGTGGCTGGCCAGCGCCTGCTGCTCGGACTTCTTCTCGATGTCCAGCTGCAGTTCGATCTGCTCCTCCCAGAACTCGGTCTGGAAGCGGGGGTCCTCCAGTTCGGACTCCAGGGCGTTGATGTCCGAGTCCGACAGGGGGTCAGTCGGGAGGTCGTACTCGACGATGTCCTCGGGCCGGATGCCGATGAAGTCGGCCTCCGGTGTGGCGAGGTACTCCGAGAGGTGGGCGGACTTGATCGAGCCGTATGCGACGGAGCCGTAGATGCGGTACGACCACGGGTCACCGTCCGTGAAGACAACCACAGGCAGGTCGAGTTCGTCGTGGAGGCGCTTGGTGATCCGGCGGGTCGCCCGGGCTGGCTGGCCCTTGAGGTGGACGATCAAGGCGTTGTAGTCGTCGTCGAAGCCATTCTCGACGAGGCGGTCGCGCATACCGCCGGTCTCCACGGCGAGCACGAAGTCGGCGTCGTTGTCCAGGAACTCGATGGTGTCGGGGTTGTTGGGAATCTGGTAGCCGCCCTCGCCGACGTCCTCCTGGCAGTGGATCTCCCGCTCGCCGCGGCGGGTCTGCTCGCGCAGTTCCAGCGGGCCCATGAGAGTCGCGCCGGACTCCTCCGGGCGCATGTGGAAGTCCTCGCGGGTGACGTTGGAGACGATCTCCAGGTCCTCGACCAGCTGGTTGGACTCGTCCTGGCTGTTGAACTGCGCCTCCTCGAGGTCCCACGACTCCGAGAGGTAGTACAGCTCACGCAGGGTGGACGAGCGGTCCTCCTCCAGTTGCTGCTGGAGGAAGTCGATGGCGTAGATGGCCTTCAGCAGCTTCTGGGCCCCGGAGACGGTCTTGGCCGTCCGGGTGGAGGTCCGGTCGCCGTACACCCAGACGCTCTTGTCCTCGTCGTACTCGATGTTGGACTTGGTCCGGGTGGGGACCTGCATCTTCGGCACCTCGCCGTCTGCGAACTGGTCGTAGAACGTCTCGGCCAGCTCGATCAGCTTCTCGCGCGCTTCCTCGTCGTTCAGTTGCGTCTCTGCGCTCATGTTATGCGTTCACCGTGAGCTTCTCGTCCTCCACGCCGTCGACGGAGATGTCGAAGTCGGCGTCCTCTGTCACGCTGTACTCCAGTACCGCCTCCTCGCCCGAGGCGATCGTCGTCGACCACTTCACGAACCACTCGCCGTCCATCTCGACGACCTGTGCGCCGTTGGTGTCCTGCGGCTCGGCGGTGACGATGTCGGTCATCTCGACGTCGGCGCTGGTGTCGGCGTTGTTCTCGACGACGACCCGGACGGTGTCGTCCTCGACCTCCCGCTCGACGAGGACGTTGTTCATGATCCGGGCCAGCGAGTCGTCGATCACCAGCTCGTCCTCGCCGGTCACCTCCGTCAGCTTCTCGGCCATCTCCGGGAGGATGGTGGCCAGCTTGTTCTGCTTCTTCCGGCGCTGCTGCATCGAGCGGCGCTTGTTCAGGTAGCTCTTCAGGTCGCGTGCGGCCTCCCGGATGGCCAGTTCGATCTCCGACTCGATCTCGGGGACGTTGGCCACGGCGTCCTTGGACTCGCTGGTGAAGGGCACGTTCGTCGACGCGATGTGGACCATCACGACGACGGGGCCGTTCGGGATGCCGGAGCCGCCGGGTTGGTCGAGCCCGTAGTTGCGCCAGTTGATGTCCTTGACCACGTCGGTCGTGGCGCAGGCACCGCGCTGGTAGACCAGCGGAACGCGGTTGGCGAAGCGCATCACCTGTGCTTTCCCGTCGGCCTCGACGTCGCCGCCGTAGGCGATGCCGGCCTCGACGATGAACGGGTCGCCGCCGTGGACGGAGGCGTCACGGGTCGAGGCGGCGTAGAAGTCCGCGTCGAACTCCTTGGTGAGGCCGGCCTCGACGAGTTCGTCGGTGATCGGGGCGAGGCAGTCGGTCGGCGGCGCGATGATGTCCGTCTCGCGCATCGCCTCCAGCAGGTCGCTGGCGTCGTCGCGGTCGTCGGCCACCTCGGAGACGTTGGGAGCCTCGTCCGGCACCCGGCGGGCCCGAGACCAGAGCTGGTCGACGACGTTCTCGCGGGCGGTGTCGCCGAAGGTGGCGTCGTCGCGCTCCTCGGTCATGTCCGCGGCACGGTCGACGTACTCCTCGAGGTCCGCGAGGGTCACGCGATGGCGCTCGCTGTCCTCGAACTTCGCGGCGACGCGCTCGGCGAGCCCCTGGACGGCGGCGTCGTCCTTGCGCGTGGTGGTCGCCTCGTCGACGAGCTGGTAGACGTCGCCGGTGCGCTCGTCGGTGATCGCCTCCCAGGCGGCCTCGACGGCGGCCTCGCGGACGGTGTCGCCGAAGGTCTTGTCGTGCTCGTCGGCGACGCGGGCCGCGACGTTGTCGACGACGTCGGCCAGCTCGTGATGAGCGAGCGTCTCGTTGTTGCCGACCGTCTCCGCCACCTCGTCGGCGAAGGCGTCGGTGGCCTCCTTGCCCTTGTTCGAGACGGCCCCCTGAACGGCGCGGGCGACGTCGGCGTCCTCGTGGGCCTCCGGCGGCGACCAGGCCATCTCGCGACCGTAGTAGCGGTCCTTGAAGTTCGCGATGACGCCGTCGGCGGTCTTTCCGCCCACGCGAGTGAACTCCTCCTGCAGGAAGCCCGACAGGGAGTAAGAGTCGGTGGCCTCCAGCATCTTCAGGAGCGTCCCGAGTTCGACGCCGTGGGGGTGCGGGCGGATCTCCTCGGTCTCGGCGGGGAGCTGGTCGGTCGCCCGCTCGTACTTGAAGTGCTCCTGGGGCTCACGCAGCTCGATGCGGGCGTGCGGGTTCACGACCGCGGTGTGCTTGACGTAATCGTGGAGCTGGTTGCGGGCCCGCATGTTGGCCTCCATCTCCAGTTCGATGCGGGTCCCGTGCGGGCGGTCCCAGCTGGTCGTGTCCTCGACGTCGATCTCCGGCTCGTTGGTGTCCGTGTCGACGATCAGCTCGAAGTACTGGGCCTCGTCGCTGCCCTGCGTCCGGCTGGTGATCTTCGCGGGCTTGCCGGAGGTCAGCTGGGAGTACAGGACGGCGGCGGAGATACCGATCCCCTGCTGGCCCCGGTTCTGCTCGCGCTTGTGGAACCGGGAGCCGTAGAGGAGCTTCCCGAAGACCTTGGGGAGCTGTTCCTTCGTGATACCCGGCCCGTTGTCCTCGACGATCAGGGTGTAGTAGTCGCCGGACTCCTGGATCTCGACGTAGACGTCGGGCAGGATGCCGGCCTCCTCGCAGGCGTCGAGCGCGTTGTCGACGGCCTCCTTGACCGCGGTCACGAGACCTCGGGCTCCGGAGTCGAACCCGAGCATGTGCTTGTTCTTCTCGAAGAACTCGGCGATCGAGATCGCCCGCTGGCTCTCGGCCAGCTCCTCGGCGACCCCTTCGCCCTCACCGAGTCGCGACTGGTACGACGTCATTGGAGACGTGTACCGCATCGGGGGATAAAAGGGGTTCGACACCGGAGTGAAAGTGGGTGTCGGGGGCACGACGGCAGGGGGTGAATCCGTTTCAGGTCCTTTCGTCACCTGCCGCCGCGTCCCGGCCGCGACGATAGTCAGCCCGTCGATCAGGCACTCGCCGGACGCGTCGCCGGGCAGGACTGCTGTCGAGGGCAGGTCCCACCGGTCGCCGATCGGTGCTCCAGTCGCGGCCGGTCACGCAGTGGTACCGAGCGAGGGTTGACCAGAATCGCCGGGCCGGACCGCCGCCCCCGTGGGAAACGTTGCCTCGCGCGAGCGTGCGCGTGCGGGAGTTTTATAAACCACCATCCTCTACTGGAAGTAGATTCTATGTCACAGGACCCCGAGTACGGTGCGGACCAGATACAGGTCCTCGAAGGGCTCCAGGCCGTCCGGAAGCGGCCGGCGATGTACATTGGCTCGACGGACGCCCGTGGGCTCCACCACCTCGTCTACGAGGTCGTGGACAACTCCATCGACGAGGCGCTGGCCGGCCACTGCGACGAGATCACCGTCACGGTCCACGAGGACGACTCCATCTCCGTGTCCGACGACGGTCGTGGGATCCCCGTCGACACCCACGCCGAGTACGACCGCCCCGCCGTCGAGGTCATCATGACCGTCCTCCACGCCGGCGGCAAGTTCGACAACAAGTCCTACCAGGTCTCCGGCGGCCTCCACGGCGTCGGCGTCTCCGTCGTCAACGCCCTCTCCGAGACCCTCCGGGTCGAAGTCAAGCGCGACGGCGCCCTCTGGCGACAGCGCTTCGACGAGGGCGAACCCGACGGCGGCCTCGACCGCGTCCGCGACCTCGAACCCGACGAGGACACCGGCACCACAATCCGCTTCTGGCCCGACGAGGGCATCTTCGAGACGACCGACTTCGTCTACTCGACGCTGGCCTCGCGCCTGCGCGAACTCGCCTTCCTCAACTCCGGGGTGGAGATCACGCTCGCCGACGAGCGCGACGGCGAGGGCGAGACCTTCCGCTACGAGGGCGGCATCCGCGAGTTCGTCGAGTACCTCAACGAGACGAAAGACCCCCTCCACCGCGACGTCATCTACTTCGCGGACTCCGAGACCATCGAGGACGGCGACGTCCACGTCGAGATCGCCATGCAGGGCACGGACGAGCTACAGGGCTCGATCCACGCCTTCGCCAACAACATCAACACCCGCGAGGGCGGGACCCACATGACCGGGTTCAAGACCGCGCTGACCCGCGTGGTCAACGACTACGCCCAGGCGAACGACCTCCTCTCCGATCTGGACGATACCCTCAAGGGCGAGGACATCCGCGAGGGGCTGACGGCGGTCATCTCCATCAAGCACCCCGACCCGCAGTTCGAGGGCCAGACCAAGACCAAGCTCGGCAACAGCGAGGTCCGGGGCGTCGTCGAATCGACGATGCACGACGGGCTGGGCACCTTCTTCGAGGAGAATCCCGACGTCGCCGAGGCCATCGTCGCCAAGGCCGTCGAGGCCGCGAAGGCCCGCAAGGCCGCCCAGAAGGCCGAGGAGCTGACCCGGCGCAAGTCCGCGCTGGAGTCGACGGCGCTGCCCGGTAAACTGGCCGACTGCCAGACGCGGGACCCCAGCGAGGCCGAACTGTTCATCGTCGAGGGCGACTCGGCCGGCGGCTCGGCCAAGCAGGGCCGCAACCCCGAGTTCCAGGCCATCCTCCCCATCCGCGGGAAGATCCTCAACGTCGAGAAGCACCGCCTGGACCGCATCCTGGAGAACGACCAGATCCGGAACCTGATCACCGCGCTGGGCACGAGCATCGGCGACGAGTTCGACATCGACGACTGCCGGTACGAGCGCATCATCATGATGACCGACGCCGACGTCGACGGGGCGCACATCCGGACGCTCCTGCTGACGCTGTTCTACCGGCACATGCGGCCGCTGCTCGAGGCCGGCTACGTCTACGCCGCCCAGCCCCCGCTGTACCGCATCCGGTACAAGGGCGATACCTACGACGCCATGACCGAGGCCGAGCGGGACACGCTCGTCGAGGAGAAGTGCGACGGCAACCCCGACCAGGTCCAGCGGTTCAAGGGCCTGGGCGAGATGAACCCACAGCAGCTCTGGGACACCACGATGGACCCCGACCAGCGGATCCTCAAGCAGATCACCATCGAGGACGCCGCCGCTGCGGACAAGATGTTCTCGGTCCTGATGGGCGACGCCGTCGAACCGCGCAAGCAGTTCATCAAGGAGCACTCGCCCGAGGCCGAGTGGGTGGACATCTGAGGTGAGAGGATGAGTTCAGAAGCACCAGACCCAGACGACGTGACGGCAGCGCACAGAGTGGAGAACGTCCGCATCGAGGACGAGATGGAGCAGAGCTACATCGACTACGCGATGAGCGTCATCGCGGGTCGCGCGCTCCCGGACGTCCGGGACGGCCTCAAGCCCGTCCAGCGCCGCATCCTCTACGCGATGCACGAGATGGGCGTCACCTCCAACTCCTCCCACCGGAAGTCCTCCTCCATCGTGGGTGAGACGATGGGTGACTACCACCCCCACGGCGACAGCGCCATCTACGACACGCTCGTCCGGATGGCCCAGCCGTTCTCGATGCGGTACCCCCTGGTCGACGGCCAGGGCAACTTCGGTTCGATGGACGGCGATCCGGCGGCCGCCATGCGGTACACGGAGGCCCGGATGGCACCCATCGCCGAGGAGATGCTCGACGACATCGAGAAGGACACCGTCGACTTCCAGGCCAACTACGACGACCGCCTGACCGAACCCGGGGTCCTGCCCGCGGCGCTCCCGAACCTCCTGCTGAACGGCTCCTCGGGCATCGCCGTCGGCATGTCGACGAACATCCCGCCGCACAACCTCGGCGAGATCGTCGACGCCACGGTCCACCTCATCGACGAGCCCGACGCGGGCGTCGAGGACCTGATGGAGCACGTCAAGGGCCCGGACTTCCCGACCGGCGGCAACATCGTCGGCAAGGACGCCATCTACTCCGCCTACTCGACCGGCCGCGGGCGCCTCCGCGTCCGCGCCGAGTACGAGGTCGACCCCGAGGAGGGCCGGATCGTCGTCACCGAGATCCCCTTCCAGGAGAACAAGGCCCGGATGGTCGAGCGGATCGCCGAGGACGTCAACGAGGGCGTCATCGAGGGCGTCGCCGACCTCCGCGACGAATCCGACCGCGACGGCGTCCGCGTCGTCATCGAGCTCAAGCGCGGCGCCAACGTCGACGTCGTCGAGAACCAGCTGCTGGAGAGCCACCTCGAGACCACCTTCGGCGTCATCAACCTCGCCCTGGTCGACGACCAGCCCCGGGTGCTGACGCTGAAGGAGACCCTGGAGCACTACGTCGACCACCGTCGCGAGGTCGTCCGCCGCCGCTCCGAGTTCGACCTCCGGGAGGCCGAGGATCGCGCGCACATCCTCGAAGGCCGCCTGAAGGCCCTGGAGAACGTCGACGACGTCGTCGAGCTCATCCGGAACTCCGAGGACCGCAACGCCGCCAAGGAGGGCCTCAAGGAGGAGTACAACTTCTCCCAGGACCAGGCCGACCACATCGTCCGGATGCAGCTCGGGTCGCTGACCTCCATGGAGGCCCAGGAGATCGAGGAGGAGTACGAGGAGGTCCAGGCCGAGATCGAGCGCCTCGAGGCCATCCTCGCCTCCCGCGAGAAGCTCGACGAGGTCATCAAGGACGAACTCCGCGAGCTCAAAGACGAGTACGACGACGACCGCAAGACCGCCATCCTCGAGGACGAGGGCGAGGTCACCCACGAGGACCTCATCCCCGAGGAGGACAACGTCGTCGTCATCACCGAGGACGACTACATCAAGCGGATGCCCGCCGAGAACTTCGATCCGCAGAACCGCGGCGGCAAGGGCATCATCGGCGCCGACCCCAAGGAGGGCGACCGCGTCTCGAAGGTATTCAAGGCCAACAGCCACGACTACCTGCTCTGTTTCACCAACCGCGGGCAGGTCTACAGCCTGAAGACCTACGAGATCCCGGAGATGTCCCGCACCGCCCGCGGGAAGTCGGCGATCAACCTCGTCGACCTCGACGACGACGAGGAGATCACCGCCGTCGTCTCCACCGACGACTTCGACGCCGACGAGTGCCTGACGATGGTCACCCGGAACGGCTACGTCAAGCGCACCCACGCCGACGAGTTTGAGAACATCCGCTCGACCGGCATCATCGCCGCCAAGGTCGAGGAGGGCGACGCGCTCGTCGACGTCGAGGTCACCGACGGCACGAAGGACCTGGTCGTCGCCAGCGAGGGCGGCATGACCATCCGCTTCGACGAGGCCGAGGTCCGCGAGATGGGCCGCTCCGCCCGCGGCGTCCGCGGCATCGACCTGCAGGGCGACGACAGGGTGGCCGCGATGGTCGCCACCGACGATTCGGACGAGCGCGCGCTGCTGACGGTCACCCGGAACGGCTTCGGCAAGCGGACGAAGCTCTCTGAGTACCGCCGGCAGTCCCGCTACGGCAAGGGCCTCATCGACATCAAGACCGACGACCGCAACGGCCCGGTCGCCACGGCCAAGGCCGTCACCGCCGAGGACCACCTCGTCATCATGAGCGAGGACGGCCAGATCATGCGCATCCGCGCCGGCGACGTCTCCGAGGTCGGCCGGAACACGAAGGGCGTCACCATCATGGAACTCGACGGTGACGACAAGGTCGCGAGCGTGTCCGTGATTCCGGCGGAGAGTGACGAGGAAGTCGTTGAGGAAGCAGCCGAAGAGTAGTATCCGCGCGAACGAAGTGAGCGCGGTTCTCCGGCCCGAGCGAAGCGAGGGCCGGCCTTTTTCGCCCACGTTTTTCGAGGAGTGGTTCGGGAGCGCAGCGACCGAACCCGACGACGAAAAAGGTGGTTAGACGTGTTCGTAGGGCGGTATCTCGGCCTCGACGACGTCGCCAAGCTGGTCGAGTTCCCTGCCGAGCAGGACGACGAAGTCGTCGAAGGCGACGATGCCGGCGAGTCGACCGTCCTCGTCGACCGCAGGGATCCTGCGGACGCTCTCGTCCTGCATGGTCCGTATCACCTCGAAGATGCCGGCGTCGAGGGGGACCGTCACGACGTCTCCGGTCATGACGTCCTCGGCGGTCACGTCCGCCGGGTCCTCCCTCCGAGCGACGACCTTGACCGCGACGTCGCGGTCCGTCACGATGCCGACCGGTCGATCGTCCTCGACGACGATGACGCTGCCGACGTCCTCCTCGTCCATCAGCGTCGCGACGTCGGACACGGGCGCGTCGGGGGCGGCAGTGACGACGTTCTCCCTGACGATAGATCTGATTTCGGGCATCGGGAACACCTCGGAGTCGCCGCGAACGGCGACGTCTTCGACTTCGTGGCAGAGTACGTTAATAACTAGCACGGGCGGCGGTTGCGCCAGACCCTATAGCCCCAGGTTCGGATAGGGCACCGGCACCGCGGTACGGACGCGGTATAGTAGAAATTGAACGCATTGACACACTCGAGGGGCTCCCGGGGTGCCCCTCGATGTATAAATATTTTCAATTTCTACTATAGTCGTGCCACAGACGGGTCAACTGATCGCGACGGAGTGAGCGTCAGGCCTCCACGTAGCCGCTCGCCCGCAGCGTCTCGAAGATGGCGTTGAGCTGGTGGTAGCCGACCTTGACCTCGGGCGAGTCGTCGATGGCGTCGCGGGCCACCTCGTTGTCCGGGGTCAGCTGGAAGTACCAGTTTCCGTACTTCTCGTTGACCACCTCGTCCAGCGCGTACTCCCAGATGCGGTCGTACCACTCCGCGTAGCGGCCCTCGCCGAACCGGTCGTAGAGGAGCGCCGTCGCCCCGATGCCCTCGCACAGCGGCCAGTAGTACTTGTTCTCGACGATGGGTTCGCCGTCGCGGTCGAAGTTGTAGACGAAGCCGCCGCGCTCGTCGTCCCAGCCGGACTCGACTGCCGCGTCGAAGAAGCGGTCGGCCCGCTCGGCCAGCCAGTCCTCGTCGCGGTGCTCGTCGAGCAGGAGCAGGAGCTTGGCCCACTCCAGGAGGTGGCCGGGCTGGTAGCCCCATGGGCGGAAGAGGTCGCCGGGCTTGTCGCGGTTGTACTCCCAGTCGTGTTCCCAGTCGCCGTCGTAGTGCTCCCAGAGGAGGCCGTCGCCCCGATCGGTCAGGTCGCGGGCGAGGGTCTCCGCGATGGAGTACGCCCGGTCGAGGTAGCGGTCGTCACCGGTGGCCTCGTAGGCCGAGAGCAGCGCCTCGCAGGTGTGCATGTTGGCGTTCTGGCCGCGGTAGCCGCTGGTCTCCGACCAGTCACGCTCCAGTTCGACGCGGCAGAGGCCGTGCTCGTCCTCCCAGAAGTGCTCGTCGATGAGGTCGAAGGCGGGTTCGATGCGCTCGGCCGCGCCCTCGATGCCGGCGCGAGCGGCCGTCGAGTACGCCAGCAGCGCGAAGGCGTGGCCGTAGCAGCGCTTGGCGCCGTCCTCGACGTCGCTCCCGTCGAGGACCCAGGCGTAGCCGCCGTGCTCGCGATCGAGGTGGTGGCGTTCGAGGTGGTCCATCCCGTGGACGGCGGCCGACTCGCACCAGTCGGGGCCGCTGAGCATCGTGCCGACGCTGAAGTTGAAGACGAACCGGCAGGTCGCCGGCAGCAGCTTCGCGCGGCTGTCGTAGACGGTGCCGTCGACGTCGCTGATCTGCGCGACGTACCCGCCGTGGGTGTGGTCGATGCTCCGGTGGAAGTAGAAGGAGAGCAGCGTCCGGGCGTGCTCGCGGAGCCAGCGCGGGTCGCGCGCGATGGAACCGTGCCGGTCTATCATCGGCCGGTACGGCGGCCGGAGCCCTGTTAGGTGTGTCGGTCAGAGAATCCGCTTGCCGACGGCGCTGGCGGCCAGTTCGCACGCGAGTTCGGCGGTCTCGTTGTGGTGGTCGAGGATGGGGTTCACCTCGACCAGTTCGAGGCTCCGCAGGTCGTCCGCGTGGTGGGCGACGTGCTCCATCGCTACGTGGGCCTCCCGGTAGGCGACGCCGCCGCGGACGGGAGTGCCCACGCCCGGCGCCTCCGTCGGGTCGAGCCAGTCCATGTCCAGGCTGACGTGGAGCCCGTCGGTCCCGTCGGTCGCCCGCTCGATGGCCTCGTCGACGACGGTCGTGACGCCGCGTTCGTCGAGGTCGGACATGGTGTAGGCCGTCACCTCGGACTCTCGGATCGCCTCGCGCTCACCGGGATCGAGGGCCCGGACTCCGATCAGCGCGACGTTTGCCGGGTCGACCGCCGGCGTGTGCGCCCAGTCCAGTTCCTCGAACGGCCCCAGGCCGAGAACCGCCGCCAGCGACATCCCGTGGACGTTGCCGCTCGGCGTCGTCTCTGGCGTGTTGAAGTCGCCGTGGGCGTCGAACCAGAGGATCCCCAGGTCCTCGCCGTCGGCCGCGCCGGCCGTGGTCCCGACGGCGATGGAGTGATCGCCGCCCAGCACTAGCGGCATCTGATCGTGTGCGCGGGTCTGAGCGATCGCGTCGGCCACGCGTCGGCAGACCGCCTCCACTTCGTCGAGGTACTTGGCCCGTCCGTCGGCCCACGACGCGTCGGGGTCGCGCCCCTCGGGACGGGGGACCTCCAGGTCGCCCCAGTCGACGCACTCGATCCCGGCGCCCTCCAGCTGCTCGACGAGGCCGGCGTACCGGATGGCCGACGGCCCCATGTCGACGCCCCGCCGGTCGGCGCCCAGGTCCATCGGGACCCCGATCACGCGAACTGGTCGGTCCATCGGTGGTGGCTCTGCGCTCGACGGGCAAAAACCCCGTCGACCCGCGCGTCACCGCGCCGGCGGGTTGTACTCGCTGGGCAGCACCACGCGCCGGAGGACCGTTCCGAGGGAGGCGAAGAAGCCGCCCGCGAGGGCGTACACCGGCACCAGCATGACGATGCCGAGCATCCCGATCAGCGAGGAGACGAGCAGGAACGCCTGTCCGGAGGCGCTGAACCAGAGCGCGAACGACCCGACGCCGACCACGACGCTGACCAGCGCCATCCCGACGCCGCCGGCCCTCACGCCGTAGGCGAACGCGTCCACTGGGTTGGTCCCGAGGGCGACGCCGGCGACGAACCCGGCGACGGCACCGCCCGCGTAGGTGACGGCGGTCGGCAGGTCGAGCACCGTCCCCGCGACCACCATCGCCAGCGTGTAGAGGGCCGCGACGCCGACCCCGAGGACCGACACGCGCCACCGCTTCCCGAAGGTCGTGCGGACGGCGTCCCGCCTGAAGCGATTCCAGTTCATATCGGAGAGCCGCTCGGCAGCGGAATAAAGGTTGGTTCGATCCGTGACCGAGGTCGGGCCCGGTGCCGGGATCCGGCCGGGACGTTACGTGTACTGCTCGCAGACCCGCCGGATGCCCTCCTCGAAGTCGATCTGGGGCTCCCAGCCGGTCGCCTCGCGCATCTTCGAGGCGTCGGCGCAGGTGTCGTGGACGTAGACGTCGTCCGGGATGGGGTTCTCGACGAACTCCGGTTCGACGTCGGTGCCCAGTTCGTCGTTGATCATGTCGACGACGGTCACGAAGTCGTAGCTCTCGCCGGTCCCGAGGTTGTAGATGCCCTGTAGCCGGTGGTCGCCGGCCAGTTCCAGCCCCCGGACGATGTCGGAGACGTGGGTGAAGTCGCGGGTCTGTCGCCCGTCGCCGTACAGTTTCGGGGAGCGGCCGTTGGCGACGTCGTCGGCGAACTGCGCGATGACGTTGGCGTACTCGCCCTTGTGCTCCTCGGCGCCGCCGTAGCCCTGGTAGACCGAGAAGAAGCGCATCCCGGCCAGCGAGAGGTCGTAGTGGTTGTGGAAGTACTCGGCGTAGGTCTCCCGGGCCATCTTGGAGGCCTCGTAGCCGGTGTTGACAGTGACGTCCATGTCCTCCGGCGAGGGATCGGTCCGGGAGCCGTAAATCGAGGACGTGGAGGCGTAGACGACCGTGTCGCAGCCGTCCTGTCGCGCCTGGTCGACCGTGTTGACGAACCCCTCGACGTTGACGCGGGCGCCGCGGGTGGGGTCGTCCTCGTGCATGGCGTAGGAGGACAGCGCCGCGAGGTGGAAGACGACGTCGACGTCGGTCGGCAGGTCCTCGTCGACGACGCTGGCCTCGACGAACTCGACGCCGTCGTCGAGGTTCTCCGGCGTCCCCAGATAGCCGTCGTCCAGCGCGACGACCTCGTTGTACTCCGCGAGGCGGTTCGCCAGGTTCGATCCGATGAACCCGGCGCCACCCGTTACCAGAACGCGCTTGTCTCGCATATTCCAGACCCCTCTGTGGAGCAACAAATGGGTATCGCTTTTCGCCGCCCACAGCGGGCTCCGTGAGTCGGTTTCGCAGTACTGAGACTCACCGCCGGGTTTAAGACGCGGTGCGCCGAATAATTCCTTATGTCATCGATCGAACTCACGCCCAGTCAGAAGAACATCCTCCAGGAGCTCGTCAACCTCTACAAAGAGGAGGAGAGCGCCGTCAAGGGGGAGGACATCGCCGAGAACGTCGACCGCAACCCCGGCACGATCCGCAACCAGATGCAGAGCCTGAAGGCGCTCCAGCTCGTCGAGGGCGTCCCCGGGCCGAAGGGCGGGTACAAGCCCACGGCCAACGCCTACGACGCGCTTCAGATCGAGACGATGGACGACGCCGCGAGCGTCCCGCTGCGCCTCGAGGGCGAACTGCTCGACGACGCCAACGTCGAGGAGATCGACCTGACCAGCGTCCACCACCCCGAGCAGTGCCGCGCCGAGATCCAGCTGCAGGGTTCGATGTCCGACTTCCACGAGGGCGACGCCGTGACCGTCGGCCCGACCCCGCTCTCGAAGCTCCAGATCATCGGCACGCTGGCCGGCAAGGACGACACCAGCAACAAGCTCATCCTCACCATCGACGACATGCGCGCACCGGCCGAAGAGCCGGAGCACTGAGCCGCCCCGCATCTCCTCTCTCGTCGGCTGTCTGCAGATATCTTTGCCCTGCCCCGAGAACGACCTATTATTCAGTGCCTCCGGTACAGAACTGAACGCTCGCGACGACCCGCCAGTACACACCCGATTTCAAAGCCTTTGTATCCGGTCACTACGCAGGAGCACGTACATGACTGACAACGTCGTCGTCCTCGGCGCGGGCTACGCCGGGGCGGGCGCGATAAAGAGCCTCGAGGCCGAACTGAACGGCGAAGCCAGCGTCACCTGGATCTCCGATCAGGACTACCACCTCGTTCTCCACGAGTCCCACCGCTGCATCTCCGACCCGAGCGTCCAGCACAAGATTACCATCCCCGTCGACGAGATCAAATCGCCCGGCACCGACTTCGTCCAGGGCGAGGTCACGAACGTCGACACCGACGACCGCGTCGTCGAACTGGCCGACGACTCCGAGGTCGAGTTCGACTACCTGCTGGTCGCTATCGGTTCCCGGACCGCCTTCTTCGGCATCGACGGCCTCCAGGAGCACGCCCACACGCTCAAGAGCCTCGACGACGCGCTCGGCATCCACGACGCCGTCGTCGACGCCTACCGCGAGGCCTCCCGCAGCGACCCCGCCCAGGTCGTCGTCGGCGGCGCCGGCCTCTCCGGCATCCAGACCGCCGGCGAAATCGCCGAGCTCCGCGACGACCGTAGCGCCCCCATCGACATCAAGCTGGTCGAGGGCCTCGACAGCGTCCTCCCCAACGGCGACCCCGAACTCCAGGGCGCGCTCCGCAAGCGCCTGGAGAACAAGGACGTCGACATCCTGACCGGCGAGTTCATCGGCGAGGTCGACGAGGAGACCGTCTACGTCGGCGACGACACCGAACTCGACTACGACGTCCTCATCTGGACCGGCGGCATCACCGGCCGCGAGGCCATCCGCGACGCCGACGTCGACAAGGACGAGCGCTCTCACCGCATCTTCGCCGAGCGCGACTTCCAGACCGACGACGAGCGCGTGTTCGCCATGGGCGACTGCGCGCTGGTCGACCAGCCCGGCGACGACCCCGCGCCGCCGACCGCCCAGGCCGCCTGGCAGGCCGCCGAAGTCGCCGGCGAGAACCTCGCCCGCGCCGTCCGCGACCAGCCCCTGAAGACCTGGACCTACGAGGACCGCGGCACCGTCGTCTCCGTCGGCGAGGACGCCGTCGCCCACGGCGTCTCCTACATGGGCTTCGACGTCCCCATCGCCACCTTCGGCGGCGTCTTCGCGGAGAACCTCAAGAAGGCCATCGCCGCCAAGTGGATCAACTCCATCACCGGACCCGGACAGGCCGCGAAGGCCTGGCCGGACATGTAACCGTACATTTTTACTTCGTCGGGTGTCCTCGGGCGCTCTCCGAGCGCCCTGCGGGCACCACTCCTCGTAAAAATCTACGCTAAAAACTACCTTCTCGCTCGGTCGCTGCGCTCCCTCGCGAGAAGTGAACCGTGCCTCGCTCCGCTCGGCGCGGATGCTGGATCGAGATTTGTTCAGTTCTCGTGATTCCGGCCGCTAGTCAGTATCGCTCGTACGCCTCCAGAACGAGCGCTATCGCCAGCCCGCAGACCAGCACGCCGGCGATCAGTTCGGAGGTCAGCCGCGACAGCAGGAACTCCGGGAACGCCACGTACAGCGGTGCGACGAAATCGATGGCGAAAAACCTGCCCGCGACGCCGAGCGCACCGCCGAGGACGTTGATCTCCGGCGGGAGTTCGATGGTTCGGGCCATACGGCGTGCGGCGGGGAACGAGAGCAGGAACGCCAGGGTCAGCGCGGCGAACAGCGAGCGGACGAGTCGCGCGTACGCCTTCAGGTAGTGATTTCGGCCGCGTGACACTGGCGGCACGTCGGGGCCGGCGGCCCTCATCTGTCCCGACCCCCGCTTCGCTTCCGGGCTTCTACGACGAGCGTGCACACCAGTCCGCCCAGCAGAACGGCGACGAACGGCACCGACGTGAACGCGGCTGTCTGTTCGTGATAGAAGTCGACGTATGGCGTCGGTCCGGGTAGATTTATCGGCGGTTCGTGAGGGATGCCCCCATACACACTGAACCAGGTGCGATGCGTCTGGTATCCGTACCTCGGGCTGTCTATCAGCCCGCCGAGGAGGACCACCGCTGGGACGGCCAGTCCGAGCGAGACGACGAGCCGTCGGTAGGCGGCGACGTGTCTGTTTCGTCCCCGCGGCGTGGCCTGCGGCTTCGATTTGATGGTCCTCATGGTTCTCGACGCCTCACGCGCTCGTGGATCTCCAGCGCGACAGTGCAGAGCAACCCGATGACGAGGAGCGCAACTGTCGGATCGTAGGAGAGTCGCGCGATCAAGAAATCCGCGAAACCGTGAACGAGCGGTGCATCGTAACGGAACGTGATCGACTCGGCGAAGCCGTGGCTGTGCCGCCAGAAGGGACTCTTCTGATAGTGCCTGACGAACGCGGCTAACCAGTTTGTGGCGATGACTTGGAACGAGATGAACGAGGCCACGAACAGGACTGCTACACCGCGAGCGAACGCTTTGACGTGCCAGTACCGACCTCGCGGCATCGCCGGCGGTCTCGGTCTCGTGGTCGTCACGGTGAGGTCTCCCGTCTCCGCTGGCGCATCTCCACGACCACTGTGCAGACGAAACCGCCGACGAGGACGGCCAGGATCGGTTCGTACGAGAACACTCTGACGAGGTAGTCGTCGAGACTCGCGATATACGGTATCCCGACGGCGTCTGTCAGCACTGGGTACTTCGCAGCCATCTCGGCGGCCCGTTCGGGGTACAGAAGCGGATTGAAGCCGGTGGCGCGCGTGAACGTATCGACCGCGTTCGCGGCGATGACGAAGTGTGCGATCGCTGCGACGAGGCCTATCGCTCCGACCGCACGCAGGTACGCTCTGACGTGCCAGTTCCGGCCGTCCGCGATGGCGCGCGGCCGCGGAGTAGCGCCTGCCATTGATCGCATCCAGTATCGACCAGATGAAAAGGTTTGTGACGGACTATCATTCCGGACCGTCAGATCGACAGCCCCGGGTGCCAGGCGTCGGCGTCGGACTCCGCGACGGCGTCGTCCATCTCGTCGAGGTACTTCACCGCGAGGCTGGCCGTCTCGGCGGCCTTGCGCTCGCCCTCGGTGCGGAACTCGCCGGTGACGCGGTTGGCGTAGACGGTACAGACCGCGCCGGCGCGGAGGCCGTAGAGGTTCGCCAGCGTCAGGACGGAGCTGGCCTCCATCTCGAAGTTGAGGACGCCGGCCTGCCGGAGCTCCTCGATGCGCTCGTCGCTGCCGCGGGCCTCGAACCCCTCGAAGCCGGGGCGAGACTGGCCGGCGTAGAAGGAGTCCGTCGAGCAGGTCAGCCCGCGGTGGTAGTCGTAGCCCAACTCCTCGGCGGCGGCGACGAGCGCGGACACGACGCGGTAGTCCGCGGTGGCGGGGTAGTCCTCGCGGACGTACTCGTCGCTGGTGCCCTCCTGGCGGACCGCGCCGGTGGTGATGATCAGGTCGCCGACCGACGCCTCCTCGCGGATGGCCCCGCAGGAGCCCACCCGCAGCAGCGTGTCCGCGCCGACGCTGGCCAGTTCCTCGACGGCGATGGCCGCCGAGGGCGAACCGATCCCCGTCGAGGTGACCGAAATAGGCGTGTCCTCGTAGGTGCCCGTGGCGGTGCGGAACTCGCGGTGGCTGGCGACCGCCTCGTAGTCGTCCCAGGCGTCGACGATCTTCTCGACGCGCTCGGGGTTCCCGGGGAGGAGGACGGAGTCCGCGACGTCGCCCGGTGCCACTTCGAGGTGGTACTGCTCGCCGTCGTTCGGGTCTTCGCTGTCCGCGACGTCGCTCGATCCGTCACCGCTCCCGCTCGCGGGCTCGCTCATTCGAGGTCCTCCCGCTCGATAGTCGTCGGCAGCAGGTCGCCCAGCCGGTACTCCGTGACCTCGTCGCCTTCGTCGCAAAGCACGGCGAAGTCCTCGTCGCAGAACTCCGTCAGGGACTGGCGGCACATCCCGCAGGGGGTCTGGCCGTCCCGCTCCGCGGTCGAGACGGCGATGCGGGCGAACTCGCGGTGGTCGTCCCGGACCGCCGAGCCCAGCGCGACCTCCTCGGCGTGGAGGCTGTTGCTGTAGTTGGCGTTCTCGACGTTGCAGCCAGTGTAGACGGTGCCGTCGGCGGTCTCCAGCGCCGCGCCGACGTAGTACTCCGAGTAGGGCGCGTAGGAGGCCTCGACGGCCTCGCGGGCGGCCTCGATCAGCGAATCCATGCCGGACAGGTCGCCCGCGCGGGCCAAATAGCCACCGGCACCGTCGGGCGATCAGAGCGTCACACCACGTCGTCGACGGCCCGCTCGACGGCGTCGACGACGGTGTCCACGAGCGCGTCGACGTCCTCGCTCTCGGCGTAGGCGCGGACGTACGGCTCGGTCCCGGAGGGTCGAACCAGCGTCCAGGATCCGTCCGGTAGCTCCAGCCGGACGCCGTACTCCGTGTCGACGCTGGCGTCGGGGAACTGGTCGGGCAGCCTCGCCTCCAGTCGCTCCATGACGGCCGGCTTGGCCTCGTCGGGGCAGTCGACGCTGACCTTCCGGTAGGGGCGCTCCGTGACGGACTCGCGCAGTGAGTCGAGTCCCTGCTCGGCGACCAGCCGCATGAGGACGGCGGCGCTGGCGACCCCGTCGATCCAGCCGCCGAAGGCCGGGTGGACGTGCTTCCAGGGCTCGGCGGCGAAGACGACTTCGGTCTCAGCGCCGCCCTCGGCGCGGGCGCTGGCGACGCCCTCGTGGAGCGCGCCGAGGCGGACCCGCTCGACGCGGCCGCCGGCAGCGCGGACGCGCTCGTCGATGCGCGCCGAGGCGTTGGGCGTCGTCACGACGACGGGGTCGCCGGCCGCAGAGGCGCGCGTGTACGCCTCCGCCAGGATCGCGACGACGGTGTCCTCGTGAACGACCTCCCCGTCGCCGTCGAGGACGACGATCCGGTCGGCGTCGCCGTCGTGGCCGATTCCCAGGTCCGCCCCGGAGCGGGCGACGAACTCCCGCAGCGCCGACAGCGTCTCCGGCGTGGGCTTGCTCTCGCGGGCGGGGAAGTGGCCGTCGACGTTGGCCTCCAGCGCCTGGACGTGCGCGCCCGTCCGACCCAGCACCTGCGGCGTCGCGACGCCGGCCATCCCGTTGCCGCAGTCGACCGCGACGCTCAGGTCCGCCGGTGAGGCGCCCCACTCCTCGGCGTAGTCGGCGACCGCCTCGCGGTAGTCGGGCAGGGGCGACTCCGTCCTGTCCGCGCCCCACTCGTCCCACGGCACGGCCTCGTCGTCTTCGACGGCGGCCTCGACGCGGCGCTCGGCCTCGCGGTCGTACTCGGTCCCGTCGGCGAAGAGCTTGATCCCGTTGTCGTGTGGCGGGTTGTGGCTGGCCGTGACCATGACGCCGCGGCGTCCGCGGGAGGCGAACGCCAGCGTCGGCGTGGGCACGCGGCCGACGTCGACGACCCTGGCGCCGCCGCTCTGGAGGCCGGCGGCGACCGCCGACCGGAGCGCGGGGGTGGACTGCCGTCCGTCGCCGCCGACGACGAACTCGTCTCCGTCCGCCGCGACCGCCCGGCCAACGCGGAGCGCGAGGTCCGGCGTCACCTCGGTGCCGACGTCGCCGCGGATCCCGGCGGTCCCGAACAGGTCCATACCAGATGGTACGCTGGCGGGGACTTGGAAATGGCGGTCGAACGAGTGTCAACAGAGCGAACGACGGGAGAACGAGCTGCCGCGGGGACGACACGTTCCCCGCAGGACTACGGACCGTCGCCGGCGCTACAGCAGTTCATCGAACTCGTAGCCGTCGATGTCGACGCCCTCGGCGGTGACCTCGGCGAGGTAGATGCCGTTACCGGAGCCGGTGTCGCGCTCGGCGGCGGCGTTGATGGCGGCCGCGGCGACTTCGCGGGCCTCCTCGTTGGACATGTCCTCCTCCCAGCGGTCCTCGAGGGTCCCGTAGGCGACGGTCAGGCCGGAGCCGGTGACGGTGTAGTCGTCTTCCATCACGCCGCCGGCGGGGTCGATGCTGTAGACGTGGTGGCCGTCGTCGTCGACGCCGCCGAGGATGGGGTTGATGGCGAAGAACGGGCCGCCGCGGGCGAAGTTGCCCGCAAGCGTCGCCAGCGCCTCGATGTCCATGTCCTCGCCGCGGCGGGCCTCGTAGAGGTCCGCCTCGGCCCGCAGCGTCCGGATGAACGACTGGGCGCCGCCGACGCTCCCCACGAGCGTCAGCGCAGCGGTCGGGTGGATCTGCTCGACCTTCTGGACGTTCTTGTTGGAGACGAAGCGGCCGCCCAGCGACGCGCGCTGGTCGGTCGCCACGACGACGCCCTCGGACGTCGTCAGCCCGATCGTCGTCGTCCCCGTCTTGTTGACGGCGTCCTCGTCGTGGTCGACCTCGGGCAGCGACCCCAGTTCCGGCTCGTAGGGGTCGCGCGGCCCGTCGTGGAGAGGCAGCTCGGAGAGGTCGTCGAGTGGGTCCTGCATTACCCTCGGCTATCAGTCCTGCGCTGATAAAAGCATCTCCTCGGTGGTCGGTCGGCGGGCGATGCGGGGACCGCACGCCGTCGTGCGGTCTGGTAGAAGATCAGGCGGGCCGGGCGCTCTCGTGGGCCTCCTCGAGGCGGCGCACCACGCGGTGCATCGGCACGGAGAGGCCGAGCCGTCGCATCAGGAGCGCGACGGGGAGTAGCAGGATACCGGTGAGCACGCTGAGCTGGTACAGGGCGAACACGACCCCGGAGTACAGTTGGGATTCCATCGTCCCTCGAACACGTCTCCGCGGCTGGCACTATATAAGCATTCTGGCACGGACTGATACGCCATATCCGGTTGATCGGCAGATATGAGCCCTCTATGGTGCATTCTGCGTTATGGCGGTGAAAGTGCGGGCGCGCGGCTGCTCCTGCCCGCGTACCGGGTAACGAAACCGGCGCTGATGACTCCGGTTCGCATAAGTTATGGAGATACTCGGCGTCACGTGCGCGGCCCGGACTGTCGACCGAGAATCAAAACGTACGAGTAGCCGGCCTGTGCACCTACGTCCATGAACTACCTCGTGGCGATGGAAGCAGCCTGGCTGGTGCGAGACGTCGAAGACATCGACGACGCCATCGGCGTCGCGGTGAGCGAAGCGGGCAAGCGGCTCAACGAGTCCGAGATGGACTACGTCGAGGTCGAGGTCGGCGCCACCGGGTGCCCCGCATGCGGCGAGCCCTTCGACTCCGCGTTCATCGCCGCCGACACCGCTCTCGTCGGACTGGTCCTCGAGATGAAGGTGTTCAACGCCGAGTCGATCGAACACGCTCAGCGCATCGCCAAGAGCGAGATCGGCAGCGCCCTCCGGGACGTTCCGCTGAAGGTCGTCGACACCGTCGAGTTCGAGGGCGAAGAGATCGACGGCGAGGCCGAGGCCTGACGCGGGCCACCCGCCGCAAGCGGTGACCGACGCCGTCCGCAGCGGCTGTCGGTGCCTTTTTGTATTACCTTGGGTAATCACGGGCATGGACCTCCCGACGCCCGAGGACCTGCGAGAGCGCCGGACCGAACTGGGGCTCACGCAGAGCGAACTCGCCGAGCGGGCCGACGTCTCGCAGCCGCTGATCGCCCGCATCGAGGGCGGCGACGTCGATCCCAGGCTGTCGACGCTGCGGCGCATCGTCGAGGCCCTGGAGGAGGCCGAGGGCGGCATCCTCCGGGCGCGCGACCTCATGAACTCGCCCGTCGTCAGCGTCGCGCCCGACGATTCCGTCAGCGAGACGAAGACGCTCATGGACGAGAAGGGCTACTCGCAGGTACCGGTCGTCCGCGACGGCACGCCCCAGGGGCTGATCGGCAACTCCGACATCCGCCAGCGCACCGAGGAGAACGTCGGCGACCTGCCCGTGGCCGACGTGATGCACGAGTCGATCGCCATCGTCGAACCGAACGCGACGATCGACGAGATCGACGCCTACCTCAACCACAACGCCGCCGTCCTCGTCGTCGAGAACGGCCAGACGGTCGGCATCATCACCGAGGCGGACATCGCCGCCCACGTGAGCTGAGCGCCGTCGCAACGCGAGCTGTTCCCCGCAGGTCGCTTCAGTTCCAGCCCGCGGACCGCGACGCACTCCTCGCCCTCCTCGACGCGACCGACCACGCGCCCGTCAGTGGCCACCGCCACCGCCTCGGCGTCGGATTCGGACAATGCCGCCACGAACCCGGTCCCCCATCCACCTTTTCCGCTTGTGGTGTCCTCGCGTCGCTTCGCGACGCTGCGGGCACCACTCGCGCAAAACGTGGTCCTCCTGAGCGGAGCGAAGGAGGGCTCGAAAGACGAGCGAAGCGGGTCTTTCGGTGGCGAAAAAGGCGCTCCTCGCTCCGCTCGGAGCGTTACTGTAACTCCAGCCCGCGAACCGCGACGCACTCCTCGCCCTCCTCGACGCGACCGATAACGCGCCCGTCAGTCGCTTCCGCCACCGCCTCGGCGTCGTCTTCAGGCAACGCAGCCACGAATCCCGTGCCCATGTTGAACGTCCGGTGCATCTCCTCGTCGTCGACGTCGCCCTCCTCCTGGACGAACTCGAAGACGGGCTGGGCGTCGAAGGGATCCGTGATCTCGTAGCGGTGGGCGCCCATCCGGGTCAGGTTCGTCCAGCCGCCGCCGGTGACGTGGGCCGCAGCGTGTGTCTCGTGCTCGCGGAGCGGTCCGAGGACGTCGCTGTAGATGCGCGTCGGCGTCAGGAGCTCCTCGGCGATGGTCTCGTCCTCGTCGTGCGGGAAGGGATCCGCGTACTCGTGGTCGCGGGTGACCGCCTCCCGCGCGAGCGTCAGCCCGTTGGAGTGGATGCCGGAGGAGGGCCAGCCGACGATTGCGTCGCCGGGCTCGGCCTCGCCGGGGAAGACGCCGTCCTTCGGCGCCAGGCCGGCGCAGGTGCCGGCGATGTCCAGGCCCTTGATGACGTCGGGCATGACGGCCGTCTCGCCGCCGACCAGCGCGACGCCGGCGCGCTCGGCCCCCTCGCGGAGCCCCTCGCCGATCTGTTCGCTGGTCTCCTCGCTTGGCGCCTCGACGGCGAGGTAGTCGACGAAGGCGACGGGCTCGACGCCGGTCGCGATCAGGTCGTTGGCGTTCATCGCGATGCAGTCGATGCCGACGGTCGAGTAGTCGTCGACGGCCTCGGCGACGAGCAGCTTCGTCCCGACGCCGTCCGTCGCCAGCGCGAGGTACTGGTCGCCGATGTCGACCAGTCCCGCGTAGTCGCCCTCGAACTCGCCCGCGGCGCCGATCAGCGCCGCCGTGGCGGCCTCGCTGGCGTCGATGTCGACGCCCGCCTCGGCGTAGGTCAGTCCGTCGTCGTCCTCGTCGGTCATGTCTGAGCGGGCGCGTGCGGCGGGCAAAAGCCCACCGTTTAGCCGGCGGCGGACGACCGCTCAGAGGCCGAAGATGACCAGCAGCGCGAGCCCGATCGACGGGATCGCGACGGCGGCGTAGACGACCTTGCTCCAGGCGAGCACCTTCCTCCCGTCGAGGGGGCCGAAGGGGATCATGTTGAACCCGGCCAGCAGGAGGTTGAGCCACAGGCCGAGGTTGCCGACCCTCCCGAGGAGGTCGGCGTCGGACGCCGCCCCCGCCAGAAGCACGCCGAAGAAGACCGCCGCGAGTGCGAGGTTCGTCACGGGCCCGGCCACGGAGATGAGACCGTTCTCCCGGGCGGTGATCCGGCCGCGGTGGTAGACGGCGCCCGGCGCGGCGAACAGGAAGCCGGCAAGCCCGCCGACGACGGCCAGGAACAGCATGTTGTAGTCGGCGCGGAACTCGGCGACCTGGCCGAACCTGATCGCTACGACCTTGTGCGCCAGCTCGTGCAGGAGAAAGCCCACGCCGGCCGTCAGCAGACTGAGCAGGAACGTCTCGCCAATCCCGGCGAGGTCGAGGGCGCCCGGCGCTCCAGAGAGGGCGCGGACGAGGCTTCGGTCGATGAAGACGGCGAACGCGAACCCCAGCGCGAGCCACGCGATCGCGAGGTCCCGCAGCTCCCGGTCGCTGAACTGCACGTTCACGTCAGGACCCCCCAGAGCAACTCCGCGCTGTTGCGGGCGCCTTGGAGCATCAGGCGCGTGATGCCCTCGATGCCGCCCACGTCGGCGGCCAGTGAGGGCAACACGATGGCGGCGAACAGCGCGCTGGCGATCATGCTGGCGACGTTCGTCATGGCTACTACGAGCATCAGCCGGAACAGCGGGACCTCGCGCATGCGGGCGACGAGGTCGGCGAGGGGCGACTCCTCGTCCTCGAGGATCCTGTTGAGCGTCGCGATGTCGCCGACGTTCACGTCGAGGTAGCGCAGCTCGACGTAGCCGGCGAACCAGCCGGGCGCCAGCAGCGGGTTGACGCTGGTCAGCCAGGCGACCGCGCCGCCGACGCCGGCGCTGGTCCAGTGGCCTCCGGCGACCTTGGCGAAGGCGAACGCGAAGACGCCGTTGACGAGGAACCAGGCGCCGAAGACCCGGATCAGCAGGCCGCTGGAGGCCCCGGGGACGCCCGTCGCGACCGCCATCGCGAGCAGCAGGAAGAAGGCCAGAAAGCCGAGCGTGATGGCGTACCCGAAGAGCTTGTACAGCGAGAAGCGACCGCCGGTCTCCTTGCCGACGAGCGACTCCTTGGGCGGGAGCCGCTCGGGGTGGGCGAGGTACTCCTCGATTCCCTCGCGGTGACCGGCACCGACGATGGCCACGACCTCGTGGCCGGCCTCCCGGAGGGAGACGAGTTCGTGGGCGATGTAGGCGTCGCGCTCGTCGATCAGGGCCTCGGCCCCGCCCGGGGAGAAGCGCCGGAACTCCTCCATCATCGCCGTGACCACGTCCGCGTCGGTCAGGTCCGACATGTCGAGTTCCTCTTCCTCCTCCTCGGGCGCGTAACGACGGATCAGCACGGCCAGGGGGACGGCGAACAGGAGCGTCAGCGCGCCGACGAGCAGCGCCCCGTCCGCGACTGCGACGCCGAGACCGCCGAGCGCCCCGCTACCGGGGAGGGCGCCGCTCGACCACGCGCCCGGCGAGAGCAGGACGGGCCCGGCGAAGGCCTCGATCATCATGCCAGCGACGGCCGAGAAGCCCAGGCTCAGGCCCGTCGCGACGGCCAGCGGATCGCCGAGGCCGGCGAAGAGGCTCAGGAACATGGTGAACTTCTCCCTGAGGCTCAGCCGCGCCCAGAACCGCTGGATGGTCATCTGGATGTCGCGGTCGACGAGCGCGACGCCCAGGCCCAGTTCCTCGGCCGTCTCGACGGCTGCCAGCATGTCCGCGCCGGGCGACACGTCGAACTGCTCGCCGAGCCTGGTCTGGACGTACGAGAGCATCCAGTAAGCCAGGAACTGGAAGACGGTGTTCCCGCGAAGCAGGTCGCCCGCGTCGAGGTCCTCCGGCGTCTCCCCCTTCATCTGCCGGTACCGTCCCTCGTCGAGCTCCACGGCGACCACGTCCGGGCGGCGCTGTTCGATGGTCCGTTCGACTTCCTCGACGCTGTCCTCCGAGACGTGTGCGGTGCCGACGACCGTGACGCTGCCCCCGCCCTCGCCGTCGGGAGGAGCGTCGGTCGACTCGACGCGGTCGGTCATCACCCTCGCTTCACGGCGGTGGTTGTTATGCGTATCGTCATAGCATGCTAACGTGTTACATTCATACGATACGCTCCGAGCGGCGTCGCCCCCACCCCGTTCTCGCTCGCACCGTCGCTTCACCGGGTCGAACGCCGGAATCCGGCGATACGTGCACTTACCTTCGGGTAACCTTCTTTCAAAAATCTCAGAAAAACTGATATGTACGTAGACGAACCATCCGATGGGATCAATGCACGACCTGACTGGCTTCCAGCGGGACCTGCTGTACGTCATCGCGGGGCTGGACGAACCCCACGGGCTGGCGATCAAGGAGGAGCTGGAGAAGTACTACGAGAGCGAAGTGAACCACGGCCGGCTGTATCCGAACCTCGACACGCTCGTCGACAAGGGGATGGTGGAGAAGGGACAGCGCGACCGCCGGACGAACGTCTACACCCTGACCCGCCGCGGCGAGCGCGAACTGAACGCCCGGCAGGACTGGGAAAAGCAGTACGTCACGGCCTGAGACAGCGTCGTTCCGGCCGCGTCAGCCTCCTGGGGTGGGGACGCGCTCGAACGATAGACCGCTGACACTCCGGGACCGTCCCGGTACACTCATTTCCCGTCCACGGCTAGGCGCGCCCATGCCGACCGTGTTGGAGACGCGTCTCGAGAACCGCTGGATGGTCCAGCCCAACCACGCCAACCACCTGGGGACGACTCACGGGGGGAACGTCCTCAAGTGGATGGACGAGCTGGGAGCGCTGTCCGCGATGCGCTTCGCCGGCGAGCAGTGCGTCACGGCGCGGATGGATCAGGTCAACTTCAAGCGGCCGATTCCGGTCGGGGACACGGCCGTCGTCGAGGCGTACGTCTACGACGCCGGGGAGTCCAGCGTCCGCGTCCGGCTGGTCGCCTACCGCGAGGACCCCGAGACCGGGGAGCGCGAGCGCACGACCGAGTCCCACTCCGTCTACGTCGCCGTCGACGAGAACCTCTCGCCGACCGCCGTCCCCGACCTGACCGTCGACTCCGAGCGCGGCGGTGAGCTCCGTGAGGCCGCGCTCTCGGACGCGAAGGCCGACGTCGAGCTCTGACTCGACCGCGCTCCGATCCCCATCGAGAGGCCCGACGCTTATCGCCGTCCGCCGCCAATCGTCCCTATGACACTCGACGTAGAGACGCCGGACCCGCCGGAACTGGACCCCGACGGCGACGACGCGGGCGACTACCGGCGCGAGGAACTGTCCGACTCCCTCCGCGATGGCGCCTGGGACCGGGCGTTCGACGACTGGCGCGACCGCACCGACCTCGACGCGGCGGCGTTCGGCGTCGTCGCGGACCTGGACATGATCGACGGGTTCGACTTCTTCTGGGACGAGTTCGTCGGCCGCGTCGGTTTCCACGCGCCGGGCCTGCCCGAGGACTGGCGCGAGCGCGACCTCCACCCGGACCTGAACTCGTGGGAGACCGCCTCGACGATCAACGCGGACATGGCCGATCTCGGCCGGACCGTCGCAGACCTGCTCACCGAGGAGTACGTCGACTGGGAGGGCGACGACGCCGTCGGCGAGGACCTCCCCGACTTCGAGTGATCGCTCCCCGCCGGCGCCCGCGGCCGCACCGCGTCGCCAGTCGGCGGCCCGCTCGCGGCGCCGCCGGGACCGGCACGCTGATTACTCGGGGGTCCCTTCGGCCGCACATGACGGACGTCGTTCCCCCCGGAGAGCGCATCTGCGAGCGGTGTGGTAGACACGACGAGTGGGACGATGACCGCGGCGCGTGGACCATCGTCACCGATGACGGCGAGCGGCAGTCAGGTGATCCCTTCTGCCTCCACGAGTGGGACATCAACGGCAACTACAGTCCCCTCGCCGAGTGACGAGTCAGAAGGAACACACTTGTGGCTGGTTGGAGTGTGTCCGCGCATGCCACGGTGCAAGCTGTGCGGGGCGACCCTTCCCGGCGCACGCTCGCGGACCCGCTGCTCGTGCGGCTGGCGACTCGACGACCGCTGTCACGAGGCCCACGGCGACTGGTGTCCCGACGGCGGACGGGACGCCTGGATCGGCGCCGTCGAGTTCTGACGGCATAGCTGCGACTTTGCGCTGCGTGGCGCTCGGTGACCCGGACCGATCGCGCGCCGGCGACGTTCTTTCACGACCGTCTCGATACCCGCGTGCCGAGGGCGGGCGGGAGAACTAGCGGGCGGTAGACAGCGAGCGGAACGGAGAGAGCGACGGGACGAGACAGCGGAATCGAAGAAGACAGCTGACTGCGCCTGCGCGCCTCGGGACTGCTACCGCCGGGGCGCCGCGGCGACGCCGATGCTGCTGGCCGTCTCCGTCGTCGCGTTTCCGCCGCCGGTCGTCCCGTCGGTCTCGTTCGCGGCGCCGTCGTCGGTCAGGGCCCCGCCGCTCTCGGTCTCGTTACCGACGGTGGCGTTGCCGTCCGTCGCGTTGCCGCCGGACTCCTGCTGCTGGATCGTGCTGCTCTCCATCTCGACGGTGACGGCCGATTCGTTCTCGCCGATGACCTGTCCCTCGGTCACGTCCGCGGTGCCGAACCAGATCTGCGGGGTGGCGTTCTGGCCGGCGGTGCTGGCGCTGAACTGGTAGCTGGAGTTGGCTCGGACGCTCACGTTCGTGTACCCCTCCTCGGGGCCGTACTCGCCGTAGCCCGTGGTCGAGTACGGGAGCGTCATCTCGAAGTTGCCCTGGTCGTCGGTCTGGGTCCGCTGGGTGTACGTGAACGTCTCGTTGGCCGCGGGGTTCTCCATCTCGACGCGGGCCGTGACGGTCGCGTTCTCGGGGCCGGTGCCCTCGACTGTGGCGCCGGGCACGCGCTCGAAGAACTTCACCCACTGCGGATCGGTGTTCGTCAGCGCGTTCTCGGTCCCCTCCGTCAGGCAGGCCTTCTGCCCGTTGCCGAGGCCGACGGAGACGTCGCTCGGACACTGGCTCCCGTTGGCGGCGCCTGTCGTCTGGAGTCCGAGACCGTAGGCCTCGTAGAGCTTGCCGACGTTGTACTCGCGGCTCTCCGTGGCCGACTGCTCGCTCGCGCCGACCATGCGGTAGTGCTCCAAGGCGGGGACGCGTTCGCTGGGGATGCCGCCGATGCCGCCGATCGCGGCCGTGCCGTCCTCCTGGACGTACTGGCGGGCCTCCTGCATGCTGTCGAACGAGCGGACCGTCTGTCCGTTCTCGGGTGCGACGCGTACCGACTGTCCCCGGGCGTTCTCTGAGACGTCCCAGTCGACGACGACCGGCTGGGGCCGGGCGGCGCTCCCGTGGAACTTGTAGAGCCGCACCATCTGCGTCTCGTAGTAGGCCTGCCGGTGCTGGATGAAGAAGCCGTTACCGCCCTGCAGCGGGAAGGAAATCTGCCGCGTGTAGGGCCCCGGCCGCTCCTCGGTCACGTTGTAGAACGCCGGCGGGGCGCCGAACTTCCCGCCGTAGCTGGTTCCGACCATCTGCCAGTCGACGGCGACGTAGCGGGTCTTCGCGTCGTCCTCGTCGATCTGCTCGAGGACGTCGTTGGCCTGCGTCTCGTTGGGCGCCAGCAGGTAGTTGGCCGCCATCGTCGCGCCCTGCTGGAACGGGTTGGCGTTGGGAATCGCCTTACCCTGCGTCGTTATCCAGTGGCCGTAGTCCCACCAAGACATGACGCCGTACTGCCCCGACTCGTAGTCGAAGTCGTCGGTGACGTCGTAGGTCCCGTAGTAGTCCAGTTCGTTGTTCGCGCCGCCGAACTGCCCCTCGGCGGGCGTGCTCTCGTTGAACCAGCCCAGCCCGTCGGACCAGCCCTCGATGTCCTCTCCCGGCCTGTCGTAGCCGGCGATGCTCGTCGCGGGATTGACGGCGGCCATCGGAGCGAACACGACCAGCAGCGTCGCGACCACGGTGATCGCCTGATAGGTCTTGATACCGTCCTCGCGGACGTCAGCGGCGATCCACCGGAAGATACCCGCGACGACGTAGCCCGTCATCACGGCGACCGGAACGGTGAGGTAGTACTCGAACCGGCCCTGCGTGAACGTCGCGGCCGTGATGAAGGCCAGCCAGACGACCAGCAGGAACTCCTGGGCCGAGACGCGGCCGGTCACCTCGCGGACGAGGACGGCGACCGCACCGACCATCGCGACGAAGAACGTGAACCCGTAGAACGGGAACACGGCGCTGAATTCGAGGGGCTGGACCTCGCCGACTGTCAGGGCCGATCCCGACGCGCCGAACCCGACCACGCGCTCGACGTTGTTCGCGATGTAGCCGAAGACGTCCGGGAGGAGCACGGCGACCAGGCCGGCGCCGACGATCAGGATGCCGCCAACGGTGGCGGGGTACAGCAGCCGCCCGGCGTCCCGGCGCTCGAACTCCCGGGCGAGCCAGGCCATGAAGACGCAGCCCGCGGCCACGCCGTAGGACAGCAGCGGATGCAGCAGCGAGAAGTCGGTCGCGGTGATCTGGAGGGTCTGGAAGGCCGGCAGGATCAGCGTCCCGGCGGTGGCCATCGTGATGGCGCCCGCGATGGCGGTGTGCTCCGGACTCTCGCCGCGGAGGAACTCGATCGTGAGCTGGAGCAGGAAGTACACCCCCAGGATACCGAGCAGGAGGACGCCCGGCGGCCACGTCCAGAGGTACAGCACGACGGCGAACCCCGCGAGGAGGCTCCAGCCGACCGTCTCCCGGAGCGGGGTGAACTCCCGGTCGCGGAACTGCTCGTAGACGGGCTTGTCGCGCTGCGCGACGGTTACGGCGACCATCACGCCCAGAATGCCCAGTGCCTGAAACAGCGCCTCGGCGACGTGGTGGTCGGTGAACCCGACCATGCTACGCTGGAGGAACCGGCCAGCCGCCAGCGCGACGACGGCGAGGGTCACCACGCCCCCGGCGCGACCGCCGACGCGCTTGCCGATGACGTACGCGACGACGGCGACTGCGAGGGCGAACACCGGCGGCGTGAACAGCATCACCATCTTGATCGTCTCGGTGGAGGGGGACCCGAGACCGACGACGAGCGCCGCCGTCGCCATGATCTGGTCGTACAGCGTCCCGAACTGACCCGACGAGGTCCCGTTAGGGAAGTACGTCCACGGATCGAACGGCATCGTCGTCGGCCAGTTCTGCACCGTGTAGACGGTCGTGCGGTAGTGGTACCACGGGTCGTTCCCGCTGAACAGGATCTCCCCGTCTACCACGAAGTTGTCCCAGGGACGGACGCGATTCCACAGCATGAACCCGAGCAGGAGAGCACCGAGGACGAGGTGGTAGTACTCGTCCAGCCAGTCGACGGCCCGCTCGAGTTCGGGGTTCTCCTCAAGGCGGCCCCGCCATTGACTCATTATGTCGAACGGATTGGTATCGCGCGCATAAGCCTTGTCATATTTCGAGACGCCGCCGTCGTGGGAACGCGGATCCGGCCGGCGTCCGGTAGTTCCACCGGCGTACTGTCACCCTTAAGGGAAACGCCTTAGGAGGCGACCGCCCCATTCGACCGTATGCGCGTCTCGGTCGTCCTGTGCACGCACACGATGGACCGGTACGAAGACTTCCGCGAGGCGGCCGAGAGCGTCCTCGACCAGACCCACGACGACGTCGAACTAGTGCTCGTCTCCGACGGCAACGACCGGGTCTGCGAGGCCATCGAGGACGATTACGGCGATCGCGACGACGTCGTCGTCCACTGCAACGAGGCGAACGTCGGACTCCTGGAGAGTCGCAACAACGGCGCCGAGGCGGCCACCGGCGACGTCGTGGCGTTTATCGACGACGACGCGATCGCCGACGAGCGGTGGGTGGAGGAACTCGTCGAAGCCTACGGGTCCCGCGACTACCCCGCCGTCGGCGGCCGGATGACCCCCGCCTGGGTCGCCGGGAAGCCGAGCTTCCTCCCCGAGGAGTTCTACTGGCTCGTCGGGGTCACCCACCGCGGGTTCGGTCCCCGCGGCGCCGACCGGCCCGGCGAGGTCCGCAACACCTTCGGCTCGAACATCTCCTTCGACCGCGAGACGTTCCTCGAGCTCGGCGGCTTCGAGGGCGACATCGGCGGCCGCACGGGCGACAAGAACCTTCAGGGCGGCGAGACGGAGCTGTGCGCTCGCCTCCGAGAAGAACGGGGCCGCGGCGTCTACTACACTCCGGACGCCACTGTCGCGCACAAGGTCTTCGACTACCGGACCGATCCCGGCTGGCTGCTGGACCGCGCCTTCTGGCAGGGCTACTCCAAGCGCGGCATGGAGGTGTTCGTCCCCGAGTCCACCGGCGAGGAGTCGGCCTTCCTCGGCGACCTGCTGACTGAGTTCCTCCCACAGCGGGCTCTCGGACTGCTCCGGGGCCCCTCCGTCGCGAAGGCCCTGCAACTGGTGATGCTCGTCGTCTTCACCGGCACCGTCGGACTCGGATACCTCTACGGCATCTACGAGTGGGGGTGACCGATGAGCAGAGACAGCCCCGACGCCGCCGGTACTGTCGACAGTGCCGTGCCGCCAGAAGCGGACCTCCCCAACGTCTGCGTGGTCACCCACCCGCTGGCCGCCGCCGGCGAGAACGCGACCCGAAGCCTGCTGGACGTGCTGGCGGCGATTACGGGGGTCGTCCTGGTGACCGCGGACCTCCCCGCCGACTCAGAGATCAGGGAGAAGCGAGAGCTGGTCGAGCTCACTCACAAGGGTGCTGGCGACTCGGTGCCCGTCGCCGCCGCCCGCTTCCTGCTGAACCAGGTCCGGATGTGTCGCGTCGTCGCCGACCGACCCGAGCGAGTCGTCCTCTTCTACGGTGCCACGTCGTACCTCCTGCCGATCCTCTTCGCCCGGGCGATCGGCAAGCGGGTGCTCGTCGAGCCGCGCGGCGACGTGCCGCTGACGCTCCGATTGAACTGGGAGCAGCGGATGCCCGACGACCTCGCCCGCGCGCTGGCCGGCCTCGTGCGAGCGCTCGAGCGCGCCGGGTTCGCGGCCGCGCACGGGGTGGTGACGTACACGCCCTCGATGGCCGAGCAACTGGACCTCGACCCGGCGGCGTCGGACGTGTACCCCTCCGGCGCCCGCTACGTCCGCACCGACGAGTTCGACGTCGACACGCCCTACGAGGAGCGCGACGTCGTCGTCGGTTTCCTCGGCCGCCTTGACGAGGAGAAGGGGATCCGCGAGCTGGCGCGGGTCGCGCAGAACCTGCCAGCGGACGTCACGTTCCGATTCGTCGGTGACGGCGACCTGCGCGAGTGGCTAGAGGCGGAGCTCGCCGAGGAGATAGCGGCCGGCCGCGTGGAGATGGCCGGCTGGGTCGACCACGACGACGTGCCCGGGGAACTCGGCCGGATGCGGCTGCTCGTCCTCCCGTCGCAGCCGACGGAGGGCCTCCCGACGACGATTCTGGAGTCGCTCGCCTGCGGGACGCCCGTCTACGCGACGCCCGTCTCCGGCGTGCCCGACGTCGTCCGCGACGGCGAGACGGGCTTTCACATCCGCTCGCGGGACCCCGAGGCGCTCCGGACGGGGATCGAGTCGATCCTCGACCGGGACGACCTCGCCGAATTCAGCGAGCGGGGCCGCGAACTGATCGAGGACGAGTACAGCTTCGAGGCGGCCTGCCGGCGGTACCGGGAGATTCTCGCCCGGGTTGCCGCCTGACCCGGGGCGTCTGTCGACGCCTCACCACCCGTCACTTCCCGAGCGCGTCCGGCGCGACGTCGGCCGGCACGAACGCGACGGCCTTCTCGCGGACCCGGGTGGAGACCACCAGCAGCGCGACGCCGTAGACGGCCGCGCCGACCCCGACGAGGAGGACCGTCACGTAGTGGCTCCGCGGGAGGACCGCCTGGAGCGAGGCGACGGTGAGCGCCATGAGCGTCCCCGCCCCGACCTGTTTGCCCAGCTCCACCCAGGGGACGTCCGGCGGGCCGATGATGCCCCGCAGCGACCGGTACCCGAGAATCAGGACGAGCGATCCGGACAGCGCCGTCGCGGCGGCGGCCCCGCGCCAGCCGAACGCGTAGACGAAGGCGACGTTGAACACGAGGTTCGCCGTCACGAAGACGCTGTTGACGCGGAAGGCGACGTCGGGGCGGTCGACGGCGTTCGCGACGTTGAGCAACTGGTTGCCGTAGGCCGCGAGCATCCGGGCGAAGACGAGAACGACGAGTATCGTCGCGCCCTGCGTGAACTCGGTCCCGTAGATCTGCAACACGCCCCTGCCGACGACGGCCGCCCCGAACAGGCCGGGGATCAGGAACAGCCCCGTGAACACCATCCCCTCGTTCAGGAGGTGATGGACGCGATCGTACCCCTCGTCGGCCGCCAGTTCGCTCAGCTCCGGGAAGAGCGTACTCCGGACGGACGTGGCCAGCAGCGCGAAGATCGACGCGACGTTCCAGGCGATTTCGTAGACGCCGATCAGGCCGGGGCCGACCGCGAACGCGGCGAGGACGATGGTGTCCATCCAGCCGAACGCGCGGGTCTTCAGCTTGCCGAGCCACGAGAAGCGGGCGTAGTCGATCAGGCTCCGCGCCGCAGCCACCGACGGCCGGCCCACGTCGAGGTCCGACAGGTATACGCCGATCGCGGTGGCGATGACCAGCGAGACGACGTGGCCGGCGACCAGCGCCGACACCCGGTAGCCGAGGAGGACGAGGCCGACGTGCAGTGTGGAGCGGACGACGCGCTCGGCCGTCTTCATCCCCCCGGACGCCGCGACCTTCTTCTCGCCCTGCAGGGCTCCGATGACGGTGATCAGTCCGACGTTGGCCGCGACCAGCAGCCCCAGCAGCGGTCCGACCGGGGCCGTCACGTAGCGCTGGAGGAGCGGACTCGCGGCGGCGATACCCAGTCCCAGGACGACGGCGAGGCCCCCCTCGAGCAGCAGCCCAGTCGCGAGGAACGTCGAGCGGTCGTCCCCCTCGCTCAGCCGCTTGGTCAGCGCGGTACTGATCGCCTTCGCGGGGACGTTCATCCAGAACATGATGGCGACGGCGACGGAGTAGAGGCCGAACACGTCGGCGCCGCCGATGCGCGCGATGACGAACGAGGCGACGAACCCGGCGAGGGTGACTCCGACCTGCGAGGCGAAGTGGAGGATCGTCTCGCGGCCGATGCGGAGCGTCATTCGAGGTATCCGAGATCCCGCAGCTGTCGCTGGACGGCCCCGGAGAACTCGCCGCTCTCGCCGGCCTCGACGGGCTGGCCGTACCGGTCGAGCCACGCGTCGAGCGCCTCCGAGAGGTCCGCCGCGACGTCCGGGTGCTCATCCGACACGTCCGTCTCCTCGTCCGGGAGGGCGAACAGGTCGGACCCGTCGTCGCTCTCCTGATAGCGGTACTCGTCGGTCCGGAGGGACGTCAGGGCCGGCAGGTGGAAGGGCGAGGCGTCGAAGTCCTCGTTGTACTCGTAGAACACCTCGAAGTCGACCGGGCCGCGCTGGGAGACGGCATACTCCCGGGTCTCGGACCGGAGGTCGACGCCCAGCATCCCGTCAGTGTCGGCGTCAGCCGTCTCCAGTAGCGTCCGCATCACGTCCGCGTGCTGGACAATATCGTCCTCAGATGCGGCCAGTTCCTCCTCGAGCCCGGAGATCACCACGGGGACGCGCGTGACTGCGTCCGAGAGGACGTATCGGTGCGAGAGGAGCCCGTGCTCGCCGAACAGTTCACCGTGGTCCGCCGTCACGACGACGACCGTGTCGTCGAGCGGGAGCGACCGGACGTGGTCGACGAGCCGGCCGACCATCTCGTCGGTGTAGGCGATCTCTGCGTCGTACATCGCCCGGAGCGCGTCCCACTCGTCGTCGCTCAGGTCACAGCCGTGGGCGACGATCTCCTCCATATTGTAGTGGACGTCCAGCGCGAACTCGGCCGCCTCGCGGGGAGACATGTCGAGGTCGTCAGCGTAGCGGTCGATGTACGACAGCGGCGGGTAGTAGGGACGGTGGGGCTCGTTGTAGTGGAGGTAGAAGAAGAAGGGCTGCTCGCCGCCGAAATCGTCGAGCCAGCGCTTGGCCGTCTCGTTCATGAGGTACGGCGAGGCGTGCTTCGCCGTGTCACGCGTCAGTCCGGCCGAGTGTTTCCGGATGTTGAGAGCGTATTTGAAGAGCGTAGAGAGCGGGAGGTCCGTGATCGTTTCCGAGGCGAGCCACTGGAACCGATCGAACCCGCGGTCGAGGTTCGTTGCGGAACTGACGAAGGAGTTCCGCGAGAGACACGCCGTGTGATAGCCGGCCTCGGAGAACCGATCGGCGACCGTCGTGACGCCGTCCGGGAGGACGTCGCCAGTGATCCCGAGCGTCGTCCGCGACGGGGCGAAGCCGGTCAGAATCGCGCCGCTGGACGGCTGGGTCGACTTGCTGTGGCTGATGCAAGTCGGGAACGCGTGCCCGTCCGCACCGAGATCGGCGATCGCGGGCGTCGTGTCGCGCTCGTAGCCGTCCATCGTCGTGTGATCCGACCGGACGCTATCGAGGGTGATCCAGACGACGTTGGGCGCGTCCATGGAGGTTATGTCGGAATTCTCACGTGCGGTCTTTTGTATTCCGGTTTTTTCTTCCGGCCGTATATTGACCGCCGCTCCGAAAGAGATTAACCTGCCACTACTGATATCGACCATAGCATGGTCCTCGTCGTGCTGGGCATCGACGCGCTCGACCCCGACCTCGTCGACCCCTCGGCACACCCGAACCTCACGCTCGCGTCGCATCGCGCCATCGACACCATCGATAGCCACGCCGGTGAACCCAGCACCCACGAGCTCTGGCCGACCATTATCACCGGGCTCCCGCCGGCCGAACACGGGCTCGAACTCGACGACGGCGTCGCCTGGGAGAACCCGCTGCTCCGCCACGGAAGCACCCTCGCCGACGCCCTGCTGCCGGACGTCCTCCAGACCCGTATCGGCGCGTGGCTCCTGACGAACACGGGCGCGGACGCCTTCCGGACGCCGGCGACCTACTACGATGAGCAGGGAATCGAAACGGTGTTCGACGGGCGGAACGCGAAACCCATCGGCATCCCGAACTACGTCGTCGACCCCGACGCCGAGGACCGGGAGCACGCGCTCAGGCGGAGCCTGGGCGACCTCTTCGAGCGCGACCCGGAGGCGACGGGCGGCCACCGCACCTCCGACCCCTACGAGTTCTACGAGCAGTGCATGGAGATGGCGATGATACGGATCGCCCGCGCCCGGCGCGCGCTGCGCGGTGCCGACCACGAACTCGTGTTCGCCTACACGAGCGGCCTCGACCTGATCGGACACGTCACGTACGACCTCCCGGACCTCCAGATGGAGGCCTACGCCGAGGTCGACGAGTTCGTCGGCGAACTCCGGGACGATCTCCGGGAGGGCGACGAGTTACTGCTCGTCAGCGACCACGGGCTCCAGAACGGCGTCCACACCCACGAGGCGATGGTGGCCGGGACCGATCCCGCCAGAGTCGCGGAGATCGAGAGCGTTCTGGACGTCCGAGACTCGGTCGAATCGGGACTGGTCGGGCGGGAGCACACCCGCGACAGTCCTCAGTACGAACTCGAAGCCGGCGGGGACGACGTGAAACAGCAACTCGAAGACCTTGGATACATGTGACCATGACTGCACCGAACATTCTCTTTCTCGTACTTGACGCGGTCCGCGTGGATCACGCCTCGACCTACGGGTACGAGCGCGAGACGACGCCGACGATGTCCGAACTGGCGGACGACGGCGTCCGATACGACCACGCCTTCGCGCCGTCCATCTGGACACCGACCGTTCACGGCGCTGTCTTCACCGGCAGGTACCCGTCCCACACCGGCATCTACGGCAACTCGCTCGGAATCCCGGACGACGACGAGACACTACCGGAGACGCTCCAGCGTCAGGGGTACCGGACCTTCGCGGCGAGCGCAGGTGCGCACATCCGCGCCGGGCGCGGATACGATCGGGGCATCGACGAGTTCGTCGAGACGCGACGGATCTCCCCGGACGTCGACTTCTTTCGCAAAGTCCTCACTGATCGGTCGTTTGCGAGGCAGGTCCTCTTCTCGCTCACGCGTGGCCCGGACGACAAAACCCAGTACAAGTACGACCGCCTCGAGCGCTTCGTCGATCGATCGATCGACGACGGTGAGCCGTTCTTCGGGTTCATAAACGCCAAGACCGCCCACAACCCGTTCAATCCGCCGCGGCCCTACAAGGAGATGTTCTGTGACGGGTTCGACCGACCGAGGTGGGAGTTCCTGGAGCGACTCCGGGGACAACTCGGCGGCGAGACCCAGCGCCTCAGGGATCACGACACGGAGAAGCTTCGACAGATCAGCAGCAGCGGCGGCGATGGCGTCATGGTCGACGCTGTCGAGATGACTGAGGAGGAGTGGGACGTCATCCGCGCCTGGTACGACGGCGCCATCAGATACCTCGACGACGTCGTCGGTCGGCTGGTGGCCCACCTCAAGGAGCGGGGCGTCTACGAGGACACGCTGATCGTGATGACGGCCGATCACGGCGACAACTTCGGCGACCACGGTCTGGCGAGACACGCGTTCTGTCTGTACGACACGTTACTCCACGTACCGCTGGTCATCAAGCCACCGGCGACCGGTGACGCTGCCTCCGTCGCCGGCCGGACCATCGACGAGCAGGTGTCTCTCGTCGACCTCCACCCGACATTCCTCGACGCGGCGGGTGCATCGATGCCGGAGTACGACTTCGCGGAGAGCCTCCTGAACTTCGAGCAGCGCCGCTACCACGACTTCACGTTCGCCGAGTACGCCGGATTCGAGGGATCGATCCAGCGGCTCCAGCGCAAGTATCCCGACTTCGACCCCACGCAGTTCGCTCGGACCATCCAGTCAGTCCGCGACGATAAGCACAAACTAATCGTCGACAACGACGGGAACAGGGAGCTATACGCGTGGCGAGCGGACCCCGGGGAGACCGAGGACCTCGCCGACCAGCGTCCCGAAGTCGTCGACGCTCTCGAAGCCGAACTGGAGGGCAGCCTGAACCCGCTCGATTCACCAGGGGATTTCGCCACGCCGGACGACCCGGAGCTCGAAGAGCAATTGCGCGACCTCGGGTACATCTGACGGTGGAAGACTGACGATGGGTGTCGGAATTACGCGCGCTTCGCTCGTCTGTCTCCGGTTCGACGACTATCACCAGTCTGTCGATCACGATACCTGGGTCGACGTCCTCTCGCGATACAACGAGCGCGGACTGCGCGGTGTGATCGGTATCGTGCCGAAGTACGAGGGCGAGCGGCTGAATGCCGATGTCGTCGAGTTCCTCCACGAACTCGAAGCGGACGGCTGGGAACTCGCACAACACGGCTATACACACGAGGACGTCGGCGAGGGGAGAGGCGGACCACTGTACCTCGAACGGAGCGAGTTCGCCGGACTTGACCGCGCGGAGCAGGAGCGACGAATCGAAAGTGGACGCGACATCCTGGAGACGCACGGCATCGAACCGGATACGTTCATCCCGCCGTGGCACGAGTACGACAGGACGACGCTTCGCGTCCTCTCCGACCACGGTTTCGAGTGCCTGAACGAGGGGCGCTGGCCGGTACCGCGAAACGTCGAGGGCGTGACGCTCGTTCCGACCCACATCCCCGCGGTAACGCCGGACATGCTCGCGGTGGGCGTCGTAACGCTCGTGTCACATCCGCATCTCGACGACGCGCCGATGGCGGATGCGGAACTGGTGTCCGGACGCGAAGACCGATTGCGCACGCCTATCGAGGTGGCCAGGTGGTGGCAAGAACTCGGCCGAGAAAGATAACGGGGCGATAGGGTGGTATTAAATGTTCGTTAGCCACAGTCGAGGACAGATGCGAATTGCGTACGTGACCCCGTACTACAACGGATCCTGCGACGGTCGATACGGCCGTTTCCTGGACTGGGTCCACACCGCGCGCGACGTTGACAATCCACCGTTCGAGTTCGACGTGTATGCGTTCACCGCCAGTAACCCGGACGGCACGCTCGCGTCGACGGCGCACGGCTACCTTGGCGACGCGGAGTCGCTCTGGGGGACGAAGAAGAACAAGCCGGAGTTCCTCCTCAACGCGCCCCGGATCGGGCGTGCCCTCCGTGAGAATGAATACGACCTCGTCCACGTCGTTCCGATGGACACCATCGTTTATCCCACCGTCCTCGCGGCCGCCCCAGACGTCCCCGTCGTCGTTGGCCCGAACATCGGCGGTTGGTCACCGGTACGGGATGTCCCCCACTGGGATGAAGGGACCGCCGACTACGTCGAGAATCGTCTCCGGTTCGGGCTGAAGAACGCGCTTGCTCGTCTGGGCGAGTTCGATCACGCCGTTGCGTTTAGTGAGCATCACCGGGACATGCTAGAATCGTTCTCCATCGAACGCCCAGACACGACTGTCCTCGAAGCGGGCGTCGACCTGCGTTTCACGCCCGGTGAGGACGATACTATCGGCGAGCCACCGGAGCTGCTCTACGTCGGAGACTTCTCCCATCACAAGGGCTATTACCAGTTTCTCGACGCGATTTCACGACTTGACGTTCCGGTGACGGCGAGGCTCCTTGGCGCCGGGGACCCGGATCGACGGCGTATCTCGGAGCTAGGACTGGAAGAGACCGTTACGGTAGAGGGGTTCGTCCCGAGGAGTGAGCTCCCGGAGTACTACCGTCGGGGGGACCTCCTCGTCGTTCCGACGATCGACGAAACCGCCGGGACGAACGCGCAGATCGAAGCGCTGGCCTGTGGAACGCCGGTCGTCCTGACCGACAAGCCGGGCGTCAACGAATTCGCGCCGGCAGGTGCGTCAGTCGCGTATTCCCCCCGTGGGGTACCACGACTGGTTGAGGCACTCGAAACGGCGCTGGTCGATCTCGAATCGATGACCGAAATCGCACGCCGAGAGGCGCCGAACTACCGAGCAACGGGGACCCTCGAACAGCTCTTCGATCTCTATCAGACGTTACTGGCGGAGAGCGACGACGGCCGAGCGCAGCGGTGACCCTCGTTTCCGACATCCAAACCACTAGACGGCGGTCGGCGACACGGTGGTGACGCACAGGGATTTGCGCTACTCGCCGTCATGTCTCTGAGGCTGACTCTCGTACTCCCACACCAGCTCGAAGTACCGCTTGAGCCCGGCCACGAAAGACGCGTTCTCCGTGATAGCGGCCTGGCGCATGTGATTGGGAACGTCGTCCTCCTGGACGAGCAAAATAGCCCGGCCGCTGTCGTAGTCCATACTGGGATCCGCAATCGTCCCGCGCCAGGGTAGCCGCTCCGTACTGTATCGAACCTCGACGTCGGGGAACGTCTCGGTGATCTCGTCGACGATCTCGCGCTGGGTCGCCCTGTTCTCGGGGGAGAGGTGGTCGGGGTGGAGTAGCAGGATCGAGACGTCGACGCCACGGTCGCGCGCCGTCTCGAACGCCGGCCGCACGGCGCCGAAGTACTCGAAGCTCTTGGAGATGACGACCACCTCCTCGTCGGCGCGCTCGTAGACGCGGCGGGTCTCTCGCTCGCTGGGTTCGCCGACGTCGACGACGTGGAACAGCTCGGCGGTGGGCGAGATGTCCTCGCTGGCGCGGCGGTACTGGGGCTCGTACTCGTCGAGGAACGGCTCGCGGAGCTCCTCGATCCGGGTCTCGAACTGCTCGTACTCCTGGCGGCGGTTCTCGACGGCGCGGTCCAGCAGCTCCTCGGGCGGCTTGGGCTGGTACTGCTTCGGACGACCTGGGATGACCTTCACGAAGCCCCGGTCGGACAGCGCGTCGAGCACGCCGTAGATGCGGGCCTTGGGGACGCCCGTGGCCTCGGCGAGGTTCGGGGCCGTCGTCCGACCGAGCCGCAGCAGTTCCGTCAGCGCCGTCTCTTCGTACTCTGTCAGCCCGAGGAGGTCGAACACGTCGTCGGCGCCGTCGGCCATGTCCGTCCCAACGGGTCGGCGCCTACTAAAGCGGGCCGGAACCTATTTGTCGCTGGCATTAGTTACTCACATACTGAGTAACTATGCCTGACGACAGCACCGACCGGGCCCACGTGGAGGACGTCGAAGACGGCTGTGGCTGCGCCGAGGTGTGGGAGCACCTGAGCGAGGAGCGAAGCGACGACTGACGGGCGGTCGGCTCCGAGAATAGCGACTCGCGGCTCGCGAGTTACCTCCCTGCGGTCGGCCTCGCGGTTCGCGTGTCGTTCGCTTCGCTCACTCCCGCTCGTTCGTCCGGCGACGCTTCACTTCGTTCGGCGTCGCCTGCACCCAGCAGACTTTTGCGCGCAGAGCGTGCATATCGGGGCGATGGCCGACCGCGACGACGTCTGCGTGCTCGTGCCGACCTATCAGGAGGCCGAGACCATCGGCGAGGTTGTCTCGGGCTTCCGCGAGCGCGGATTCGACAACGTGCTGGTGATTGACGGCGGATCGACCGACGGGACCCGCCGGGTCGCCGAGGACGCGGGCGCGCGAGTCGTCACGCAATCGGGCTCGGGCAAGGGGCAGGCGGTCCGCGAGGCGATCGACCGGCACGTACGCCAGCCGTACGTCCTGATGCTCGACGGCGACGCGACCTACCGGCCCGACGACGCCGACCGGATGCTCGAACCGCTGTTCGAGGGGGAGGCCGAACACGTCATCGGCAACCGCTTCGCGGACATGCGGCCGGGGGCCATGACGCGGCTCAACCAGGTGGGCAACCGGATCATCAACGCCGCCTTCTCGGTGATCCACGGCCGGGACCTCGTCGACATCCTCTCTGGCTACCGTGCGTTCACGCTGGAGTCGGCCCGCAGGCTCCCCCTGTCGGCCGACGGGTTCGGCATCGAGACCGAACTGGCCGTCGAGTGCGTGAAGAACGGCGTCACGACGTCGGTGGTGCCGATCACCTACGAGCCGCGGCCCGACGAGTCGGAGACGAACCTGCGGCCGTTCCGCGACGGCGCCCGAATCGTCTTCACCATTTACCGGATGGCGAAGACGAACAACCCGCTGTTCTACTTCGGGAGCGTCGGCATGCTGAGTACGGTCGGCGGCCTCCTCGTAGCGCTGTACGTCGCCTACGATTGGTTCGTCGCGAGCACGTCCCACGAGGTCCTCGCAGTGGTCGCTGCCTCGGGGATCCTCTTCGGCGTCCAGTTGCTGATGTTCGGCGTCCTCTCCGACATGATCGTGACGGTCAACCGGGAGCAGACCCGCCGGATCGAGCGGATCGCGCGCCAGCTCGGCGAGGACGACTCGCCGTCGGTCGATCCGGCCGCGCAGCCCGGCGATACCGCAGATCCGGCCGGGGAAGCGGCCGTCGACGGCGGGAGCGACGGGGCTCCCGAAGCGGCCGGCGACGGCGAGACGTCGGCCGGGGACGACTGAGCGCCGCGGCCGGTGGTCGGCGGGCCGCCGCGTTTCAATTTCGGCTTTAGAAGGGAACGAGGGCCTTGAGTTGCGAGAGCAGGCTGTTGCCGGTCGCTTCGCGCCTGGACTCGAAGACCGGATGGAGCGCGTTCAGCAGTTCCTGCTCGTGGTCGAACTCCCTGGCGTCGACCTCTTCGAGGGCCTCCTCCAGCGTGATGGTGTGCCCGGTCGCGTCGAAGGGGATCTCGAGGTGTCCGAGCCGGTTGGCCAGCGACCGGGCCTCGATCGGGTACTCGACGTCGGCCTCGCTCAGGCGGGCGTCGAGCGCGGCGATACCGAACTCGATGACGTCTGGCTCGTCGTCGTCGTTTGCCGGTGGCCGGACTCCCATTGGGGTCAACCACGGCCCCCATGAGCGAAAAACCCTGCGTTCTGCCCCGTCGGGACGATGGAGCCGTCACCGCCCGCACTCGCGTCCCCCGATGACGCGCCCGTCACCCGGTGACAAAAGTGTTATAAAGATGATAAGTACGCGGAGCCCATAAGGACTCCTGCTATGAGACGAACCGAACTCATCGGAGCGAGTCGACGGCCGAACGACGAGCGGGAGGTGGTCCGCTGATGGCCTTCCTCTCCGGACCGGCGGCGGTGCTGTTCCTCGTGAGCCGGGTCCTCTTCGGCGCCGTCATGGCGTTCATGGGCCTGAACCATGTCCTGAACGTCGACCAGATGACGCCCTACGCGGAGATGAAAGGCGTTCCCGCCCCGCGGTTCTCGGTGCTGTTCAGCGGCGGGATGCTGCTGGCCGGCGGACTCGGCATCGCGGCCGGCGCCTTCCCCGTTCTGGCCGCCGGTGCCGTCGCCGGCTTCCTGCTCGTGGCGACGCCCACGATGCACGACTTCTGGGCGGCCCCCGAGGAGGACCAGCAGGACGAGATGAGCAGCTTCCTGAAGAATCTCGTCGTGCTCGGCGCGTCCGTCGCCTTCCTCGCGGTCGGCGGGCTGGCGTGGCCCTTCGCCGTCGGCGTCGGCCTGTTCTGACGCAGCGTTTCGGTATTTACTACCACTTAATACCATCTTGAGGTATTAAATACCACACCACCCGTCCGCTTCCCGCCTCAGCGAGCGTCGGCGCTGTTCACTCCGACGGTCTCGACCGATCGAAAGACGCGGACGACGAGTGGGACTGATCGTCCGGTCGTCAGCGGCGCGCGAGCGAGTGCGAACGGTGCGTCACGACTAAGCCGCCCGCGTCCAACGGCCGCACATGGTCGTCGAGTGGGTGCCGTCGTGGGTTCCGCTGCGCGCGTTGACCGTGGTCGCCGCCGTGGGGCTCTCCGCCGCCGCGGCCCTCCGGCTTGGCCGACTGGGCCGAAACGCAACCGATCGGCTCCGCACCCGCTTCCTCTTCGGCGTCCCCTGGGGGACGGTCGTCACGATGGCGCTGGTCGTCGCCGTGTACCTCTTCGCCCAGGGCGGGCTCGCCCGCCCGCGGAACCCGGTGGTCGTCGCCTTCCGGTCGTGGTCGTACTTCTACCCGCTCGGGATGCTCGCGGCGGCGTTCACTCACGGGAGCCTGCCGCACCTGACGGGCAACGTCGTCGGCACGGTGGTCTTCGGGACCGTCGTGGAGTCCGCCGTGGGACACTACCCGCGCGAGCGGGGCGTGTCGACGTTCTCCTCCTGGCGGCGCAACCCCTACGCCCGGGCGCTCGCCCTCCCCGTCGCCTGCGTCGCGGTCGGAATCCTCTCCTCGCTGTTCGCGCTGGGCCCCGTGATCGGCTTCTCCGGCGTCGTGTTCGCGCTGGCGGGCTTCGCGCTCGTCGTCCGGCCGGTCACGGCCGCGCTGGCCATCCTGGCCAACCGCGTCGTCGGCCTCGTCGTCACGGCGCTGCGGAACCCCGAAGTGACCGCGGTCGCCCGCCCGCGCGTGATCACCCCCTGGTGGGCCGACGTCGCCATCCAGGGCCACGCCGTCGGCGTCCTGACCGGCGTCCTGCTGGCCGTCGCGTTCGTCCACTACCGGGAGGAGTGGCCCGACCCCGCTCGCCTCTGGTTCGGCCTGCTCGCGTTCGCGACGCTGCAGGGGCTGTGGGCGATCTACCTCCCGCAGAGCAGCAGCCGCTACGTCATGTTCCGGTGGGCGGGCACGGCGCTCGTGTTCGTCCTCGCGGCCGTCGCTGCACTGGCCGCGGCGCGGGAGCGGTTCCCCGGCGACGGCGAGCACTCGTCGCTCGATGCAGCCGCAACCAGGCTGGCGCGCCTCGGCGCGCTGGCCGTCATCACCGCACTGGTCCTCGGGCTCTCCGCGGCGGCCGTCCCGTACAACGTGGCCGACGTCGGGACCGAATCCGCGCCCGGCCAGTCCGTCGAGGTCAGAGACTACTCCGTCGGCTACGCGGAGGACGTCCCCCACGAGTACGTCAACGCCGTCTCGATCCCCTACTTCGACGACCCCGCGTCCGTCAACGCCAGCGGGGTGATCGTCACCAGCGACGAGCGGAACATCTGGTACCCGCTGGTCCTGAAACAGGAGCTCGCAAATCGCGGCCGGGCGCGGGTCCTGCTCGGCGGCGTCGGCTGGCGCCGGCCCGTCTTCGCCGACCGGACCGGCTGGCGCCCCGCCGGCAACGGCACCGTCTACAGGATCCATCTGCGGCCGGCCGGCGGCGAGCGGACGCTCGCCTACGAGTCCCCGCCTCGGCGGGCGGATCCGGTGATCGACGGGCGCAACGTGACCGTCCGGCCGACCGACGGCGGGTTCGCACTCACCGTCACCCGCGCTGGCCAGCGCCTGGGGAGCCTCCCCGTCCCCGAGGACGGCGCGCGCGTCACCGAGGCCGGCCTCACGTTCGCGCGCAACGGGACCGACGTGACCGCCAGCCGCGGCGGGACGCGGGTCACCGTCGCGACGCGGGAGACGTACAACTAGGTGCGGTCGGAGCACCGGTGCCGCGACCCGGAGCGGCGGCCGACCTCAGCGGCCCCACTCGATCCGGAACACCTCGGCCGAGATGGTCCGGGACTCGTCGCTGTGGTGGTCGAACTGGCGCGGCAGCTCGAACTCCGCCGCGTAGGAGTCGGTGACCTCCCCGCCCTCGTCGCCGGCGAACGACTCCACGAACTCGCGGCTGCCGGCGTTGTGGATCGAGTAGGAGACGCCCGCGAGGTCGGCCGTCGTCGCCAGGAACGCCCGGTCGGCGTGCTCGTTGCCGGACTGCGCGCCGAACGGCGGGTTCATGACGACGGTCGTCTCGGCGGGATCCGTCGAGAGCGGCGCCTGCTCGGCGTCGCCCCGGACCCAGGAGACGGACGTCGACGAGGCGACCTTGCGCTCGTTGTCCCGCGCCGTCCGCAGCGGGTCCGGGTCGAGGTCGAGGCCGACCACGCGCTCGGGCCCGCGCAGCGCCGCCCCCAGCGCGAGCATGCCCGTCCCGCAGCCCAGGTCGACCACCGTCCGGCCCTCCAGGTCGCCGCGCAGGTCCGCCAGGTGGATCAGGTGGGCCGCCAGCTCCGGCGGCGTCCGGTACTGTTCCAGCGGCGCCTTCGGGTCGTCGAACCCCGCGACGACGCCGAGCTGCTGGGCGAGGGCGCGCTTCGTTGCCATCGGCGTACATTCTTTCCGCGCATCCAAAAGCGTTGGCGTATTTCCGGCAGTAATCCGTCGGCGGCGACGCGGGCGACGCGATCGGCGGGCGGCCGAGGCACACAGAAGGCTGAACGGGCGTCGCCTCGTAGTCCGCACATGGACGACGCGGAGGCCGAACGAGCGTGCGAGGACCTCGTCGCCCACCTCCGGACGGCCGGCGAGATAACGTCCGACCGGGTCGCAGAGGCCGTCGGAGCCGTGCCGCGCCACGAGTTCGTCGACGACTCGGACCGCGAGCGAGCCTACGAGGACCGGCCGTTCGACGTCGGGCACGACCAGGTCGTCACGGCACCCCGCCTCGTCGCGCGGACCTCGGAGTTACTCGAAGTAGCGCCCGGTGACGACGTCCTCGAAGTCGGCACGGGCAGCGGGTACCACGCGGCCGTCCTCGCCGAACTCGCCGGCCCCGAAGACGTCGTCACGGTCGAGCGACGCCCGGACCTCGCCGAGCGCGCCCGCCGGGTGCTGGACCGGACGGGCTACGGCGGCGTCTCTGTGATCGTCGGCGACGGGTCGCGCGGTCTCCCCGGGGTCGCCCCGTTCGACCGGATCAGCGTGGCCGCGGCCGCGCCGGACGTTCCGTCACCGCTGCGCGACCAGCTCCGCGACCCGGGCCGGCTGGTGCTCCCGCTCGGACCGCGCGAGGGGCCGCACGAACTCGCGCTGTTCGAGAAGCGGAACGGCGCGTTCGACCGGAGCCGGCACGGGAAGGCGCAGTACGTGCCGCTGATCGGCGCGCACGGGTTCGACGAGTAGGAGGGAGCGTGATCGCCGGGCCGGGTCACTCGGTCGACGCGCTGTCGGGGCCCTGTGGGAGCTCGATTACGAACCTGGCACCGCCGTCCGGACCGTTCTCGGCCCACACCTCACCGCCGTAGGACGAGACCATCGCCCGGACGAAGAAGAGGCCGAACCCGGTGCCCGACGACGACGCGCCCTTGTTGCCGCGCTCGAACACCTCGCTGCGACGGTCTTCGGGGATCCCCGGTCCGTCGTCGTCGACGGTTATCCTGACCGCGTCCGCTCCGGCGCGCTCGGCGACGGTGACCGCGATGGCGTCGCCGCCGTGCTCGACGCTGTTGGTCAACAGGTTGCCGAGCACGTCACCGAACAGGTCGTTCGCCATCACGCTCGCGCCGTCGGGGCAGTCGACGTCGATCGTCACGTCGTCGTCGTCCATCGATCGCACGCGGTCGGCCTGTGAGCCGACCACCGGCGCGAGGGCAACCGGTTCGAGCTCCGTCGGCCGCTCCGTCGTCAGCGTGTCGAGGGTCGACCGGACCTTCCGCGTCAGGTCCACGATGTTGTTGCTCCACCGGAGGATCGTCTCCGCGTACTGCTCGCGCTCGCCGGAGAGGTCCGACGAGAGCATCGACGCGCGGCTCTGGACGACGTTCATGCCGTTGAGAAGGTCGTGGCGGAGGATGCTGTTGAAAAACTCCATCTGCTCGGTGCGCCGCTGGAGCTCCCGCTCCTGTTTGCTCCGCTCGACCGCGTACCTGAGCGCGCGCATCAGCCGGTCGGCGTCGATGTCGTCCTTCGGGAGGTAATCCTGCGCGCCGGCCCGGATCGCGTCGATCGCCATCTCGTCGTTGTCGAGTCCGGTGAGGACGATGACCGCCTGGTTCGGGTGGTGCTCAAAGACGCGTTCGACCGTCGCTAGCCCGGTCGTCGCCTCCAGACCGAGGTCGAGCAGGAGGACGTCGTAGGCCCCGTCGGCGAGCTTGTCGAGGCAGGCCGACATCGTCTCGACGTGGACCAGCGAGATGTCGCCGACGAACGCCCTGACCGACGACTGGTCCAGCACGCGCCGGATCAGCGTCGCGTCGCCCTGGTTGTCCTCGACCAGCAGCACGGGGACATCGTCTGTCACTGCCACGGGATCACTCCGGCGGGATCTTCACGACCGTCAGCCAGAACTCCTCGATCCGGCCGACGACGTCGAGGAACCCGTCGAAATCGACGGGCTTGGTCAGGTAGGCGTTCGCGTTCAGGTCGTAGGACTTCGCGATGTCCTCCTCTGCCGCCGAGCTCGTCATAACGACCACGGGAATGCGACGCAGGTCGTCGTCGTCACGGAGCTCCCGCAGGACCTCTTTCCCGTCCTTGCGGGGCATGTCGAGGTCCAGCAGTATGAGGTCCGGACGGCGCGCATCGGCGTGTTCGCCTTCCTGTCGGAGGTAGCCCAGCGCCTCGACGCCGTCTTCGACGACGTGGAGGTTGTTGGCTATCTGGCCTCGTTCGAGGGCCTTTCGCGTCAGCTTGACGTCGCCCGGGTTGTCCTCGGCGAGCAGTATCTCGACGGGCTTGCCCTGTTCTCCGCTCATCGCTGTCTCTCCCCCACGCCGCCTGGTTCGGGCGGAAGCGTGAATCGGAAGGCCGTCCCGTCGCCCGGTTGCGAGTCGATCCAGATGTCGCCGCCATGGCGCTCGACGATCCGCTTGCACACCGCGAGCCCGATCCCGGTCCCGCCGCCGGACCCGCCAGTCCGGAAGATGTCGAAGACGTCGTCCTGCCGATCGAGCGGGACCCCGGGTCCGTCGTCCGCCACCGAGAACTCCCAGCAGTCGTCCCGCTCGGTCGCTTCGACCGCGATCCGCGCGCCCCCGGTGTCGTCGTCTTCCGGTACGCCGTGCTCCACCGCGTTCTTGACGAGGTTCTGGAACACCTGCCGCAACTGGTCCGGATCGGCGACGACGGTCGGTAGCTCGCCGCGGTCGACGGTCGCGCCGTGGTCGTCGATCAGCAGCGCGAGCTCGGCCAGCGCGTCGTCCAGTACGGCCGACGCGTCGATCGATTCGGGGTCCTCGGCGTGCGTGTGGACGCGGGAGTAATCGAGGAGGGCGTCGATCATCTCGCGCATGCGGTCCGCGCCGTCGACGGCGTACTCCAGATACTCGTCCGCCTCCGCGTCGAGTGCGCCGTCGTACTCGTCCGCCAGGAGACTCACGTAACTCGACACCATCCGCAGCGGCTCCTGCAGGTCGTGGGAGGCGACGTACGCAAACTGCTCCAGGTCCTCGTTGGACTGTTCCAGTTCCGTCCGATAAGCCCCCAGTTCCTCGTCGCGTTGCACCCGGTTCAGCGCCGCGGTCGCCGTCCGACTCAGGACCTCGAGGAGGTCTCGCTCGTACGCGCTCAGCCGCTCCCCCGGCGGCGTTCCCACTGTCAGGGAGCCGTAATTACCCAGGGGAACCACCAGGAGGGAGCCGACGTCGATGCTCACCGGCGTCGTCTCCGCGAGCGCGTCCCCGTCCTCGACGAGCCTCGACTCGCCGCCCTCGACGATCTCGTACAGTCTGTCCCCCGACGTTAGGACGGGGAGTTCAGACAGGTCCTCGGCACCGACTCTGTCGAGGACGGCCTCAGTCGCCGCGAGGGGAACGAGCGATCCCGTCTCGGCCTCCTTCCCGCGGACGACGGTCACCGGACAGTCGATCACCGACTCCGCGACGTCCACGACGGTCGCGGCGACGCTTTCCTCGTCGCGTGCGTGGAGGAGGTCCGTCAGCGCCTCGTTCAGCGATCCCATACTCAGCTCCCGCTGTTTCAGGTCGTCTACGTTCCGGGTGAAGCCGGCGACGTACTCGATGTCGCCCGAGTCGCCGACCACCGGCTCGGCGTGGACGCTGAGCCAGCGGGTCTCGCCGTCCATCGTCACGCGGTACTCGAGGTCGGCCGGTTCTCCGCTCGAGACGCGCTCCATCTCGTCGGTGATCGCATCGATGTCCGCGGGGTGGACGCCTTCCAGGAAGTCCCCAGGATCCTCGATCAGATCGGCCACCGAGCGGTCCCAGACCTCCTCGTACGCCGAATTGACGACGACGGTGTCCTCCCAGTCGCCGGTGAACATCCAGAGGAATCGGTGGTGTACTCCGTTAGGCGCAGGAGCAGGCGATTGCTCTCGGCGAGCGCGACTCGAGAGCGCCAGTCTTCGGCGACGGTCTCGATGCGCTCGGCCATTCGGTCGACGGTCTCCGGACCGTCTCCGGCCCGGAAGTATCCGTCGGCCCCGGCGTTGATCGCGTCCGTCGGAGTGGTGTCCGTCCCCGCCGTCGCGTAGACGACGACGGGAACGCCGTCGCGCTCGTCCCGCACACTCGCGAGGAGTTCGAGAGCGGTCGAGTCCGGGAGGTCGGTGCTGGCCACGACGCAGTCGACGCCGCCGTCCGCGACTCGTTCGACGGCGGCCGTCGCGGTTTCCGCCCCGATCAGTTCCGCCGGTCGGGCCCGCCGCTCGAGCGCGTCGGCGAGCGACGTCCGGTCCTCAGCCGGGACGGCCACGGCCAGCACGGTGAGAGCTGACCGGTCCCGGTCGAGCGGCTCGACGTACGTGGAGGCGGTCGATACCCGATCCGTCATGCGTGGGTCAGTGAGTGAGTCATAGCTGTGGGCTCGACGCTGGAGCACGAGACGGAGCGGGTGCCACTCTGTCAGGAGAGTAGACGGCCTGCGACGTCGGTGCTCGGTCGTATGCGTTTCTCAGGCGGACCCTCTCTTAAAAGAACTCGCCTGCGGCTATCAGCTGTGATAGCGCTGGAGCGGTCTCACGCCGGCAGCCGTTCGGTGGTCCGGGACACGCCGAGCGGTCGAACTGCTCGACGAGAGTCAGAAGCGGCGCGACTGGAGCGCGCCCTACCAGGTCCCGTGGAAGGTGTCGAACTGCAGCTCCTCGAGGTCCTCCTCGCCGACGGCGATGCGGTACTCCTGGGGCGTGAGCATCGGCTTCTTGAACTGCGGGCCGTCGTCGGTCGTGATCCGCGGACAGCCAGTGTTGACGTAGGCGTCCATCCCGAAGTTGGTCAGCCGGTCCGGCGTGACCTCGTCCATGGTGATGAGGTAGGCGTTCTCGTTGTTCTCGACGATCTCCTGGGCCTGGTCCCAGCGGCCCTGTCCGATCTTCGTACAGAAGATGACGCCCCAGTTCTCGGCGTCCATCGCCTTGTGGACGGCGGCGTAGCGCTGCTTGATGAACTTCTCCGTGTCGGCCACGTGGACGGCGTTGTTGACGGGGTCTGCGATGACGACCTTCTTCTCGGGGTGCTCCATCGCCAGCCCGAGCGGGTGGAACTTGCCGCCGCCGACGTACAGCACCTGGTCGGCGTCGACGTCGGCGCTGGCGTAGTTACAGCCCAGCACCTGGCCCTCGTGGGTGAGGCGGTCGTCGCCCTTGCGCGTGTGGACGGTGTAGCCGCGCTCCTCCAGCCAGCCCTTCATCTCGTCGAACTTGTTCATGTGCTGGGCCGTCGTGACGAGGCCGACGTCCTCCTGCTCCTCCGGCGGGGCCAGTTCGTCCTCGCGGGCCTGCTCCATGATCGGGAAGACGTCGACGTTGGAGAACAGCGGCACGTAGATGATCTTGTCCGACTCCTTCATCGGGGAGTGGCCGAAGTGGACGAACACGTCCGTCCGGCGCATCAGGTAGGTGTCTAGGTCGCAGGCGCCGTAACAGGGCTGCCCGGAGATCATCACCTGCACGCCGTCGGGCAGCTCCTCGCGGAGGTCGTCGGCGACGGCCGGACCGCGCCGCTTCAGCCCCTCCGGGAACTGCAGGCCGACCGTCTCGGCGTCCCGCTCGTCGACCGCCTCGGCGATCCGGTCGATCTCGTAGTCCCACTCCCGGTCGTGTCGCAGCGACAGACCGGTGTTGCGGAGGTCCCCCTCCGTCCGCTCTTGACTCATTGGAGCGGTTTAACTGCTCAGTGCGTAAAACCGCAGCGCTTCAACACTGTCCGCGGCGTCGGCGCTCACGGCGCGCGCTCGCCGATCAGTCCATGACCGCTTCGAGCCGCCGCTCGACCCGCTCGACGTTCCCCTCGAGGTCGCGGACCATCTGACTCTGGGTCTCGTTGGCGGTCGCGATCTCGTCGACGGCCTGGGAGACGTCCGCAGCGCGGCGGGCGACCTCGTCGATCATGCTGGCGATCTCCTCCGCGCTCGCCGCCTGATCGTCCGTCGCCTCGGCGATCTCCCCGACCCCCTGGTCGGTCTCCGTGACGGCGGTCAGGATCGCCTCCTGGTTGTCCAGCACCGCCTCCAGGTCCGACAGCACCTGCTGGACGGCCTCCGTGGTCTCCTCGACGTTACCGGCGGTGTCGTCGGCCATCTCCCGCACCTCGTCGACGATGCGCTCGACCTCGTCGGCGTGCTCCTTGGACTCGTCCGCGAGGTCCTTGATCTCGTCGGCGACGACCGCGAACCCCTCGCTGTTGCCGTCGCTCCGGGCGGCCTCGATGTTCGCGTTCAGCGCCAGCATGTTCGTCTGATCGGCGATATCGTCGATCACTTCGACGAACTCGTCGATCGCCTCGACGCGGTCGCGCAGTTCCAGCGCGTCCTCGGCCACCTGCTCGGAGGCGTCGGCGACGGTCTCGACGCGGTCGATCGTCTCCGACGCGGTGTCGACGGACTCCTCGGCAAGGTCGCGGGCCTCGGCGCTCTGGTTGCTGACCTCCTCCGCGCTGGAGGCGATCTCCTCGATGGTCGCGCTGAACTCGGAGACCTCGGACTGCACCTCGTCGAGGTCGCCGGCCTGCGCGTCGGCGGTCTCCCTGATGTCGTCGGATCGATCTGCGACCGCCGTCGCGGACTCGCCGAGCTCGGCGACAGCCGCCTCGACGTCGTCGGTCATCCGGGACTGGAGGTCCCGCAGCTCCTCGCGCTGCTCGACGACGTCGGTCACGTCCAGCAGCAGTTCGACGGCCCCGACCACCTCGCCGCCGGGGCTCGTGATCGGGATCCCGACCGCACGCGCGTGGGCCGTCGTCCTGTTCGGTTTCTCGGCCGATCGGAACTCCTCCTCGCGGACGGGTTCGCCCGTCCGGACGACCTTCTCGGCCAGCGTCTCTGACTTCCCGTCGGTCCCGAACACGTCGTAGGCGTTCGTCCCGACGGCCTCGCTGGCCGACAGCCCGAGGAGGGCCTCGACGGCCCCGTTCCAGTGCGTGATGTCGCCGCGCTCGTCGACGACGAACGCCGCCTCCGGCAGGTCCGCGATCACCGACTCGAACGCCTGCCGCCAGAACTCCCCGTTCCCGTCGCCCATCGCCGTCGTCAGTTCGCCCGCAGTCGTTTGCTGTCCCATGGTTCTGGGAGAACGAAACCCGGACTAAACGCTTGCGCCCGATTATAGGCGTTGATACCGACGCACGATAGATGATGTGGGTTTCGCCTGCCGCGGTACCGTGGCGGCGCTCCGCGGATCGCCGTCGCGGGAGCGCTGCTCCGCCGGCACCGTCCGCCCGTCGCGAGCGGCGACCACCGGCCCGTACGGTCCGCGGTTTCGGCAGGTCTATACCCCGCGAGACGTAACCAGTCGGTGATGAGCATCGAGACCGAGACCGGCGAGGTCACCCCCGAGAGCCGCGTCGCTGAACTCGCCGCCGAGTTCGGCGAGGCGATCACCGAGCTCCCCGTCTACCAGAAGTTCGCCGAGGCCAAGGAGCGCGTCGAGAACGACGACGAGGCCCAGGAGAAGATCCAGGAGTTCGAGCAGATCCGCGACGAGTTCATGATGGCCCGCCAGACCGGCGAGGCCGACCAGGAGGCCATGCGGACCCTCCAGGAGGCACAGGAGGAGCTCCACTCCCTGCCGGTCATGAGCGACTACCTCGAGGCACAGAGCGAACTGGAACTGCGCCTCCAGGAACTCAACGAGATGGTCTCCGAAGAACTGGTCGTCGACTTCGGCGAGAAGGCGGGCGGCTGCTGCGAAGACTAGTTCCCGCGAGCGCCGTCGGCGCGAGCGGCTCTATTCGCCGCCGTCAGAGTGGTTCGAGAGAGATTCGCTCTCTCGAACGACTTCGCTCTGCTGGGCCCTCGTTCGCTTCGTCGCCGGCCTGCGGCCGGCTTCCAGCGGGGCCGAAGGCCCAGGTCGGCGCACGAGGACCGCGTTTTCTGGCCGAGCGGTCCGTCGGAGGCGGACCCGCGGCGAAACAGTAGTGTCAAGCATTTAGTGTCTCGCGCTCCCAGTCTGCCCAATGGGAACATCGGGGTCGACGCCCGGGGTCGACCGGCAGGACGTCCGGGCCGTTTTCGCACGACTGGAGGAGTCGACTACGCCGCTCACGACCACCGAAGTATCCGGGGAACTCGACTGCGACGATCAGACCGCGGACCAGTACCTGTCCGACCTCGTCGAGCGCGGCGAGGTCGAATCGAAGCGGGTGGGCGACTCCCACCGGATCTGGTGGTGGAGCGAGGACCGCGAGACGAGCCCCCCTGGCGACGCCGCGGACGACGTCCACGAGAACGAGCGCGAGCGGGAGCTACGGCGGACGGAGCGCCGATTCGAGGCGGTCTTCGAGGACCCGAACATCCTCGTCGGGTTGCTCGATCCCGACGGGACGGTGCTGGACATCAACGAGACGGCGATGGAGTACATCGACGCCGACCTCGGTGATGTCCGGAGCGAGCCCTTCTGGGAGACGCCCTGGTGGGGCACCGGTGACGGGGTGCAGGACGACGTCCGGGAGTGGACCGAGCGGGCCGCCGACGGCGAGTACGTCGACTTCGAGGCCGACCTCACCGACCCGGACGGCGAACGGTACGTCCTCAGCGGGTACTTCCGGCCGGTCACGGACGACGACGGAGAGGTCGTCTCGATCATCGTCTCCGACCGCGACGTCACCGAGCGCAAGGAGCGCGAGCGACAGCTGCGCGAGCGCGAGCGCAGCCTCCAGCGGTACAGGGAGTACACCGACGACGTCCTCGACGCGGTCGACGACATCTTCTACCTCCTCGACGACTCCGGGGCGCTGCAGCGCTGGAACGAGAGCCTCCACGAGGTGACGGGGTACGCGGAGGACGAGGTCGCGTCGGCGAACGTCGTCGAGTTCTTCGACGGGGACGGCCGGGAGACCATCGCCGACGCCGTCGCCGAGGGGTTCCAGACGGGGAGCGTGCAGGTCGAGGCGGACGTGTGCACGAAGGACGGCCGGCGGATTCCCTACGAGTTCGTCGCCTCGACGCTCGAGGACCCCGAGGGCAACCGCGTCCTCGCGGGCATCGGCCGGGACATCACGGACCGCCGGAAGTACGAGCACCGACTGGAGGCGTCCAACGAGCGACTGGAGCAGTTCGCATACGCGGCTTCGCACGACCTGCAGGAGCCGCTGCGGATGGTCTCCAGCTACCTCCAGTTGATCGAATCGCGGTACGCCGACAAGCTCGACGAGGACGGCCGGGAGTTCATCGAGTTCGCCGTCGACGGCGCCGACCGCATGCGCGACATGATCGACGGGCTGCTGGAGTACTCCCGCGTCGAGACCCGGGGCGATCCGTTCGAGCCGGTGGACCTCGACGAGGTGCTCGCGGACGTGCGCGACGACCTGCAGATCCGGATCGAGGAGAGCGACGCCGACGTCACGGCGGACTCGCTCCCCCGCGTCGAGGGCGACCCCGGACAGCTCCGGCAGGTGTTCCAGAACCTGATTGACAACGCCATCGAGTACTCCGGCGACGCGCCGCCCACGATCCACGTCGGCGCTGAGCGGTACGAGGGGCGAAGCGCCTCGAAACGGGGCGGCGACGCAGCGGAGAGCGGCACCGAGTGGGTGCTCTCGGTCAGCGACGAGGGGACCGGCATCCATCCCGACGACGTCGACCGGGTGTTCCGGGTGTTCGAGCGCGGGCCCGACGCCGACGACCACGAGGGCACCGGCATCGGGCTGGCGCTGTGTCGCCGCGTCGTCGAGCGCCACGGCGGTGACGTCCGGATCGACTCCGAGCCCGGTGAGGGGACGACCGTCTTCTTCACGCTCCCCGCGGCGTCGGCGAGCGGGGAGTAACGCGCCTCGCGATGCGTCCGAAATCGTTTAGCGGCCGGTGTGACCACTGTGGGGTATGGTTCACAGCGACTGGGGCGACTGGCTCGTTCGCGCGGTAGAGGACGCCGACCCGGACGGACTGGCCGTCTGGTACCTCGGGTGTAACGGATTCATCCTGAAGTCGAGCGGCGGGACGACCGCCTTCATCGACCCCTATCTGGGCATCGGTGATCCGCCGCGGACGGTCCGGATGGTCCCGATTCCCTTCGATCCCGAGGACGTCGCGGCGGCCGACGCCGTGCTGGCGACCCACGAGCACGTCGACCACGTCCACGGGCCGAGCCAGGCGCCGATCCTGGCGAACACCGGTGCCGACTTCTACGGGGCCGACGCCAGCCTCGACGTCGTCGAGGAGGAGGGCTGGACCGAGGAGTGGGGCGTCGACGAGGGCCAGCTCAACGAGGTCGAGGAGGGCGACGAGTTCGAGGTCGGCGACCTGACGATCCACGTGGAGCCGGCCAACGACCCCGACGCCGAGCACCCGGTGTCGTACGTCGTCGAGCACGGCGACACCACCTTCTTCCACGGCGGCGACGCCCGCCCGGGGGACTTCGAGTCCGTCGGCGAGCGCTACGACATCGACGTCGGCGTCCTCGCGTTCGGCACCGTCGGTATGATCGACGACAAGGCGACCGGTGAACCGAAGCGGACGCGCTGGTACAGCGACGAGAACATGATCGTCGAGGCGGCCAACGAGCTGCAGCTGGACGCGCTCGTCCCGACCCACTGGGACATGTGGAAGGGGATGACTACCGACCCGACCGTCCTCCACAACCACGCGCGTTCGTTCCCCTATCCCGAGGGTCTGGAAATCCTCCAGATCGGTGACAGGCTGGACCGCTGAAGGGACGTAACCGGCCGCTACGCCGCCGTAACGTATCATTTAGCTAGTAGTACGTATCTTTAATACCGTCCGTACGTGGTGTAGGGGTATGAGCGATTCACAGGCGTACGAGGAGGTGACCGTGGCCTCAGACGGGGTGACCGTGACGAAGCGGTACGAGGCCGACGAGTTCCCCGTCCCGGCCATCGCGTTCAACTTCAGGTCCGAGCGGGGTGAACCCGTGACGGTCCACCTCTCCGACGTGGTGCCGGAGGACGTGGCCGTCGAGGACCTGGGCTTCCACCCGGAGTACGGCAGCGAGTTCTGGACCATCGACGACGACGAGATCGCCTTCGAGCGCGAGATCGAGGCGGACTCCGAGTTCACGACCGTCTACGGCATTCGGGCGACCGGGACGGACAACGTCAAGCAGTTCCTCACCGAACCGAACCTCGAGTCGGTCGACCCGCCCCTGGAGGACGACGAGGGCGAACTCGTGGGCGACGGGACCGACGCCGTCAAGGACGTCATCTCCGGCGACGCCGACAGCGTCCCGGGGCTCGACGACGTCGACGACGAGGACATCGAGACGCTCGACCTGAAGGACCCCAACGGCGAGGGCGGCCAGCGGTCCAACGGGCAGGCGACGGCCGACGGTCAGGCGGGGGCCGGCGGGCAGACGGCCGCCGACGCGGCGACCACCGCGACGGCCGCCAGCGGGAGCGTCGTCGAGGCCATGGCGGAGGAGATTCGCAACCAGAACGTCGACAAGGAGGACGTGGAACTGCTCCGGAAGGCGCTGGACCTCGCCGGCGACGAGACGAGCGGGAGCGTCCAGGCTCGCGTCGAGAAGCTCCAGGGGGACGTCAGCGAGGTGCTCGCCTACGCCGACGCCCTCGAGGAGTTCCTCGACGAGAACGGCACCGGCGACCAGCTGATCGAGGAGTTCCGCGACGAGGTCGAGTCCTTCGAGTCCGACCTCGAGGAGTTCCGGTCGACCATCTCGGACAACGAGGAGGCCATCTCCGAGCTATCCGACGACGTCGAGACCGTCGTCGGCGAGGTCGACGACGTGGGCTCGCAGGTCGACGACGTGGGCTCGCAGGTCGGCGACGTGGAGTCGCAGGTCGAGGATCTGGAGGCCCAGGTCGAGGACTACGAGTCCGAGCTGGACGAGCTGCGCGAGCAGGCCGCAGGCGAGGACGTCGAGGAGCGCATCGACCGGATCAGCGAGGACATCCAGGAGCTGCAGGAGTGGCGCGAGCAGCTGTCGTCGGTCATCGGCGGCGGCGAGTAGCGCAAACCGGGCCGGTTTTACCGTCGGCGGCCGTCTCCACGCCCGATGACGACGATCAGCGTGGCCGTTCCCCGGAAAGGGCGGCCCCTCGAGGCCGTCCTGGAGCGGCTGGCGTCGCGGGCCGACGCGACCGAGGTGGCCGACGACGTGATCTCGACGCTGCAGTACGAGAAGGCCGTCACCAAGGACGAGTCCGACGCCGACAGCGGCGTCTACGAGCGACTGGCCGAGTACAGCGACCTCTCCGCGCCGACGGAGCCGGAGTACACGCTGCTGCGCGACGACCGCGAGGGCAAACCCCGCCGCGTCGTCTTCGACAGCCTGACCGTTCCCGTCGACGGCGTCGACGTCAGGCTGGTCGGCCGCGAGGAGCCGTTCCGCGCCCTCCGCAAGCACGAGTTCGCGCTGGGGTTCGACGCCGCCGACCTCGTCCTGGAGGAGGTCGTCCAGCTCCGGGGCGAGCCGCTGACCGACGTCGCCTCGATCAACGAGCGCATCGACCCGCTGGACACCGACGTCCGCGTCATCACCGGGATGGGCGACACCGTCCACCACACCCTGCTGGCGATGCCCGGGGTAGCCGACTCTATCGACGCGGACCTGAACCGCGAGTTCGTCGACGCCTACGAGGGCCCGCTCTGTATCTCCCCGCGGTACGAGCGACTCGTCTCCGCAGTGGTCGGGACCGACGCGCTCGAGGGGGTCTCCTTCACCCATCCCGAGGAGGGTCAGGAGGAGGAGGCTGCCATCGCCGAGACGGGACTGGGCGTCTACCTCACCGTCTCGGGCTCGACGGCCCGCGAGCACGGCCTGCTCGTCGGTGACGCGCTGTTCCCCAGCGAGACGGTCCTACTGGAGAACAGCGCAGAGGCCGACGGCGCCGCCGAGCGGATCAGGGACCTCCTCGTCGGCGAGGCCGAGACGGCGCTGCCGATCCAGTGATCCACCGGGTTCGCGGCCCCTCACGCCGTCGGTAACACCGGTGCTACCCGGTGACGCGGACGCCAGAGAGAGTATAAGACGAGCGAGGCCGTACGATGGAGTACGACCCGGTTCTCCGGCCGTCGATCAGGGAGAGCCGGCCATACCCCACTCATGCAAGTGAACGGACTCCACCACGTGACGGCCGTCGCGAGCGAGCCGGACCGGAACCTGTCGTTCTACACCGACGTCCTCGGGCTCCGGTTCGTCAAGCGGACCGTCAACTTCGACGATCCGACGACGTACCACCTCTACTACGGCAACGAGGCCGGCGATCCCGGGACGGTACTGACCTTCTTCCCGTTCGGGACGACGCGGCAGGGCCAGCCCGGTCGGGGGCAGGCCACGCGGACCGCGTTCGTCGTTCCCGACGGCTCGCTCGAGTACTGGCGCGACCGCTTCGCCGAGCGCGGCGTCGACCACGACGATCCGGCCGAGCGCTTCGACGAGCGCGTCCTCCGGTTCGAGGACCCCGACGGCCAGCCGCTGGCGCTGGTCACCGGAGAGAGCGACGTCGAGCCCTGGGCCGACGGGCCCGTCCCCGAGGACCACGCGATCAGGGGCTTCCACGGCGTCGAACTGGCCTCGGCGGACGTCGACGCGACGGCGGACGTCCTCGGCGTGCTGGGCTACGAGCGCGTCGCCGAGGCGGACGACCGGGCCCGCTACGCGGTCGACGGCGACCGCGCGACGGTGATCGACCTCGTCACGGGCGACGGCCAGCCGGGGCGGCCCGGTTCCGGGACGGTCCACCACGTCGCCGTCCGCGCCGAGGACGAGCGAGCGCAGGACGAGTGGAGAAAGCGCCTGCGGGACGCCGGCCAGCGCGTCACCCAGCGGAAGGACAGGCGGTACTTCCAGTCGGTCTACTTCCGCGAGCCCGGCGGTATCCTCTTCGAGATCGCGACGGAGGAGCCCGGGTTCACCTGCGACGAGTCGGTCGACGAGCTGGGCACGGACCTGCAGCTGCCGCCGTGGCTCGAAGACGACCGCGAGACCATCGAGGCCCAACTGGAACCGCTCGAACCGCCCGCGAGAGCGGACGATGAGGCGGGTGCGAAAGCGGAGACGGAAGCGGAAGCGGAGGGGATCTGAATGGTCGACGGACCCCACGCCGGCCAGCCCGTCCGGACGGCCGGCACCGACCTCGAGGCGGCGGACGCAGCGGTCGTCGCGGTCCACGGCCGCGGCGCGCGCGCCGAGTCGGTCCTCTCGCTGGCCGGGGAGTTCGATGTCGACGGCGTCGCCTACCTCGGACCGCAGGCCGCGGGCAACACCTGGTATCCCAGCCGGTTCGTCGCGCCCGTCGAGGACAACGAGCCCCACCTCTCCTCGGCGCTGTCATTCGTCGACGAGACGGTCCAGCGGGCCGTCGACGCCGGCGTCGACCGCGAGCGGATCGCCCTGTTGGGCTTCTCGCAGGGCGCTTGCCTCGCCAGCGAGTACGTCGCCCGGAACGCGCGCCGCTGGGGCGGCCTCGCGGCGTTCAGCGGCGGCCTGATCGGTCCGCCGGGCACCGAGTTCGAGTACGACGGCGACCTCGACGGGACCCCGGCCTTCGTCGGCTGCAGCGACTCGGACCCGCACATCCCGGAGGAGCGCGTCCACGAGACGACCGATGCGCTGACGGACCTCGGCGGGGACGTCACCGAGCGCCTCTACCCGGGCATGGGCCACACGATCAACCAGGACGAGGTCGAGTTCGTGGCCGGCATGCTGGCCGACCTGGCGTAGGAAACGTACCGTTCGGCCGTCAGATCTGGAGCTCCGGCTCCAGGTCGGTCGAGACGGCGTTCTCGATGATCGTCTTGTGCGCCCGGCGGATCCGCTCGGAGAGGGCCTGGTGAGAGACGTCGAACTCCTCGGCCAGTTCCTGCAGCGTCGTCTCGCGCGGGATGTCGTAGAACCCCGACTCCAGCATCCGCTCGAGGATCTCGTGTTGCTCGGCGCTGAGGCCGTACCGTTCCCGACCGGTCGACGACGTCAGGTCGTGGATGGTCTCGATCTCGAAGTTGACGCCGAAGGCGTGACAGCAGTCGTAGGTCGTGGACACGCAGTCCCGCCGGGGATACATGATCCGGAGTCGCCAGCGGCCGTCGCGGGCGAGCGCCCGGAGCACCGTGTTGTTCCCCTCGAACAGGACGTTCAGCAGGATCCGCGTTCGGGCGTCCCACTCGACCTGAAACATACTCCGGCCTTCGAGCGTGTCGACCTGCTGTACGCCGGCGAGGCTCTCGTCGTCGGCCATCACCTCGGTCAGCCTGTCGGGGTCGGCCCCCCGGGCGATCAACAGCGGCAGCACCTCGTCGGAACCGGCGTCGACGGTCCGGACCGCCTCGAACTCCACGCCCGGGACGGCCGAGAGGGTCTCCTCCAGGCCGACCTGGTCGGCCGGGACCGACGCCTCGATGATCGTACTCATCGTGACTCCGCGGCTGTGATCGGGCCCACGCTCGCCGTGGGTCGGTTTCCGCCGCTCGAGCGCCTGCCTGTCGACGTCGATGTCACGCTCTGTCGCAGCACGTCTTCCACTGGTGCCGTCGGCCACTTTGTTATAGTTCAGATGTACGGGGAAACGTCGAGTTACCCGGTCGACGCGCCCGAGACCGCCGCTTAAGGCGGTCCTTCCGGACGACGCCTCTGTGGCGACCGGCCGCAACTGCCTACCTAACTGCCTTTCACTTGCCGGGGGAACCGCCTTCCCCTCTCCTGACCTACAGTATCGTATGCCGAACGAAGACGACGCCGACGACGGAGCCGGCGACGAGGACACTCGTGAACTCGGCGTCGAACTCGGATCTCTCGAATCGGACCTCGAGTCACACGAGTATCCCACGACCGCAGACGACCTGATCGAGGAGTACGGCGATCACGAGATCGAGCTCCCCGGCGGGGCGACGACGGTCGAGGAGGTGCTGAGCACCCAGAGCGATCAGGAGTTCGAGTCGGCCGACGGCGTCAAACAGCGCATCCTCAACGACGTCGGTTCCGAGGCGGTCGGCCGCGAGGGGTACAGCGACCGGGGCGGCTCCGACGAGGGTGAGTCCGGCGGCGACCCCCAGTCGCTCTGACTTCCCCCCAGTCGCAATCGCTTCGTTCTTGCATGCGACCCCTGCCACTGCAGGCGGCCAGTCCCGGGAGCGAGCCGTGAGCGCCGCTGACCGGATGCGACGGGTCGGCGCGTCGGTCCGGCGGATCGGCGGGAGTCTCGGGCTTCGGTCCGCGGTCGAGAACCCCGTTCACTGGTTCCTGCTCTCGGGGAACCGCCACGCCGTCACTACCACCCTCTTTGCGGTCGTGTTCGCGACCATCCTGGTCGTCGGGACGGTCTGGCCCTTCGAGATGCGGCAGGTCCTGACCGAGACCGGGTCCGTCCAGACCATCCTGAACACGCTGCTGAGCGGCATCATCCTGCTCGTGTCCATCGTCGTCTCGATCAACTCCGTCGTGCTCTCCTACGACCTGGCCTCGATCGGACAGCAGCGCGAGCGCATCGAGAAGGCCATCCAGTTCCGGTACGACCTGGGCGATTACGGCGACCCAGGCTCCAAACCGACGAACCCGTCGATCTTCCTCGACGCGATTCTCGCCGCCGTCGACGACCGAGCGTCGAACCTCCAGTCCGCCCTGGACGGCGCCTCGGACGGGGAACTCCGGCGCGAGACCGAGTCCTTCGCCGTCGCCGTCCAGGAGAGCGTCGCGCAGTTCGACGAGCGCCACGACCGCGGCGACGCCGACGAACTCGCCGTCCTCTGGGCCGGTCTCGAGTTCGACTACACCCAGCACATGGACCGCTCGCAAGACCTGCAGATGCGCTACGCCGACAGCGACGACGACGCGGTCACCGGCGCGCTCGACGACCTCGTCGAACTCTTCGAGCTGTTCGCCACCGGCAAGGAGTACTTCAAGACGCTCTACTACAGCCGCGAGTTCTCGACGCTGTCCCGGACGCTCATCTCGGTGGCGCTCCCGGCCATCGTGATCAACGCCACGTCGATTCTGGCCATCGACGCCGGCCTGTTACCCGACGTGTGGCTGCTGGGACTCCCGCCGCTGTTGACCTTCGTCGCGACGACCTTCGCCGTCTCGCTGTTGCCGTTCCTCGTGCTGACCTCGTTCACGCTCCGGGTTGCGACAGTCGCCAGAATGACCGTCGCCGCTGGTCCGTTCGCCCTCGAAACCTAGGCCCGCGGGACTTCCGCTGTTCCCACGCGAGTCCGCCCTCAGACGGTCTGTCCGGACGCCCGGGCGTCCGGCAGCGTCGGATCGACGGTCAGCGTCGCCACGTCGGCGCGCAGCCAGTCCGCGGCAGCCAGTCGCAGGTCCCGTGCGCGCGACTCCGTGATCGTCGACTGCCCGGAGATCTGGTCGGCCAGCGGGCTGTACGCGGACGGATCCAGCCCCATCCGCCGCAGGTAGGTCTGGACCTGCGGTTCGTCCGGACCCAGCTCGATCGCCCGCGTGACCAGTTCGCAGAGGTCCTCGAACGGCGGGACGCGGATCTCGTCCGACCCGATTTCCGGCTCGCCGACGGCGACCGGTTTCTCGTCCGTCTGCCGGACCACGCGGCCGACGTCGAAGGCCAGCCGGACGGCCTGGCTCGGCAGGCAGGTGTCCGGGGCGCGCCACTCGACGGTGGGCAGCTCGTCGCGCAGTCGCACCGGGCTCAGGACGGTGTCCTCCGGCGTGAAGTGGTCGGCGACGACGCCCTGGCTCACCCCGCGTTCGGCGGCCATGCGGCCGAACCGTCGGTACGCAGATTCCACCGCCGCCCGCCACTCGCCGACGTCGTCGACGTACGACCACAGGTCGCAGAAGTCGGCGAACTGCCCACCCTCTCGCTGGCGGTAGGCCTGGGCGCGCGAGCAGTGCTCGCGGCGCTGCCCGCAGTAGTAGGGCGAACTGCTCACCAGGGCCAGCGCCGGGTCCAGCGCCGTGAGCAGGTTCAGGGCGCCGACGCCGGCGGACTCGCGTTGCTCGTCTCCCGAGCCCGGCCCCGCGCTGCTCGGCCGGACGCCCCCGCGCTCGAAGTGGACGTGCGTGCCGGCGCAGTTCTTCGTGCTGACGATCTCGTCGTCGTAGATGGCCTCGAAGGCCTCGCCGCGCTCGGTGGTCGCGTCCGGGCTGGCCTCGGTCAGCGGCGTCCCGAGCGGCACGAGTCGGTGCCCCTCGCTCCCGGCGGCGCTCATCGCGGCCTGCAGCGTCCGCCGGAGTTCGCGCCGCAACGCGCCCTCGCGCTCGTGCGGCGTCGTCTTCACTTCGATCAGCGGTGCGACGAACTCCGGTTCGATCAGCTCGTGGCGGTCAGCGAGGTACTGACCGTCGGTGAGTCGGCCCGACTCGTCGACGACCCAGAACTCCATCTCGATGCCCAGATTCATAGTAGGGCGGTGTCGTGAACCCGCTCTCACGCACCGTATCCGTTGAAGGTGACAGCCGGAATTGAGGCGACCGCCTGCGCGTGCCACGAGTTCAAGTACGGCGACCGGGAGAGACGCCGACGGCCGATATCTGAAGGGTTTCACGCCGAACGGGCGGCCGGCAGTTCTCGACGCCTGCCCGAACGCGGCGTCGACGAGCGCTGTAAACGGGGTTCACGCCCGATCCCTGCACCGGCGGGAAACTCTCGTCGGCCTTTTATCCGGCTCCCCCTGCGACTGCAAGGTGCCCCACCAGTTTCGTATCGTCATATGCGATTTATTCGGTGTCACTGCGCCACTGCTGCAGGAGATCGAGCACTCGCGTTGCCGCGACAACAGCGACTGAGACCGGGCTGTGCCACCTGCCCCTGGAGTATCCCTATCTCCGTTTATCAGCCAGTCCACAGTAACCCTGGCCTCTGCCAGCATAACCGATTCATTACAAAGCCGCTGACTAGCGTCGGGTTACGGTGTAGGCCCATGATACACACCACAGCGGTTCACGCCCTCGAAACGATCGCCGGCGTCCCCCTGCAGTTCTCCGGGGACTTCCTGTCCCTGGCGATCCTGTTCTTCGTCCTGGCGATCATCGCAGCGGTCGTCGGTGCACGCGGCGTCGCCGGTATCAGCATGGAGATCGCCAAGTGGCTGGTTATTATCTTCATCGTCCTGGCGGTCATCTCGCTGGTACTCTGACGCACGGCGCGGCCCCCTCGCTTCGAGCCCGGGCTCCACCTCGCTGTGCTCGGCCTCTGAGTTCGCACCTTTTCACCGGATAACCCAGACGTAGTCGCGACTACGTTGCTGGTCGATCCGTCGTACGCACTGAGAACGTGCGGGGTGGCTCCGACGGCAGGAAAGACGCTCCGTCAACGGAGAATCAAATACCGCTCCACGGGGTACCTGGCGCATGGCCGACGCGGAAGGGGACGTGCTGGCGGAGACGCTGGCCGCGTTCGATGACGCGGGGTCCCCCTGTGCGCCGCTCCCGACGAGCGGGGTGGCCGAGGCGCTAGACGTCACGCGCCGGTCGGCGTACTCGCGCCTCGACCGACTCGCCGGACGGGGCGACGTGCGCACGAAGAAGGTGGGTGCGAAGGGTCGGATCTGGTGGACGCCGCCTGACGAACGGGACGACGCGGCTGACGGCCTCCCGGCCGACGTCGAACCCGGGCAGACGCTCCGGCGACTCGTCCCCGGGACGGTGTATCGCCGCCGCGCCGACTGGACGACCTGCGTCAGCGACGACCGCGAGGGGCTCACTGGCTACGATTCGTCGTCGCTGGAGCGCGGCAACGTGACCCGGGCGGACGACGTCGTCCACCCGGCCGACGCCGGACAGGTGAGCCGGGAACCCGGCGACGACGGTCGGTTCGACGCCACCTACCGGATTCGGACCGCCGACGGCGAGACGCGGTGGGTCCGCGACTGGGGCTACGACGCCGGCGACGGGGTCGTCGAGGGAATCGTCACCGGCGTCACTGGACGGACCCGAACGGAGCGGGAACTCGAGGAGGAGGCGTTCGAGCGGATCGACGACGCGTTTCTCGCCGTCGACGGCGAGTGGCGGCTCACCGACGTCAACGACCGGGCGGCGGACCTGATCGACAGGGACGCGACCGGCCTGATCGGTCGAGCCGTCTAGGACGAGTTCGAGGAGGCCGCGGCACGCCCTTCCGGCGGGAACTCGCGCGCGACGGAGACGCGGGAGGCCGTCTCCTTCGATGGGCACTACCCGCCGCGTTCCTCGTGGTTCTCCGTCTCGGCCTCCCACTCCGAGACGGGCCTGTCCGTCTCCTCCTGGGACGTCACTACGCCGGGTTCTTGGAGTGGCCCCGCGAGGCCAGCGGCGAGGAGGTCGCCGAATCGCTCGACGTCAGCTCGCCGACCTTCAACCAGCACCTCCGGAACGCCCAGCAGAAGCGACTGGACGTCGTCCTGGCGTAGCGTTCCCCGGTGTGTCCGTGTCGACTCTCGGCGGTGGATGGCCGCTCGTCCGTTGCCGGCCGCGTGACAGTTCGTGGCGGAATCGTTCGCGTCCGCAGCCAGCAAAATTTATGTGCTCGAGTTTAGGATTATTGTGAACGGGAATGATCGAATAATACCGAACAGTATCGGAGTGAGCGATCGACGACGCCGCAGTCGGCCACCGACCGGCGAATAGTCGTCAGTCGGGTCGGACACGGAGGGGACGGGAGTCGTCGACCGGCGACCGAATCGGAGCGCAATCACCGCCGTGCCGTGCAGGCACGGGGACAGACCGAGATCAGCTATGCACGAGACCAGCGATCGCGATCGAGGCGCACAGCACGCGAACGACCAGCCGCGGACGACGACGGGCAGACGGGAGTTCGTCAAGCTCGTCGGCGCGGGAGCGACGGTGGGGGCGCTCGGTGGATCGACGCTCGGCACGGCTGCGGGGCTGCCGGGGGATCCGACGCCGCGGCTCCACCGGGACGGCAACGTCGTGCGCGATCCGAGCGGCAACCAGGTGACGCTCCACGGGCTGAACGTCGTCGACCCGCGGCGGGCGAACGCGAACGTCGACTGGACGCTGCCCATCGAGGACCTGATCGAACTCGCGACGAACCCCGACGAGGGCTGGAACGCGCAGGTGATCCGCCTCCCGCTCCAGCCCGTCGACATCGCCGACCCGACGGGCGACTACGGCGAGCCGGAACCGGGTAACTTCGATCAGACCCGACTGGAGTCGTACCTCGAGAACCACGTCGACAGCGCCGTCGAGGCCTGCAGGGAGCGCGGCGTCTACTGCATCGTCGACTATCACCGCCACCGGACGACCGACTTCACCACGGCAGCCCTGGACGAGGAGGTCACGATGTTCTGGGAGACGGTGGCGCCGCGGTACGCCGAGGACAGCCACGTCCTCTACGAGGTGTACAACGAACCCATCGGCGCGAACCGGGGCGGCTACGGCTCGGACCAGGCGGAACAGAGCTTCCTGCGCTGGCGGGAGACGGCCCAGCAGTGGGTCGACGTCATCCAGAACGAGGCGCCCGAGGCCCCGGTCATCGTGGGCTCGCCCAGCTGGTCGCAGTACACCTACCTCGCCCCGGACAACGAGTTCGAGGGTGACAACCTGATGTACGCCGGCCACGTGTACGCCCATGAGTACCTCCGGCCGCTCTCGGAGTCGTTCGGTGCGCCGGCCGAGGAGGTGCCCGTGTTCATGACGGAGTGGGGCTTCGACTCCACGGGCGGCAGCGAGTCGCACCTCAACGGGACGGTCGACACCGAGGGCGAGCAGTTCCAGTCGTTCTACGAGGAGTACGACCACGTCCACTCGACGGCGTGGATCCTCTCGCACTTCTGGAGCCCGACGATGGTCGACGAGAGCTACGAGGTCGCCACGGAGTACGGGAGCCTCGTCCAGGACTTCCTCGAATCGAAGGCAGACGTCCAGCGGCCCGGCGACGGTGACAGTGGTTCCGACCCCGTCGAACCCCCGGAGGAGAACCGCCCGTCCTGGCCCGGGAACGCGACCGACCCGGACGGCGACGGCCGCTACGAGGACCTCAACGGCAACGGCGAGGCCGACTACTCCGACGTCGTCGAGTACTTCAACGGCATGGACAGCGAGGGGATGCAGAACGACGTCCAGTACTACGATTACAACGGCAACGGCGACGTCGACTACGCCGACCTCGTCGAACTGTTCAACCAGATCTGATCGGGCCTGCAGCGGTCACGAACTGACCATCGCCCGGTCGCTGTCCGATCCCGGGGTAGAGGTCCACACGGTAGCCGACCCCTGATCGAGCAGACGTTCACCTCGGACGCTCGCGGCGACTACAGTTCCCTCTCAGGCTGAGATGACCAGCCGTGAGTGTCGATGGTCCCCCTCGACAGGCCACGTTTGATATAGCGACATACAATTTACGTGTTGTGAGGGCGGCGGAATGTCACAGAATTATACTAAATATAAATTATAATAATGCCCGGTCAACTGCGCGAGTGTCCCCGAACAGCGGTCACAGCAGCGAGTAGACGTTGCGCTCGTACACTTCCCGGACGCGGTCGCCCCAGTCGTGGGTGTAGGTGTCGATGATGTCCTGGGCGACGTCGCCGCGGAGGTACTTGACGATGCCCCGGTCGCCGGTGCGGTCCCGGAGGTGCGTGGTGAAGAAGTGTCGGAAGTAGTGGGGCGTGACGTTCTCGGCGGCCCCGCCGCCGTCGCGGTACCAGCCCCGGTCTCTGGCGTGGCTCTCGACCAGGTGATGGACCATATCGGGCGTCAACCGCTTGCCCCAGTCACCGCTCGTACTGGTGAACAGCGGCTCGGCCCCGCTTCTCGCGTCCGGTCTGATCGCCAGCCACTCGCGGAGGACCGCAGCGAGTTCGTCGTCGACGGGAATCGTCGTGTCCCGCTTGCGCTTGTTCGAGGCCGTCCGCTCCTCGCCGTTGACGACAGCGCCGCGCGCCGGCGTCGACGAGACGAACAGCGAGTTCGACCGCCCCTCGATCTGGCCGCGAACGGGCGTCTCCGGGCCGACGCCGACGCCTTCGAGGTTGAGATCGCGACGATCGAGGTTGCACAGTTCCCCGACGCGCATGCCCGTCTTGAGCAGCGTCACGACGACGGCCCGCTCCAGGGGATGCGTGATCGAACCGACGAACGCACGCATCTCCTCGACGCTGATCTCCCGGCGAGTGGGGTCGGTGTCGATGGTCTCGTCCATCTCCTCCATCACCAGCGTCATGGGGTTGGCGTCGAACGCGCCGACTTCGTTCATGTAGGCGTAGAACCGATGGAGGTAGGAGGCGTAGGTCGCCACCGTCGACTCGCTCTTCTCGCCGCGGAGCTCGTGGACGTACGCCATGCAGTCCCGGTGGCTCGCGCTCTCGAGGGGGACCGGTCGGGCCCCCTCCGTGAGGAACGCCTCGAAGTCGCGCAGCACGCGCTCGTAGTACTGCCGGGTGCGCTCGGTCTTCCCGTGGTAGGTGACGTCCTCGAGGAAGTAGGCGACGGGGTCCTCGTCGACCGCCGCCTCGTCGGCGCGGGAACTCATTCGATCGTGTACCCCCCGTTGCGTCCACTGTAGCGGACCTCGTCTCTGGACTGGAGGTCCTGCAGCGTCTCCTCGAGTCGATCCTCGACGTTCTCGGTCAGCGCGGCGACGAGTGCGTCCCACTCGTAGAACTCGCCGTCGGAGAGAATCTCCAGAACCCGGTCTTCCAGACGCTCACCCCTGGGGTCAGGGCCGGAAGGCCGGCCTTCGTCGGCGTCCTCCTGAGCGGCCGTCTCGTTGCGCTCTATCCCCTCGAATCCGCTCCGGCCGGCCTGAACCATCGATCGGACGAACTCGCTGAGGCTCATGTCCAGTTCGTCGGCGTGGCGCTTCCACTCGTCTTTCTGATAGGCCGGGACGTACGTCTGCACCCGGGCCCGCGAGGTGTCGACGTCCTCCTCGGTCGCCATACTCGTCACTCGGTCCCCGGATACATGAATCTAACCCACGTTCACGGATAAGAGAGGTTATCTGTGGTAGTAACGTCCTATTTCACAGACCTCGGCCGACTTCTCCCGGGTTCGGCTCCGCATTATGACACCACTTTCACGGATAAGAAATATCGACCGACGCTGGCCCGTGCTTGTGTTTATCTGTCGTGGTCGTTCGGTCCGCTCCGAAACGCGCTCGGTCCTTGGCGCTACACGATGCTGTCGCTGTCACTTCGGACAGCGTGCCCGAAGCAGAGTCAGAAGGATCACCCCAGATCGGGACCGTCACAGAGTCGCCGATCCGGTGTATCCTCGGTGGCGGTCCGTCGTAGGCACGCCCCAGATTGTGCCGTGTCGCGTCGACCTCGATATCGTCGAACGTATGTCGGTCCGACATCGACTGACGTCGTTCCGACCGTGTGGGCGGGCAGTCGAGCGGCGATTAGCGACGCCCAGTTCGCCGTCGAAAGCGGCTTCCGATCGAGTCGCCACCTCCGGCGACACGCTTCGCGGGCACTCGCGGGCCGTAGACACGGCCCCAGGCCGTGTGTAGTGCTCCGATTCGGTGGTTCTCTGTGTGACCCTCACAGAGATTATCCCGCCTCAGGCGGCCCTGACGGCCCTCCAGCAGTCGGACGCCGAATCGGCGGATCGCGGAGTGCGCCGACGTCCCGTCGTCGACGGACGACAGCAAGTCACGCACACCCGGACGGTGCTCTGCTGCTCGATCTGAACGATCCAGTCCCACTCCGAGACAGCGACGGCGAGTCGACGGTCCCGCAGTCGGGGAGGAAGGGCTTCGCGAGTCGGACGGCGGGTTCTGCGACGCGTCCGCCCCGCCCAGGCGCAGTCGGGCCGACGCTCGGCGCGCTTCCGGCCGGTCCGCTCTGCTTGTTACCACGGCTGGCGACCGTCCCAGTCGACCCCGTGTCCGGCGCTCCTACCCCCCGGTCGACCGCCGGAACTGGCCACAGACCGGCCTCGAGTTCGCCCCAGTGGTTCGGGAGCAGTCCACTGCCGCCGGCGTGGGATCGAGCTGAGGCGGTGCTTCGTTCCGCCTGGCGAAAACCGATGTGGGACCCGGTTGCGAGACCGGTCCGACGGATTCGGGGTGGTAGTCTCCGAGAGTGACTGGGCCCCCGTCATCCCGGACGGAGCCCGACGTCTCCCTTTCGCCCTACTCGTCGTCGGGGGGAAGGAATCTCCCGGTCGGCGTTGAGTTCTCCGGGCGTCCGGCGACAGCCCGGACGGAGGTATGCCGGAGACCACGAAACCGGCCGTCCGGGAACGCTACGGGCCGGGACCGCTGTCCCGGGCCCCCTCGCGCCCGCTGCCGGCCGGTTAGGTGGCTCGATTCGGTACGCGACGCACCGGCGAGGTCGGCGCGCACCGGGCTACCCAGTCGGCCGAACACCACAACGGAGACCGGACTGGGGGACTCCTCGTCGAAGCCGTTCGGGACCGCAGACCAGTCGTGGCGGGGGCTTCGTCCCACTATTCGACGCAGACCGTCGGCGAGCGATGGCACCGGGCGAGGGTACGCGACGCCCGTCGTCGCGGGCGAGTAGCGAGGCTCGGTCGACGGGCTGGAACGTGGGTTCCGTGCCGCTACCAGCGGCGGCCGAAGAGCGTCCGGGCGAAGGCGTCCGCTGGCCTGAGGTAACCGGACCGGAGCGTCCGGCAGGAACCTTCACTCCGACAGGCGTGGGGGAACCCGGCGACGCATCACCTAGACGAGCGGCGGCCGTGACGTCGATAGGCCAGCCGGGGCCGAAGACGCAACTCGACGACGGTACGGTGGCCTCCGGTTATCGTGGCGGGGATCGCTCGGTTGTCGTACCGCGGACGCTTCTGACGAGGCCGATCGAGGTAGTCGCGACCACCGGTCGTGTCTCGAGCGCTCCCTCCCGAATCGGTGGCGTACCTAGCTCTGCCCTGCCAAACATGTCATACGTCGGTGGTTTCCCGAACAGCCGGATCGCCAGCTGACGTACACATAAATCACATGCCGCTATATCATTTTCCACACGACTGGCAGGGAATCTCCCTGCCCGTTCACCGTCCCGAAAGTCCCGTCCTCAGAGCCCAACACCGGCGTCGCCGCTTTCGAGGGTCCCGGAGAACCGGGCTGCCGTCGCCGCGCCGGTAGCGACGCTGTGTCCGCACCCGCTGGAGGAGTGCCAGATCGGATTCGTCGAGTGCTGCCTCGAGCTACCGGCGGACCTTGGGGCGGTCTGAGCGCTCGAGGGAGGCGATCGCAGGAGATCCGACGGATGGCCGTTCTATCCCAGGCCACTCGCTCGTCTCGCTTGTGGGCTCACCCCCGCTCAGACGCCGAGAGAGGCCGCCCGGTCATCCTCGGACGCTCCAGTATACGGCCCCCGCGACGGCGAGCAGGGCGACGATTCCGGCGACGACCGCGAGCGTCGGTATCCCGCTCTCGGACTGCGACGGCGTTGCCGTCTCGGTCGGCGACGGCGCGCCACCGCCCGTGGACGTCTCGTTCGCGGCGGTCGTCGCCGTCGGCGTGTGCGTGTCCGTGGCCGTCGGGGACGCCGTCGGCGTGGGGGTAGCCGACGGCGTCGGGGACGCCGTCGGTGACGCCCCGTCGTCGGAGCCCGAGCCGTCAGAGCCAGAACCGTCGTCGCCGTCGTCACCGTCGCCCGAGTCCGACTCGTCACCGCCGTCCGCCCCACCTCCCTCGGTCGGCGTCGATCCGGAGCCGACTGTCAGCGTCCGGCCCTGCGTGTCTGCCACGTCGTAGGAGCGCCCCTGCTCGTCGCCCAGGGCGGCGACCGAGAGGGACAGCCGCGCGACGCCGTCGCGCTCCGTGCGCACGGTCACGGTCGCTATGTCCACGGGACCGTCGTCCAGCGTGTCCATCCCCGTCGCGGAGAGGTTCACCTCGTCGGTCCCCGTCGGCTCGTTCGCGTGGGCCGGGTCGTCGGCGTAGTCGACGGCCCGGACGCTCGCGACCGAACTGTCGTTGGTCGACACGGTCGCCTCGAAGGACCCGACGCCGCCGGCCGCCTCCCCGACGACGTCGTACGTGACGCTGGCACCCAGTTCGACCGCGTCGTTCTCCGGCGATAACATCACGTCCGTCGTCCCGGCGGCTGCCGCCACTCCGGCGGCTGCGGCCGTCAGGACGGCGAGTGCGACCATCCCCGCTCCGACGGTGCGCGTTAATTCCATAGTAAATACCGCTACTATATACCATTAAATGTATTCAAAATAAATCAGGTTTTAATCGGGTGTCTCAGGTGGCTGGAACGCAACGCGGACGGGGTGGCCGAGTGGAACTGGTGAGTGATCATCTCAGACCGGTGCTGGCGCTGGCACTAGCGGTACTACTCGTGACGAGTCCGATAGCGGCCGCCGTCCCCGCCGGCGCGCTGGCCACGGCGGGGAACGATGCGAAAGTGGGTAACGACGGCGGCGACGTCGGATCGGTCGGCAACGACGGGCCGGCCGTGACCCCGCCGGACGCTGTCGTCGGGTCACAGCGGCCGACCGATCCGGACGGCGACGGGCTGTACGAGGACGTCAACGGCGACGGCGACGTGAACGTCGTCGACAGCCAGGCGCTGCTGGCCCACCTCGACGACCCGGCGGTCGTCGACCACGCCGGGACGTACGACTTCACCGGCGACGGGCGGACGGGGGCCAGCGACGTGCAGTGGCTCTACGTCCGCGCGGTCGGGCCCGACGACGAGGACGCCGACGGCGACGGACTCGACAACGAGCGGGAGGTCGCCCTCGGGACGAACGCTTTCTCGAACGACACCGACGACGACGGCATCTCCGACTGGGTCGAGACGGACGGCGGCCGGCCCGTCGACACGGACGCAGACGGCGTGATCGACGCGCGCGACAGCGACAGCGACGGGGACCGCGTACCGGACCTGCGGGAGGGGACAGACGACACCGACGGCGACGGTCGGCCGGACTACCGCGACGTAGACGACGACGGCGACGGGGTGCCGACGCGGATCAAGGTCCGCGACGGGGCGAACTTCTCGCACGACGTCGACTTCGACGGGACGCCGAACTGGCGCGACGCGGACGCCGACGGCGGCGGCGCACCCGACGGCGAGGAGGGGACCGGCGACGCCGACGGCGACGGGATGCCGAACTACCTCGACAACGACCGCGACAACGACGGCCTCCCCGACGGCTACGAGCGCAACGTCACCGGGACGGATCCCGCCGACAACGACAGCGACTCGCCGAAGACGGACTACGACGAGGCCGACAACGGCGTCATCGACGGGATGGAGGACCACGACCAGGACACCCTGGGGACCTACCGGGAGTACACGCTCGGGACGGATCCGTTCGACGACGACACGGACGGCGACGGACTGACGGACGGCTTCGAGAGCCGCTATCCCGAGTTCGATCCGCTGGCCGAAGACACGGACAGTGACGGCATCCTCGACGGGGCGGCCGACCCGGACGGCGACGGCCTCGACAACGCCGCCGAGGACGCCAACGGGACGCGGTTCGACGTGGCCGACACGGACGGCGACGGGCTGACGGACGGCCGCGAGGTGGAACTCGGGACCGACCCGACCGTGCGCGACTCCGACGGCGACGGCCTGCCCGACGCGGAAGAGCTCGAGCTGGGCACCGATCCGCTCGACGAGGACACGGACGACGACGGCGTCCTCGACGGATCGGAGACGTTCGAGACGACGGCCGACGACGAGGAGACCGGCGTCTCCGTCGCGCTGCGGGGCGGCGGCGACGTCGCCGGCGACGTGACCGTCGAGCCGAAGCCGACCTACTTCGGGGGGACGAACGCAAGCGCCGGTCCCACGGTCAGGGTGATCAACCGGACCGACTTCGAGAACGCGACCGTCGCCATCCCGATCGACGACGGGGCCCCCGAGTCGGTATACGACGACCTCTCCGTCTACAAGTGGAACGGCTCGGCGAACGACACCTGGACGCCGGTGGAGACGACAGTCGAGAACGGGATGGCGCGGGCGACGGTCGATTCCTTCTCGTACTTCACGGTGCTCGACGCCGACGAGTGGGTCGACGCGACGAACCTCGACCTCGGTGAGATAGTCAGTCTCAACGAGTCCGGCAACGTCACGTGTACGGACGCCTGCGAGACGCGCAACGGCACCACGCTCGTGCTGGGCGGCGAGCCCACGGCGCGGAAGATCACCGTCGAGCAGGGCGACCGGACGTTCGACGTCGTCCCGCTGAGCAACGGCCAGACCATCGAGAACTTCTACGACTACGGCGACGCCGAGATCAACTCGCCGCTGCCGGTCGCCAAGAGCGACACGAGCAGGCTGTTCTTCTGGTCCGGTCCGGACGGTCTGAGCCTCGTGCTGGTCCACGACAAGCCCCGCGACGGCTCCGGAGCGGCGGTCTCGTTCGACATCACGGACCTGCCGACCGGCGAGGGGAACTGGGTCGTCGAGGACGATCCGAACGACTTCCACAGAGACGCTGCCAGACCGACCGCGCCCGACTGGACGTGGTCCAGCGACAACACCGACGGCGGGGCGTTCCGCGGCGGCCTGACCAACGCTTCGATCACTATCGATCCGAAGTTCAACGGGGCGGCAGATCGGAGTCCGCTGACGTCGGGGCGGCTCGACGGCTGGGAGGTCCTGACCGGCCGGGCGACCGATCCGCGGAACCACTCGCTGGCCACGGACGAGCCGATCACCGTCCACGTGCCCGACGACCCCAGCGAGAACGAGTCCGGGAATGCGACCGCGCCCGGCGACTCCGGGTCGGCCTCGCTGACCTACGACCTCGAGCGCGGGACGGACGACATCTCGATCGTCTACCAGTCCGAGCAGACGGACGTCTCGCCCGGCGCCAGCGTCACGGCGACCGGGCCCAACGGCACGACGGTCTCGCAGGACCTCTCTATCGGCACCGTCGGCACCGTCATGGAGACCCTGAACGTCTCCGAACTCGACCACGGCGAGGTCGACGTCGACGTCGCGGCCGACGGCGTCAACCTGCGGACGCAACTGGTCGCGCGGGAGACGTTCGACGCGGACGGGGACGGCATTCCCGACGCCGTCGAGGAGCAGCACTGGACGATCCCGACCGCGAGCGGCGGGACCTTCTCGACGTCGCCGACGAACGCCGACAGCGACGACGACGGCATCCCCGACGGCGAGGAGGTCGAGTTCAAACGCGAGGTCATCGACGGCGAACTCCGGACCACACTGGCCGTCGTGCGGTCGGATCCGACCGAGGTGGACAGCGACGACGACGGGCTGACCGACCCCGAGGAGAACCGCGGGTGGGACACCCACCTCGCGATCAACGTCGGCCAGGCCGAGGCGTTCGTCGAGGCGCGCAAGAACGGCGGCGACGCCCTCGGCGCGCTGTTCCACCAGAACATGAGCGCCGACCCGCTGCAGGCGGACGCAGACGGGGACGGGCTGACCGATCCGGAGGAACGGTGACTGGGACTCAACCCGAACGTCGCTGACTCCGACGGGGACGGGGTCCCCGACGGCGAGGAACACGAGGGCGACGGCGACCCGGCGATCCACGACCACGAGGCCCCGACGGTCCACCCCTACGAGGTCGGTGCGAACAACGTCCAGCGGACGAGCTACACGGTCGAGGTCGGCGTCAGCGACCCGAGCGGGTTCACGACAGTCGAGTTCCACAAGAAGGGCAATTGGCAGGTGCAGATCACCGAGGACGCGGAGACGGCCGACACCTACCGCCGCACCTTTAGCGTCGACCGGGGCTACCTCGACCAGATCTTCACGGGCGTCAGCAGTTTCGTCACCCCGGCAGACGTCGACGTGCGGACCGTCGACGTCCACGGCAACGACGACCACCGCACGCTGCAGGGGCCGGACGGCTTCGGCGAGGTCGCGCGGACGTACGACCAGCTACCGATCGAGGCCAGCGAGACGGGCTTCGTCGGGCTGATGAGCTTCTCCTCCGGGGTGACGACGGTCGCCGGCGAGGCCATCTTCGGCATCGTCGAGATGCTCACCAACCCCGTGCAGTACGCCCAGCAGATGATCCAGTTCACGGAGATGATCGCGAACAACCCCTCGATCATCACGAAGTTCCCGGGGATGATGGCCGAGCAGATCAGCCAGCAGCACGAGACCCGCAATCCGTTCGACGGCGGCGACGAGCACTACGCCACCTTCGGCGGCGGCTGGTCGTTCGGCTACGCGACTGGGACGGTCGCGCCCGCGGCGGCCTCCGGCGGCGGGAGCGTGCTCCAGAAGGGGCTGAGCAGCTCCCGGAAGCTCCAGCGGCTGGTCGACGCGGCCGACTCGGCGGTGCCCTCGCGGACGCCGACCGCGCTGCGGCCGGGCGTGCTGCGGCGGGCGGGCAAGATCGACCGGCGGCTGCCCGACGTGAACGTCCGAACGGGGACGCTGAGCGCGCGGCTGAACGACCTCCCCGGGCCGAAACGGCAACAGGTCGTCGACCAGTTCGACGAACTGGACGACGGGACGAGGCAGTATCTGGGCCGGTCTGACGTCGACGCGCCGGCCAGCGAAGCGGCCGACCTGTTCCGCAACGCCGGGCCGAGCGGCCGGCGGGCGCTGAGGGAGGTGTCGGACGTCGACGAGGAGGCGGCGGACATCCTGTTAGAAATCGACGACGCGAACACCCAGCGGCGTTTCGTGCGGGCACTCGAGAACGGTGAGGTCGACGAGACCGAGCTGGCGAGCGCGCTCCGCCGCTACGACACCTACGATTCTGACGGACAGCGATTCGCCAGCGACGTGATCAAACAGACCGGGGACGACGGTCCCAGGTTGCTCTCGACCGACGTCTGTAATAGCCCCTGTCACGGGACCGTCCGCGCCGTCTACGAGTACACCGACGGCTACAACGGAGTAACGCTGTCAGACCGAGAAGCGAAAGACCTGCTCCAGGCGTACGACGAGGCAGATGATATAACGGATCGCCCCGGCGCGAACGGACCGGGAACCGTGCAGGAACGACTCAATGAGCTCGGCACGAGGAACGACGGCGGCGAACGGGTCGACGGCGTCGACCGGAGCATGAGGTCTGTTTCGGGCGACGGGAGCGGTTACGCAGAAATCGCCGGAGAGACGAGGATCGCCTCCGACGCACTCGACTAGGGATCCGTCAGCAAAGGCGAGGTCCACCTCCAGCGAGAGATTGACTCAAGCGACGTACCGAACAGTCTCTCGAAGTCCAGTTCCGAGGTTGACGTGGAACTTGACTCGGAGGTCACGATCGACGACGAGACGTTCGATTCGCCAGCGATGGAATCGAAGAACTACGACCCAGATGCTTACAGTGAGTCGTTCATCGAGAACGTCTTCGCCGAACGCGTGAGCGCGAAGTTCGCCGCGCAGGCAGGAGCCGGGAGAGACGAACTCGTGCTTGTCGTACCCGATGATTTCAAAAACACTTTCAGCGATGAACTAAGCGGAATACCCGATACGGTTCAACGCAGACTGAACAACAACGGTGTGAACGCAGATCCACGAGTGGAAATAGTGACATACGACGACATAGGTACCTGAAAATGCCCAACGGTATCGCAGTGATCGAGTGCTACGCGTCTCGTCCGCCAGAGAACGTGCTGGACGTCGCGTTCACAAGCGCCGAGTTAGCGGGGTTTGCGACTGACGAGGCCCGGGAAAATGCACAGGCAGGAGCCGACAATGCGACTGTCTTCAACGTCAGTTACGGCTCGCAGAACTTCCGCTTCTTTTTCACCCTGGACGAGGACCGGAGCCCCGGGAACCCGCTACTTCGGGTAGACTGTGACGAAGCGATCTACCCGTCGGAGGCAGACAGTGAGGCTGCCTACCGAGACCTGATGGATGCCCTGTTCGAACTACTCTGCCGGCTTGCTGTCGGCCTGAACGTCGACTACGCCGCTCTGTTCAATCCCGAAAATCGCAACGCATTGGCGCATAGCCGACCATTCGACGACGGTATATCCGAACTCCCTCGCCTGGGGATCTACGCTCAACGAGTCGTCGACCAGTTCGGTGGTATAGACGCGATGTTCGACTCTCCGCCGTGGTACACGGCCGAATTAGACGAAGACAAAACCGTAATCGCCGACGCTGAATCGGGATGGCTCGACGGGCCGTGGCAACCGCCGACAGAGGCACCGTATCTCGTCGATGCCCGCTTCGACACTACCGCGACACCGGCCGTCGATCGGGAGTTAGCCGATCCGTTCGGGTCGTTCGCGACGGGGGCTTACGGGGCAGATCTGTGCGTTCCGCGGGAGCAGATTGGGCCCGAGTTCCGCAACGAGGACCTCGAGCTGGTCCGCGCGTACGTCGACGAGCAGCGGGACCTGCGACGCGTCGCGGACGACTCGTTCGTCCGCAACGTCGTTACCGATACCACCTCGGACAACGTGGAGGTCGTCAAACAGCAGTTAGCCGAGGTTCCCGCGGACGCGAGAGAAGGTGATTTGACGGTCTCCACGCTGCTGCCCGGAGCGATTCCGCCATCGTTCGTCCGTCTGGACGAACCCGACGGGGAGAACGTCGTCACCCGCGTGATGAATCTGGACGTCGACACGAACAAGGTCGAACTGCTGATCTCGCTGGGACGGGCGGCCCAGCACGGTGACGGAATGGACGTCGCCACGATCGAGTCGGCACTGGACGAACTTGCCGGCTTGGAAGACAGCGACGTCGTCGAACGCTGGATCGAACGGGAGTTCCTCTGAGGCGGTGGTCGTCCCGGAAGGGCGGTCGGAACCCGGTCGACGGCTCGGTCTCACCGCGATCGAACGCGGACGCGCGGAGCCGCTGCCGACGTCGACGAAAAGCCGCGGCGTCGATCAGTCCTGCTCGGGTTCGCTGGTGGACTGCGAGGGGCCGCCGGAGAAGACGAACTCGTGTTCGGCCTCGGTCTCGAAGCGCTCGAGGATGTCGCCCAGCGGGCGGGCGTAGCGCTTGAGCCGCTCGGCGCGCGAGGAGACCTCGTTCAGCTCGGCGGCCTGCTCCTCGGCGGCACCGGCGACGTTCTCGGACTCGGCCATCATGCCCTCGCTGGTGTCGGCAGCGTCCTGCAGTTCGGTGGCGACGGAGCGGAAGCCCTCCAGCGCGTCGCTCACGTCGACGTCGGCCTCCGACTCCAGGTCTTCGAGGCTGGCGACGAGTTCGTCGAGGTCCTCGGAGATGGCGCGGAGGCGGTCCTGCTGGTCGTAGGCGTCGTCGGAGATCTTCTGGATGGACTCGGCGACCTGTTCGGAGGCGTCGCGGACGGACTCGGCGCTCTCGAGGACGACGTCGCTGGAGTCGGCCACCTCGTCGGAGAAGCTCTTGAGCTGGCCGGTCGTCTTCTCCAGTTCGTTCATCATCTCGTTGAACTCCCCGGCGATCTGATCCATCGCCTCGTTCTCGCCGTCGGTGTCCATGCGGCTGGTCATGTCGCCGGCGGCGGTCTCCCCCATGACGGCGCTGAACTCCTCGGCCTTCTCCTGGAGGTAGTTGTTCATCTCCATGGCCTCGGCGCGGGAGACCTCGGCCTCCTTGCGGGCCTTCTCGGCCTCCTCGATCTGTCGCTTCAGCGAGTCGCGCATGTCGGCGAACCCGTCGTACAGCTGGCCGATGTTGTCGATCCGCGCGGAGGCGATCTCGACGTCGAGGTTTCCATCGCGCATCTCGTCGGCCTTGCGCCGGAGCCGATCGATCGAGGTAGCGGTGTTGTAGCCCAGCGCGATGCCGACGCCGCCGATCATGACGACGGCGGCCAGCGTCGCAAGGATGCCGCCCCGCTCGATGTCGTTCACCCAGCCGAAGACGGCCGATTCGGGCGCGTGGACGAGGACGACCCAGTCGGTCGACGGGACCGGCGCGTACCCGACCGTGTACGGCTCGTCGAGGACGTTCTCGTTGGGTTCCATCGAGGCGGTGACGCCCGCCGCGGCGTGTTCACCGTGCCCGCCGTGGCCGTCGCCGCCGCCGTGCTCGCGCAGGTGATTCGCCTCCTGGATCGGTCCGTCGGCCTCGCCGTTGCTGTACGACTGCAGCACCTCGCTGCCGACGCCGTGGCCCTCGCGGGCCTCGTCGATCATGATCGTCCCGTCGCTGGCGACGACCTGCGTGAAGCCGCCGCTGGCTCGTTCCGCGCCCTGCAGGTCGTCGGCGATACCGTGGGGGTCGTACTCGATCAGCAGGAACCGGTTGTCGGACGCCGAGACGGGGCTGAGGAAGCCGACGACCGGACCGACGTCGGTCAGATACACCTCGGACATCCGGACGTCACTCGACTGGGAGAAGTTCTGGTTGGCGAGCCAGTCCCGGTTGACCTCGCTCGCGGGGGTACCGCTGTTGAGCGAGGTGCTCGCCTCGATGCTCGTCCCGGAGATGGAGCTCTCGACCACGTGGATAGCGCTGACCTCGGCGGGCAACTCGGACTGCTCGTTCCGGAGCGCCACCTCGAGCCCCTCGTCCCCCGCCCAGACGTCCTGGTTGGAGACGAGGCTCGTCGTCAGTCGATTCTGCCCGATCCACTGTTCGACCAGGTCGGCCTCCTGGCCGGCCACGTTCTGGTACTCCGCCTGGACGTTGGCCTGCGTCTGGCTCTTGACCTCCTGGGTCGCCGCGATGCCGATGACCCCGATGGAGAGGGCCATCACCACGAGGACGATGCCGAACTTCAGGGCGAAGCTTCGCCTGACGACGTCCGGCGTCACCCCCTGGAGGACCGATTCCTCGGCTCGTTCTACCCCGGAACTCCCCTCCCCGGCCATCACCGGGTCACCCCGCGTTCACCGGTATCGGCGGTTCCAGAACCACTCGACCGTTCAACTGCCGCTGGTCGACGCGTCGTCCCACAGTCCATAGGTTTGTGTGCAGAATTAGTTCACATAAGCCTTTGGAGCGTTACATCTGTGAATCAGTCGATTGCCCGACGTATCCGCGGACCGGGAGACGGCCCGGGTGGCCCGGGGCGAACGCGGCCGGTGAGCGTGAACCTGAGACGAGCGCGCCCGGTGAGTTCGAGGGGATTTATACTGACCCGCGGCCCACGGGCGCACGTGACTGACCTCGTCACCTTCGGGGAGACGATGCTCCGCCTCTCCCCGCCCGACGGCGAACGCATCGAGACGGCCGATCAGTACGACGTCCACGTTGCGGGGGCCGAGAGCAACGTCGCGACGGCGGCCCAGCGGCTCGGGCTGGATACCGCCTGGACGTCGAAGATTCCGGACTCGCCGCCGGGCCGGAAGGTCGCCAACGAACTCCGCAGCCACGGCGTCACCGTCGACGTCGTCTGGAGCGACGAGGGCCGGCAGGGCGCCTACTACCTCGAGAAGGCCGAAGCCCCGCGGGGCAACAACGTCATCTACGACCGGCAGGACGCCGCCGTGACGACCGCCAGCACGGAGGAGCTTCCGGTCGACCGAGTCGAGTCGGCCGAGGCCTTCCACACGACTGGCATCACGCCGGCGCTGTCCGACCGGCTCGAGGAGACGACGGCGGACCTGCTGGCCGCCGCGCAGGACGCCGGGACCACGACGTCGTTCGACCTCAACTACCGCTCGAAGCTCTGGGAGCCCGCCGAGGCCCGCGAGGTCCTCGAGGACCTGTTCCCGGACGTCGACGTCCTCGTGGTAGCCGAGCGCGACGCCGAGAACGTCCTCGACCGGAGCGGCGACGCCGAGTCCATCGCCCGCGGTCTGGCCGACGACTTCGGCATCGACGTCACAGTCGTCACGCGCGGGTCGCGCGGCGCGCTCGCGCTCGCAGACGGGGACGTGTACGAACAGCCGACGTTCGAGGCGAGCAACGCCCACCCCGTCGGCACGGGCGACTCCTTCGTCGGCGGATTCCTCTCACAGTACGTGCGGGGCGCGGACGTCCCGGACGGTCTCGAGTACGGCGCTGCGACCGCCGCGCTGAAGCGGTCGGTACCCGGCGACCTCGCCGTCGTGACCGCCGACGAGGTCGAGGCGGTCATCGAGGGCGGCACCGCCGAGATCTCGCGGTAGCGTCCGTCCGATCGCCGGACGGGAGCGGGACGGCTCACCGACAGGACGGTGACGGGTCGCCAACGCTTTTATCCCCACCGTCGTAGCTCACGCTATGAACGGTTGCGTCGCCCATCGAGGAGGGCACAGCGATGCGTAGCGCGAAGATCGTCTGCACGATCGGACCGGCCTCGGAGTCCGTCGAGACGATGACGGAGCTGGCCGAGGCGGGGATGTCGGTCGCGCGGCTCAACGCCAGCCACGGCTCGCCGGAGCACCGCAGGGAGATGATCGACCGCATCCGGGAGGTCGACGCGACGACCGACGAGCCCGTCGCGGCGATGCTGGACATGCCCGGTCCCGAGGTCCGGACGGCGGCGATCCGCGACGAGATCCACCTCGAGGAGGGGTCGACGGTCCGGTTCGTCGAGGGCGACGAGGCGACCCCCGAGGAGGTCGGGCTCTCGGTGTCGATCGAGTCCGTCGAACCGGGCGACCGCGTGCTGCTGGACGACGGGCGCATCGAGACGACCGTCGAGCGCGTCGAGGACGGGACCGTCTACGCACACGTCGAGAGCGGCGGCGAACTCGGGGCCCGGAAGGGCGTCAACGTCCCCGGCGTCGACCTGGACCTGCCGACGATCACCGACAACGACAGGGCGGAACTGGACGTGGCCGCCGAGAAGGAGCCCGACTTCGTCGCGGCCTCGTTCGTCCGCTCGGGCGAGGACATCTACGAGATCGAGTCGGAGATGGAGGAGCGGGGCATCGACATCCCGATCATCGCCAAGATCGAGCGCGCGGGCGCGGTCGAGAACCTCGACTCCATCGTCGACGCCGCCTACGGCGTGATGGTCGCCCGCGGCGACCTCGGGGTGGAGTGTCCCCTCGAGGACGTCCCGATCATCCAGAAGCGGATCATCCGGAAGTGCAACGAGGCGGGCGTGCCGGTCATCACGGCCACGGAGATGCTCGACTCGATGATCGAGTCGCGCCGACCGACCCGCGCCGAGACCTCCGACGTGGCCAACGCCGTCCTCGACGGGACGGACGCGGTCATGCTCTCCGGGGAGACGGCCATCGGCGACCACCCGGTCCGCGTCGTCGAGACGATGGACAGCATCGTCCGCTACATCGAGGGCAGCGACGAGTACGCGGAGACCCGTGAGCAGCGCGTGCCCGCTGCCGACAACACGCGGACCGACGCGCTGGCCCGCTCGGCCCGCTTCCTGGCGCGGGACATCGGCGCCTCCGCGGTCGTCGCCGCCTCCGAGTCCGGCTACACCGCCCAGAAGGCGGCCAAGTTCCGGCCGTCGATCCCCGTGGTCGCGACCACGCCCAGCGAGCGGGTCCGCCGGCAGCTCGCCCTGAGCTGGGGCATCATCCCGGTGACGACGGAGTACACCAGCGGGGGCGCCGACGACGTCATCCAGAACGCCGTCCAGTCGGCGCTGGACACGCGCGCCGCCGAGGGCGGGGACACCGTCGTCGTCCTCTCGGGCATGATGACCGAGCTGGAGGGGATCAACACGGCCAACATGCTGAAGGTCCACGTCGCCGCCGAGACCATCGCCCGGGGTCGGTCCGTCGTCGACGGCCTCGTCACAGGCCCGATCCACCACGCGCCGGACGGCGACCTGACCGACGTGCCCGAGGGCGCGGTCGTCTCGGTCCCCGCGGGCTTCGAGGGTGAGTTCGCCGGCGACCCCGAGTCGATCGGCGGCCTCGTCGACGCTCACGAGGGCATGACGAGCTACGCCGCCATCGTCGCGCGCGAACTGGGGATCCCGATGATCTCCGACGTCGACCTGCCGGACGTGGCCGACGGCACCGTCGTCACGCTCGACGCCGAGCGGGGCGTCCTCTACGAGGACGCCGTCGGTGAGCGGGGCCGGAACTGATCCGGATCTCGATCCGCCGCGGGGAGGCTTTCGTCCCGCGGTAGTGGCCACTTTATCCGCAGGTACGCGCCGCCGGGGCCGCGCAAGATATGTGTAGTTAAGTAGCGGACGGCCGACCGCTCAGGTACAATGGCCGCTTACGCAGGGGTCGACCTCGGCGCGACCAACGTCCGCGCCGTCGTCGGCGACGAGTCCGGTCGGGAACTGGGCTCGTCGGCCGGCGGGACGCCGCGTGGCCCCAACGGGATCGCCGTCACCGAGGCCGTTCTGGAGACGCTCCGGGACGCCTGTGAAGACGCCGACGTCGCGCCCGGTTCGATCGAGGCCGCCGGTATCGGTTCGATCGGTCCGCTCGACCTGGCCGGCGGCGCCGTCGACAACCCCGCGAACCTGCCCGACACCATCGACCGGATTCCGCTGACTGGCCCGGTCGGCGAACTCATCGACTCCGATCGGGTCTACCTCCACAACGACACCACCGCCGGCGTGATCGGCGAGCGCTACTTCAGCGACCGTAACCCCGACGACATGGTCTACCTGACCATCTCGTCGGGCATCGGCGCCGGCGTCTGCGTCGACGGCTGCATCCTCGGTGGCTGGGACGGCAACGTCGGCGAGGTCGGCCACATGACGATCGACCCCACCGGACTGATGACCTGTGGCTGCGGTGCCGAGGGCCACTGGGAGGCGTACTGCTCCGGGAACAACATCCCCCGCTACGCCACCGCGCTGCACCGCGAGGACCCCGTGCCCACGGAGCTCCCGGTCGACGACGGCGACTTCGGCGCGGCGGAGGTCTTCGCCGCCGCCAAGCGGGGCGACGACTTTGCCGAGTACGTCATCGAGCAGGTGGGACACCTCAACGCGATCGGCATCGCCAACATCGTCAACTCCTACGCCCCGCTGGTCATCTACGTCGGGGGCGCCGTGGCGCTGAACAATCCCGACGCGGTCCTCGAACCGATCCGCGAGGAGATCCCGCCGAACCTGATGGCGAACCTCCCCGACGTCAAGCTGACTCAGCTTGGCGACGACGTCGTCGTGATGGGCGCGCTCGCGTCGGCCATCACGGGCGGCACCGGCGAGCGATAGGGGACGCCGCCGACGACCGCAGTCGCTCCCGGCCGCCGGGGTCACTGCTGGAGGTCGTACAGCCGGCGGAACGCCGTCGGCGGGAACCGCAGCTCGACGCGGCTGGGCGGTCGACCGCGCCCGTCCCACTCCTCGGACTGGACGCGCTCGACGACCCCGATCTCGGCCATCTCGTAGAGGAAGCGCTTGACGGTCCCCGGCGACAGGTCGACGTCGGGGTCCGAGCTGACGGCCTCGGTCGTCGCGGTGACCGAGGCGCGGTCGTCGGCGTCGAGGTCGACGAGCTTGCGCAGGACGACCAGTCTGTTGTCCGGGAGCGCGAACACCCTGCCCAGCGAGACGCAGGGCTCGGGCACCTCCTCGATGGCCTCGGCGACGTCGTCGTCACCGAGCGCGCTCCGACCGGCGCGGTCGGCGCGGTCGGCCGCGACGAAGACGACCGCCAGCGCGTCGTGGGCGTTGCCGTCCGCCCACTCGGCGACGCGACGCGCCAGCGCGTGGTCGACCGCCCGCCGGGCGAGTCCCGCCGACATGCGCGCCATCAGGAGGTCGACCAGCGCCTGTCGGCGGTACGGGTCGACCTGGACGGCCGACGCCGTGTACCTGGTCAGCGCCACGTCGTCGGGATCGGCCCGCCCGACGGCGAGCCAGCTCACGTTGCTCGGCAGGCTCGCGAAGCGGTCGATCAGCTCGTCGGCCCCGGCGGTCCCGGGCCCGTCGACGTGATCGACGGCGACGACGGCTCCGGGTGACGCTCCCAGCACGTCGTGCAACCGGTCGCGGAGCTCGTCGGTGCTGATCCCGTGCTCGGGAACCGTCCCCTCGACGAGGGCGTCGAGGACCGCGTGGTAGAACTCGAACTCGCTCGCCGTCGACCGCCCGTCGACGTAGACGAACCGCGGGGCCGCCCGGGTCGCCGCGCGGGTGCTGGTGTGGATCACCGAGCCCCGGTCGCCGCACAGTCGTTCGAGCTCGGCGAACAGGGCCGTGACGACGGCGGACTTCCCGGCACCCGCGGGTCCGTACAGGTACGCGTTCGGCGGGAGCGACCCGTCGAACACCGGATCGAGGTGATCGAGGAGGCGCTCGAGGACGGGACCGCGGTCCGAGGGCTCGTCGACGTGGGCGACGGGCGACAGCGACTCGTAGTCCCGGATCAGGCGCGGCTGGCCGTCCCGGCGCTGGCGTCGCTTGATTCTCGCTTCGATGTCCATCCTTGTGTGGTCGGGTACCGGTAGTCTGGTGACGACGTACTAAATTCGGTCGCCTGCCGCCGGTGCGGGGTGGATCAGAGGTACCCCGCGTTCGGCAGGACGCCGATCGCCGCGAGGACCGCGACGACGAGCATGGCGACCGTGATGGCCATCGCCGGCGGGTCGACGTGAGTCCCCGAGTGCGCGTAGAAGACGCGCTGGGTCAGCTCGCCCAGGAGGCCGCTGACGGCCCCGAACGCGCCGGCCGCGAGCAGCGCGGCGACGCTGCCCGCGACGGGAGCGACGACGACCGCCCCGACCGACCCGATCAGCGTGATGTGGTGGGTCACCGGGATCTTCTCGACGCCGAGGTTCAGGAACAGCAGGCTCATCGCCGAGATGGCGTAGCCGAGGAAGACGCTGCCCGTCTGGATCCAGATGTAACCGCCGAGGATCCCGCCGACGAGGCCGACGGCCGCGACGCCCGGCCACTGATACTGGTGGGGGAGCCACGGCTCGGTCGCCAGCCGCTCGCGCTCGACCCCGCCGTCGGTGACGACGCGCGTCTCGCCGCGCTCGAAGGGGGACATGTCGAGCAGGCCGTCGCCCGCGGCGGTGCCGACGAGCGGGTAGCCGAAGGCGAGGCGAGCGAGGAAGGCGGTCGCCACGACCGACAGCGCGATGGTGTCCGTCGGCGTCCCGATCCCGGCGCCGACCTGGTTGATCAGCATGCCGACGGCGCCGAAGACCGCGCCGACCGCGAGGATGTCCGGCTTCGTGCCGAACGCGTACAGGATGTCCTTCCCGAAGTGGTAGTCCCAGCCGTCGGGCTCCATCTCGGGGTGCTTCTTTCCGGCGTAGGCAGAGGCGGCCACGCCGCCGGCGAAGGCGACGTGCGGGCCGGTGACCGCCCCGAAGCCGATGACGCCGGTCACGCCGACGGCCAGTTCGGCCCCGTCGAGCCCGCCGAGGGCGGCGACCTCGCGCTGGAGGATCGCGAGCCCCTCGCCGAGGAAGACCACGAAGCCCGTGAAGACGAACGCGGGGAGCGCGCCGAGCGCGGCGCCGAACGCGCCGCCGGCCAGCGCCGTGATCAGCAGCAGGACGAACTGCTCGACCTCCATCCCGACGAGCGGCACCTGGAGGAGGGCGGCGTCCATCCTACTCCTCCCGCGCCCAGTCCCTGGCCCGCTCGACGGCCTCGCCCCAGCGCTCGTACTTGGCGTCGACCTCGGCGGCGTCCCGCTGGGGTTCGAACTCGCGGTCGACCTGCCAGTTCTCCCGCAGTTCGTCCACGGAGTCCCAGTAGCCGACCGCGAGGCCGGCGGCGTAGGCCGACCCGAGCGCGGTCGTCTCGTCGACCTCGGGGCGCACGATCCTCGTCTGGAGGATGTCGGCCTGGAGCTGACAGAGGAAGTCGTTCTTGACAGCGCCGCCGTCGACCCGGAGCTCGGTGGTCTCGACGCCGGCGTCGGCCTCCATCGCCTCCGCGACGTCCCGGGTCTGGTAGGCGATGGACTCCAGCGTCGCCCGGACGATGTGTTCCTTCCGCGTGCCGCGGGTCATCCCGACGATGGTCCCGCGGGCGCGACCGTCCCAGTGGGGAGCGCCCAGCCCGGTGAACGCGGGGACGAGGTAGACGCCGTCGGTGGAGTCGACGCTGCGGGCCAGCTCGGCCGTCTGGGCCGCGTTGTTGATGAGGTCGACGTCCTCGAGCCACTCGACGGCGGCGCCGGTGATGAAGATGGAACCCTCCAGCGCGTACTGGACTGGTTCGCCCGAGCGCTGGAAGCCGATCGTCGTCAGCAGGCCGTGATCGGACTCGACGGCCTCCTCGCCGGTGTTGGTCAGGTAGAACGACCCCGTGCCGTAGGTGTTCTTGGCGTCGCCGCGGTCGAAGCAGGTCTGGCCGAACAGGGCGGCCTGCTGGTCGCCCAGCGCCCCCGCGACGGGGACCTCGGCGCCCAGGAAACCATCGGGGTCGGTCGTGCCGTAGTACTCCTCGTCGGAGGAGGGTCGGACCTCGGGGAGCATCGCTTCGGGGACGCCGAACTCCGCCAGTAGCTCCTCGTCCCACGCCATCTCGTGGATGTCGTACAGCATGGTCCGGGAGGCGTTAGTCACGTCGGTGACGTGGTTCCCGGTCAGGTTGTAGACGAGCCACGAGTCGATCGTCCCCATCAGGAGGTCGCCGGCCTCGGCGCGCTCGCGGACGTCCTCGCCCCGCGAGGCAGTCAGCTTGAGCGGCTCGGCGTTGTCGAGGAGCCACTCGACCTTCGTGGCCGAGAAGTACGCGTCCGCCTCCAGGCCGGTCTTCTCACGGATCCACGCGACCTTGTCCGCCTCCTGCAGTTGCTCGACGCGATCCGTGGTCCGGCGGTCCTGCCAGACCAGGGCGTTGTGGACCGGCTTGCCGGTGTCCGCGTCCCAGACCAGCGTCGTCTCGCGCTGGTTGGTGATCCCCACCGCCTCGAGTTGCTCGGCGTCGATACCCGCGCTCTCGAGGGCGTCGGTCACGACCGCCGTCGTGTTCTCCCAGATCTCGAGGGGATCGTGCTCGACCCATCCGGGCTCCGGGTAGATCTGTTCGTGTTTCTCGTACGCGTTCGCGACGACCTGGCCCCCGTGGTCGAAGACCATGAACCGGGTACCGGTCGTCCCCTGATCGATGGCGCCGACGTATGTGTCCGTCATGTGTGCTCCGTTGTGGTCGGACGGGTTATTTACTGCTGATAGCCGACCTAGCGTTAACAATACGGAGAATCATCATAAATGTTGCTGCCGGTACGGGCGGCCCGGAGGAGCGCGCCTCGATCGGGTGAGGGGGCTCGCCAGTGTCAGTTACAGTCATTTCACTTCCGGAAGACGTCCACAAACGTCCCAGACGGAGCAGCGTTCCGAGGACCGACGTACGATGCGAAGTCGCTCCTCCTCGTCTCCGCATACGGCTTCCTCGGGGCTGTCAGAAGCAAATTTACCATCGAACTGTACCCGTCGGTAAAATAAAGTAGCTGGCCGAGAAACGCTTCGGGCGATAGATGGCATCGACACCCCACGTCGCCGTCGTCGGCGGCGGGTCGACCGGGACGGGCATCGCCCGGGACCTCGCGATGCGCGGGCTGGACGTCACGCTCGTCGAGCAGGGGAACCTGACTCACGGGACGACCGGCCGGATGCACGGCCTGCTCCACAGCGGCGGCCGCTACGCCGTCTCGGACCGGTCCAGCGCCGAGGAGTGCATCGAGGAGAACCGCGTGCTCCGCGAGATCGCCGCCCACTGCGTCGAGGAGACGGGCGGCCTCTTCGTCAAGCGGCCCGAGGACCCCGAGGAGTACTTCGAGGAGAAACTGCGCGGCTGCGAGGCCTGTGGCATCCCCGCGGAGGTGCTCTCGGGCCGGGAGGCCCGCCGTCGCGAGCCCCACCTCGCCGCGGACGTCGAGAAGGCCATCGCCGTCCCGGACGGCGCGGTCGACCCCTTCAGGCTGGTCGTGGCCAACGCCGCGAGCGCCGGCCAGCACGGCGCCCGGATCGAGACTCACTCGAAGGTGACCGACCTGCTGGTCGAGGGCGGCGAGGTGGTCGGCGTCGAGGTCGAACACGGCGCGAAGAGCGGCGAGCGCGTCCACGGCGTCCAGTCCGGCCGAGAGCAGATCCGCGCCGACCACGTCGTCAACGCGACCGGGGCGTGGGCCGGTCGCGTCGCCGAGATGGCCGGCCTCGACGTCGCCGTGCGGCCCTCGAAGGGCGTCATGACGATCATGAACGTCCGGCAGGTCGACACGGTGATCAACCACTGCCGGCCGAAGGGCGACGCCGACATCGTCGTCCCCCACGAGACGACGGCCATCCTCGGGACCACCGACGAGGAGGTCTCTGATCCCGAGGACTACCCGGAAGAGCAGTGGGAGGTCGACCTGGTGATCGACGAGCTCTCGGAGCTGATCCCGATCCTCGCGGAGGCCCGGACGATCCGCTCGTTCTGGGGCGTCCGGCCGCTGTACGAGCCGCCGGACGTGGGCAGCGAGGACCCGACCGACATCACCCGCGACTACTTCCTGCTCTCCCACGCCGACCGCGACGGCGTCCCCGGGCTGACCTCTATCGTCGGCGGCAAGTTCACCACCTACCGCATGATGGCCGAGGAGATCGCCGACCACGTCTGCGACCGGTTCGGCGTCGACGCCGACTGCCGGACGGCCGACGTCCCGCTTCCCGGCAGCGAGGACGTCGACCTCCTCCGGGACTACATGGACGAGTTCGGCCTGCGATCGCCCATCGGCCGCCGCAGCGTCGAGCGCCTCGGCTCACGGGCCGACCGCGTGTTGCGGACGGACGAGCCCAACCCCGTCCTCTGTGACTGCGAGGGCGTCACCCGCGCGGAAGTCCGGGACGCGATCGACGACGTCGGCACCGACCTCAACGCCGTCCGGATCCGCACGCGCGCCTCGATGGGGAACTGCCAGGGCGGGTTCTGCTGTCACCGGCTGGCCGCGGAGCTCCACCCCGAGCACGGCGAACCCACGGTCCGTGACTCCTGGGACGACCTGCTACAGGAGCGCTGGAAGGGCCAGCGCCACGCCCTGTGGGGCCGGCAGCTCTCGCAGGCCATGCTCAACTACGCGCTGCACGCGACGACGCAGAACCGCGACCGCGATCCGGCCGCCGGCGGGCCGCCGCTCGACTACGACGCCTTCGACGACGGACCCGGGGCGACGGACGGACCGAGCGACGGCCGGTCGCCGACGGCGACCGACGGGGGCGACCATGGCGATTGAGTCCGACGTCCTCGTGATCGGCGGCGGCCTCGCGGGGCTCACGGCCGGCATCTCGGCCGCGCGCGAGGGCGCCCACGTGCGACTGATCACCCACAAGCAGAGCACGCTCAGGCAGGCCTCCGGGCTCGTCGACGTGCTCGGCTACGTCGACGGCGAGCCGGTGGCGGATCCCTTCGCGGCCGTTCCCGACCTCCCCGCGGACCACCCCTATCGGATCGTCGGCGAGTCCGGCGTCCGCGAGGGACTCGCGCTGTTCGACGACGTCACCGACTACCGCGGCGACCACACCGACCGGAACGCCCTGGTCCCGACCCACGGCGGGACGGTCAAACCGACGGCGCGGTACCCGGCGAGCGCGGCGGCCGGGCTGGCCTCGGACGACCGGGACGCCCTGCTCGTGGGCTTCGAGACGCTGGTCGACTTCGACGCCCCGCTGGCCGCCGACCACCTCGGAGCGGCCGGCGCGCCCTTCGCGGCCGACGGCGCAACCGTGCGCTTCCCCGGGGACCTCAGGCCGGACGCGAAGGTGACGCGCTACGCCCACCTGCTGGACGAGAATCGACCGGTCGACGTTGACGGCCGGCGGCTCCCCGCCTGCGAGGCCCTCGCCGAACGCGTCCGGCCGCACCTCGACGGCCACGAGCGGGTCGGGTTTCCGGCGGTCCTCGGCGACGACGACCCCGCCGCCGTCCGGGCCGCGCTGGCAGCGGAACTCGGTGCGGACGTGTTCGAGGTCCCCATGGGACCGCCGTCGTTGCCGGGCCTGCGCCTGGCTGACCGCCTGTACGACGCGCTCGACGAGGCGGGTGCGAGCCTCGAGACCGGCGTCCCCGTCGTCGACCACGAGGGCGGCGACCGAATCGAGCGCGTGCTCGTCGACCGCAAGGGCGCGACGGTTCCCTACGCGGCCGACCAGTACGTCCTCGCGACTGGCGGCCTCGTCGGCAAGGGCGTCGAGTCCGACCGCGGGGGCGTGCGCGAACCGGTGTTCGACTGCCGCGTTCCCCACCCCGCCGACCGGTACGACTGGTTCGAGGACGGCGTCTTCGGCGACCACGCGTTCGCCCGCTTCGGCGTCGATCCGGACGGCGAACTGCGGCCGACCGACGAGCGCGGCGACCCCGAGTTCGAGAACGTGCGCGCCGCCGGGAGCGTGCTCGGCGGCTACGACTTCCCGGCCGAGAAGTCCGGTGCCGGCGTGTCGCTGGCGACGGGCCGCTCGGCCGGCGTACTGGCGACGGAGGCACTATGACTGGCGAGGACACACAGGATTCGAGTGACGGAGGCGCACAGGACGGCGCGGACGACCCCGACGTCGAGACCGACGGCGGCGCGGTCGGTCCCGGCGACGGGCGAGACGACGCCGGGTTCGCGCCCGCGGAACCGACCGCCGGCGAGGACTTCGAACCCGTCCAGGTGTTCCCGGACGAGGAGACGATGGACCTCCGGCCCGGGGCGGACGACTGCTACAAGTGCTCGACCTGCGACGTCAACTGCCCGGTCGCCGAGGTGGACGACGACTTCCCCGGCCCGAAGTTCCAGGGACCGGAGCAGTGGCGCCTCAAGCAGAACGAGGAGGACTACGACGTCGACGAGTCGATCACCTCCTGTTCGAATTGCATGCGCTGCGACGACGCCTGCCCGTCGGGCGTCCCGCTCTCCCAGATGCACAACGAGGCCCGCGGCGAGTTCGTCCGCGAGGAGATGTCGCTCCTCTCCCCGAAGTACTGGCGTAACCGGATCCTCGCCAACTACCGCGTCTCGGCGCAGGTCGCCAGCGTGGTCCCGCGGCTGGCCAACGCCGCGATGAACTTCGGGCCGGCGCGCTGGGTCATGGAGAAGACGCTGGGCGTCACCAGCGAGCGCGAGTTCCCCGAGTTCGCCGAGCAGACGTTCCGCGAGTGGTGGACCGCCCGCGGCGGCGCGGCGGCGTCCCGACAGAACGCCCGCGAGGCCCGGCAGCGTCGGGGCGACCCGGTCGACGCCGACAGACGGGTGGCCTACTTCCACGGCTGCTACGCCAACTACAACACGCCCGAGGTGGCGAAGGCGCTGGTCCGCGTCTACGAGCACTTCGGCTACGAACTCGTCGTCCCGGAGCAGCGCTGCTCGGGGACGCCGATGTTCGCCAACGGGATGCTATCGGACGCCCGTCGGGACGCCGAAGTGAACGTCTCCTCGCTGGCCGACCTCGTCGATCGTGGCTACGACGCGGTCTGCTCCTGTACCTCCTGCTCGATGGCCATCCGCCAGGAGTACCCGGAGCTGTTCGACTTCGAGGGCACCGGCGAGGTGGCCGGTAGCACCTTCGAGGCGCTGGAGTACCTCCGGATCAACGAGGACCTGCGGGGCGAACTCGCCGACGCGAGCGTCGACGGGTTCGACGACCTGGCCTACCACGCGCCCTGCCACGCCCGCAACCAGGGGCTCTCCCGACAGGCCGTCGAGCTGTTCCGCGAGCTCGACGGGGTGGCCGTCGAGGACGTCGGCGACTCCTGCTCCGGCATCTCGGGCACCTACGGCTGGAAGGCCGAGAAGTACGACGTCTCCATGGAAATCGGCGAGGAGATGTTCGAACACATGGAAGACGCCCCGGGCGAGACCGGCCTCACCGAGTGCCCGACCTGTTCGATGCAGATGGAACACGGCACCGGCTACGAGATTCGCCACCCGCTAGAAGTAATCGAGGAAGCGCTCGTCGACGACCGCGTCGGCGTCTGAGCGCCGTTCGTTGTCGCCGCGGACGACCCGTGCGGCTCGTCGCCGCGATCCCGTCCTCAGTCGCCGCGGACGAACGTGACAGGCGCGGGCGACTCCAGCATGACCTCCTGGGCCGTCGAGCCGAAGACGGCCTTCCCGGTCGGCGAGCGCTTGCGGCCGCCGACGATCACCAGGTCGGCGGACTCATCCTCCGCCATGGAGACGATCTGCTCGCCATGGTTCCCGACCCGTCCGGTGATCCGGTAGTCGATGGCCGCCTCGTCGAGGCTGGCGGCGATGTCGCGGACCGTCGAGTGCCGCCGCGCGACCTCGTCGGGCGTGGCCTCCGACGAATTAGCGAAGTCCAGCCGTCCGACCGCGCTGTCGAACTCCTCGTCGGTGAACACGTGGACGAGGACGATCGTGGCCCCGGCCGGCCCGGCGATGTCGACGGCCGCCTCGGTCATCGCGTCGATCCTGTCTCTGTCTCCCGGCCCGAGGGCCAGCAAGACGGTGTCTAGTGCCATATGTTGACGTTTCCGCGGCGGTACAAATGTGTTCGGGGCGCGACAGGACATGGGGCGTGAAATCTACGACAGCTGCGGTGAAATGAATCTGCGAAGCGGTCGGTCGAGCGACGCTCCCGGCCGCGGCGGCGCCGGGATCACCCGGTGTTCTTCATCCCGGCGGCGACGCCCTGCACCGTCAGCCGGAGGGTGCGCCGCTCGGTCTCGGTGAGGTGGGACTGGTCGAGCAGGCTGACCTGCAGGAGGTTCAGCGGGTCGACGTAGGGGTTGCGGCGCTCGAGGTTCTCCTCGAGCCAGTCGCGGCGCAGCAGGCTGTCCCGGCCCGTGATCTCCTTGACGAGGTCGACCGTCTCCTCGTACTCCTCGCGGACGCGCGGGAAGATGCGCTCGCGCAGGTCCTCGTCGGCGAGGTCGGCGTACTTCTCGGCGATCTCCATGTCGGTCCGGGCCAGCGCGAGCGACGCGTTGTCCAGCTTGGTCCGGAAGAACGGCCACTCCTCGTACATCTCCTGTAGCGTCTCGACGTCGCCGCCGTCGTCGAGGTACGCCTGGATGCCCGTGGCGATGGAGTACCAGCCGGGGACGATACAGCGGGCCTGCGTCCACGAGAACACCCACGGGATGGCCCGCAGATCGTCGACGGAGCGATCCTCGCTGCGCGAGGCCGGCCGCGAGCCCATGTTGAGGTTCTCGATGACCGTGATCGGCGTCGCCTGCTCGAAGTACTCCACGAAGCCGTCGGTCTCCAGCAGGTCCACGTACTCCTCGCGGGCGGCCTCGGAGGCCGTCTCCATGGCCGCCTCCCACTCCTCGGGAATCTCCTCGACAGGCTCCTGCATCGCCTCGTAGCGGGCCCGCATCTGGGCGTCGAGCATCTGCTCTAAGTTCCGCTCGGCAATCGACGGGTTGGCGTACTTCTCGGCGATGGTCTCGCCCTGCTCGGTGAACTTGATCTGCCCGGAGACGGTCTCGTTGGGCAGCGCCAGCATGGCGTCGTTCATCGGGCCGCCGCCCCGGGAGATGGAGCCGCCGCGGCCGTGGAACAGGCGCATCTCCACGTCGAAGTCGTCGGTGATGCTGGCGAGGCGCTTCTGGTTGCGGTAGAGGCTCCAGTTCGCCGCCAGGAAGCCGTTCTCCTTGTTGGAGTCGGAGTAGCCCAGCATGATCTCCTGGACGCCGTCGCGGGCCTCGAGCGCCTGCGAGTAGGCCTCGTTCTCGAAGAGGGTGCCCATGATGCGGCGGGCGCCGTCGAGCGCGTACTTCGACTCCAGCAGCGGGACGATGTCGAACCCGCAGTAGCCCGGCAGGTCGACGATTCCGGCCTGGTCGCCGAGGAAGAGCACTTCCAGCGCGTGCGACGGCTCCTCACACCAGGAGATGGCGTACGTGTCGATGGCGTTGACGCCGAACTCCTTCTGCCACTCGGCGGCCCTGCGGAACCGGCGGATGACCCGCTCGGCGTCGTCGGAGAGCTCTTCGGTGGCCTCCATGTCGATGACCTGATCGTCCTGGAGGATGGCGTCGGTCAGCAGTTCGACGCGGCCGTCCTCGTCGCGGTCCTTGTAGTCGATGCCCTCGCGTTCGAGCGCCTCGTCGATGGCGTCGGTGTGCATCGCGCGGTGGTCGCGCAGGTCGAGGCTGGCGAGGTTGAAGCCGAACGTGTCGACCTTGCGCACCAGCGGGTCGACGTGTGCCTCGGCGATGACCCCGGCGCCGTTCGCCCGGAGGTCGTCGGCCAGGATGCGGAGGTCCGCGAGGAACTCGTCCTCGTCGTCGTAGCCGCCGGAGCGGACGTCACCGACGCGCAGCACCGACTCGCGCATGAGCTTGAGCTTCTGGCGGTAGGGCTCGTCGGGGTAGCGCTCCTCGGCCTCGTCGGCCACGCCGGGGAGGTCGTCCTTGTGCTCCGCGAGCCGTTCGTCGAAGGCCTCGCCCGTCTCGATGTTGCTGGCGTCCTGGCTCAGGATGCCGGACATCTCCTTGAGCCGGTCGCGGTACATCGGCAGGACGACCTCGCGCTGGCGCTCCAGCGTCTCCTCGGTCACTTCGGGCGTGACGAAGGGGTTGCCGTCGCGGTCGGAGCCGGCCCACGAACGGAACTCGTAGAGCTTCGGGACCTCGACGTCCTCGTCGAACTCCGCCTCGACGGCCCGCTCCAGCTCGTCGTACACGTCGTCGATGACGTCGAAGAGGACGTTCTCGAGGTACCACTGGACGTTCAGCGCCTCGTCGGTCACCTCGGGCCGGCGGTCCCGGACCTGCGGGGTCTGCCAGAGGCTAGTGACCTCCGCCTCGAGGTCCCGCTCGACGTGCTCCTCTTCGCGGTCGGTGAGGCGGACCTCGTCCAGCGTCTCGAGGTCGTGGGCGACGTTCCGGAGCTTGGCCTTCACCGTCTTCCGGCGGGCCTCGGTCGGGTGCGCCGTGAACGTCGGCTGGATGAGGACGTCCTCAAGCACCGCCTGGATCGTCCGGGCGTCGGCGCCCGCCTCGGAGAGCTTCCGGACGGCGTCCGCGACGCTGTCCTCCAGCGTGCCCTCCTGGGTCCCCTCCCGGATCTCGCGGACCCGCTCGCGCTCCTCGGCGAGGTTGATCAGCTCGAAGTACGTCGTGAACGCCCGGGCCACGATGTCCTGCATCTCGGGGTCCAGACGCGCTATCGTCTGCTCGACGTCCTCCCGGGAGTCGGCGTCCCCGCGGCGATACTCGACCGACGACGTCCGGATCTGTTCAACTATGTCGAACGCTTCGGTCGAGCACTGCGCCTCGACGATGTCGCCGACCAGTTCTCCGAGCTCTCGTACGTCTTGATTGATCTCCCTGGCGTGCAAAGTCATTACATACCCCTCCCGAGTGGAGGGGTAAAACTTTAGCGAAACCGAGACTTAATGTCGAGAATCCGCTACGTTTTCTACACGTACTTTCCGACGAGATTTTCCGCCACAGTCCGTCGACCGGCCGTCTACCCAATAGTTATATGAATGACGGTTCGTGGTAGGGAGACGCCTGTTCGGTATCGTTGAATGTCTGCCGGAGCGCTATCGTCCGCGACCGGCCCCGGTTCGCTACGCCGGTTAGAGGTAGGCCGCGTCCCACTGGTCTGCGAGGTGCTTGTTCCCGCACTCCTCGCACTCGAGGCGTCCCAGCGAGTCGGACCCGATCTCGACGCTCCCGCAGTTCGAACAGAAGTAGCCGTAGGCGTCCTCGTCCGCCGGGTCCTCGTACGTCCGGAAGAAGGGACCGTCCGTCCCCGGCACGTCGTCGTCGGCGTCGACGGTCCGCTCTCGGCCGTCCACCGTCACCGTGTCGGGGACGTCGACGGGTTCGTCGTCGGCGACGGGGGCCGCTGGGTCCGGGTGCCTGTAGACGTACGCGTGGAAGGACTCCTCGGCGAACTCGATCTCGACCTTCTCGCCGCGCTCGTAGCCGAACTGCTCGCAGAACTGGTCGCCCTCGGGGTCCTCAGCGAGGACGGTGCCGATCAGCGCGCTGTCGCCCTCGGCCGCGACGTCGCGGGCGTCCTCGACGAGCGCGGTGCCGGCGCCCTGTCCGCGGTGGCCCGGTTCGACGTGGAGCCACCGGAGGATCGCGTGGTCGCCGACCTCGACGTCGGCGAACCCGAGCACCTCGCCCTCCTCTTCGGCGACGCGTATCCGGTTCGCGTCGCCCTCGACCCGCTCGCGGACTGCGTCCTCGGAGAGCACCGCGGCCACGATCGTCTCGATCTGGTCCGGGGACAGCGAGTAGGAAGTCTGGAAGGACTGCTCGGCGATCCGCCTGATCCGCCCGGAGTCGTCCGCCTCGGCCGCTCTGACGTCCATGCCGCCACGTCGCCGCCGCGGCGATTAACTGTGCTTGCGACCTCGTTGCCGGGTCCCCTCGCTCGACTGCAGACTGGTGCCCCTTGGTTGCGAGAAACCGGCGACCTCGCCGAATCCCGGGCGGCGGCGTCGAGCGCCCACCACTTTCATCTACAGTGTCAGGTTGAAGGTGGACGAATCACATGAACTACATATGCACTTCACCAGCAACGACGGGGTCCGTGCGAGTTCACGCGGCTGGGCCCGTCGAGAGCGGCCCGACGGGGTTCGACTCCGCTACGAGACGGCGGGTCCAGACGACGCCACGGCGGTGGCGTTCGTCGAGGGACTCGGCTACGGCACCTGGATGTGGGGCTGGCAGCGCCCCGCGCTCGCCGAGTCGTATCGGACAGTGGTCTGGGACAACCGCGGCACCGGCGAGTCGGACGAACCGGAGGGGCCGTACACGACGGAGGAGATGGCCGGCGACATGGCGGCGGTCCTCGACGACGCCGGGGTGGACCGCGCGCACCTCGTCGGCGCGAGCCTCGGCGGGATGATCGCCCTCCAGTACGCGCTGGACTACGACGGCGCCGCGTCGCTCTCGCTGCTGTGTACCTCGGCCGGCGGCGACGAGGCCGTCCCGATGCCGGACGACGCGCGGGCACGCGTGTTCGACGTCCCCCGTGGCCTCGACCGGGTGGAGTCGATCCGGTACAGGATGCGGCCGGCGTTTACGGACGACTTCTGGGACGCGAACCCCGAAGTGATCGACCGCATCGTCGACCGGCGCCTGGAGACGGATCCCTCCGATCGGGCCTACGAGTGGCAGGCCGCGGCGGCGACGTCGTTCGACGCGACCGACCGCCTCGACGAGGTCGACGTCCCCGCGCTCGTCCTCCACGGCACCGACGACCGCGTCGTGCCCGTCGAGAACGGCCGGCTGCTGGCCGACGGGCTCCCCGACGCTCGCCTGGAGACCGTCGCCGGCGGCTCCCACCTGTTCTTCGTCGAGCGGAATGAACTCGTGAACGAACGGCTGCTGTCCTTCCTCGACGATGTCTGAGCACGGTCCCCAGCGCTGGGTCGGGAACTGGAGCGGCCGGCGAGCGGCGCTGACCCCCGACTGGGTCGGCCTGGTCGACGCCGCGACCGGCGCGGAGTACACCTACGCCGACCTCGACCGTCGGGCGAACCGGACCGCCCGGCTGCTGGCCGAGTACGGGGTGACGGCCCCAGACGCTCGTGAGGAGCGCGCGGCAGCGGACCACGAACCCGGGAGCGTGACCGTGCTCGCACGGAACCGTCCGGAGTACGTCGACCTCTTCTTCGCCACGGGGAAGACCGGCGGCGTCCTCGCGCCGCTGTCCTACCGGCTCGCGCCGCCCGAACTCGCCGCCCTGCTGGACGACGTTGACCCGTCGTTGCTCGTGGTCGAGGAGCCGTTCGCCGACGGGGTCGTCGAGGCGCTCGAACTGGCCGACGTCGATCCACCCGCGCTGACGCTGACGACGAACGGCGTCGCGACGTGGGAGCCCTACGGGGACGCCCTCCCGGAGGCGGACGCCGCCTACGACGGTCCGGACCTCGCGCCGGGCGACCCCCACCTCCTGTTGCACACCGGCGGGTCAACGGGCACGCCGAAGGAGACGGAGATCTGCCACGAGGCGGTCGTCTGGAACTCGCTGAACACCATCACGGCGTGGGGGCTACGGCCGGACGACGTCACGCCGATGGTGTTCCCGATGTTCCACACTGGCGGGTGGAACGTGCTGACGCTCCCCGTCTTCCACATGGGCGGGACCGTCGTGATCGACCGGGCGTTCGAGCCCGGCGCGGTGCTCCGGCTGATCGAGGAGCGGTCGGCCACCGTCCTCGTGGCGGTGCCGACCGTCCTGCGGGCGATGACCGAGCACGACCGCTGGGCGGAGACCGACCTCTCCTCGCTGCGCCTCGCAAAGTCCGGTGGCGGTCCCTGCCGCGAGGCCGTCATGCGGGCCTGGTGGGACCGCGGCGTCGACCTCTCGCAGGGCTACGGGCTCACGGAGTGCGGCCCCAACAACTTCGCCATGCCGGAGGGGTGGGACCGCGAGAAGGCCGACACCGTCGGCGTCCCCGCGATGCACGTCGACGCCCGCGTCGTCGACGACGAGGGCGGGGAGCTCGATCCGGGCGCGGTGGGCGAACTCGAGCTGCGCTCGCCCCACTCGGCGACGTGCTACCGGGGGCGCGACGAGGAAACGGCGGCGACGTTCGGCGACGAGGCCGCCGGCGGCGACGGCCCCCGCACCGGCGGCGCGTGGCTCTCGACGGGCGACCTGGCGCGCATCGACGACGACGGGTACGTTAGCGTCGAGGGTCGCAAGTCCGACATGTTCGTCAGCGGCGGCGAGAACGTCTACCCCGCCGAGGTCGAGGACGCCGTCGCAGCCCACCCCGGCGTCGGCGAGGTTGTCGTGGTCCCCGTCGACGACGAGCAGTGGGGTCAGGTCGGAACGGCCGTCGTCGAGCCAGTGGCGGACCCCGACGCGGAGCCCCCGAGCGCCGACGACCTGGCCGAGTTCCTCGACGACCGGCTGGCCGGGTACAAGCGCCCGCGTCGCGTCGCGGTCGTGGACGAACTCCCGAAGAGCGGGCCGGCCAAGGTCGACCGCGAGGCCGTCGAGCGCGAGTTCGGCGGTTGACCGCTCCCCGCCGTCTGGCGGCGGGGCAGCGGGGCTCGCTGGCGATCTCGATTCCTACATGGACGTCCATCGCAGTCCGCCCACACTTATGCCATACCCGTCCGAGCGCTCGCACATGGATCTGGAAGGCCACTTCGACGACTTCGAGCGCCGCGACTGGGAGGAGGACGCCGAGGGCACCGTCCGCTTCGCGATGGTCGGGCTGGGCTGGTGGACCCGGGAGTACGCCGTGCCCGCGACCAACGAGTCGGACATCTGCGAGACGACGGTAGTCGTCAGCAGCTCCACGGAGAAGGCCGAGGACTTCGCCGCGGAGGTCGACACCGTCGAGGCCGCGCTGACCTACGACGAGTTCCAAGACGGCGAGGCCGCGGAGCACTACGACGCCGTCTACGTCGCCACGCCGAACGCGCTGCACCTGCCCTACGTCGAGGCGGCCGCCGAGTCCGGCAAGGACGTGCTCCTGGAGAAGCCCATGGAGGCGTCTTCGGAGCGCGCCGAGCAGATCGTCGAGGCCGTCGACGCCGCCGACGACGTCACGCTGATGGTGGCCTACCGGATGCACACCGACCCGGCCGTCCGCCGGATGCGCGAACTCGTCGAGTCGGGCTTCATCGGCGAGCCTGCCCACGTCCACGGGCACATGGGCCAGCCCCTGCTGGAGATGATCCCCGATCCCGACCAGTGGCGCCTCGACCCCGACCTGGCCGGGCCGGGCGCGTCCGTCACCGACCTGGGCATCTACCCGATCAACACGACGCGGTTCGTGCTTGACAGCGCCCCCCAGTCCGTCCAGGCGGCCACCTACTCCGGTGCCGAGGGCTTCGAGGACGTCCCCGATGAGCGGGCCGCGTTCACGATCACCTACGAGGGCAACGTACTGGCGTCGATGACCGCCAGCCAGAACGTCCACAAGAACGGCTTCCTCCGGATCACCGGCACCGAGGGGGAACTCCTGCTGGAGCCCGCCTTCCTCGGGCCCTCTGACCTGACCGTCTCCCGCGGCGACGTCGAAGCGGACCTGACCCTCCCCGAGTGGGGCGAGAAGCAGCAGATGAACGAGGAGTTCGAGTACTTTGCCAACCACCTGCTCACCGACCGCCAGCCGCCGGGCGACGCCGAGCACGGCCTCGTCGACATGCGCGCCATCGAGGCCGTCTTCGAGTCCGCCGAGCGCGGCGAGCGGATCGACCTCTGACACGGACCTCCAGCAGTCCGTACGAGCGACGACAGGGATTATCCGTCCGGCCCGCGCAGGGACCCACATGGCCCTCCGCACGCTGACGAAGTATGCCCTGCTCGGACTCGCCCTGCTCGTGGCCGTCAGCGCCGTGCTCTCGGTCGTCGGGATGGTCCTGAGCGCCGTCTGGATGGCCCTGGTCGGCGTCGCGGCCCTCGTCGGCATGGCCGTCCTCGGCTACGTCGGGTACCGGGTCGCCAGGTGGGCGTTGAGCGACGGCGGACCAGCGACCGAGACCGTTCCGGGCACCGACCTCGGTCGCGCCACGACCACCGAGACGTCCGACGACCCCGTCGACAGGCTCCAGCAGCAGTACGCCGAGGGCAAGCTGACCGAGGCGGAGTTCGAGCGCAAACTGGAGCGAGCGATGGACGACCGCGAACCCGATCCGATCGACCGGGAACTGGAACGGGAGCGGCGGTAAGCGGCGGAACGGCCCGCTGTATTCTCGGAGGCGCGGCGAACGCAGAAAACTTCGAGAGGCGGCCAGCGGACGGCTTTAGGTCTCACTCGGAAGAATCCGCACCGTCGCCGATACAACGGCTCCGCGTGCCGATTATTCCTCGTCGAACACCGGAAGACTCGCTCCGCTCGTCTTCCGAGCACGACGAAGCTACGCTTCGTCGAACGAGTCGAATTGAAGATTCGCCGGTTCGATCCGGCTTACGCCGGATCGAACAGCGTCTCGCCGTCGACCATGTGCTCCTCGACGGCGTCGAGGTCGAGCGTGACGCCGAGGCCGGGCTCCTCGGGGATCTCGATGTAGCCGTCCTCGATGACCGTCTCCTCGACCAGGTCGCTCCACCAGCCGAGTTCGTAGCTGTGGTACTCGACGGCGAGGGAGTTGGGGATGGCGGCGCCGACGTGGGCGCTGGCCATCGTCGCGACGGGCGAGGAGACGTTGTGCATCGCGACGGGGACGTAGTACTGGTTGGCGACGTCGGCGATCTTGCGGGTCTCGCGCATGCCGCCCACCTTGGGCATGTCCGGCGCGATGATGTCGACGGCCTGCTCCTCGATCAGGCGGCGCTCCTCGGTGACGCGGTAGCGGTTTTCGCCGACGGTGATCGGTGTGGTCGTCGAGTCGGTGACCTCCTTCTGGACCTCGAGGTTCTCCGGCGGGACGGGGTCCTCGAGCCACCAGACGTCGTAGTCCTCGACGGCCTCGGCCAAGCGCTGGGCGGAGCCGCCGGAGAAAGTCCAGTGGCAGTCGAAGGCGACGTCGGCCTCGTCCTTGACCTCCTCGGTGACCTTCTCGACGATCTCGGCCTTGTGGCGGATCTCGCCGGGCCGGAGGTGACGGTTGGCGCGGTCCTTCTCCAGGCCGGAGGGGACGTCGAGGTCGAACTTCAGGGCGTCGTAGCCCAGTTCGTCGACGACGCGGCGGGCCTCGTCGGCGCAGGCCTCGGGGTCGGCCTCCTCCTCGGTGTGGCAGTCGCAGTACACGCGCATGTGATCGCGGTACTTGCCGCCCAGCAGCTGGTAGGCGGGTACTTCGAGGATCTTGCCGGCGAGGTCGTGCAGCGCGACCTCGATGCCGGCGATGGCGGTGACCGTGACGCCCTCGACGCTGCCCTCGCCGGACATCTTCTGGATCAGGTGCTCGTAGAGGCGGTCGATGTCCAGCGGGTTCTCGCCGATGACGAACGGCTTCATCCGCTCGATGAGTTCCGGCACCCCGGCCCCCCAGTAGGCCTCGCCCGTGCCCACGACGCCGGCGTCGGTGTAGACGCGGACGAGCGTCCACGGGAAGTTCCCGTCGACCATGGTGGTCTGGACGTCGGTGATCTCGACGTCGCGGCCGCCGCCGCGCTCGATATCGACGCCCATGGTGTCAGAGGACAGCTCTCGCATCGTGTACTCCGCGTTGGGATCGTGAAGATCGGCGTAGTTGATGTCGTTCCCCATGTGGGACCGTTCCGGCCCCCGGTTCAAAAGCGGTTCTGTCCCGGCTCGGCCGTCCGAGGTCCGGCGGTCCCGGGAGCCACCGTCGATCGCCCGTCTCACGGACGGTTTCATTTCTGATAAATTCCGGGGCGGCTTTATGAGCGGTCCGGCGAAACGCCCGGCAGAGAATTCCCATCGATGACCCCCGAGAACCCCCACAGACGGAGTCTGGCCGCGGGAATCGCCGCCCAGGTCGCCCACGGCTGTTACCAGGCTCTGGTCGCGGCCGCCGCGCCGGCCGGACTGCACGCTCCGCTGTCCCTGGTCGGCCTCGCCGGGGCGCTGGTCGCGGGCGCGTACTCGTTGTTCTCCCTCGACAGGCGCTTCGAGGCACTGGTGGCCGAGCGCGACCGGTACCGGGCGGAGCGGGACGAGGCCCGGAGCCGCCGGGACGAGCTGGCCGCGGAACTCGAATCGGTCCGCGGCGACCCGTCGGCGGCCCGCGAGCAGTCGATGCCGCAGGAGCCCGTCGCGACGACCGACGGCGGCGTCGCGACCGCGGACCCGCCGACGACCGACGAACTGCAGGAGTACCTCCGGGAGTACGGCACCGTCCTCGAAGCGGCCGCCGACGGTCAGCTGGGCCGGCGGATGGACGAGGACGCGCCGGACCCGGCGCTGGCCGACCTCGCCGCGGCGTTCAACGAGATGGCGGGCGCTTTCCAGCAGACCGTCGACGCCGCCGACGAGTTCTCCGGGGACGTCGCCGACTCCAGCGAGCAGGTCGCCGGCGCCACGCAGGCGGTCACAGAGGCCAGCGAGAGCGTCGCCGGGACCATCCAGGAGATCGCCGACGTCTTCGCCGAACAGCACGAGCAGATCTCCCGGATCAGCGACGAGATGTCGGAGATGTCCGCCACGGTCGAGGAGATCGCCGCCTCGGCCGACCAGGTCTCGAAGCGGGCCGACAGGACCGAGGAGCGGACCGAGGAGGGGATCGAGGCCGGCCGCGAGGCCAGTGAGGCGATGGCCGAGACGGCCGACCGGACCGGGGAGGTCGTGGCGACCGACGAGGACCTTACCGAGCGGATGGACGAGGTCGGCGAGATCGTCGACCTGATCGACGACATCGCGGAGCAGACCAACATCCTCGCGCTGAACGCCTCGATCGAGGCCGCCCACGCTTCGTCGGGGGCCGAGAACAACGGCTTCGGCGTCGTCGCCGACGAGGTGAAGTCGCTGGCCGAGGAGACCAAGGAGGCCACCGACCAGATCGAGGACCGCATCGGTGCGATCCAGGAGCGGACCGACGAGGCCGCCGCCGAGATCTGCGAGATGCGCGACTCCGTCGAGCACGGCCGGGAGACCGTCGGGGAGGCCCTTGCGGCCCTGGAGTCGATCGCGGAGCACGTCGAGGACACGGCCCGCGGCGTCGAGGAGATCAGCGAGGCGACCGACGATCAGGCCGCCTCCTCGGAGGAGGTCGCCTCCATCGCCGAGCAGGTCGTCGAGACGTCGCGCGAGAACGTCGACGAGGCCGAACACGTCGCGGCCGTCGCCGAGGAACAGAACCTCGCACTCGGCGAGATGGACGTCGAGGCCCGGACCCTCTCGATGCGGGCCGAACAGCTCTCCGCGCTGTTCGACGAGTACGACGCCGGCGGGGAGTACAGTAGAAATTAAACGCACTGACACACTCGATGGGTGCCCGGGGTCCCCTTCGATGTGTAAATAGCTTCAATTTCTACGACAGCCTCTGTCCTGTACGACGTCGGTTCGCCGGCGAACAGGACCGCCTCCCTCATTTTTATACAACAGGTATAGGTAGTCCCACGCATGGACGTAGGTGTCCTCACCGTTCCGCTCGGCGACCAGCCCATCGACGAAGCGCTCGCGTACCTCGACGACATCGGCGTCGACGCCGTGGAACTGGGGTGTGGCGGCTTCGTCGGCGACGACCACCTGCCGCGCGACGAGTACCTCGACGACGAGGACGCGCAAGCGGACCTCCTCGAGACCGTCGAGGAGCACGACATGTGGATCAGCGCGATCGCGACGCACAACAACCCGATCCACCCCGACGAGGAGCGGGCGCAAGAGGCCGACACCGAACTGCGCGAGGCCATCGAACTGGCCGGCCAGCTCGGCGTCGACGCGGTCACCTGCTTCTCGGGCCTGCCCGCCGGCAGCGAGGCCGGCGAGGTCCCCAACTGGATCACCGCTCCGTGGCCCAACGAGCACAGCGAGGCTCTGGAGTACCAGTGGGAAGAGGTCGCGATCCCCTACTGGTCGGAGATCGCCGAGCACGCCGAGGAGCACGGCGTTGACGTCGCCATCGAGATGCACCCCAACATGCTCGTCTACGAGCCCCGCAGCATGCTGCGGCTCCGCGAGGCCACCAACGAGCGCATCGGAGCCAACTTCGACCCCTCACACCTCTACTGGCAGGGCATCGACGTCACCGACGCGATCCGCCTGCTCGGCGAGGAGGACGCCATCCACCACTTCCACGCCAAGGACACCAAGGTGTACGACGCCAACGCCCGCGAGAAGGGCGTCCTCGACACGGCGCCGTACACCGACGAGCCGAACCGCTCGTGGCTGTTCCGCTCCATCGGCTACGGCCACGACGAGGGCCACTGGAAGGACGTCGTCTCGACGCTGCGGATGGTCGACTACGACGGCGCGCTGTCCATCGAGCACGAGGACTCGCTGACCTCCTCGAACGAGGGCCTGGAGAAGGCCGTCGACGTGCTCTCCCGGGCCGTCTTCGAGACCACGCCCGGCGAAGCCTACTGGGCGTAACCCGTCCGTCGGACGCAGTCCGAATTGACAGCACCGCACGCCAACCACACCGCTTACCACCATACACGATACTCCACTACACATGACACTCGACGTCGGCATCCTGGGCTACCGCTTCATTGGCAACCACCTTTTTCCGCTCGGGTGCGCTCCGCGCACCACTCGCGGAAAAACGTGGGCGAAAAAGCCGCTCGCGCGCCGACGGCGCGCTCGCGGTACAACGGAGGTGACCGCCGCATGACGCTTGACATTGGAATTCTGGGCTACCGCTTCATGGGCAAGGCCCACTCGAACGCGCTGGATCGGCTCCCGATGTTCTTCCCCGACGCCCCGGAGACCAACCGGGACGTCATCGTCGGTCGCGACGAGGAGGCCCTCGCCGAGGCCGCGGACACGCTGGGCTTCGACCGCACTGCCACCGACTGGCGGGACGTCGTCGACGAGGTGGACGTCTTCTACAACCTCGGCCCGAACCACGTCCATCCCGAGCCCTCTGTCGCTGCGCTGGAGGCCGGCACGCCCGTCTTCTGCGAGAAGCCGCTGGCCCCGACGCTCTCCACCGCTGAGGAGATGGCCGACGCCGCCGCCGACGCCGGCGTCGTCGCCGGGACGGCCTTCAACTACCGGTTCGTGCCCGCCATCCGGTACGCGAAGGGACTGATCGAGGACGGCGAACTCGGCGAGATCCACCACTTCCGGGGGCAGTACCTCCAGGACTGGCTCGTCGACCCCAGTGCACCCTGGTCGTGGCGCAACGACGAGGAGATGGCCGGCAGCGGCGCGCTGGGCGACCTCGGAGCCCACACCGTCGACCTCGCGCACTTCCTGCTCGGGGACGCGGCGGGCGACATCACGGAGGTCAGCGGCCACCTCCGGACGTTCGTCGAGGAGCGGCCCGTCGGCGGCGGCGGCAGCCTGGAGGACTCCGGCGACGGCGACGCCACCGAGACCCGCGAGGTCACCGTCGACGACGCCTACAGCGCCCAGGTCGCCTTCGAGAACGGCGCCATGGGCACGCTGGAGGGCTCCCGCTTCGCCAACGGCCACAAGAACGCCCACACCATCGAGATCGAGGGCTCGAAGGGCGGCGTCAAGTTCGACCTCGAACGGCTGAACGAACTGCAGGTCAAGCGCGAGGGCTCCCGCGGCTACGAGCGCGTGCTCGTCACCGACGAGTCCGACCCCTACGTCGACCACTGGTGGCCGCCGGGCCACGTCATCGGCTGGGAACACCTGTTCGTCCACGAGAACTACGAGTTCCTCTCGGCCATCGCCGGCGACGGCGAGTTCGAGCCGAGCTTCCAGGACGGCCTGAAGGCCCAGCGCGTGCTCGACGCCATCGCCGAGAGCGACGAGCGCGGCGAGCGGGTCGCCCTGGAATAGCGGATCCTTTCGCCTTCTGTTCGGACGCCTTTTATCGTGCTATCGAGGGCGTGAACAGCCAGAATGCCCCCGGTCGTCGGCGGGCGCTTTCCGGCTGTTCTCAGTCGTCGATACTGCTACTGTCGAACCGACCGTTGCTATAGTAGAAATTGAACGCACTGACACACTCGAGGGGCCCCCGTGATGCCCTTCGATGTGTAAGTAGTTTCAATTTCTACTATAGCCGCCCCTCCCAATCCTTTAACCCGGAGACGGCGCCACCACCGTGTATGGCAGTCACCGAGCGGCTAGACGAGTATCTCTCCGAGAACGACCTCGAAGCGGTCTGGTTCGCGCGGCCGAACTCCTTCGCCTGGGTGACGGGCGGGGGCGACAACGTCGTGGACCGGGCCGGCGACGTCGGCGTGGCGGCGGCGGGCTACGACGGCGACGGGGTCACTGTCGTGACGGACAACATCGAGGCGCCGCGGCTGCGCGACGAGGAGCTGCCGGCGGACGCCACCGTCGAGGCGGTCCAGTGGTACGAGGACGGACTAGCCGAGGCCGTCGAGCGGGCCAGTCCGACGCCGGCCGCGGCGGACTTCGACGTGCCGGGGTTCGAGTCGGTCGACGCATCGGCGCTGCGCCAGCCCCTGACCGACGAGCAGATCGAGCAGTACCGATCGCTCTCTGAGGACGTGGCGGCGGCGGTGGAGTCGGTCGCGCGCGGGTGCTCGGCCGACGACACCGAACGCGAGGTGGCGGCCGAACTACGCCGGGCCATCGAAGCGGAGGGAGCGGGTACGCCGGTCGTCCTCGTCGGGAGCGGCGAGCGCGCCCAGCGGTATCGCCACTACACGCCGACGGACGTCGAACTAGGCGACTACGCCCTGCTGTCGGTCACCGCGGACCGGGACGGCCTGTTCGCCAGCACGACCCGGACCGTCGCGTTCGACGCGCCGGAGTGGCTGGCTGAGCGGACCCGGGACGCGATGCGCGTCGAGGCGACGGCGCTGGCCGCGACGCGCGAGGTCGGCAACGAAGGCGGCACCGCCGGCGACGTGTTCGAGGCGATTCAGGACGCGTACGCCGACCTCGGCTGGGAGGGCGAGTGGCGCAACCACCATCAGGGCGGCGCGGCGGGCTTCGCCGGCCGGGAGTGGATCGCCACGCCCGACCACGGCGCGCCGGTGGAGCTACCGATGGCCTACTCGTGGAACCCGACGGTCCAGGGGGCCAAGAGCGAGGACCTCCACCTGGTCACGGGCGACGACGTGGAACCCGTGACCGCGACCGGCGAGTGGCCGACCCGCGAGGTCTCGGCGATCGGCTACGACCTGACGCTGGAACGGCACGCCGTGCTGTCGCGGTGATCGGCGGGCGGGGACTACTCCTCGGGGCTCTCGCTGCCGACGCGGATGACCTGCATCAGCGAGTAGACGGGGACGCCCTCGATGTCGCCGAGGCCGCGCTTGTCGGCCATGACGACGCAGGCGACGGGGGTGCCGCCCTGGTCGCGGATGGCCTGGATCGTCTCCGTCATCGTGGTGCCGCTGGTGATGGTGTCGTCGACGACGTAGCAGTTGCGGCCCCGGATCTGGGCGAAGTTGCGCGAGAACGAGCCGTCGAGACCCTCGTCGCGTTCGTCGTCCCACTGGTGCTTGCTGGGGGCGTAGGTGCCCAGATCGGTCTCGAGTTCGCGCGCGACGGTCGTCGCAAGCGGCGCGCCGGCCTTCTCGACGCCGATGGTGAGGTCGACGTCTTCGCCCTGCTTCGAGAGGAGGTCGGCCATCGCCTTGCCCAGGTAGGAGAGGCGGGCGCTGTCCCGGCCGACGGCGCTCCAGTCGACGTGGATGTCGTGGGGTCCGCTGGCGGCGTCGATGGACGGCTCCTGCTCGGCGCCGCCCTGCTGGACGAGCCAGCTCGCCGTCTCGCGGGAGACGTTCAGCTCGTCGGCGATCTCGCCCTTCGAGAGACCGCGCTCGGCCAGTTCCGTGGCGCTCTCGATGAGGTCGTCGATGTTTTTCATACGTGGTAGTCGTCGGGGGAGGAATTAATACCCGGTGGGATCGAACCGCCGAGAGAGCGCCGGGGATCTCTCGTGCCCCACCGTTTCTCCGAAACCGATGGGACGGGCGTCGATCGACACAGATTTACACCGCCCGGTAATAGATTTGCCCGACTGGGCGGTGATGGCAGTCCGCCACGCTGGCGATACCGGCAGATCCCCCCACTCCCCACCCCCACTCCCCCCACGTCTGCCGATATACGACCCCATCACGCCCGGTCCTTTTTGCTACCTCTCGACGTGTCCCTCGCGCGGACAGTCGTGCGTCCCGCTGGCCGGGAGCATCGACCGCCCGATCAGCTCTGTGGCCGGGGAAGCGTCACGACCCGCTGCTGGCACTCCGGACAGACCAGCGTCTCCTGGGGCGTCTGCCGGGGATTCCTGTGGCCGCCGCAACACGACGCCGTCGAGGACGCCTCCAGCGGCGTCTCGCAGACCGGGCACTCCTCGAGGAACTGCCTGAGCGGCCGGGCCGCGGCGAGCGCCACCTCGTCGCGCACGCCGTCGGGCATCGCCCAGACGGCCGCCGCCTCGGCCACGGCGACGGGACGGGGCACGAGCCTCGACTGTCCCTGGACGTCGATCCAGCGGCCGTCGTCGGTCTCGACGGCCTCGGCGGCCTCGATCCCGGGGAACGACTCGACGGCCGCGACGAGTTCCGAGCCCGTCCGCAGCTGATCCATGCCGCCGTGCCAGAGCCGCTCGAACTCCTCGTCGAGGACGATCCGGTCGCCGTCCTCGCGGATCACGCCCGCCTCTCCCAGTCGCCGGAGCACCGCTTCCCCCGAGAGTTCGTTCGCGTCGGCGAGCGATCCGTCTCCGCCGGGCTGGCCGCCGTCGGGCGAGACCGCACCGTCCCGGTGGAACCAGGCGTCGGGGACGGGGAGTGCGGCCACGATGCGGGGCGCGAACTGCGGCGTGTACGGGACGACGTACCCCCGCAGTGCCACGAGAGCGAGGCCCGCGAGCGCCGCGCCGCCGGCGACGAACGGGCGGCCGACGGCGGCGAGGCCCGCAGTTACCAGCGCGACGACGGCGACGTTGACGACCGTACAGGGCATGCACCTGCGTTCGCCCGTGTAGTCCGGGTTCCTGAGGTGACCGACGACGTCCATGCCCCACAGTTGGACGGCGAGCCGCTTCAGCGTTGAGGCCGCGGCGGCGCCGGAGCGGTCGGTCCCGTCGGGGCCGGCGACACATCATTACTGTCGCCTCCGATACCCGTGCCGAGAGATGGCGATCCGTACGACGCCGCGGCCGGTCGCCGTCGGTGGCGGCCGGCGGCCGAGGCGTTCGACTGCCGGGTCGTCCGGACGTCCGGGAGGCCGGTCGAATACAGCGACGAGAATTTAACCCGGCGTGCGGAAGTGGCCACAAACTAATGAACGACGACGAACTGATCGCGGTGCTGGAGGACGCCGGGCTCTCCCCCTACCAGGCCGAGACGTACGTCACGCTGCTGGACCTGGGGAACGCCTCGGCCACCGACGTCGCCGACGCCTGCGACGTCCCCGACCCGCGAATCTACGACGTCCTCCGGGACCTGGAGTCGAAGGGGTACATCGAGACCTACCAGCAGGACACCCTGACCGCCCGGGCCCACGACCCCGAGGAGGTGCTCGACGACCTCCGCTCGCGCTCGAACCAGTACCTGACCGCCGCGGAGGCCATCGAGGACCGGTGGAACCAGCCGGCGATGGCCGAGCACGAGGTCAGCGTCGTCAAGCGGTTCGACACGGTCCTCTCCCGCGCCCGGGACGTCATCGAGGAGGCGGAGCACCAGGTCCAGCTCAGCGTGACCGCAGACCAGTTCGGACTGCTGGCGGACGAACTGGAAGCCGCTCGGGACCGGGGCGTCTACGTCAAACTGAGCCTCTCCACGCGGGACGGCAGAGACGCCCTCCCCGGCAGAGAGGAACTGGCGGCGACCTGCACCGAGGCCCGGTACCGGAACGTCCCGTCACCGTTCCTCGCGATCGCCGACCGGGCCTGGACCTGTTTCGCCCCCCACGAGCAGTCCGTCAACGAGTACGGCGTCCTCGTCAGCGACCGGGCCCACGCGTACGTCTTCCACTGGTTCTTCCAGACCTGTCTCTGGGAGATCTGGGAGACGATCTACACGGAGCGGACAGCGGACACGCCGCGGACCTACGTGGACCTGCGGGCCTGCATTCGCGACGTTCACCCGCTGCTCGACGACGGGGCGACGGTCCGCGCGACCGTCACCGGCCGCGACACCGAGACGAACGCCGAGCGGACGGTCAGCGGGGAGATCATCGGGATCGAGTACTCGGGTGAGTCGACCGACGACGACACCCTCCCGCTGGCCGAACTGTCCGGCCGGGCGAGCATCACCGTCGACACCGGCTCGGGGACGGTGTCCGCCGGCGGCTGGGGAGCGGTCATCGAGGAGATCGAGGCCACGTCGATCATCGTCACTGACGTCGAGTGACGCCGACTGTCGCGTCCCGCTCTCGTCTGTCCGACGCCGGAATCGACTGACGACGCCGCGACAACGGCCCGTGTGAATCGGGATTTACCAGTAGTTCTCGCCGCTTTCGTTTCCGAAAAGCGGTGCTACTCCCGCCAGCAACACCGACTGTATCCGACTAATTCGCAGCGCTGCAGCGTTAACGGTGGGTGTTATCCCGATCGCCGTTCGCGTTGCCTTCGACAACCAAAGGTGCAGAAATAACGGAATCGCCCCATAATGCGAGTCCGGCCCAGATCAAACTATGGAAATCGATCGGAAATAATCTCCAGTAATCCACACGAGCTATTCATTTACAACCACTGTAGTTAACTATTGGTAATGTTTAAGTACATCCGTCGCAACACATCGAAAGAGAATGTCTTCCAACGGCTCAGACGACGATAGAGAGCGTGGCAGCGTTTCGCGCCGCCGGTTCGTGTCCGCTGCGGGCGCCTCGGGTGTGGCCGCTGGACTGGCGGGCTGTGCCGAGTTCATCGGCGGTGGCGGCGACGGCGGCGATGGTGGCAATGGCGGCGACGGCGGACAGAACGGTACCACGACGGGCGACGCCGGCGGCGGCGAGACGACCACCGTTCGGTGGGGTATCGGTCCGACGGCAGTCGAGACGGCCGGCGAGGAGATGAAGACGGCACTCCACGAGGCCGGCGGTCTCAGCGACGACATCGAGATCGAGTGGGTGCCCAGCGCGCAGGACACCGGCGAGGTCCGGACGAACTACAACCGGATACTGGACTCCGGACAGGCGGAGCCGGACATCCTGCAGATGGACAACGGCTGGGTGAACGTGTTCATCCAGCGGGGCCTGATCCAGAACCTCTCGGAGACGCTGTCCGACGACACCCTCTCGACGATCGACGAGGAGTACTTCACCGGGTTCACCGACACGGCGCGGGATCCCGAATCCGGCGACCTGTACGGCGTCCCGCTGTTCCCGGACTTCCCGACGATGCAGTACCGCAAGGATCTCGTCGAGGAGGCCGGCTACGACCCCGAGGGCGAGAACTGGGCGACCGAGCCGATGACCTGGGAAGAGTGGTCGCACATCGCCGCCGACGTCTACGACAACGCGGACGTCGACTACGGGTTCACGACCCAGTGGGACATCTACGAGGGCACCGCCTGCTGTACCTTCAACGAGGTTCTGTCCTCGTGGGGCGGCGCCTACTTCGGCGGCCGCGAGAACCTCTTCGGCCCCATCGGCGAGCGTCCGATCACCGTCGACGAGCCGGAGGTGGTCAGCTCCCTCAACATGATGCGGAAGTTCGTCCACGACGAGGACTTCGGCGGGGAGTTCGAGAACTACGCCGGCGGGTTCACGCCGACGGACGTCCTCGGCTGGATCGAGGAGACGTCCCGGTCGCCGTTCGCACAGGGCAACGCCGTCTTCCACCGCAACTGGCCGTACTCGCTGGCGCTGACCGGCCGGAACCCGGAGGAGACCGAGGACCCCGCGCTCGGCGAGGACCTCGGTGCGATGCCGATTCCCTACGCCGTCCCCGAGAGCGAGGCGGCCCAGCCCGGCACCGGCGGCACCACGTCGGCACTGGGCGGCTGGCACCTGACGTTCAACCCCAACAGCAACAAGCTAGACGTGATCGAACAGGTCGTCCAGGCCGTCATGAGTCCGGACTTCGCGCTCGAACTGTTCCGGCTCCAGGGGTGGCTGCCGCCCCGGCCCGAACTGTTCAACTCCGACGAGGCCCAGAGCGTCGAACCCGTCGGTCGCTACCTGGAGACCCTGCAGGTGGCCGGCGAGAACGTGATGGCTCGCCCGGTCACGCCGGTCTGGAGCCAGGAATCGCAGGCCATCGCCCAGCAGGCCAACCGCGCCGTCGGACAGGAGGTGTCCTCCGAGCAGGCCATGTCGGCGCTCGCCTCGGACCTGGAGAACATCGAACAGGGCTGACGCATCGCGGGACAGATTAACAAAGGCAGTAGTTCATTATTTAATATGGTGATCGACAGGACATGACGGGTGATCCGGAATGAGTGCCGAGACACAGCGGCGAGAATCCGGGCGGTCGGGGCCGATCGTGGCGCTGACCCGGTGGATGGAGAATCTAAGCGACACCGCGTACGCGTACCTGCTGCTACTGCCGGTGTTCTTCCTCCTCGGGACCATCGCCATCTACCCGCTGCTGCGGACGTTCGAGATGTCACTGTTCGCGCAGACGTTCACCGGCCTCGGCGACTTCGTCGGACTGGACAACTACATCAACCTGTTCACCGGCGGCATGGAACGGTACCTGCCGGGCGAGCCGACGTTCCTGCCGAAGGCCTTCAGCGTCAGCGGACTGCTGACGAGCGCGCTGACCGTCACGGTCATCTTCGCCCTCATCAGCGTGTTCTTCGAGACCCTGATCGGGCTCGGACAGGCGCTGATCCTCGACCAGGACTTCTACGGTCGCCGCTGGATGCGGGCCGCGATCATCATCCCGTGGGCCGTTCCCATCGTCATCCAGGGGATGATCTTCTACCTGATGTTCCACCCGAGCGTCGGGTTCCTCACCCCGCCGCTGGCGGACCTGGGGCTCCTGGCGCCGACGAACACGCTCAACGACACGGCCAGCGCGACGTTCGTCGTCATCGTGGCCGACATCTGGAAGACCTCGGCGTTCATGGCGCTGCTGATCCTCGCCGGGCTCCAGAGCATCAATCGCGACCTCTACAACGTCGCGAAGGTCGCCGGAGCGAGCAAGTGGCAGCAGTTCAAGTACATCACGTTCCCGCTGATCCTGCCGACGGTCGGCGTCGCGGTGCTGTTCCGGGCCGTCGGGGCGCTGCGAATCTACGGCCTCATCGACATCGTGTCGAGCTGTACCGTCGTGCCGTCGCTGTCCTGTATGGTCGTGACGTCCTTTTTCAACGGCTTCAACGCGGCCGCCGCGACGATCGCGTTCACGACCGCGGCGATCATCGGGACCATCGTGATGGCACTGATCATCTGGCAGGGGGAGGACGCGATCTGACATGGCGACGGACATCGACACCGACGAACCGCAAGGACCGCTCAACAGGTGGACGCAGCGGGCCATCGACAACCCGGACCGCGTGTACCGCGCGCTGTTCTACACGGCGATGCTGTTCTTCGGCGTCACCACCCTGTTCCCGTTCTACTGGCTACTGGTGCTGGCGCTGACGCCGAACGCGCAGATCACCGGCGGCGGGTTCATCCCCGAGATCGACCTGTTCGGCGCGGACATCCCGTTCCCGCTGCCCGTGCCGCAGGGGTTCAACCCCGAGGCGTTCGTCGCCGTCTTCGAGCAGGTCCCCTTCCACCTGTACATGCTGAACAGCTTCACGCTGGCCGTCTCGACGACGATCATCGTGCTGGTGGTCTCCAGCCTCGCCGGCTACGTCTTCGGCCGGCTGGACTTCCCCGGTCGGGCGATCCTGATGCTCGCCATCCTGGCGATCAGCTACTTCCCGCCGGCGGCGTTCGTCGTCCCGCTGTACGACGTCTTCTCCGGCGGCGCGGTGACCATCCCCTTCACGGACGTCCCGCTGTTCACGTCGATCGAAGTACTGAACACGCCAGGCGCGATGGTGATGCCGTTCAGCGCGCTGTTCATGCCGCTCTCGATCTTCATCCTGACGACGTTCTACGCGCAGATCCCCGACGGCCTGGAGGACGCCGCCCGGGTCGAGGGGACGACGCGGCTCGGCGCGCTCTTCCGCGTGATCATGCCGCTGTCGGCCCCGGGCGTCGCCAGCGCCGCCGTGCTGACGTTCATCGCGGTGTACAACGAGTACTTCTTCAGCTCGATCATGGCGACCTCGCCGCAGCCAGGCAACTGGTCGCCAATCGTGGGCGGCATTCTCCGGTACCAGACCCAGTACACGACGTCGTTCAACCTGATGGCGGCGGCGAGCATCGTCGGCGTCCTGCCCGTCGTCATCCTGGTGGTCGTCGCGCAGGAGCGCATCGTCAGCGGACTGACAGCAGGAGCACTCAAGGAATAACAATGGCACGAGTCAAACTCGAACACGTCACGAAGCGCTACGACGACGGCGAAGGCGGCGTTGTCGCCGTCGACGACATGAACCTCGACATAGAGGACGGAGAGTTCGTCTGTCTGGTCGGCCCCTCGGGCTGCGGGAAGTCGACGACGATGGAGACCATCGCCGGTCTGACCCAGCCCACCGAGGGGACGGTCTACATCGGCGACAGGGACGTCACGAGGCTCCCGCCGAAGGACCGCGGGGTGGCGATGGTGTTCCAGAACATCGCCCTGTTCCCGCACATGGACGTCTACGACAACGTCAGCTTCGGCCTGCGGTTGCGAGACTACCCGCAGGACGAGATCGACCGCCGCGTCGAGCGGGCCGCGGACATCGTCCAGCTCGAGGGCATGCTCGACCGGATGCCCGACGAGATGTCCGGCGGCCAGCGCCAGCGCGTCGCCATCGCCCGCGCGATCGTCCGCGAGCCGGACGTCTTCCTGATGGACGAGCCGCTGGCCAACCTCGACGCGAAGCTGCGGGTCCACATGCGGACCGAACTCCAGCGCCTCCACAAGGAACTGGACACCACCATCGTCTACGTCACCCACGACCAGGCGGAGGCGATGACCATGTCCGATCGCATCGCCGTCATCGACTCGGGCGAACTCCAGCAGATCGACCCGCCGCTGGTCTGCTACAACGAGCCCGCGAACCTCTTCGTCGCCGGCTTCATCGGCTCACCGTCGATGAACTTCGTCGAAGGCACCGTCGACGAGAACGGCGTCGAGACCGAGCACTTCCACGTCGAGTTCGATCCCGCCACCATCGACGGCCTCGCCGTCGGCGACCAGGTGACGATGGGCGTCCGCCCCGAGAACGTCCACCCGGCGCGCGAGACGGACGAGATCGCGCACCCGTCGGCGCCGATCGACGCCAGGACGGACGTGCTGGAGCCGATGGGCGACGAGATCTTCGCCTACCTCCTGATGGGCGAGGGCGAGACCTCCATGGCCCAGGAGACGGCCTCCAGCGACCAGCTGCTGATGTCGATCGAGCCCGACTCGCCCATCCAGGAGGACGACGACATCCAGGTCGTCCTCGACCGGGAGAAGATCCACCTGTTCGACGCGGCGACCGGCGACGCGCTGACCCACGACCTCGTCTCGCCGACCGGCGGCGAGCCGGCGGACACGCGCGCGGAGACGGACGACTGATGGCCGCGGACGTCGTCGCCGCCGTCTACTGGGGCGGCATGGTGGTCCTGTTCTTCTTCTGGGTCTACGGGATCGTCTCCTTTGCCCGGGACCTCAGGTACAAGTACATCCCGGCCGTCCTTCGGTATAGACGCGGGCGTAAAGAGCTGGAGGAAAAACGCGAGGAGGAGCGGGAACGCGAAGAAAAGGAACAACAGCTGTACTGAATTCCTTGCATTTATTATCAGCACCACGGGAGCTACGTCCATGACGGCCATCGAAGACTTGCGCCTTGGGTTCATCGGCCTCGGGAACATCGCTCACTTCCACGCGGACGCGGTTCGCGAGGTCGGCGCCATCGTCGCGGCCGGGACCGACATCGAGGAGGCGGCGCGCCGAACGTTCGCCGAGGAGTACGGGGCGGAGACGTTCGCCGATCCCCAGAAGATGTTCGAGACGGTGGACGCCGTCATCGTCTCGACGCCGAACCGCTTCCACGAGGAGTACGTCGTAGCCAGCCTCGAGGCGGGCGTCGACGTGCTCGTCGAGAAGCCGCTGGCGCACACGCTGGAGAGCGCCGAGCGGGTCGTGGAGACGGCCGAGGAGTCAGACGCCTTCTGCATGGTCGGCTTCCACAACCGCTTCCGGGACCCCGTCAAGGTCCTCAACCAGTACCGCCTCGACGGCGACATGGGCGAGGTCAACCACATCGAGGCGAACTACGTCCGCCGCCGCGGCGTCCCGGGGCGGGGCAGCTGGTTCACCCGCAAGGAGGTCTCCGGCGGCGGCTCCGTCATCGACATCGGGACCCACGCGCTCGACCTCGGCCTGCACCTCATGGGCTTCCCCGAGGTCCACGAAGTCTCCGCCCAGACGCGTTCGCAGTTCGGCACCGAGGAGGACTACACCTACATCGACATGTGGGGCGAGGACCAGGGCTCGGGCGCCTTCGACGTCGACGACTCCGCGACGGCCTTCGTCCGCTGCGAGGGCGGCAAGACCCTCTCGCTGGAGGTCGCCTGGGCGACGAACCGACACCCCACCCAGGAGATCGTGATCCGGGGCACCGGCGCGGGCGCGCACCTCGATATGGCCACCGACTCCCTGGAGGTCCTGGAGACGACGCCGCAGGGCGCGTCCCACCACCGGGACATCGAGATCGAGACGGCCGGCGACGAACCCCACGCCGTCGAGGAGGAGTATTTCCTCGAACACGTCGCCCGGGACGAACACCCCGAGATGAACACCGTCGAGGAGGCGTTCGTCGTCCAGAAGATCATGGACGCCATCTACCGGTCCAGCGAGCGCGGCGAAGCCGTCACCGTTCGCTGAGCGGGCGTTCACCGCGACGCCCCGCCCGGCGCGGCGGCCGTTGTAAAGACTTAATTCGGAATCGAGTTACTAACTCAGTATGAAAGCCGTTGCCATCCGTCGCGGGAGCGACGAACCGGAACTGATCGAAAAGCCCCGGCCGGAGCCGGCCGACGGGGAGGCGCTCGTCCGGACGCTCCGGGTCGGCGTCGACGGGACCGACCACGAGGTCCTCAGCGGGTCCCACGGCGGCTTCCCCGAGGACGAGGACCACATGGTCCTCGGCCACGAGGCCGTCGGCCGCGTCGAGGACCCCAACGGCACCGGGCTCGACGAGGGCCAGCTCGTCGTCCCGACCGTCCGCCGGAAGCCCAACGGCGAGACCAACGAGTACTTCCGCCGCGGCGAGCCGGACATGGCCCCCGACGGCGCCTACCACGAGCGGGGCATCGTCGGCGACCACGGCTACATGTCCGAGTACTTCACCAGCCCGGCTGACTTCCTGATTCCCATCCCCGAGGACCTGGCCGAGTACGGCGTCTTCGTCGAGCCGCTCTCGAACACCGAGAAGGCCCTCGAACACGCCCGCGCCTCCCGGTCCGCGTTCGAGTGGCGGCCCGAGGCCGCCGCCGTGCTGGGCAACGGTCCGCTGGGACTGCTGACGCTGTGGCAGCTCACACAGGAGTTCGACCGGACCTACTGCCTCGGCCGGCGCGACCGGCCCGACCCCACGCTGGAGTTCATCGACGAGGTCGGCGCGACCTACGTCGACTCGCGGGAGACGCCCGTCGACGAGATTCCCGACGAGCACGAGGCGCTGGACTTCGTCTACGAGGCCACGGGCTACGCGCCCCACGCGTTCCAGACCATCCAGGCGCTCGCGCCCAACGGCGTCGGCGCGCTGCTGGGCATCCCGGACTCGTGGGAGTTCGAGGTCGACGGCGGCCAGCTGCACAACGACATCGTCCTCCACAACAAGTGCATCCTCGGCTCGGTCAACGCCGGTATCAACCACTTCGACGGCGCCGTCGACACCGTCTCCGCGATGCCCGACGACCTCCTAGATCACCTGATCACGACCGTCACCGATCCCGAAGACGTCGACCCGGCCTTCGAGGACGGCGACGACCAGATCAAGGCCGTCGTCGAGTTCGAGTCGCCGTAGGCGCCGCTTTCTCCCGCAACCCCGGTCGGGGGATGCGGAGTAGTCGACCCCGACCGGCCTCCATCGTCGGAACGCTCATGTGGGGGGTCGGCTAATCCCCGCCCATGCCAGGCGACGACCTCCGGGACGCCATCGAGCGGGTGATCACCGTCTTCGACCTCGGGGAGTACGAGGTCACGGCGTACCTGGCGGTCCTGGAACACGGCGAACTGACCGCATCGGAACTGGCCGACCGCACGGACATCCCTCAGCCACGGGTCTACGACACCGTCCGGAGCCTCAGCGACGTCGGCCTCGTCGAACTGAAGGACACCCGGCCCATGAAGGTGCTCGCGATCGACCCGCGAGACGCCTTCGAGGGAGTACAGCAGTCGCTCGACGACCTCGTCGACGACCTCTCCCAGCGCTACACCGAGCCAACGCGCAAGCCCGAGGCCGTGTCGCTGGTCAAGTCCAAGCCGACCATCCTCCGGTACCTCGAGGACGTCATCGGAGCCGCCGAGTACGAACTGATGCTCTCGCTGACGCCGCGCCTGCTGGAGCGATACGCGGACACGCTCGCCGAGCGCCAGTCCGATGGCGTGGCCATCGAGGTGGTTGTCTCGCCCGCGGAGGAGGCGCCCGATCCCGACTCGTTCGACTACCACTCGGTCGCCTCGACCGTCAAGGGACGTCGCGGTATCACGACGCCGATCATCGCGGTGGCCGACGGGAGCTACTCGCTGTACGCCAGCCGCGAGAGCGTCCAGGGGAGCAACGACCGCTACGGCGTCATCTTCAACCGCTCCGAACTCGGCTTTCTGATCTCCGGGTTCCTCAACACGGTCATCTGGACCACCGCGGAGGTCATCACCGCCGACGGCGAGCACCTGCCCTTCCCGCGGAAGTACGGTACCATCCGCCGGGCCATCTCCGACATCCAGTCCCTGGAGGGCGACTTCTACGCCACCGTCGAGGGCCGGGACGTCGAGTCGGGCGAGCACTGGGTCCTCGAGGGGCGGATCGGCGAGGTGGAGTTCGGCACCAACCGCGAGGTCGCGACGATGACCGTCGAGACCGACGACGGGGAGGTCGCTGTCGGCGACCGGGTTGCCGCCTACGAGGACATCGAGGCCTTCGAGATAGCCGTCGGACGGGACTCGCCGCCGGGGCTGTGACGGTCACCCCTGATTTTGGCCAACCTAAAAGTTCAAGGCGATCCAGTGGTGAGTGGCTGGTAATGCACCAGCAGGCCGACCAGTCGGACGCGACGGGCGCGTCGGACGAGTACACGTTCGACGACCTGTCGGTCGTCATGGGTACGTACAACGAGGAGGAGGCCATCGGAACCGTTCTCTCGGACATCGACGAGGTCACGGACGGCCGGGCCGAGGTCGTCTGCGTCGACGGCTCCAGCGACCGGACGCCGGAGATCGCGCGCGACCACGGGGCCCGGGTCATCGAGCAGGAACCCCAGGGGTACGGCGTGGCCGTCCGCGAGGCGCTGCTCGCCGCCGATCGCCCCGTCGTCGTCACGACCGACTGCGACGACACCTATCCGATGGAGCGCCTACCGGACCTCCTCGAGGAGATCAACGACGGGGCCGACGTCGTCAGCGGGGACCGCCTCTACTGGGGGGCGGACGCCATGCCCGACGTCAACCGTCTGGGCAACCGGGCGTTCGCACTGCTCGCGAGCGCCCTGATGGGCGAGCGCGTCCACGACACGACAACCGGCATGCGCGCGTACAGGCGCGAGGTGATCCGGAAGATCCGATGGACGGAGAACACCGGACTCTCCGCCGAACTGCTCGTCCGCCCCCTCATGCGGGAGTACGACGTGCGTGAGGTCCCCATCGAGTACCGCGAGCGCGCCGGAGAGACGAAACTCGACCCGCTCTCCGGAGGCGCGGCCATCGCGAAGTCCATCGTGAAGGTCTGCCTGGAAGAGCAGCTCAGATAGCCGAGCGCCGGCGTCGCGTCGTTCTCACGGACACGGACCGTCCGTACGCGACGTCTCGTGACACGTCTCTTCCCGCTGCACGCGCAGGTCGCGGCGCGACCGTCGATCCGGTCCGCTTCCCGCCGGTAACGTCGCCCTATCCCGCGAGATCGACTTTTATACCCCGTGTGAGACTCATTCCCCAACCGATCCCTTTGTCCTCCCTTCTCACGGCCGTTTCGAGACGACGGGTTTATCCGTCACCCACCCATCGGAATGAATGCGAAGGTCGCGCCGGGGTGACCCGGCGAGGTCCGGCCGGTTCGTCTCTGACAACTCCGGCCGGTCCGAGCGAGAGCGCGTCGCGCTGACGTCACGTCAGCCGCCTCTCGCGAACCGATGAGGATTCCAGCCCTGCGGTCCGCCGTACAGGAGGAATCTGATATGAGCCCTGACGGACCCAACACAATGGCACTGATATGGATATCAGTGTGACGCTTCCAATGGAGTGTAACCACTTCCGCCGCTGGTGTATGCCAGCACATTCCGGTTGATCCTGCCGGAGGCCATTGCTATCGGAGTCCGATTTAGCCATGCTAGTCGTACGGGTTTAGACCCGTGGCAGATAGCTCAGTAACACGTGGCCGAACTGCCCTACAGATCGGGATAACCTCGGGAAACTGAGGCCAATCTCGAATACGGCTGCCAGGTTTGAACACCGGCAGCCGGAAACGCTCCGGCGCTGTAGGATGTGGCTGCGGCCGATTAGGTAGACGGTGGGGTAACGGCCCACCGTGCCGATAATCGGTACAGGTTGTGAGAGCAAGAGCCTGGAGACGGTATCTGAGACAAGATACCGGGCCCTACGGGGCGCAGCAGGCGCGAAACCTTTACACTGCACGCCAGTGCGATAAGGGGACTCCGAGTGCGAGGGCATAGCGCCCTCGCTTTTCTGTACCGTAGGGTGGTACAGGAACAAGGACTGGGCAAGACCGGTGCCAGCCGCCGCGGTAATACCGGCAGTCCGAGTGATGGCCGATCTTATTGGGCCTAAAGCGTCCGTAGCCCGCCGTGCAAGTCCATCGGGAAATCGGCTCGCCTAACGAGCCGGCGTCCGGTGGAAACTGCTCGGCTTGGGGCCGGGAGACTCGACGGGTACGTCCGGGGTAGGAGTGAAATCCTATAATCCTGGACGGACCACCGATGGCGAAAGCACGTCGAGAGACCGGACCCGACGGTGAGGGACGAAAGCTGGGGTCTCGAACCGGATTAGATACCCGGGTAGTCCCAGCTGTAAACGATGCCTGCTAGGTGCGCCGCTCGCCACGAGCGCGCGGTGTGCCGCAGCGAAGGCGCTAAGCAGGCCGCCTGGGAAGTACGTCCGCAAGGATGAAACTTAAAGGAATTGGCGGGGGAGCACCACAACCGGAGGAGCCTGCGGTTTAATTGGACTCAACGCCGGACATCTCACCGGTCCCGACAGTAATGATGACGGTCAGTTTGACGATCTTACCCGACGTTACTGAGAGGAGGTGCATGGCCGCCGTCAGCTCGTACCGTGAGGCATCCTGTTAAGTCAGGTAACGAGCGAGACCCGTGTCCGTAATTGCCAGCGATACCCTTGTGGTAGTCGGGTACATTACGGAGACCGCCGACGCTAAGTCGGAGGAAGGAGCGGGCAACGGTAGGTCAGCATGCCCCGAATGGGCCGGGCAACACGCGGGCTACAATGGTCGGGACAACGGGTTCCAATACCGAGAGGTAGCGGTAATCCCTGAAACCCGATCGTAGTTCGGATTGTGGGCTGAAACTCGCCCACATGAAGCTGGATTCGGTAGTAATCGCGTGTCAGAAGCGCGCGGTGAATACGTCCCTGCTCCTTGCACACACCGCCCGTCAAAGCACCCGAGTGAGGTCCGGATGAGGCCTGGATTCCCAGGTCAAATCCGGGCTTCGCAAGGGGGCTTAAGTCGTAACAAGGTAGCCGTAGAGGAATCTGCGGCTGGATCACCTCCTACTGACCGGGACCTGGCCTTCGGGCCAGGCCCACCTACAGGGGCTGTCCTCGTGACAGCCCCGCCGTGTTGGGCCCGTCAGGGCTCGCCGAGATCCATCCGAGGCGGATGTCCCCGTTCGGGGATGTCGGGTGCAACTCCCGGCGGATCCGTTTCCCGTACTGCGATTCGAACCGTGTTCCTTAAGTGGGACACTCGGTTTGGTCGTGGTACGAACGATCGATGCACCGCCCCGTGCGAGCGAGGGCGGGAAGGGTCGATGCACGCACTGCCGCCACAGGCGTGTAAATGACACCGTGTGTACGTGCGCTCCAGGCGTCCACTGGACGTGGTCGCCGCATACTGCTCAGTGTGCTTGTCACACAGAGCATCGAGATCCAAGTGGCTGTAACGCCACCTGGTGGATGGCTCGGCTCGAGAGCCGACGAAGGACGTGCCAAGCTGCGATAAGCCTGAGGGACCCGCACGGAGGGGAAGAACTCAGGATTTCCGAATGAGAATCTCCATCGCAATTGCTTCGCGCAATGGGGAACGCCGGGAATTGAAACATCTCAGTACCGGCAGGAAGAGAAAACGAACGTGATACCGTTAGTAACCGCGCGTGAACGCGGCACAGCCCAAACCGAAGCCCTCACGGGCAATGTGGTGTACGGGCTGGCTCCCATCGTCGGACGGTTTTCGTGAAGTCTTCTGGAACGAAGCGCGAAACAGGGTGAAAGCCCCGTAACGAAGATCGGTACGACGTGCGCCAGTACCGGAGTATCGTGGGTTGGATATCCCGCGAGAATCGAGGCCGGCATCGTACGGCCAAGGCTAAACACTTCTCGAGACCGATAGCGAACAAGTAGCGCGAGCGAACGCTGAAAAGCACCCTCAGAAGGGAGGTGCAATAGGGCCTGAACTCAGGTGGTTATCGAGCGACGGGGCACGAAAGGCTCTGCGGGAAACGACCCGGACGCGAGTCCGCAGTAGGAACCACAGAGAGCCGGTGTTCCGTCGTGCGTTTTGAAAAACGAGCCAGGGAGTGTGTCTGCGAGGCGAGTCTAACCGGTTCATCCGGGAAGGCATAGGGAAACCGACACGACCGCAGCGCTTTGCGCCAGGGTCGCCGTCTTCAAGGGCGGGGAGTCCCGCGGACACGACCCGAAACCGGACGATCTACGCGTAGGCAGGGCGAAGCGTGCCGAAAGGCGCGTGGAGGCCCGTTAGAGTTGGTGTCTTACAATACCCTCTCGTGACCTACGTGTAGGGGTGAAAGGCCCATCGAGTCCGGAAACAGCTGGTTCCGACCGAAACATGTCGAAGCATGACCTCCGCCGAGGTAGTTCGTGGGGTAGAGCGACCGATTGGATGGACCGCCCTCGAGAGAGGTCGGCCATCCTGTCGAACTCCAAACTCACGAACGCTGTCGACGCGGGGAGTCCGGTGCGCGGGGTAAGCCTGTGTACCATGAGGGAGACAACCCAGAGTCGGGTTAAGGTCCCAAAGTGCAGACTAAGTGCGATCGAAGGTGGTCTCGAGCCCTAGACAGCCGGGAGGTGAGCTTAGAAGCAGCTACCCTCCAAGAAAAGCGTAACAGCTTACCGGCCGAGGTTCGAGGCGCCGAAAATGATCGGGGCTCAAGTCTGCCACCGAGACCTGACCGCAGGAGTCAGATCCTGACCGCGTAGGTCGGCGCTCCGATCGGATGGAAGCTCGGGCGAGAGCTCGCGTGGACCGATCGGTGACGACAATCCTGGCCATAGTAACAGCCAAAATCGGGTGCGAACCCCGATGGTCTCAAGGGCAAGGGTTCCTCAGCACTGCCAATCAGCTGAGGGTTAGCCGGTCCTAAGTCTCACCGTAACTCGAATGAGACGACATGGGAAGCTGGTTAATATTCCAGCGCCACCATGCATTCAAAGCCGACGCCCAGGGGTAGTCCGAGCCGGGCCATCGCCCGGTCCAACCGCTCAAGCTCGTGGAAGCCGTAATGGCACGAAGCGAGCGAACGGCGGGACGGCGAAAGTCAGACCGACCTTGGGCCCGTGAAAAGGCGAGCATGGTGTCCGTACCGAGATCCGACACAGGTGCCCTGGCTGCGAAAGCCAAGACCAACGGGAGCAACCGGCGTTAGGGAATTCGGCAATCTAGTCCCGTACCTTCGGAAGAAGGGATGCCTGCTCCGGAACGGAGCAGGTCGCAGTGACTCGGAGGTTCCGACTGTCTAGTAACAACATAGGTGACCGCAAATCCGCAAGGACTCGTACGGTCACTGAATCCTGCCCAGTGCGGGTATCTGAACGCCCAGTACAATGGGTAGAAGGACCCGTCAACGGCGGGGGTAACTATGACCCTCTTAAGGTAGCGTAGTACCTTGCCGCTTCAGTAGCGGCTTGCACGAATGGATTAACGAGAACCTCACTGTCCCAACGCTGGGCCCGGTGAACTGTACGTTCCAGTGCGGAGTCTGGAGACCCCCAGGGGGAAGCGAAGACCCTATAGAGCTTTACTGCAGGCTGTCGTTGTGGTGTGGCCGCTAGTGTGCAGGGTAGGTAGGAGACGCTACACAGGTGCGTGCGCCAGCACGTCGCCGAGTCACTCATGAAACACTACCCACTAGTGGCCGCGCCGCTCACTCCGGGAGGAGGACATAGATAGCCGGGCAGTTTGACTGGGGCGGTACGCGCTCGAAATGATATCGAGCGCGCCCCAAGGCCATCTCAGCCGGGACGGAGACCCGGCGAAGAGTGCAAGAGCAAAAGATGGCTTGACAGTGTTCTTCCCAACGAGGAACGCTGACGCGAAAGCGTGGTCTAGCGAACCAATTCGCCTGCTCGGTGCGGGCAATTGATGACAGAAAAGCTACCTTAGGGATAACAGAGTCGTCACTCGCAAGAGCACATATCGACCGAGTGGCTTGCTACCTCGATGTCGGTTCCCTCCATCCTGCCCGTGCAGCAGCGGGCAAGGGTGAGGTTGTTCGCCTATTAAAGGAGGTCGTGAGCTGGGTTTAGACCGTCGTGAGACAGGTCGGCTGCTATCTACTGGGGGTGTGAAGGCATCTGACGGGAACGTTCGTATAGTACGAGAGGAACTACGAACGGTGGCCACTGGTGTACCGGTTGTCCGAGAGGGCAGCTGCCGGGCAGCCACGCCACACGGGGTAAGAGCTGAACGCATCTAAGCTCGAAACCCACCTGGAAAAGAGATGCCGTCCGAGGTCCCTCGTACAAGACGAGGTCGATAGACTCGGGATGTACGCGCCGAGGTGACGAGGCGTTCAGTCCGCGAGCACTAACAGACCGACTGCCACACATTCATAGTCTCTGACCGGTGACGGTCAGCAGACGCCAGGCGCCCACGTCCAGGCGCAATCTGGAGCGCACGTATACACGGAGTTCGACCGATCACTGGCCCATGCGCGGTTCGATTCCGCGGATCGGCGTTCAGGCGGCCACAGCGGCGGGGCAACACCCGTACCCATCCCGAACACGGAAGTTAAGCCCGCCTGCGTTCCGGCGAGTACTGGAGTGCGCGAGCCTCTGGGAAATCCGGTTCGCCGCCTACCACTCATACTTCATCACCCCTCGAACAGCAGCGGCGCTGTTCGGGGGGTTTCGCATTTCGAACCCGGCCAGTCGCCACGCTGGTCGGGGTTTCGTATTTCGAACAGCGGCAGCACTAATCGAAGTCGACGTTTCGAACGGACAGTGACGACGGTCGTCGGGGTGCGTCTACTCCGGGGGCTGTCGATAGCTGGTGGCCCCGCCGGGGTAGCCCTGTGGGTTCTCGAGTCCGACCAGCTCGCCCCCGGTGGGCGTCGTGTACAGCGCGTACTGGAGGTCGTTCACGAGGTAGTAGCGGACGCGCTCGCGGTCGGTGCCGTCGGGAGCGGCGTCGGCGACGTCGACGCCCATCCGGCGGAGCAGGTCGTCACGCGCGTCCGGATCCTGCTCTCGGAAGGGGCCGTCGGCCCAGGAATCGGCGTAGTCGTCGAGTGCGGCGATCGCCTCGTGCACGCCGGCGGCGTAGTCGGGCCGGTCGGCGACGCGGCCGACGACGTAGCGTTCGACGAACGCGTCGATTCCGGACACGGCGTCGGGATAGATCGTCTTGGCGAGAGCGGTCAGCGTGTCGCGCTCGGCCGGGGTGAAGCCCTCGCGGTCCGGGTCGGCTTCGAGTCGGTCCCAGGCGAGCGCGCCGGCACCGACGGCGCCGAGTGCGACGAGCGCGTCGCGCCTGGTGAGTTCGTGATCGGTCATGGGTGGTCAGTCGTGGATCGTGGCGTTCACGCGGATCCCGTCGCGGTGGGCGCCGGGGACGTAGGCGGATTCGCCGCCGCAGCGGTCGGCGCCGCGACACACCTCGGCGTAGGGGGTCAACGCTCGGACGGCGCCCCCGGCCGCGTCGACGGGGTGTTCGAGGCGGTAGGTGAAGCCGGCACCGGTCCCGTAGTCGACGAAGATCGACGTCTCGACCGTCTCGCGGCCGTCGACGGGGACGGACAGGGAATCGTCGAGCGCGGGGCCGGCGAGCGTCGCGGTGCCGTTGGAGACGGTCAGCGTCCCGGAGAACGACGACGGTGCGGTGACGGTCGTGCTGTCGCGCTGTCCGCTGGCGGCAATCTCGACGGCGATCAGCTCCGCGCCGTCGGGCACGCCGGCGGCGACGTCCTGATAGACGCTCTCTCCCCGGACGTGCCGGATCTCCTGGAGATGCGGTTCGACGGTGGCACCGGCCGTCGGTGCCCAGGGGCCGCGATACGTGTAGCGGTACAGCGTCCGGTCCGGGAAGGCGTCGACGACGGCGAACTGCCGGTCGCGGAGCGCGTAGACGGCGTCGCCGTCGTAGCCGGGGTCGTTCCGGAGCGCCTGGAAGGGGTGGTTGAGCCAGTCGCCGTAGGGGGTGGGGAGGAAGACCAGCGCGTGTTCGAACGACCGGTCCTCGACGGGCTCGTAGGCCGTCTCGTAGCGCTCCGTGACGGCGTAGTTGTCGGCCAGCGGGGCCGCGGTCGCTCCGACCCCGGCGGCACCGATGACGGCGGCACCGACGAGCAGGGCGGCAACGGCGGTGCGCGGGGGTATCAAAGGGCGGGATCGGACGGCCTCGCGGATCCACTGGCCGGCGAACCGGAGACCGACGGCGGCGAACAGCGCCGTCGGGACGAGCAGGTCGACGTGGTAGTAGGGGCCGAGGTAGCTGATCAGGCCGTCGCCGGCGGCGTCGAGGTCGCCGAGGACGTTCAGGTTGCCCCAGAAGTAGACGTTGCCCAGCGGGACGGTGAGGCCGATTCCGGCGACGACGGCCTGACGGTCGGAGAGGCCGCGCCGGGCGGCGACTGCGAGGCCGAGGAACGCCGCCAGCGTGCCGAGGGCGCCCGCGACGACCCAGCGGGCGGCGTAGGCCCACAGGACCTCGGCGTTGGCGCGCAGGGCGAGCGCGGGTGTGTAGTCGCGCTCGTAGCCGAGGATCTCCCGCTGGCCGAAGCCCAGTCCGTCCCGGGGTGCGAACGCCTCGTAGGGGAAGAGCAGCGGGTCGCCCGTGACGACGGCGTTGTAGCCGAGGGCCGCGACGACGCCGAGGAGGCCGAACGCGCCGGTGAGGCTCTGCCGGAGCAGGACCGGCCGGTCGAGGGTCCGCAGGGTCCACACCGCGTGCGCGACGAACGGGGCCGCGAAGAGGACGGCCGTGTAGGGCCGCGCGAAGAAGGCGGCGGCGACCGCGAGGCCGGCGACGGCGGCGGCCCGTCGGCTCCCGGTGCGGTCGGCGTGGAGGTACGCCGCGGCGAACGCGAGGTTCCAGAGGGTCGTGGGGACGTAGGGCAGGAACACCGAGGCGTTCAGGAGGAAGAGCGGAGAGGCGAGCAGCAGAACGGCGGCCAGGTAGCCGGTCCGGCGGCCGAAGACCTCACTGCCGACCCGGGCCGTGAGCGCGACGACGCCGGCCGCGATCAGCGCGAGCGCGATCCGGTACCCGCCCAGTAACTTGCCGACCGCGAACATCGCGGCCGGAACGGGCGAGTACTTGGGGTAGAGGCCCGCGTCGCTCTCCACGAAGAACCAGGGGTGGAACGATTCGGTGACGGGAGGGCTGAGGTACAGCTGCCCGTCCAGCAGCATCGCTGCCTGCTGGAGGTAGACGGCCTCGTCGTGGTTAGAGGTGTGGTACGGAAAGACGCCGTGGGCGACGGCGTAGACGAGGAGAGCGGCGACGGCGGCCAGCCCGGCGACCGCGAGGCGGTGGCGGCGAACGGGATGCAGCGAACTGCGGCGGCGGTCGAGCGACCCGAGGAGGTCGCCGGCGGATCTCATTCGGCGGGGTACCAGGCCAGCGAGTGGTCGGCCCGGAGGTCGATCTCGACGGGCTCGCCGGCCTCGAAGGTCTCGGAGTGGTTGTGGAGGCAGTGGACCTCGTCGCCGCTGTGGAGGGCGATCCGGTAGACGAAGGAGGGGCCGTTGTACTGGCGGTGGGTGACGTAGCCGTCGGCCTTGGGCTCGCTGGTCGGGACGGCCCGGAGGTCGTCCGGCCGGACGAGCACGTCGAGGCGCGCGCCGTCGTACGCCTCGATCGGGCCGTTCAGGAGGTCGGTGTCGTAGGAGCCGATGGCGGTTTCGATGGCATCGTCTGCGACCCGCGCCGAGAGGAAGCTCGCCTGGCCGAGGAAGGAGGCGACGAAGCGGGACTCGGGGTTCTCGAACACCTCGGCGGGGTCGCCGACCTGCTCGATGGTCCCGTCGTTCATGATGGCGACCCGGTCCGAAATCGAGAGCGCCTCCTCCTGGTCGTGGGTGACGGAGACGGCGGTGACGCCGGCCCGCTTGAGGATGCGCCGGACCTCCTCGCGCATCTCCACGCGGAGGCGGACGTCCAGGTTCGAGAAGGGCTCGTCGAGCAGCAGGACGTCGGGCTCGGGCGCCAGCGAGCGCGCCAGGGCGACGCGCTGCTGCTGGCCGCCCGAGAGCTGGCTGGGCATCTTCTCGCGGTGGTTCTGGAGACCGACGAGGTCGAGCATCTCGTCGACGCGCTCCTCGGTGGCGTCCTCGTCGCGGTCCGTCAGCCCGAAGGCGACGTTCTCCTCGACGGAGAGGTGCGGGAAGAGAGCGAAGTCCTGGAAGACGATGCCGACGTCGCGCTCCTCCGGCTTGCGGTACGCCTCGTCGTCGGCGACCCGGTCGCCGGCGATGGTGACGGTGCCGCCGGACGGCCGTTCGAGGCCGGCGATCATTCGGAGCGTGGTGGTCTTGCCACAGCCCGACGGCCCGAGCAACGTCAGGAGTTCGCCGTCGCGGACGGACAGATCGAGCTCCTCGACGGCCGCCTCGGGGCCGTACTCCTTGGTCACGCCGTCCAGTTCCAGCACCGTCGCGGTGGGGTCCTCGACGGCCGTCTCGACGGCGTCGAACTCGGCCGGCGGGGTCACGTCGTTACGTTGCATCGTATTTTTCACGTCCGAGGATCACGAGCATCGAGAGTCCGGAGACGGCGACGAGCACCAGCGCCGGAACCGCCGCCTGCCCGTAGTAACCTGCGTCCCGAACTAGCCAGATGTACGTTACGAACGTTTCGAAACCGGTCGGTCTGAGCATCAGCGTGGCCGGGAGCTCCTTCATCGTCGTCAGGAAGACCAGCGCCCCGCCGGCGACGATGCCGGGGGCGACCAGCGGCAGGACCACCCGGCGGAACGCCGACAGCGGCGGGTAACCCAGCGACCGCGCGGCCTCGACGTAGCTGGGGTCGACCTGTAGCAGGGAGGACTTGGTCGTCCCGACGGCCTGGGGCAGGAAGCGGACGACGTAGGCGAACCCCAGCAGGACCACGCTCTGGTAGAGGAAGGGGACGTACCGCAGACCGAGGTAGACCAGCGCCAGTCCGAGCACGACGCCCGGGACGGCGTAGCCGACGTAGCTCATGCGGTCGGGCAGCGATCCGATTCGGGAGTCGGAGCGCGCCGAGAGGTACGCCAGCGGGAGTGCGGCGACCGCGCAGACGGCGGCGGCCGCGGCCGCCAGCGAGACGGAGTTCCAGGCGTAGACCATCTCGAACGTGAATCCGCCGGCGGCGTAGCCCTCGCCGCCCCGGACCAGCCACAGCAGGAGGATGCCGACCGGGAGGAGGAGACAGAGCGTGGCGACGAGCGCGCAGAACAGCAGGGCGGGGGCCTTCCACTTCCCGAGCTTGATCTCCCCGGGCCGGCGCGCCCCGCGGCTGACGTAGGCGCCGTCGCGCCCGGCGTTGATGCGGGACTCGACGGCGAGGACGGCCAGCGCCATCGCGAGCAAGAGGAACGAGAGGACGGCGGCGTAGTCGAGTCGACTCCCCCTGAACTCGTTGTAGATCATCCGGGTGAACACGTCGTACTTCATGATCGCGGGCGTGCCGAAATCCGACAGCGCGTACAGCGCGACCAGCAGGGCGCCCGCGGCGATGCCCGGCGTGATCTGCGGGAGCGTCACGCGCTTGAACGCCTCCCAGCGCGTGTGGTTCAGCGACCGGGCCGCCTCGACGACGGTCCCGTCGAACGACAGCAGCGCCGCTCGCGTCGTCAGGAAGACGTACGGGTAGGTGAACAGCGTCAGGACGAAGACGGTGCCGTGGAGCCCGTAGATGGGCGGCAGTTCGACCCCGATGAGGTCGGCGAGCAGGCCGTGGGGGCCGAACGCGGAGACGAAGGCGAACGCGCCGATGTAGCTGGGTATCACGAGCGGCAGGGCGCTGGTGACCGTCCAGAACCGGCGAAAGGGAAGGTCGGTCTGGACGGTCAGGATGGCTAGCGGGACGCCCAGCACCACCGAGGCGCCGGTGACGCCCGCGACCAGCGCCAGCGAGTTGAGCGTGACGTCGATCGTGGTCGGGAGCGTCAGCAAGTCGATCGCCTGCGACGGCTCGATGGCGGCGGCGCGCAGGACGAGCCACGCCAGCGGCGAGAGCACGAGCAGCGCGATCCCGAACCCGACCGCGGCCAGCGGGCGTGAGACGCGGCTGTCGGTCGTCTTCCCGCCGACCTGCTCGCGGACGCGGTCGAGTTCGTCGGTCGCCATCAGAGCGCGCCCACGTCGCGGAGCATGTCCACCGTGCCGGAGACGTCAGCCAGCTCGGTGAGGTCGATGTCTGGCGGGTTCAACTCGTCGATGGTCGGCAGGCCGCCGACGGGTTCGACGCCTGGAATCATCGGGTACGCGAAGGTCCGCGTCGCGAAGAACTCCTGGGCCTCCGCCGAGAGGAGGTGGCGGAAGAAGTTCTCCGCGAGGTCGACGTTCTCGCTGCCGTCGAGCAGTTGCGCGCCGGAGACGTTGACGAGCGCGCCGGCGTCGTTCTCGGTGAAGGCCAGGTCGATGGGGGCGTCCGGCCGGTCGCGCTGGACGCGCAGCGCGTAGTAGTGGTTGGCGAAGCCGGCGTTGAGTTCGCCGTCGGCGACGGCGTTGGAGACCTCCCACTCGTTGGAGTACTGCGTGACCCCCGCGTCCAGCATCGCTTCGAGCCACGAGCGGGTCGCCTCGTCGCCGCGGGAGAGCCGCATCGCCGTCACCATCGACTGGAAGGCCCCGTAGCTGGGACCCCAGCCCATCGCGTCGGCCAGGGCGTCGCTCTCGGGGAACTCCTGGATGGAGCTCGGGACGTCCTCGGCCGAGAGCTCGTTCGTGTTGTAGGGGACGGCACGCGCCCGGCCGGCGAAGCCGACCCAGCGGCCCTCGCCGTCCTGGAAGGCGTCGGGCACGGGTTCGAGCACGTCGTCGCTCAGCGACGCCGCGGCGCCCTCCCGTGCGACGGTGCCCAGCGAGCCGGCGTCGACGGCGAGGAAGGCGTCGGCCTGGACCGCTCCGGCCTTGCTCTCCTCGATGATCGTGTTCGCGAGGTCGCTGGAGGAGTTTCGCTGGTGCTGGACCTCGAAGTCGGCGTACTCCTGCTCCAGCAGTTCGATCAGCGTCAGGTACAGCCCGCCCTCGCCCCCGCCGAGGTAGACCGTCAGACTCCCGGAGAGGTCAGGCAGTTCGTCGATGCTGGTCCCGTCGGGTTCGCCGCGCTGCTCGACCATCGGGCCGGAGCCCCGGAAGTCCGAGAGGCCCACTGACCCGCTGTCGCCGTCGTCGGAGCTCCCGGTGAGAACCCCGGAACAGCCGGCGAGCGACGAGGCGGCCGCGGCCCCGGACGCCGCGAGAAAGCGGCGACGGGACCCGGAATCGACGGTCCGTCCGTCATCGTCGTCGTGTGCGTCCATCATTACTTTAGGCTTACCTAAATCACTTAGGCCTTTCTACTTAGTCGTCCGCGGGCGTCGCGGGCGCGGCGGCGACGCTGCCCGGTTCGATGGCGTCGAGGCAGGCCAGCCAGTCGCGCATGTACTCCCCGCAGTGGTTGAGGAAGGCGCCGTTCTCCCAGTCCGAGAAGTCGCCGGTCGCGAGCGCGTCAGCCATCGCCCGGAAGACCCCGGCGTAGCTGCTCGCGTCGGCGCCGACTCTGTCGGACGGGTTCTCCGCCCGACCGTCTCGTCGGACCTCCGGTCCCACGCGGTCGATCACTTCCCAGACGTGCTCGTTGAGCTCCAGCCCGTGGACCTCGTTGGTCAGGTCCGAGAACGTCGAGCGGGGCGCCTTGTTGTGCTCACAGAGCGGGTCGCCGTTGTAGATCTGCTTGCCCAGCACGTCGCAGGCGCGCTTGAGGAAGACGCCGCTCCAGATGTCGTCGAACCGGCCCACGTCCCACTCGTTGTCGTCCATCGGCAACTGGTAGAACGCGGGGACGACCTCGCGGCGGAAGGCGAGGTTCATCGAGCAGACGGTGAGGTACTGGCCGGGCGCGGCGACGAAGTCCCGGTCGTAGTCGTCGGCCGTCGTCCGGGTCCGGGCCTGTCCCTGCAGGTCGCCGTCCATCAGGATGCGGACGGCGTCGAGGTCGGGGACGTTGGTCCACAGGCCCTGCGAGGCGACCACGTCGTCGACGCGGACGCGCTCGGTCTCGACCGTCTCGTCCATCGCGGCGTAGGGGTAGCCCCGCGGGTACAGGTCGTGGTCGGACTGGTAGAGCACGTTGACCCACCGTTCGCTGGCGCTGACCTGCTCGACCTCCCCCTCGAACGCGAGGTTGGCCATGTGCGTGCCGAAGAAGTCGACGTCCTCGTGGGGGAGCGTGTCGTCGTCGACGAACACGCCGTACTCGAAGTCGTTGGCCCACAGGTACAGCAGCCCGAAGGAGGTCTGGGCGTGGCTGGCCTCGGGGATCAGGTGGTCGTACTCGGCGACGCCGTGCTCGGCGAACCACGCTTCGCGCCGACTACCGTCGAACACCTCGCCGGTGACGTCCAGATCGGCGAGCATCCGCTCCATACCGTCCGTATCACAGAAGTCCTCGGTCACCAGGACGAAGTGGAGGCGGTCGGTGTCGAACCCGTGGTCCCGGGCGTTCTCGACGTAGGCCTCGACGCAGTCCCACTCGCGAACCGTGGGGACGATGACGCAGATGTCTGCCATTGTCGGCAGTCTTTAGGCCAGCCTAAAGTACCTGTCGTTGTCCACTCGTTCCCACGTGGGCATCGGTAGCGAGGGACGCCGCCCGCTTCGCGGATCGTCTAGGGCGAACTATTATTTAGCTGTGTGCGGCGATTCCAACTATGAGCGAGTCAAGCGAGGGCGGCCCCCCGGCGACCGGATCCCTCGCCGGTCAGACCTGTCTGGTGACCGGCGCGTCGCGGGGCATCGGCCACGGAATCGCCGAGGACCTCGGCGCACACGGCGCCGAGGTGGTCGTCAACTACCGTTCCTCCCGGAACGAGGCGGAGTCGGTCGTCGACGCCATCGAGTCCGCAGGCGGGGCGGCGATCGCCGCGCAGACGGACGTCTCCGTCAAAGCGGAGGTCGAGGCGATGCGGGACCGCGTCCACGAGGCCTTCGGCCCGGTGGACGTCGTCGTCAACAACGCCGGGATCACCGTTGACAAGCCCTTCGACGAGATGACGCGCGAGGACTGGGACGCGGTGATCGACGTCAACCTCGGCGGCGTGTTCAACGTCACCAAGACCTTCTACGACGACGTCTGCGAGGCTCAGGACGGCCGACTGATCAACATCTCCTCGGTGGTCGGCCAGCAGGGCAACTACGGCCAGGCCAACTACGCGACGACGAAGGCGGGGCTGTTCGGCTTCACGCGGACGCTGGCCCTCGAGATGGCCAGCACGGGCTCGACGGCCAACTGCATCGCGCCCGGGTTCGTCGCGACGGACATGCTGGACGAGGTCCCTAAGCGAGTCCAGGAGAAGATCCTCCGTGAGATCCCCCTCGATCGGTTCGCGACGATCGAGGACGTCGCCCCGATCGTCCGCTTCGTGGCGAGCCAGGAATCAAGTTACATGACCGGGCAGGTACTGGGCGTCAACGGCGGCATGGAGTGGTAAGATGAGCAAGCAGGACGAACCGGACCAGTCGGCAGGCGCACAGGACGACGGCGAGACCGATCCCGTCGAGGAACTGCGCGAGCGGCGCCGCGAGGCGGAACTGGGCGGCGGCGAGGCCCGCATCGAGCGCCAGCACGAGAAGGGCAAGATGACCGCCCGCGAGCGCATCGACTACCTCGTCGACGACGGCACCTTCACAGAGGTCGATCCCTTCGTCGAGCACCGCTCGACGAACTTCGGGATGGACGAGAAGCAGTTCCCGGGCGACGCCGTCGTCACCGGCTACGGCGAAGTCGACGGGCGCAAGGTGTTCCTCTTCGCCCACGACTTCACGGTCCTGGGCGGGTCGGTCGGCGAGGTCGTCGCCGACAAGATCTGCAAGGTGATGGACCGGGCCATCGAGAACGGCGTGCCAGTCATCGGCCTCAACGACTCCGGCGGCGCGCGCATCCAGGAGGGCGTCGACTCGCTGGTGGGCTTCGCGAAGATCTTCGAGCGCAACACGAAGGCGTCGGGGCTCATCCCCCAGATCTCGGCGATCATGGGCCCCTGCGCCGGCGGCGCGACCTACTCGCCGGCGCTGACGGACTTCACCTTCATGGTGAACGACACGAGCCACATGTTCATCACGGGGCCGGACGTCATCCAGACGGTCACCGGCGAGCAGGTCTCGAAGGAGGAGCTGGGTGGTGCGCAATCGCACTCCTCGAAGTCCGGTGTGGCCCACTTCGCCTACGACAGCGAGGAGGAGGCGCTCGACAACATCCGGCGGCTCCTCTCCTATCTCCCGCAGAACAACATGGAGGACCCGCCGGCGGTCCGGTCGTGGGACGACCCCGACCGGCCGGTGCCGGAGGTCGCCGACATCGTGCCCTCGGCCCCGCGCAAGCCCTACGACATGACGCGGGTGATCGACGAGATCGTCGACGAGGACTCGTTCTTCGAGGTCCATGAGAACTGGGCGCGCAACGTCGTCGTCGGCTTCGCGCGCATGGACGGTCGCTCGGTCGGCATCGTCGCCAACCAGCCCCGCGTCAGCGCCGGGACGCTGGACATCGAGGCCTCCGAGAAGGCCGCCCGCTTCGTGCGCTTCTGCGACTCGTTCAACGTCCCGATCTGCACGTTCGTGGACGTCCCCGGCTTCATGCCCGGGACCGACCAGGAGCACAACGGCATCATCCGCCGGGGCGCGAAGCTGATCTACGCCTACGCCGAGGCAACCGTCCCGCTGCTGTCGGTCGTCGTGCGCAAGGCCTACGGCGGGGCGTACATCGTCATGTCCTCGAAGTTCCTCGGCTCGGACGTCAACTACGCCTGGCCCGGATCGGAGATGGCCGTGCTGGGCCCGCGGGGGGCCGTCAACATCCTCTACCGAGACGAGCTCGGCAAGGCCGACGACACCGAGGCCAGGCGACAGGAACTGATGGCCGAGTTCCGCGAGGAGTTCGCCCACCCCTACGGGCCCGCGAAGCGGGGCTACCTCGACGATATCATCGAGCCCGAGGAGACGCGCAGGCGGCTCATCGACGACCTGGACCTGCTGCAGCGCAAGCGCGAGGACACGCCACCGAAGGACCACGGCAACATCCCCCTGTGACCATGGCGGTGGAACGGACCGACGAGGACGGGGCGACGGACGACGGAGCAGACGCGGAGCCGGACGCCGAGGCGGGGACGGCGACGGTCACGCTCGACGGCGAGTCCCTCGCGGTGGACGTCCCAGACGACGCGACGGCGGCGGAGGCGGCCGCCATCGCAGCAGCGATCGGCACGCACCTGTACGACCGGCGACGCGCCGCGGCGGCGGCAGCGGCCGCTGACGACGGATCCGATGCGGTCGACCGGTGGACGTTGACCGGTCGCCTGCGCGGCGTCGGCAAGCGCCGCTTCCCCCGCGACGTGCAGCGAGGCGAGGAGTGGAAAGCGGCCGGCCGCTCGTTCTGAAGGCCGGGCCCGGACGTTTCGACGCCGTTCTCAGTGGAACTCCCGCAGTACCTCGAGGTCGCGGGTCGTCTTCGCGAACTCGCGGGCCGGGTGCGTCTCGCCGCAGTGGTCGCAGGTGAACTCCGACGACGGGGCCGGCATGTCGACGACTTTTGCTTCCCAGTGCTCGCCGCAATCAGGACACTGCAGTTGCATCCACGATTCCTGCATAATCGACTGACGGACCGGAACGGGCAAGTGTTTTCCGTAATATCATCTGACAGGTAGTGGCAATAACACGTCGAACCGCAAGGAACACAACGCACCCCTGCGACGCCCCGGGCATGGGAGTAGCCGTCATCGGTGCGTCGATGACCCAGTTCGGCCAGCGCGACGCCTGGATCCGCGAGTTGCTCGCGGAGGCGGGCGAGGCGTGTCTGGCCGACGCCGACGTACCGCCGGACGAAGTCGATCACCTCTACGTCTCGAACATGGCCAGCGGCGAGTTCGAGGGGCAGGGCGGCGTCATGAACGCCCTGGCCCACGACCTCGGGCTCATGCCGGCCTACAGTGAGCGCGTCGATCAGACCTCCTCCTCGGGCGGTGCCGGCATCTACGAGGCCTGGCAGTCGGTCGCCTCCGGCGCCAGCGACGTGACGCTGCTCGTCGGCGGCGAGAAGATGACCCACAAGACGACGCCGGAGGCCACGGACATCATCGCTTCCATCACCCACCCCGTCGAGTACAAGCACGGCGTCACCCTGCCATCCTTCGCGGGGCTGACGGCGCGCCACTACCTCGAGCGCTTCGACGCGCCACGCGAGTCGCTCGCGCAGGTGGCCGTCAAGAACCACAGGAACGGCGTGGACAACCCCCACGCCCAGTTCCGGAAGGAGGTGGACGTGGAGACGGTCCTGGAGTCGCCCATCGTCGCCGACCCGCTGCGCCTCTACGACTTCTGTCCCATCACGGACGGCAGCGCGGCGCTCATGTTCTGCGACGAGGACCTCGCCGAGGAGTACGCGGACGACTACGCCGTCGTCTCCGGCATCGGCGGCGCGACGGACACACACGTCGTCCACGAGCGCGACGACCCGACCGTGATGGGCGGCGTCGTCGAGTCGGGCCGGCAGGCCTACGAGATGGCCGGTCTCGGCCCGGACGACGTCGACGTCGCCGAACTGCACGACATGTTCACCATCCTCGAGTTCCTCCAGATGGAGGGGCTGGACTTCGCCGAGCAGGGCGAGGCCTGGCAGCACGTCCAGGAGGGTCGCACGGAGAAGGACGGCGAACTGCCGATCAACACCTCCGGCGGCCTGAAGTCCAAGGGCCACCCGCTGGGCGCCAGCGGCGTCGCACAGGGCTACGAGATCTACGAGCAGGTCGTCGGCGAGGCCGGACCGCGCCAGGTCGAGGCCGACGTCGGCCTGGCCTGCAACGTCGGCGGATTCGGCAACTGCGTGATCACGACTATCATGGAGGCGGGACAATGAGCTTCGACGCCCACGTCTGCCCGAACGGGCACGCGACCTACCCCGGGCACGCGCTCTGCCCGGAGTGCGGCGAACCGCAGGACGAGACGGTCGACCTCTCCGACCGCGAGGCCGAGGTCGTCACCTGGACCCACAGCACGAAGACGCCGCCGGGCGTCCGCGAGCCGAACACGCTCGCCATCGTCGAATTCGACGTGAGCGACGACGTCGACGCCGACGACGTCGTCCGCGCCATCGGCCAGGTGACCACCGACGAGGTCGAGACCGGCGATACGGTCGAACCGGTGTACGTCGAGGAGCTCCGGGATCCCGAGGCCGGGATCAAGGAACCGGAGAGTCAGGAGTGGGACGGGTATCGCTTCGAACCGACTCAGTGAGGCGTTTTAGCGCCGAATCGTCGGTTCGGAGCGATCAGTGATTTGATCCTGTCCAGTGAGGAGTTTCATCTCCGAACCACAAGATCAAGCCGGAGCTTCGAACCGACTCAGTGAGCGCGACGGCGCGAACGGGCGGGATCAGTCGGCCGTTCCAACCCCGGCCCGTCGGTCCCGCTCGTCCAGCAGCTCGCTGGCTAGGTCGTCGAGGCACTCCGAGACGGTCGTCGTCCCCTCGTCAGTCGCGTAGGGGGCGACCTGTCGGAGGCCGTCGCCGTCGTAGAGCGCCAGGCAGACGGCCGGCGTGACCAGTTCTCGGCGCTTCTGGCCGGTCTCCATCGAGTAGCACAGCCGCGTGTCGAAGAACGGTGCGAGGCGGACGCCGGCCTCGCGCGCCCAGGCCGAGAACTCGTTGAAGCAGTCCCGCTCGGTGGACGGCGCGTCGCCGTCCCCGAGGGGAACGCGCTTCGCCCACGACGTTACGTCGAACCCGTCGAGCGCTCCCGCCGCGACGAGTCGTTCCAGATGTGCGACGCACCGCCGACGGCAGTTCTGCACCGGTTTCGGCAGGTCCTCCCGAACGTATAGCTCCGCCCGGACCGCGTCATCTGTCGTGGGCATGGGCAGTTGACCCGTACCAACTACATCACCATAAACCATTATGATTTAATTGTTATATTTCCGCCCGTCACGGGCACGTCCGGGAGAAGCAACGCCAGCAGCGCCAGCGACGGCGGAGAACGTGCGTCTTCGACGGAGGGTCTCGGGTCAGGCGTCGTCGCCGTCGCCGCTCCCTCCGTCGTCGTCGAACTCGTCCTTGATGGACCGCAGTTCAGCGTCGACGTCGACGGGGACGTCCCGGGGCTCGTCTGCGTCGTCCTCGATGCCCCCAGCCCGCGCGCCCGTCTCTGCGTCCGAGTCGCCGTCTGCGGACACGAGTCGGTCCTCGACGTCCTCGCGCAGCCGTCGCGCTTCATCGAGTAGCTCACGCGCGTCCTCGTCCTCGGGTCGGCCCTCGACGGCGTCCTGGAGGTCGGCCAGCGCGCCGTCGAGCCGCGAGAGGCTCGCGCGGCTGAGTCGCTCGGCGCGGTCGCGCACCTCGCCGCTGGCGCCCGTCGTCGGCGGGCGGCCGTCGGCCATCCGCAGCGCCCGCTGGAGGAGCTTCAGCGCCTCCACGTTGGTCCGGAGGACGAGAATGGCCGCGGGGATGGCCACGTCGCTGGTGAACCGCATCAGTTCCCGGGGACTGGGCGGGCGCGGCCGACCGCCCTCGGTGCGGGGCTCGAACTCCCGCTCGAGGGCTCGGAGGGCGTCGACCAGCTCACCCACCTGCCGCCCGAGGTCGTCGTCGCCGGTGCTCATGTCGCCGACTTGGCGAGTCAGGTACAAAAAGGACCCGTCGCCGCCGGCCGTCGTGGAATTAGGCCGACCAAAATCCTTATGGCTTTAGGTGCGCCTAACTCCTCGTAATGAGCGAGGTCTCGGACGGACGAGTCGAAGCGGAACTGGACGACGACGAACTCGAGGACGAAGTGGTCGCGGTCACCGCGCACAGGAGTTCGCCCGATCGGGTCGTTTTCACCGAGGAGGACAACTCCGACGGGTGGATCGCCACCGACCTGACCGTGGAACTCCGGCGGTAGTCTCCGCTCGCTGCGTTCTCCTTATTTCATCGCGCCCTCGAAGACGAGAGTGTCGTCCTCGAGGTAGTGCTCGACGTGGTGGGCGTCGTCCTCGACCTGGACGAGGATCTCCCGGAGGATCTCCGCCGTGGCGTGGTCGCCCAGGTTCTGCGCGAGCTCGACGTGGTCGCGCAGCGACTCGATGATGTCGCCGTACACCTCGAGGTCGTTCTCCAGCGAGGTCCGGACGTCGTAGACGTCCTCGCCCTCCATCGGGACGGGCGAGTGCTCGGCGATCTGCTCGGGGCCGGCGACGGGCGTCCCGCCCAGGGCCTGCAGACGCTCAGCGATTTCGTCGGCCCCTTCCTCGAGGTGCTCGGCGGCGTCGCCGAGGAACTCGTGGAGGTCGAGGAACTCCGCGCCGGCGACGTTCCAGTGGTGCTTCTTCACCTGGTGGTAGAGGACGTACGTCGCCGCGAGGTCCGTGTTGAGCGCGTCGACGATCTGCTCGGCCTTCTCCCGGTCGAGCCGCAGCGCGCTGTCCTCGACGGTACCGAACTCCTGGTGGATAGACTCCTGCTTACTCATAGGCGTCCTATAATTCGGCTGGATATAACTTAAAGGTTCGCGTTTAGGTGAACCAAATTTATCGAATCGCAAAAATTCGTTTTCTATTTCCGTGCAGTTACGTCACACGTCGCGCCCGAGCGCCACGTACGCGCCGCTCTCCGGTGGCTCCTCGGGAGCGTTCGTTCTGGCGGCGACCGTCCGTCGATGGACGTCGATGACGGCCGCTTTCTCGGGCTCCGAGATGTCGAGGTGATCGGCGAACTCCGACCAGACCCGCTCGGGGACGAGCAGGTAGTAGGCGTCTTCCGTCCGCTTCAGGAGGGGGCCCGCGTACTCCTTGCGCCACTCGTACACGATGTTCTCCACGCCGGGGAGCGACTCGACGCTCTCCTGGTGGTCGACCAGCGCCGCGCGGAGTTCGTCCTCGTCGACGCCGGCGTCGTCGGCGACGGCGGCCACGACGGACTCCTCGAAGAGCGTTCCCGGGTCTGGACTGCTCATCCTCGGCGCTTCGACGACCCCGGCAAAAAACGAATCGGCGTCCGCGCGAACGGAGTGAGCGCGGGCTCGGGAGACGAACGGAACGGGCTGGTGACACGTTCCGACCCAGATAGCCGCCTTTTCCTCCCAAACTATCGCCCGTGATTACCGCCGAGAGCGCTCCTCGACAGCAGTATTGTTTTCCGGCGGCCGGTCGAAGTCCCACAGGCATGGGACGCCTATCGACGCTGTTCGCGCCGGACCGGGTCGCGGTGATCGGCGCGACCGAATCTGAGGGCGCCGTGGGTCGGGCGATCACGGAGAACCTGCAGGCGACGTACGACGGCGAGGTCGTGGCCGTCAACCCCAACGCCGACGAGGTGCTGGGGCTGCCCTGCCACGACGCCGTCGCCGACGCCGAGGACGCCGACGAGATCGACGTCGCGGTCGTGGTCGTCCCGCCCGGCATCGCCGTCGACGCCATCCGGGAGGCCGGCGAGGCCGGGATCCGGAACGTCGTCGTGATCACCGCCGGCTTCGGCGAGACCGGTAGCGAGGGGGCCGCCCGCGAGCGCGAGTTGCGCGAGGTCGCCGAGGAGCACGATCTGAATCTGGTCGGACCGAACAGCCTCGGCGTGATGAGCACGCCCCGGGGTCTGAACGCCACCTTCGGCAACGAGATGGCCCGCGAGGGCGACATCTCCTTCATGAGTCAGTCGGGAGCGTTCGTCACGGCCGTTCTGGACTGGGCGGCCGAGCGCGACGTCGGGTTCAAGGACATCGTCTCGCTCGGTAACAAGGCCGTCCTCGACGAGGGCGACTTCGTCGCCGAGTGGGGCGACGACCCCGACACCGACGTCATCCTGGGTTACCTGGAGGACGTCGACGAGGGCGCGGAGTTCATCGAGACGGCCCGGGAGGTCACCCGGGAGACGCCCATCGTGATGGTGAAGTCCGGGCGCACAGACGCCGGGGCCAGCGCCGCCGCCTCACACACCGGTGCCATGGCCGGCTCCGAGGAGGCATACGAGGCCGGGCTCGAGCAGGCCGGCGTCCTCCGCGTCGAGACGGTCCAGGAGCTGTTCGACTACGCCCAGATACTGGCCGATCAGCCGCTGCCCGACGGCGACGAGGTGGCCATCGTCACCAACGCCGGCGGCCCGGGCGTGATGACCACCGACGCCGTCGGCGACGCCGACCTGTCGCTGGCGGAGTTCGACGACGAGACCATCGAGACGCTATCGGAGTCGCTCCCGGAGGAGGCCAACATCTACAACCCGGTAGACGTCATCGGCGACGCGCCCGCCGAGCGGTTCGAACTGGCCCTAGAGACGGTGTTGCAGGACGACGGCGTCGCCATGGCCGTCGTCGTGGCCTGTCCGACGGCCGTGGTGGACTTCGAGGAACTCGCCGAGGTGGTGATCGACTGCCAGCGCGAGTACGGCCAGCCCGTAGCGACGACGCTGATGGGCGCGAAGTCGACCGGTCCGGCCGAGGCGCGACTGAACGACGCCGGCGTGCCGACGTACTTCGACCCGGCCCGCGCCGTCGACAGCCTCGACGCGCTGCGCCGGTACGACGAGATCCGGTCCCGCGAGCACGTCGAACCGGCGACGTTCGACGTCGACCGCGAGCGGGCCCGCGAGGTCATCGAGCGCGGCGTCGACCGGGGCTCGAACCGGCTGGGCGTCGAGGCGATGGAACTGCTGGACGCCTACGGCATCCCGACGCCGGAGGGCGAGGTCGTCGACAGTCCGAGCGACGCCGAGCGGGTCGCGGCGGGCATCGACGGCGACGTCGTCATGAAGATCGTCAGCCCGGACATCCTGCACAAGTCCGACATCGGCGGCGTCGAGGTCGGCGTCTCCGCTGAGGACGTCCGGGACACCTACGAGGACCTGGTCGTCCGCGCCCGCGAGTACCAGCGCGACGCCACCATCGTCGGCGTGCAGGTCCAGGAGATGGTCGATCTGGACTCCGGTACGGAGACGATCGTCGGCACCAAGCGCGATCCGCAGTTCGGACCGCTCGTCCTCTTCGGCCTCGGCGGCATCTTCGTGGAGGTCCTCGAAGACAGCACGGTCCGCGTCGCGCCGGTCACCGAGCCGGAGGCGACGGAGATGATCGACGACATCGAGTCCGCCCCGCTGCTGCGCGGAGCTCGCGGCACGGAACCGGTCGACGAGGCGGCCATCGTCGAAACTATCCAGCGGCTGTCACAACTCGTCACTGATTTCCCGTCCATCCTCGAACTGGACGTCAACCCGCTGGTCGCGACCCCGGAGGGCGTCACGGCGGTCGACCTGCGGCTCACCATCGACCAGGAGGAGCTATGAACACTGTACTCGTCACCTCGACGGACCACGGCATCGGCAAGACGGCTATCTCGGTCGCGCTGGCGCGGACCGCCCAGCAGGCGGGCCACGACGTCGGCTACATGAAGCCCAAGGGGACGCGACTGCTCAGCGCGGTCGGCAAGACCCGCGACGAGGATCCAATGCTCGCCCGCGAGCTACTGGATCTCGACGCGGAGATGCACGAGATGGAGCCCATCGTCTACTCCCCGACGTTCGTCCAGGAGGCCGTCCGCGGGCGCGAGGACCCGGACGAACTCCGCGAGCGCGTCGTCGAGAACTTCGAGGGCCTGGCCGAGGGGACCGACCTGATGGTCCTGGAGGGGAGCGACGACCTCGCGACGGGCGGCATCGTCGACCTCACCGACGTCGACGTCGCGGAGGCCGTCGACGCGCGCGTCGTGCTGGTCTCCGGCTACGAGGACGCCGGCACCGCCGACGACGTGCTGGCCGCGGCCGAGACCATCGGCGATCGCCTGGCAGGCGTGCTGTTCAACGGCGTCCGCGACTCGGAGCTCGACGAACTGACCGACGCGGTGATGCCGTTCCTCGAAGGCCAGGGCGTGCCGGTGCTCGGTGCCGTCCCGCGCGTTCAGGAACTGGCCGGCGTCACCGTCGACGAACTCGCCCGGAACCTCGGAGCGGACGTGCTGACCTCCGACGCCACCATGGATGCCCACGTCGAGCGGTTCACCGTCGGCGCGATGAGCGGCAACGCCGCGCTCGAGCAGTTCCGCCGCACCCGCGACGCCGTGATGATCACGGGCGGCGACCGCTCCGAGATCCAGACCGCGGCGCTGGAGGCGTCGGGGATCCGCGCGCTGGTCCTGACCGGCGGCTTCCGGCCCGCCAGCGCCGTCCTCGGTCGGGCCGAGGAGGAGGGCGTGCCCGTCCTGCTCGTCCAGTCCGACACGCGCACCACCATCGACCGCGTCGAGGACGTCCTCGGCTCCGGCCGGACCCGCGATCGGGCCACCGTCGAGCGGATGCAGGAGCTGCTTACCGAGAGTATCGACCTCGAAAACGCCCTGTCAGTCGACCTTTAACCGGTCGAAGGCGCGGTAAACTGTCTCGCTTCCTTTTGTGTGATAGACAAGTACCGACGGTCGGAGCCAGTCGGGCTCCGCAGTGTCACACCCCCCGGGACCCCCCGCCCGGACTCGTTCCCCCTATTCTTCGCCGCGGAAGTCGCGTGGAAGGTGCTCCGCGACGGCGTCCACGACGGTATCGGGGTCCGCGACGTCGATCGGCGGGAGCGTCGCCACGGGCAGGTCGTTCTCGCGCTCGATCACCTCGGGGTTGGTCCGCTCCGCGGTCGTCGCGCCCTCGTACTCGCTGAGGACCACGCCGAGCACGGGCACCGAGCGGCGGCGCAACGCCGCGACGGTCAACGCGGTGTGGTTGAGCGTGCCCAGCCCGGACCGGGCCACGACCAGCGCCGGCAGGCCGAGGTCCGCGGCGAGGTCGATCACGTCCCGGCCGTCGGCCAGCGGGACGCGCAGGCCGCCGATCCCCTCGACTACGGTACGCTCGTTCGCCTCGATCCGCTCCCGGCAGCCCTCTCGGATGCCCTCGTAGGAGAGGTCGGCCCCGATCTCCCGGGCCGCCACGGCCGGCGCGAGCGCCGGTTCCAGCCTGCGCAGGCAGACCGCGGCGTCCTCGCTGCCGGCGATCCGCTGCACCTCGCCCGCGTCGTCGTCCGGCGGGTAGCCCGTCTGACAGGGCTTGACGGCGACGGCGTCGTGCCCGTCTCGCCGGAGCCAGCCCGTCAGGCCGGCGGCGACGACCGTCTTCCCGACGCCGGTGTCGGTGCCGACGACGCAGACGCTCATCGCGACCGCGCCTCTCGGAAGGCGGCCACGCAGGCGTCGACGTCCGCGCCGGTGTGAGCGGCCGTCGGCGCGACTCTGATACGTGCGGTGCCCTCCGGCACGGTCGGTGATCGGATGGCGGGCGCGACGATCCCCCGCTTTCGGACAGCCCGCTCCAGTTCGAGCACGTCGTCGCGGTCGCCGACCAGCACCGGGAGTATCTGCGAGTCGCCCGGCACCTCGAAGACCGCGCCTTCGAGGCCGTCTCGGAGGGGGTCGACGTTGGCCCACAGGCGCTCGCGTCGGTCGCCCTCGCCGGCGATCCGCAGCGCCTCGCGCGCGGCCCCGACCGCCGGCGGCGCCAGCCCGGTCGAGAAGACGAACGTCCGCGCCGCGTTCAGCAGGTGCTCGATCAGGTCCTCGTCGCCGGCGACGTAGCCGCCCTGGGCACCGAGCGCCTTGGAGAGCGTCCCAAGTTCGACGTCGACGCGGTCGGTCAGCCCCTCGCGCCGGACGTTTCCGCCGCCGTCCGCCCCGAACACCCCCGTGGCGTGGGCCTCGTCGGCCATCGTCCAGGCACCGTGGTCGTCGGCGACGTCGCAGAGCCGCTCCAGCGGCGCGACGTCCCCGTCCATCGAGAAGACGGTGTCCGTCACGACGAGCCAGGATTCGTCGGCGTCGGCCTGTCGCTCTCGCTCGGCCATCCTCGCCGCGAAGTCGTCGGGGTCGCAGTGATCGTAGACGACGGTCTCGCCGGCGCCGATCCGGCAGCCGTCGACGATGCTCGCGTGGTTGAGCGCGTCGGAGAAGACGACGTCCGGCGCGAGCGCGTCGACGGTACCGACGTTCGCGGCGTAGCCCGACGAAAACACCAGCGTGTGCTCGCAGCCCTTGCAGTCGGCGAGGTCGCGCTCCAGCGCCCGGTGGAGGTGCGTGTCGCCGGTGACCAGCCGCGACGCACCGGCCCCCGTACCGACGGTCCGGGCCGCCGTCTCGGCCGCCCGCTGGACGCGGTCGTCGCCCGCCAGCCCGAGGTAATCGTTGGACGCGAAGACGAGTGCCGGTTCGCCGAACCGGGGCGGACCGCCCTTCGGGTCCTCTGCGAAGCGCGTGCGCGTCTCGACGGACTCGGTCGGGTCGAGGTGGCGGCGGAGGTCCCCCTCCTCGCGCTCGCCGAGGCGGTCGCCGAGGTCGAAGCCGCGGTCGGTCACGCCTCGCCCTCCCGCGCGGCCTCGGCCGCCGCCGTCAGCTCGCCGTCGCCGATATACGAGACGAACACCAGCCCGTCGGTCTTCAGTTCGTAGTCGACGTCGACGGACAGTTCATTGTAGTTGAACGGTTCCGTGACGACGTGGTAGCCGTTGGGCGTCTCGGTCGCGAACGCGACGTCAGTGTGCTCGGCCACCGCCTCGCGGAGGCGATCGCAGTCCTCGGCCGTCGCGTCGTCGAGGTCGAAAATGAAGTACGTCTCGTCCTTGCAGGCGTCGGACTGGAGGACGGACGCGTACTCGCTGTCGACCTGCTTGAACTTCGTCACGACCCCCCGGCCGCCGTGCAGGCGGGCTTCCAGCCAGTCGTCCATCCGGCCGCGGAGTCGGAAGGTCGCCGACAGCGCGTCGCGCGCGTTCACGGTGAGATAGAGGCGGAACCGCTCGTCGAAACGGGCGACCGCGTGATCCAGTTGCACCATCTTCTCGGTCAGTTCCGCGCGGTCCTCGACGATCTCTCGAATCACCGGCAGGTCGCCGTGGCTCGCGTCCGGGTTCTCCTTGGCGCGCGCGATAGCCACCAGGAGGTACACGCGGTCCTCCCCGAACTCGCAGAACGCCAGCAGATCCTCGGGGTCAGTCATGGCGGGGGCGACGAGCGGGCCGGTATAATGCGTGTCCCTCCTCCGTCAGAGCGTCGCATCCGAGCGCGATCAGAACCCGGGCATGACCTCGGCCGGGCCGTAGACGCCGTAGTCGCCGGCGCGGTTCCGCAGGACGCCGGCCTTCATGTAGCCCAGCGCCGGGCCGTTGACGTTGGCCTCCATGCTCGTGTCGTCGTCCAGCTGGAAGGTGTTCGTGCCGCGCTCGCCGTCGAAGGTCCGGCCCGTCACGCGGACCGTCGTTGTCGTCGGCTTCTCGTCCCGGCGCACGTCGAGGACGCCGCCGACGGTGACGTCTTCGGCGTCGCAGATCCCGGCCCGCTCAAGCAGGACGTCGCCGGCGTGCTCCATGTCGCGGAACTCCAGGCGGCCGTCGTGCCCTCGACGAGTTCCTCGATCTCGTCCTCGCTCATCTCGCGGGCGCGCTCGACGTCGTAGCCGTCGAGGTGGGCGACGTCCTCGCGGACGGTCCCCGGTTGTCCTCGTAGCCGGACTTGAGGCCGACGCCCCACCAGATCTCCACTTCCTCGATCTCGACGAACGACTGGGCGGCGAGCGCCGCCGCACCGGTGAGAAAGCCCGGCGTCGCGCTGGCGCCGCAGATGAAGGTGATGCCCGACTTCTCGAGCGTCTCCGCCCGTTCCTCGAGCATCCCGATCACGCGCGAGCGCTTGAGGACGTCGACCAGGACGCCCTCGTAGTCGGCCCCGGCGAACCGCTCGGCCACGCGCGGGATGAAGTCGTGTTCGAGGTTCGGCAGGGCCATCAGAACGGCGTCGACCTTCTCGGACGCCGCGACGACGTCGTCGATGGGCGACTCCGTCGGTTCGCCCTGTTCGCTGGCGGCGACGCCGGCGCGCTCGCCGGTCTGCTTGACGCCGTCAGACCGCAGGTCTGACGAGGATCGGGAACCGTCGGTTCCCTCACCGCCTGCTGAACCGCTGTCGGCCGCCGTCCCACCGTCGGCAGCGGCGTCGTCCTCGGGGCCGCTGTCTCGCGACTCGTCGCCACTCGACGTTCCCGAGCCACTTCGCGGCCCGCTAGCGATGTTGCCCTCCGTCGCCTCCAGCAGTTCCTCGACGTCGAGGCCGCCGTGGTCGACGGCCACGCCGTTGCGGTCGCAGGCGGCGACGGGGGTGACGCCGTCCCTGTGGCGCGCCACGTCGAGCGTTCGTCGTCCGATGCCTCCGGTTCCGAGCACTGCGAAGCGTACGTCGTCCATGCGTAATCGTCGGGTGGGGGTCTGCAGTCAGTCGTCGGTCGTCACTTCGGTGGCGGTGCCAGCGGCCGTGTCGACGGCCGCGTCGTCGTCGGGACCACCCTCCTTGACCGCCTCGGGGTCGAAGTCGTTGGCCTCGGTGTTGGGCTCCAGTCCGGCGCGCTCCATCACCTCGATGTCGTCGCCGGGGGACTGACCCTCCGTCGTGAGGTAGTCGCCGGTGAGCACGCCGTCGGCACCGGCCTCGAAGGGGAGGTGCTGTTCGTCGGCGTCGAGGTTCGCCTCGCGCCCGCCCGTCAGCCGCACCCGGGCCTCGGGGTGGAGCAGTCGGTAGACCGCGACGGTCTCGACGATCTCCTCGGTCGTGACGTCGGCCGACCCGCCCAGGTCCTCGGCGAGCGGCGTCCCGGCGACCGGGTCGAGGACGTTCACCGGGAGCGAGGAGACGCCGACGTCCTGCAGGGCGACGGCGGCGTCCACCCGATCGGTCGGGGATTCGCCCATGCCGAGGATGACGCCGGCGCAGAGGTCCATGCCGGCCTCCTTCGCGACTTCGAGCGTGTGGACGCGGTCCTCGAAGGAGTGGGTGTCGACGATCTCGGGGAAGTAGTTCGGCGAGGTCTCGACGTTGTGATTGTAGTGGTTGAGCCCCTCATCGGCGAGGATCTCGGCCTCCTCCTCGGTGAGGATGCCGAGGCTGGCGTCGACCTCGACGTCGGTCTCGTCGCGGACCAGGCGGATCGCGCGGATCACGTCCTCCCACTCGTCGGGACGCTGCTCCTTCGAGACGCCCTTCTCGGCGACGACGATACCGAAGCGCTGGGCGCCGTCGCGCTCGGCGCGCTTCGCGGCGTCCAGTATCTCCTCCGGATCGAGGAAGCCGTAGTCGTCGATGCCCGTGTCGAAGTGGGCCGACTGCGCGCAGAAGCCGCAGTCCTCCGCGCAGTTGCCCGCCTTCGCGTTCACGATGGAGCAGGCGTCGACCGTGCCGTCGCCGAACTCCGAGCGGACGTAGTCCGCCGCGGCGGCGAGTTCCTCGACCGGTTGGGCGATCAGCGCGAGCCCGTCGCGGCGGTCCAGTCGCTCGCCGTCGAGCACGCGACGCACCGCCTCGTCGACCGTGCGGTTGCCCGTCTCGTAAACCACGGAAGCAACGTTGGTTGACCGTCGCAAAAAGGTTCGGGTGGCGACAGTCCCTCGTCGCCGAGTGGTAACAAACGACGGCCCTCTGGGCGGCGTAGCTCCGGACGCTATGGTCGCCGAGTCCGAGACAGTCTACCTGATCCCCGTCGACGGCGTCACGCTGGAGGGGCAACTCGCCGTCCCCGACGGAGCGACCGGCCTGGTCGTCTTCGCTCACGGGAGCGGCAGCAGTCGGCACAGCCCGCGCAACAACTACGTCGCCGAGACGCTGCGGGACCGCGGCCTCGGGACGCTCCTGTTCGACCTGCTGACCGAGCGGGAGGATCAGCGGCGCGAGAACCGGTTTGAGATCCCGCTCTTGACGGATCGGCTGGTGGCCGTCACCGAGTGGACCCGCGAACGGCTGGACGCCGCGGGACTGCCGATCGGTTACTTCGGGTCCAGCACCGGTGCCGCAGCGGCCCTGCGAGGAGCGGCGCGGCGTCCTGACGAGATCGAAGCCGTCGTCTCCCGGGGCGGCCGCGTCGACATGGCCGAGGAAGCCCTCGACTCGGTCCGGGCGGCGACGCTGTTCGTCGTCGGCGGTGCCGATCACGACGTGCTGGCGTTGAACGAAGACGCCTACGACCGCCTGCGCTGTGAGAAGGAACTCCACGTCGTCCCCGGTGCCGGACACCTCTTCGAGGGCCCCGGGGAACTCGAGGCGGTCGCCGAGCGGGCCGGGGAGTGGTTCGAGCGTCGCCTCGGCCGGCGGCGGTGATCGGCGGCGGGCAGTCGACGGCGTCGCGGGGAACTCACTCGCCCCAGTAGTATCGCGGCGCCAGCGTCAGGTAGGCCAGAGCGGCGACGAGGAGAATGCGCGGGAACGCGCGGCCCAGCGCCGCCGGCGAGACGATGGCCCCGGCCTGGACGACGCCCAGCACGACTGCGTCGCGGGCCAGTAGCTTCGGGTAGGGGACCGGCGCGACCATCAGCACGGAGAGGACGGCCGCGGCGGCGAACACGAGCGGCACCGATCCGAGGCCGGCCAGATAGCCGGCGGCCAGAATCGTCGCGGCCAGCGTGTTCTGGATGCCCGGCCGGTTCTCGTCCTCGCCGACGTAGACCGTGTAGAACGCGGTCCGGAGCACGGAGAAGACGACGAATCCGGCGGGGACGAGCAGCGCGGCGGCCGCGACGGCTGGGTCCATCTCCCCGAGGTCGCCGTAGCGGGCGCGGGCGACGCCGAACAGCACGAGCGCGGGCGTCGCGCCGAACGAGACGACGTCCGTGATGGAGTCCAGCAGCGGCCCGACCTCGGTGTTGCCGGCGCGGCGCGCGACGATGCCGTCCAGCGCGTCGGCGATGGCCGCCAGCAGGACCAGTCGGGCCGCCAGCGTCGGATCGGTGAAGGCGACCACGCCCGCGACGAACCCGACGACGGCGTTGACCAGCGTCACGGCGTCCGCCAGCCCGAGTCGCTCCCGCACCTGCAATCCCATAGGGGCCACCTGTGGGAGAACGCACATCAACGGTCCGATACCGCTCGGCACTCGTGTCCGGGGATTGAACTGTCGGTCCGAACAGCCAGTCGGGGCTCTCGGAGGTGGTCCAGAAGGCATATACGCACCGCGGAGTAGCTATCACCGAACGCCGACGGCGTCGTGTCCACCGTGAATCCTGCCATCGCACTGAAGTGCACCGACTGCGGGCGCGTGTTCGTCCCGGGAGACGGTCGCCACCAGTGCCCCGACCACGGCGACTTCGGGGGCCTGCTGGACGTCCAGTACGACGAGGACGCAGCGCTCGACGCCCTGAAAGAGCGGGACGGTACCGTCGCTGACATCTGGGACTACGAGCCACTGCTGCCCACCGACGGCGCGGCCGTCAGGCTCGGCGCCGGCGGGACGCCGCTGCTGTCCGCCGACGCGCTCTCGGCGGAACTCGACGTCGACCTGCGACTGAAGGACGAGCGGGGGAACCCGACGGGCTCTATCAAGGACCGGGCCAGCGCCGTCCTCGCGAGTCGCGCACTGACCGGCGGCGCCGACGTCGTGACCTGCGCCTCGACCGGTAACGCGGGGGCCTCGCTGGCCGGCTACGCCGCCCGGGCCGACCTCGACTGCTGCATCTTCGTCCCCGAGGACGTCCCCGAGGGGAAGGCAGTCCAGCCGGCCATCTACGGCGCGGACGTCCTCGCCGTCGAGGGGCACTACGACGACGCCTTCTCGCTGTGTCGCCGCGTGAGCGGCCGCCGGGACTGGTACGACGGCAGCGCCGCGGTCAACCCCTACGCCGTCGAGGGGCTCCGGACGGTCGGTCACGAACTGGCCGATCAGGTCCCGGCGGCCGACTGGGTCGTCGCCCCGATGGGCAACGGCTGCGGCCTCTCGGCGACCTGGAAGGGGCTCGCCGAGTTCGAGCGCATGGGCCTGCTCGACGGCGCGCCGCGCCTGCTGGGCGTCCAGGCCGAGGGCGCCAGCGCCATCCACGATCGATTCCAGGGCGAGGACCCGCGCGCCGGCACCGGTACCCGGGCCGACAGCATCGACGTCGGCCACCCGCACAACGCCGAGCGGGCCTGCCGGGCGCTCTCCGGGAGCGACGGGGACAGCGTCGCCGTCTCCGACGAGGCGATTCTCGACGCCGAGCGCCGCCTCGGCGAGGCGGAGGGCGTCTACGCCGAGCCAGCCAGCGCGGCCACGCTCGCCGGACTGAAGCGCGCCCGGGACGAGGGGGTCGTCGAGCCCGGAGAGACGGTCGTCCTCCTCGTCACCGGCACGGGGCTCAAGGACACCGAGAGCGCGCGCAGCGCGACCGACGACGTCGAGCGCATCCCGGCGTCGCCCGGCGCCGTCCCCGACCGGTACTGAACGGGGACCGCCGGACGCGACCGCTCACTCCTCGACCGTCTCCGAGACGCGGAGGCGAGCTGCCGTGACGAACGTTCCGACGATCAGCAGGAGCAGTTGCCAGCCCGACCGGACGATGGGGAAGAGCCGCTCGACGTCCCCGTCCGCGTCGCCGTCGGGGTCAGGATCGACGCCGGTCGAGACGTTGACCTCCCGGGAGCTCCCGCGGGCCTGCGTGGACGCGCCGTCGGTCACGCCGCCGGCGTCGCCTCCGCCGGTCCCGTCGGCGTCCGGCGGGCTGAGATCGACGAACGTCTGGACGACGCCGCGCTGGTCGGAGAGTTCGATCCGGCCGCCGACCTGATAGAACTGGTCGTGCAGCGGCCACAGGGGGTTCGCGCCGCCGGCGGAGAACAGGTCGAGTCCGATGGCGGCAGCCGCGAACGCGACGACGGTCACCCACGCGATCCGGACGCCGCGGGCGCCGTAGCGGGACCGCAGGGCCGACCGGTCGCTGACCCGGAGGTCAACCGCCAGCGCCAGCGCCGCGGCTCCTGGGACGAGAAACGTGTGGAACACGGTTCGGTGGCCGGCGACGGCGACGAGGCCGACGAAGGCGTCGAGGTCGGCGACGGCCACGGCACCGACGACGACCAGCAGCGAGCGCCGGTCGAACGCGTCACCCAGCAGCGCCGCCGCGATCATGCCGGCGAAGGCCACGTGAACCACCGTAGACGGCATGGTACCACTCTACGTAGCCCAGACAGTCAGTCTTCCGGCCCGGCGGACTGCGTTCGGCGGACAGAACGAGGGGGCTATAGCAGAAATTGAACGCACTGACACACTCGAGGGGTACCCGGGGTGCCCCTCGATGCGTACATAGTTTCAATTTCTACTATAGGCGGACCTCACGCGTACGACTCGACGACCGACCGGAGTCGGTCGGCGTCCTGGGCGCCGACCATGCGCTCGGCCTGTTCGCCGTCGGCGTAGAGGAGCAGCGTCGGGACGCCCTGGACGCCGAACTGGCCGGCCAGGGACTGGTGCTCGTCGACGTCGACCTTGGCGACGGTGGCGTCCGTCTCCGCGGCGATGTCCTCGACGACCGGCTCCAGCATCTGGCAGGGCCCGCACCAGTCGGCGTAGAAGTCCACGAGGACGACGCCGTCGCTCGTGAGGTCCTCGAAGTGGTCCGCTCCCTCGACGTGAACTGGCTCGTCCGGCGAGGTCAGGGACTGCTTGAGCTGCTCGATCTTCTGCTCTCTAATCGACTCGATGTCGTCCGCGTCGCTCATGGAAGCGTGTTCCCGCCAGTCGACCTTAACGGCCGCGGGCCCGTGCGCGACGGGCGCACGGGCGACGCGCGCAGCCCCAACCCATCGGTGGACGGCGGTTATCGTCGGACAGCGCGTCAGACGTCTACCAAAAGTTAAGGTCCCAGCTATCCACCGGGCAGGTATGGATCGAGAGACTGTCCCCCAGGAGATAACGACGCTCGTCGGTCGCGAAGTCTACTCGAAGAACGGGGTCTTCGTCGGCGAAGTGGAGGACCTGCGCCTCGACCTCAAGCAACAGACGGTGACGGGCCTGGCCCTCCACGAACTGAACCACGAGCTGTTCCGCGCGGACGCGCGGAGCTCCCGCGGCGTGATCCTCCCCTACCGGTGGGTCCAGGCGGTCGGCGACGTCGTGATCGTCAACGACATCGTCGAGCGGTTGACCGAGCCGGCCGACGAGGAAGCCGAAGAAGAGGTCGCGGCCTAGCTCCCGTTCGAGCCCTCGCCCGAACTGTCGACGCCCATCGCCTCGAACAGCTTCGACTTGACGGCTTCCTCCGCGAGGCGGAGGAGCGTGTCCCGTTTGTCTTCGCTCGTCTCGATGCCGGTGAAGATGCCCAGCGGGATCTCCACGCTGGCGTCCGTCGAGTGACCGGCGGTGTCGCCGATCTCGCCGAAAGCGTCGTTGAGCACCTTCCCGATGTTCATGCGGATGTCCTTCGATCGGGCGGCGAGGTAGATGGTGTCGTCGGCGATGGCGAACACCGCGGTCGTCGTGATCCCCTCGAGGTTGAGGAGGTGCTGGGCGGCCTGCGAGAGCGCGTCCCGGTCCCGGATGAAGCCGGCGTTCGAGACGAGGTGCGAGCCCTTGACCTCGCGGTTGCGGATGGCCTCGGCGAGCACGTCGAGCGTCTCCGGAGACATCGACGGCGACTCGACCTGCTCCAGGGTGTCGTGGTCGGCGAAGGGATAGAGGTAGGCGGCCGCGGTCAGGTCCGCCGGCGTGGTGTCGCGCTTGAAGTCGAGCGTCTCAGCCCGGATGCCGTACAGCAGCGCCGTCGCCACGGCCTGGTCGAGGCTGAGGTCCAGCTCCTGGATGTACTTGGTGAGAATCGTCGAGGTCGAGGAGACGTTCGGGCGGATGTCCTCGAAGGTCGCGTCGTGGTCGTGGTCGTGTTCGTAGTGGTCGATGATGACGTCGACCCGATCGACCTCCGGTTCCCCACCCTTGGCCGCGTCGACGAGCGCGAAGGTGTCGTAGTCCTCGAGGTCGATGTCCCCGCGCGAGACGAGTTCGATCCCCAGCAGGTTGACGAACGCGCGGTTCTCCTGGTGGCCGATCTCGCCCTCGTAGACGATGTCGGCATCGACGTCCCGGTCGGCGGCGATCAGCCGCAGCGCGGCGGCGCTGGCGATGGAGTCCGGGTCGGGCGAGCGGTGGACCATGATCGCCATGCGCTCCTCCGTCGCGTCGATGACGTCCCCGAGCTGGCCGGCCTTGTACTCGAGTTCGCCCGTCTCCAGCGCCCGCAGAGCCGAGTCGGCGATGACCGCCGAGGGGTTGACCACCACGTCTGCGCCGAGTTCGGTGAGGTCGTCGGCCGACACCGGGTCGTCGGCGCGGGCGACGACGAACTGCTCGCCGCCCGACGCCCGGATGTGCCGCACCGCGGCCGCGTTGGCCTCGACGTCCGGCGAGAGGATGAGGACCACGTCGCGGTCGGTCAGGTCCGAGACGATGCTCTCGTCGGCGATGTCGGCCGTCCGCGCGTTGAGGTCCTGATCACGGAGCGCCTCGACCCGCCCCTCGTCCTGGTCGAGGATGAGGACGTCCTTCCCCTCGTCGACCAGCTCCTCCGCCACCGCGTGGCCCACGCTCCCACAGCCCAGAATCGCGTAGGTCGACATCGAGGCCATCGTGATGCCGGTACTCATTGATATCACCAATCGGTGCGGGATCCACTTTAAAGACACCTTCTCGACCAGGGACGCGCCCCGAGACGGTCGCTGTGTCGGGTGGCTGGTGCCATCGAACGAGGGGCGTGTGACCCCGGCCCACGTCGTCCCCGAAGGGAAACGTATATGATCCAAACCCCGTTACGTCGAAGTGCGAGGGCCGGTAGCTCAGTCTGGCAGAGCGACGGCCTCTTAAGCCGTCGGTCGAGGGTTCAAATCCCTTCCGGCCCGCTTTCTGCTGTGAACTTCCCAGCGAGCACCGCGTCGCGTGTGCTCGAAACTCGTGAGCGGCGAAAGCGGCACAGGGATTTGAACGAGACCAGACGCGCGCAGCGTAGCGAGCACGTCTGGGCGTGGTTCAAATCCCTTCCGGCCCGTTATCCTGCGAACGAACGTGAGCAGTGATAACGCTACGGAGGGATTCGAAGGCGGTGTTCAGATAAGATTGAAAGGTGAGGCGGATGCGGTTTTTAGTGCTCTATACCAAAAACCGACCGCCTCAGCGGTTGTTTGGACCAGATCGAGTTAGAGTTTGTGGAGCGAGAAGCGACACCGCGACTACTGATGAAGCTCAGTATTCAGCTGCATCTGGCTGGACTCTCGCTTTCGAATACTGTCTCGTTTCTTGAGGTATTCGGTGTCCAACGCGCTCGGTCAACCGTTCACAACTGGGTTCACAAAGCCGATCTACAGCCCCAGGATGGGCGAGAACCGGATCACGTCGCGGTCGACGAAACCGTGATCCAACTCGATGACGAGCACTACTGGCTGTACGCTGCCGTCGATCCAGACACGAACGAATTACTCCATACACAGCTTGAACCGACGAAAACAAACGTTCTCGCTCGTGCGTTCTTCACCGAGCTCCGCGAGAAACACGATGTCGACGACGCCGTCTTTCTCGTCGATGGTGCGACACCGCTGAAAGACGCCTGCCAGCGACACGGCCTCGATTTCAAATACGAACGCCATGGAAATCGAAACAGTGTCGAACGTGTCTTTCGAGAAATAAAACGCCGTACATCTTCGTTCTCAAACTGCTTCAGCAACGCCGAAGCGGACACAGCCGACGACTGGCTCAAATCGTTCAGCTTCGCATGGAATCAGCTAATCTGAACACTACCGATTCGAAGCAGGGAGGAGCTTTGCTCCGACCGTGGTTCAAATCCCGGAAGACGGCTCCGCCGTCTTCCGACCTTCGCGAACGCGATGCGTTCGCTCAGTCCCTTCCGGCCCGCTTTCTGCCGCGAACTACCCGACGAGCACCGCGTAGCGTGTGCTCGCCACGACGGAACAGCGAAATCGCCTACAGCGACCGTTCCATCTCGACGTGCGGAATCCCGGTGGGGTCCTCGACGGGTCCGAGTTCCTCGTACCCGAGCGACTCGTAGAACTCGGAAACGCGAGCCTGAGCGTGGAGGACGGCGCGCGAGCGGCCCTGATCGCGGACGTAGTCGTGCGCGGCTTCCATCACTCGACGGCCCATGCCCTCGCCCCGGTATTGGGGTAGGACGGCGACGCGCTCGACTTTGGCGGTCTCCCCGTCGATCAGGCGGACGCGGGCGGTCCCGGCGGGGTCGCCGTCGACCCGGGCGAGAAAGTGGCGGGCCTCGTCGTCCTTATCGTCGAACTCCAGCGCCTCGTCGACGTCCTGTTCCTCGACGAAGACCGACCATCGGATCCCGATGGCGGCGCCCGGTTCGTCCTGGTCAGTCACGACGACTTCACTGGTCACGACCGGGAGTACGACCAGACGGCGAAAAGCATTCTCATCATCGAAGCTCCGTCTCCATCTCGACGTGGGGGATGCCGGCCTCCTCGAAGACGTCGCTGGTCGTCTGATAGTCGAGCGCGCGGTAGAACCCCTCGACGCTCGTCTGGGCGTGCAGCCGGAGTCGGTCGAGGCCGCGGCGGCGGGCCTCGTCCTCGACGGCGGCCATCAGCCGGCGGCCCCATCCCTCGCCGCGGTGGTCGGGGAGGACGGCGACTCGCTCGACCTTCCCGGTCGCGTCGTCGACCCGCCGTAGCCGTGCGGTCCCCACCGGGTCGCCCGCCTCGCACGCGAGGAAGTGGACGGCGGCGGCGTCGCGGCCGTCGCGCTCGCGGTCCTCGGGGACGCCCTGCTCCTCGACGAAGACGGCCCTGCGGACGGACAGTGCGGGCTCCAGCGACTCGTCGTCGACGCGTTCGACGCCGGCTTCGGGCACGCGGGCGCGTAGGTACCGGATCAACAAGGAGTTTTCCGCCTCGCAGTCCGGCAGAGCCGCGCGGCCGGTCCGACGGTCGAAACCGGTGGTCGCACCCGCCCCTCTTAAACACCATTAGCCAGCAAGCAGTCCCCGGTTTCGCGTGGTCCTACTAGGGGAAGGCGACCATGGACAGACGCCAGTACCTCGCGAGAGTCGGATCCGGACTAGTCGTCGGAACAGGAGCGCTCGCGGGGTGTACGTCGCCGGGCGCGGAGGAGGCCACCGAGACGGAGGCCGGGGGTGAGGAAACGGAGCCGGAGGCCACGGAAGCGGAGGGGACCCCGACCGAGGGCGTCGAGACGGCGAGGAACGAGACGAATGGCAACGAGTCGGCCGGCGGGACCGGAGGCGGCGGAAGCGAGGTGGCGATGATCACCGAGGGTCAGGACTACATCTTCGATCCGATCGGCCTCTACGTCGAGCCCGGAGCGACGGTCACCTGGGTCAACGAGTCCGGAAGCCACTCCTCGACGGCGTACACCGAGGACAATCCCCAGTCCGAGGTGAATCGGATCCCCGAGGGCGCCGAGGGCTGGAACAGCGGGACGCTCACCGACGAGGGGGCCGAGTTCATGCACACCTTCGATACGGAGGGGACCTACGACTACTACTGCATCCCGCACAAGACTCTCGGGATGGTCGGGCGGATCGTGGTCGGCGAGCCCAGCGGATTCGAGGATGACCCGCCGGACGGCGCGGTGCCGTCCGAGCAACGGATCGTCGACGAGGGCGCGGTAGCCGCAGGCGACTTCGAGGGGTAAGCCCCGCCCCGGTAGGGAAGCGATTTTCCGGAGGCCGCCGACACCGGCTGAACCCGGAGTCCGGTTCGCGTCCGTCGAATGCGCGCGCCGGCGCGGTCGAGAACCGGTATCGCAGCCCCGCCTGGGAGTCCGCCGACGAAGGGCGCTGTGGAGCGCCGTCTTTTTGTCAGCGGTCCGAGCACGGACCGCATGGACCGAGTCCGCGTTTCGACGGGCACCGACTGGGAGCCGCGGGTGGGCTACTCACGGGCGATCAGAACCGGAGACCACGTCCACGTCGCCGGGACGACGGCCACGGACGACGACGGGGCGGTCGTCGCGCCGGGCGACCCCGAGGCGCAGACGCAGCGTGCACTGGAGATAATCGAGGCCGCGCTGGCCGGGGCCGGTGCCGACCGCTCGGACGTGGTGCGGACGCGGCTGTTCGTCACGGACGTCGACGACTGGGAGGCGATCGGTGAGGTCCACGGAGAGTACTTCGGCGACGTGCGACCGGCCGCGACGATGGTCGAGGTCGAGCGACTGATCGATCCGGACGCGGTGGTCGAGATCGAAGCGACGGCGATCGTCGGAGAACGGAGGGACTGCGGAACGTGAGGCGCCGGCCGATCAGGCGTCGTCGGGGCTGTAGTTGGGCGCCTCGTCCGTGATCATCACGTCGTGGGGGTGGCTCTCCTGCTGGCCGGCCGCGGAGACGCGGACGAACTCGGCGCGCTCCTTGAACTCGGGGATGGTCTCGGCGCCGACGTAGCCCATGCCGGACTGCATGCCACCGACGAGCTGGTGGAGCTCGTCCGCCAGCGGGCCCTTGTACGGCGTCGCGGCCTCCACGCCCTCGGGGACGAACTCCTCGTCCTCCTCTTCCTCCTTGAGGTAGCGCTCGCCGCTGCCCTCTGACATCGCGCCGACGCTCCCCATGCCGCGGTACTGCTTGTACTTCTTGCCGTTCATCGTGATGACGCGACCCGGCGCCTCGTCGGTACCGGCGAAGTACGAGCCGAGCATGACGGCGTCGGCACCGGCGGCGATGGCCTTGATCGCGTCGCCGGAGTAGCGGATGCCGCCGTCGGCGATGACGGGCACGTCGTGCTGGCTGGCCACGTCGGCCACCTGCGAGACGGCCGTGATCTGCGGCATGCCGGCACCGGTGACGACGCGAGTCGTACAGATCGAGCCGGGGCCGATGCCGACCTTGACGCCGTCCGCGAAGTCGACGACGTCCTCCGCGGCCTCGCGGGTGCCGATGTTGCCGACGACGACGTCGGCGTCGACGGTCTCCTTGATCTCGCGGGCGCTCTCGATGACGTTCAGGTTGTGCGCGTGGGCGCAGTCGATGAACAGCACGTCGACGCCGGCCTCGTCGGCGGCCTCTGCGCGGTCAACCTCGAAGGGACCCACGGCGGCGCCGGCGATGGGGCGGCCGTCCTCGTCGCGGGCGGCCTGGTCGTACTCGCGGCGCTGGAGGATCCCCTGCATCGTGACGAGGCCGATGAGGCGGTCGTCGTCGTCGACGATGGGGACGCGCTCGATCTTGTGCTCGTACATCAGCTCCAGCGCCTCCCGCGGCGTGACGTCCTCGCCGGCGGTGATGACCTCGTCGGTCATCGCCTCGCTGACCTGGTCCTCCTCGCCGACCTCCAGGTACGGGCGGATGTCGGTGCCGGAGATGATGCCCAGAACCTCGTCGTCCTCGTCGACGACCGGGGCGCCAGAGACGCCCTGGCGGCTCATCATCTCGTCGACCTCGCGGACGGTCTGGTCGGGCTCGGCGGTGACGACGTCCCGGATGATCAGCTCGTCGGCGCGCTTGACGCGCTCGATCTCCGCGACCATCTGGTCGACGTCCATGTTCTGGTGGAGGACGCCGAGGCCGCCGTGGCGTGCCATTGCGATCGCCAGGTCGCTCTCCGTGACGGTGTCCATCGCCGCGGAGAGGACGGGCACGTTCAGCGTGACGTTCGTCGAGACGCGCGTCGTGGTGTCGGCCTCGTCCGGCTCGACGCGGGACTCCTTGGGTCTGAGGAGCACGTCGTCGAACGTCAGGGCCTCCGGTACGCGGAGCTTCTCCGAGAAGGGCTCGGGCTCGTTCGCCATGTAAATCGTCGCAGACGACAGGTCAAAAGCGTTGCGAGAGCGCGACAGCGTGCAGGACCGTCCCACGACGGTACGGGAAGAGCAGGGGCGGGCGGCACAGAAACCTCCGGTAGGAGAGAACGTACGTCCAGTTTCGAGGCCGAGAGGCTGTAATACCTGAACGAATACCCGGGATAGCAATACGAATCGAGTGGTGTGGGGACGAAACTCACACAACGCTTATGCATGAATCAATGATAATTACATACATGCGCTCCGCCAGCGCCACCATCGAGAACACCGCCCGTGGAACGACCGTCGACCAGTCGGTCGTGAAAACATTCGGGGGGACGCGCTGGCGGAACGGCTTCGGCGACCGGTCCGGCGGACGGTACCGACGCCGAGAGTACCCACTGGCCGCGGGTGACGGCCCCAGTCCCTGATGAGCAGCTCCCAGCATCCGGTTGCCCTCGCCCTCGAGCGACGCGTCGGCGGCGCGACCAGGCTCCTCGCGACGGTGATGCTCCTGCCCCTGCTGGACGGGGTGTTCGTCGCCGTCGTCCTCGCGGGCGGGCTCACGACCGTCACCGGCATCGTCGAGGTCGGCCTGCTCGTGTTCGGCGGGTCCGCGACCCTCGCGGTCATCCTCGCGGAGATGGAGGGTTCACCGAAAAGGATGGCCGTCTCGATCCTGACTGTCGGGGCCGTGGTCATCGCCGGCGCGGTCCTCGTCGCGGCGCTCGCGCCGACCGTCCGCGGACTGCTCCGACTGGAGGTGTTCGAGCGCTTCGCCGCCGTCATCATCCTCGCCATCGCGGGCCGCACAGCCAGCGCCCGGATCGGCGAGTGGCTGCCCCGCCCGTCTATCATCCTCCTGCTGGGGTTCGTCGCGAGCGTGACCCCCACCGGCGTGAGCCTGACCGTCCAGACGGATCCGGCGCTCATGCTCCGCGCGGCGGCGTCCGCCGGCGTCGGCGTCGCCTTCGCCCTCGCCGCCGCGCTCAGCGCCCCGTGGCTCCGCAACGCCGTCGACATCGATCGCTTCCGCTTCGGCAGCGCCGTCGCGCTGGGCGTCCTCCCGCTGTCCATCTTCGGCGTCCTCGGAAACGCCCCCGTCGCGCTGGCCGTCCTCGGCGTGACGACGCTGCTGTCCTTCGACCCCCAGCGGGCCCGAGAGCGCGACGCCGAGTGGGACCCCGACCACGTCGACGTCACCGCCGCATTCGCCGACGGCGGGGCGTCACAGGGCGTCGGCCACGACGAGGCCGACTCCGAACCCCATCCGACCGTCGACGTCGACGAGGAGGTGGAGGAGGACGTCGACGAGGACCGCCTCCCGTGGCTGTGAGTGATACTGACGGCTGTCCCAGTGAGACCGTGTTCGGCGCTCCGGGCGTCGAATCCGCCCCGTACGGGCAACCGGCAGTATGAGAAGGTTTAGGGCCGTCACGGTCCACCTCGCTTCCATGACCGAGAACCGCGTGGTTCAGGGTCGGATGGTCACCCCTGAGAGCCTCGCCGAGCTGATTGAGGACGAAGACGTCCTGGACGCCGAGGACATCGAGGACGCCGACCGCGAGTGCCCCGACTGCGGCGGCGACGTCATCGCCGTCGGCTACATGCCCAGCGCCGTCGAGTTCGTCACGGGCTACAAGTGCCAGGACTGCGACTGGGCGACGACCGACCGCGACGAATAATCGTAATCCCTTTAGGGGAATCCAGCAAAGTGGCTGGTGCGGGGTCGTGGCCTAGTCCGGGAAGGCGGCTGACTCCAGAGGCTACGTGCCCGGTGACGACGCTCCAGAGCTGATATACTGAGCGATCGACTGATCATCGATCGCGTTGATGACCCTCTGGAGTACCGAGGCGCAACCGGAGATATCAGCCGATCGGGGGTTCAAATCCCTCCGACCCCACTCCGTATAAAAGTAAAGCGGCGCTTCTTGCCGCTTGTACTCCGCCACTCCAGAGCGGTGCGTTCGGGAGGTGGTCGGCGTGAGCCGGACTCGCCGGTCTCACGACCAGCCCCTCCCGCTCATCTGTGAGTTCTGCGGGAGCACCATCGAGGACGGAGAGCAAAGCTGTCCTGCTCTCGACGAAGGGAGGTGTCGGCCGTGAGCTCCGAGTCCGTTATCGGCGACACCGGCCACACGGAAGTCCGAAAGGACTCGGAGTTCATCTGTCCGCGCTGCCTCGCACGCTGCACTGAGTCGCCCAACAAGCCTATCGAGTACGGTCACTACGAGGGATGTCCTCGTCGAGACGACGATCTCCCGTGGGTCGGCTGTCGTACCTACAAGCCTGAGAAGGATCCGCTGCTAAAGGGATCACCCGAGGTCGCTGCCGACGGTGGCCGCCTCACTTGTGACGACTGCGGCGATGATATCGATCCCGACCAGCACAAGATCCAGATCCGGATCAACCAGCATCATCTGGACCTCTGCGCTGACTGCCAGAGCGAGTACAGGGCCGACCGGCAGTATGCTCCCGTCACCGACGGAGGTGAGCAGCAGTGACCTGGCCTGTCGAGGTCGACGACTGGGAGTTCCACCCGATCCCCCAGTCGTGGATCGAGCACGGTGTCGACGCCGACGCCGGCCAGAAACCCCGCGTCTACGCCGTCAGCGCGGCGACCGAGTACGGCGGCCGGATGCTTCAGATCCGGTACGCTCACCCCACCGAGCCCTACGTCATCCGCTACTCTCACGAAGGATACGAAGGCGAGAACGGCATCGTTCCTGCTGCGCTTTCCGATCGCCAGAGTGAGTGGCCACGTTCGCTCGTTCCAGCTACCGAACCGTCCGACGCGATTCGGGACTGCGAGTGGGATCACTTGCAAACGCTGTGGGGGGACCGCGTCGGGCGAATCCCCACACCTGACGACGCTGACGACCAACGGCTCATCGCTGACGGAGGACAGGTCGCGGAAGTTGATCGCACCGAGTTCCCGCGGCTGAAGGCCGATATTGGAGAAGACCCGGCTCGGTGGCTTGCACCGCAGACGGACATGGATCCGACACCACGGATCCGTGGCATCAGCGAGCCCGAGGTCGCCGCCGCGTGGCTCGCAGTCGCTCGCCGCCTTGGCGTCGATGGCGACGTCCGCGACAAGATCAAGCGTCGGCGCGATTATCTCGCTGATCGCGAGGCCGATCAACGGGGGGTCGACAAATGATCGTAGAGGAGGAGAACCCGATCGGCCTCGAGACTCACGGTCTGGGCCAGAACCTTCTCTGGGAGGATCACGGCCTCTCTCCGTACTGGGGCGTCGTCAGTGTCTTCGAGCCCGATCACGACGAGACTCTCGGCCCGTTCGAGGCCTGCGGCGAAACTTGGGAGATCGTCGGTGCCAAGCACTGGAACGGTCAGCTCGCCCATCCCGAGAATCCCGATGAGTTCGAAGACGGACTCTACGAATATCAGTACAAGCTCGAGGCTGTCGACGACTGGGGAGACCGTGACGCTGTTTTCCAGTTCCGGCCCGGCTTTCCCGACGCGATGAACGTCCACTCCGGGAACCCGATCCAGTCGATGCCTGACGACTGCCCGGAGTCAATTCGCGTCCAGTCCATCACGACAAACCTCTCAGTCGACGAGTCGCTCGAGTTGCTTCAGGCACTCGCTGATCACATCGGCCTGAACCCGGATTACTTCCACGAAAATCCGCACCCGTACTCCAGCATCTACCAGTTCGAACGCTACGGGCGTCTCGATCGGGCTGTCGCGCAGGATCACCTGACCGGGTCCGGCGGCATCATCGACGAGATTGCCGACTTCGCAAAGGATCAGCGCGGCCGTGGCGAGTACAAGTGGGACCACGAGGAGATTGAGGGCCACTACCAGAGCGTCGCGATCGATCCCGATACTTGGGACCTATTGCTTGAGGATCAGTCCTACGGTAAGCATTTCAAGTGCTATCACCCATTCCACGTTCGTTCAGAGAGTACGGACCGCGACGATGATCCGCTCGCCGATCCGAAGATCGAGATGTCCTATTCCAGTGAGTACCACCCCGGCGAGTCTCTCGACTGGCACGAGCGCGACGAGGTCGTCTCTGAGCTCGACGAGGCCGTCCACAACATCCTCTACTGGGCTGACGTTCCCGTCACGCCCGACGCGGACGTCTGGACCGACGAAGATCCCTACTTCGACGGCAACGCTGGCGACGCGGTCGAACTCGTCTCAAATCCGCTGCCTGACCTCCGCGATGCAACCGAGCATCACGTCGAAAGCGAGTTCGTTCGCGCTGACGTCACCGATACCGACCTCGAGATCGCGAAGGTCCTCACCGATGGCGGGAACCAGCACTACGAGGAACTCGCCGAGAACGCCGACGCCAGCACGTCGGCTGTCTACCGTCTCCTCGATAAGTTCTCCGCGCTCCTGGAGTCAGACAACGGGATCGTCAAGTTCATCGACGACGCTACGCGCCAGCACGCGACGGATATCCTCGAGCAGGTCCGCGAAACGACCGAATGGGCCGGAGACGCGATTCGTGAGGTCGTCGATCGGGATTCGCTGCTTCGTGGCGAAGGCACCTCTGCCCTTGAGAAGTGGATGCAGCGCCACGGGATCAAACTTGTCAACAGCCAGCGAGACCGTATTCGCCTCAAGCTCGGTCGGCGTGTCGGCGAGCGAGAGCTTATGAAGATTCTCCGCTCCGGGCTCGAGGCCGCCGAGGGCTCTGGTATCCCCACCGAGAAGATCAGGAACGGCCTGATTGACTGGGTCGACCGCGACGGCAATCCCCGGAAGGGCTGGCAGATCGTCGTCGACGGCAGCATCCTCAGGAAGGGCGGGGGCGACCCCTACGATTCAGTTTCGTTTACTGGCACGCCTGACGGGAACGTGAATAAGAGCGGCTGACGCCCGACAGGATAGAGGCATCACTATCCAGCCCCCTGTTTATTTTATAAAGGCAACCGCGTTCCAGCCGTTTTATTGCTGAAATATTACCAGTTCTCTCGACGCCTACGGTGGGCTGTTGGTCGCGCTTTGTCGTCGGCTGGGCATACCCCCTTTAGGGCGTGTACCTAAGGGCACGAATTTCAAATACACCCGGACCTTCGCTGGCGCTCGGTCCGGCTACCGCACTGCAACCGCAATACTACCGCCGATCAACAGCCAGTTGGGCTTTGAATGGGGGTTGATAGGTAGATACGTCGCCCCTACTGGCATGAGCGTCTCGAAAGCCAGACAGCTCGCTCTTCAGGGGAACTACCCAATGGCGGCCGTCGAGGCCGTCCCCGAGCCGGCGTTCGCGAGGATCTTCAACCTCCGCACACCACATCGCCTTGGACGACTTGCAGACGGCACCTGGCGACTCCAGCACGACCGCGACGGTCGGGACTGGATCGTGCCGCGTGCGCACGATGCACTCCGACTCTCACACATCGGCGCGGATCCACTGACCCGGACTCGAGAGAAGTACTTCGGTGCCACTCCGACCGAGTTCCACGATAGCGACCGAGACCACGTCGTCGACGTTGGCGCTTTCATCGGCGAGCTTGCCACCAGCCTCGAGGACGATCACGAGCGGATCCTCGCTGTGGAACCGGATCCACGGAACGCCACCTGCCTCCGACGCAACGTCGGCGAGAGAGTGGACGTAGACGGCCGTCTCGCGTGGCACTCGGACGAACCTGTCGAGATGGACCTCGCCACGGATGGCCCGAGTCCTCTGCTCTCGGTCTCGATCGAGGAACCACTGCTCGAGACACCACGTCGATCGACGGTCGAACCGTCACGACGATGGTCGACGAGTGGGGATACAACCCGGATCTGGTCAAGGTCGAAGCCGAGGGTGCAGAGCCAGAAGTCCTCGCCGGGACTGTCGATCTCGACTGCGAGATCGTCGTCGACGTCTCCGACGAGCGGGTCGGAGAGTCGACACGGACGATGTGCGAGGGGCTGCTCAACTCACACGGCTACGCTACCGAGTTCTGTGCAGCCGAGAGCGTTCTCTACGCCGAGCCATGATGGAGAACTGGGATTCGCTTTCTGAGTATCTCCTCGACGCCTACATTCACTTGCTGCTGCTCGTCGTTGGATTCCTGTCCGGCTGGCGAGCGAGCAACAACGCCACGCTACAGGAGGTGACGATTGGCTCTATCGGACAGATCCAGAACGCACCGATATCTGATCCTCCCGTCTGGATCTTCGCCTCGCTCCTTCCTGGAGTCGTCGTGATCCCGCTAAAGATTCGCGACTATCTCGACTGAAACAGCCGGCCAGTATTTCTCACTATGAGGTAGTGCCAATGGTGTTTGATCCGTTGTCTGTCACTGGCACCCCCACTATCGTATCCGCCACACCACCCGAGGTTCCAGAGCTAAATGTTATCGAACCGTTGCCACGGATCTTAGTGAGTAAACAATCAGGCTGATCGACTGTGATTGAGCCGCCCAGCCAGACCCGTTCAACAGCCGTCTCAGGCCCAGAGACTGTCCAATCCCCAGTTACGTATGTTGAATCTTGATATCTGATCCCTGTACCGACCAGCGTAATACCACCGAATGATCGATTAGAAGAATATTCCATCGGCTCAAGAAAGATAAGACTCCCTTCGCTCGGAGCGTCAGATAGCGCGTTATCTAATCTACTGTCAGGATCAGACCCATCGTACGCGCCAGCATAGAACCATCCGTTGGCCATCTCTTCTACACTGACCGGTCGCAGGAATTCGACTGCGCCCGTATCGTCGACGTCGGCGACGACATCCCCGCTGGGATCCTTCAGTTCGTCGAGGTAGACGTCGACCTCGTCGCCCGGCGCTCCGGCACGACGTGAGGACGTATCCGATCCGGATGCCGTTCCAGCCCCGAAGCCGAGCAGACCAGCGCCTGCCGCCGCTCCGCCGGCCTTCAGTACGTCTCGCCGGTTCGGCATCATCCGCTTGACCATGCTCTCCAGCTGCTCGATTCGCTCCTCCTGTTCGCGAACTCGCTGTCGCAGTTCGTTGGGATCTTCGTCGGTCATAGTTGTCTCGTTGGGTGACCCGCAACCTCGCCGATTTGCCGGGTCATCGGGAGCGGGTAGTCAGCGGATGGCTCTCAACAGGACCGTCGCGGCGACGACGCCGACGACGAATAGCGTCACCGGGTACGCCCACGTCGGGCCGATCCCGACCGTCAACATCGCGAACGTCGCGACGACGGCGATCACCGCACCTGCGACCGTCCCGACACCTGCACGGAACCCGGACGCCGCCATCACGCCACCGACGAGCAGGCCGGTCAGGAGTACGCCGGCACTGCCGACGCCGCCCTGGGCTGAGAACCCGCTCCCGATGATGAACGGACCGACCCTCGTCGCCATGTCGAGGATGCTCGAGAGCGATCCGTCGGTGACGCCCGACATCCACGTCTCGTTTCCGACCTCAGTGCTCTCGTTGTCGTAGTATGGCGCGTCGTTGGCGGCTGCTGCCGTTCCACCCATCGTGAGGGCCACAACAGTCAGCATCAGTACTCCGACCACGTACGCGGCCGCCACCGCCTGCTTGGTTCGTTTCTTCATCATGCACTCCCCCGGATCAGTCGGACAGTCGCTCCGATGAACGCCATCGAGAACGACCCGCCGAGCAGGACTGTCACGCGCGGCGGTGCGTTCGCGCTCTGGAGGACTGTAATCGGCCAGAACACGTAGCCGATCAATTTGACGATGAAGTTCCAAACTGCCAGAAGTGGACCACCCAGCTGCTGAAGCGACTGCTGGATCGGTCCACCCATATTTTCGAGATCGTCCGCGGTCGACTCGTTGGCGTCTACGCCGCCGGTCGTCGGGTCGTCGATGATGAAGCCCCCGACACCAGCCGAGTCCCACATGATCGCACCGCCACCCCACATGATTGCGCCGATCACGAAGTACGTGAGGATCACGTGCGAGAACCGCATCGTTAGATCCCCCTCCTGAGCGCGGTGAAGCTGATCCACGCCACGCTCGAGGCGAAGACCAGCCCGTACTGTACCCAGCCGATCACGCTGAACGCCGCGAGCACCAGCACGACCACCAGCCCGATCGACTCCGACGAGAGACGATAGTTGGTCGCCACAGCGCCCGCCATCAGGATCGACAGCAGGACCGACACCATCGTCTGGAACGCCGCCACGTCGCCAGCAGGCAGCAACGACGGCACGTCACCTGCGACGCTCAGTAGCGAGTTCGGATTCTCGAACTGCCGGTTGATCGAGTAATTCCGGTATCTGGTCCCGCTTCTGCCGGAGTCCATCTCGAACTGGGTCTTGACCACGAGTGTACTGTCGCTCATGTTGCTGAGGTCAAGTGAGAGCGTCAGGCTCCCGGCCCCTGTCGCCGAGTCGTTCGCGAGTACCGTCGAGTTCGTCTCGTTCTCGCGAATCGCCGTCACGTTGAACGACGACACCGACTCGTCGAGCTCGCGGACGTCGACCGTGACGTCCGTCTGGCCCGCCGGGACGACCCCGAGCATCGGCTTGTTGTTGACGATCGGCCCGACGTCGCGAATCTCGATCTCGCCGTCGGCGTGGACCCGAATCTGCTGTGCGCCGTCCGCAATGGGAGTGTATGGACCGAGGACCATTCGCTCGCCAGTCTCCGTGTTGAGGACAACGAGCCGATGCCTGACGTTATTCGCCAGTTGGACGCGGTACTCACCCGTCGATCCGATCACGTCGCCCTGGACAGTCCTCCACGATCCGTTGATCGCTCGCTGGACGAGGAGTGCCGTATTGTCTGCTCCGAATCGGCCAGTGTAATCGCTGTACTCGAAGACCTTCGAGTTGTATTCGGCCGACTCGTTCAGCAGGAACATGTCCTGCTGCTGGTAGAGCGACTCGACGTAGACTCGTCGTGGGAGGTATCCATCCGCGTCGACTAGCGCGACGAACTGCGCGTCGCTCGGCAGGCCGGTGAAGTTGACCGTCCCATCAGAGGACTGCCGTTCAACGACCTCCGTCGACTCCTTATCGTCGACGTAGAACCGAATCTCGGCAGAGACGTTATCAAGCAGTTCGTTGGTCTGCTCGTCCCTGATATACAGCGTCTCCGGCGTCTTCCGGATCCGGATGTCGTGGTCACCGCTGGACAGACCCTGGAACGTTGCCCGTCCGTCCGCGTTTGTCGTCGAGGTCGCCAGAATCTCGTCCGACTGGTCGTCGATTGCCGCGACGTCAGTGTCGCCCGGGAGGCCGCCGATCGAGACGTTCGCCGACGAGGTCGCCGAGTACCGGAAGTCGACAGTCCCGTCGTCCAGTTCGGTCGCGCTCTCGGGTTGCCACTCGATCGAGTCGAGGCCACCTCCGACCGTCACGCGCTGCTTGTCCGACGGGTTGATCGAGATGTCTCCCGTGCTGGCGTCGACTTCCGAGACCGTCGTCCACGACCCCTCGATGTTGTCGAGTCGGGCGCGCGTCCCCGCGGCACCGTCGACGGTCGCGTTCCCGGCCGTGGAGTTCACCACGATCGTCGACCCGCGCGTGAAGTTGCTCATGTCGACCTCGCACTCGCACTGGACGATCACGTCCGTCCCGTCGTCGTGACCGAGCGGGACGTTCCGCGTCGGAGTCCAGTAGTCGGCCGCCGCAGCGACGACGCCGGCCGTCAGCAGGAGTGCGATCACGACGTACACGCCGAGCCTGGCCCTCGGCGCGCTGTCGTCCGTCATCGTCGACCCCCCGCGGCGGCTTTCCTGAAGATGAGCCCGAAGATGACCAGGACCATCAGCGGCAGCATCAGACGGAACAGGTAGATCGTCCCCTGATCCATCTGGCCCAGATTATCCTCGAGGCCGGCCGCGAAAACTGGATACAGCGCTCCGACCATCGCTATCGCGCCGAGGAACATTGCGACGTCGGGCACCGTGATCCTGGCTCTGTCGTCCATGGTTACCCTCCTCGTCGAGCACTTGCGCCGATCGACAGGATCAGTCCGATCAGCAGGATCGGGATCGTCATCTGGAGGAGCAGGCTGCTGAACGGATCCGCTTCCGACGCTGCCATCGACGTGAACTTGCTGAAGAACGGTGCCATCGCGAGGATTGCGACGAGCGTGAATAACGCCAGGATGGCATCCGTCAGTTGGATTGCCGCGCGGTCGTTCATCATGCCGGACCACCCTCGAGCCACGATGCCAGGTAGAGCAACGCCAGCAGCGGGAACGTAATGTTCACCAGAAACGTTGACTCCGGGCTCAGGCTATCGACGGTCTGGAAGTTGTTGATGTACCAGAACCAGACCGGCGCGATCGCGACCAGCCCGAGGAACGTCAGGAGCGCAAACGGGACTTCAAAAACGTCCATCCCAGAACCCTCCTTCGCTCGAGTCGCCGCCGAAGGTGAACAGGTCCTCGGCGTCGGCGATCGCCTCGCGCGTCTCCGCGTCGCCGGTCACCTGTGCCTCCGTCGGCAGTTCGCCCGTCAGCCGGAGACCGAGTGGCTGGCCCTCGAGCGTCTCCGGATCGGGGGCGCGGGCCGCCTCGGGATCTGGGCCGAGTGCCGTCGAGACGACCGTCTCTTGGAACCAGCCCGTTGTGAGCGAGTTGCCCGAACTTCCACCACTGGCAGACCACGGATCGTCACCCCGGTCCGGCCCGTCCGCGCCGCTGAATTCGAAATCACGGGGCCTGCGGCGTCGGTTCCGGGAGTTGCTGAACTGGTTCGGATTCGGGAACTCATCGGGCTGTTGGAACCCTTGGCCTGTCTCAGGAGGAGACTCGAACGGATTACTGAGTTGCTGTGCCAGAGCAGGCTGTGCAACCGCAGCCGTATCGAGAGCTTCTAAACCGCGGGTCCGGGCATCTTCTCTGAACAGCGGCAGCGATCCGACGCCGGGTCGCGACAGAGGATCTGCTCTACCCGTCGATCCCTCTCCAACGCCGGTCTCTGGTCCGACACCGATTCCTTGGCCGATATCGGGCTGCTGAGCCGCTAACTCATCTGCCTCTTGGACTTGTCGTTCGCTCGCTTCATCTGACCTCTGCTGTGCTTCTTGCGACGACTGCTCAGCTGCGCTCTCTCCCGGGACCACGAGCGACGGGAGGTTTCGTTCTTGGAAGCTTGGTTCATCTTGCTCAGTCACTTCGCGCTGCTGTCCTTGCCTGTAGAGGTCCGAGATTCCGGAACCGCGCTCTTGATTGATCCGCTGCCCGGGGGCACGATTTCCAGGCTGCTCCGAGATGCGATCGTCGACGAGGTCCTCTTCCGTGATCTCGACGACATCGTCTCCAGTCTGTTCACCGACTTCGCCGATGACGATCTGTTCTGTCTGGATCGTCTGCGGATCAGTTTGGTCCTGCTGATCGGGAATCCCAATCTCAGAGGTGACCGTCGGATCTCGGATCGGGAGTTCCTGCTCAGTTGACTGCTGGTTCTCGGGCACCTGAAGTTCGCCAGTCTGCTCCTGCTGGTCGGGCACCTGGACCTCGGTCCGGTCTTCGACGGCGTCCCCCGGCTGAAGCTCTCCGTCGTCGGAGAACTCTCCGTAGGCGGCGAGTGCCGGGATGGCGACGGCACCAGCCGCCGCGCCGCCCAGACCGACGCTGGTCCCGCCAGCACCGCCGACACCAGTGCCGAGGCCTGTCCCAGTCCCGAAGCCCGTTCCGACGCCGGTTCCGGTTCCCACGCCCGTTCCGACGCCAGTCACGCCGACAGCCGCGGATGCACGTCCGAGATCTCCAGACGGCACGTCTGACGTGATGTCTTCCGCCTGCTGGTCAGCGTTCTCGATGACGGTATCGAACCCGTCAGTCACCCAGTCGACCCCACTGCGGACCGTGTTCGCTGCTTCCTGTCGCGTCTCTCGGACGGGCTCGCCGGGGATCCAGAACGCATCCTCGATGGTCTGAGCGATCGACTGCTCTGTCTGCCCTTCGACGCCGGTCGCCTCTTCGATGACCCCGAAGAACTGGCGCTCGGGACCGGTCTGCTGGGCATCGAGTTGAGCTTCTGGCGTGAGCCGGCCCGTCACTTGGCCACCCTCGCGTTCGAACTCCACGTCCTCGCGCGTGACGTCCATCCCAGTCTCGTCTTCCAGCTGCGCGATGATCTGCTGCTCCGGGTCGCGCTGCTGGCTGCGTTGTGGATTCTGGGGCGTCGGTGACTGCTGATCATTCTCGCCGAACACCCGCTCCTGGCCCGATTCTGTGAGCCCAGCCTGGACGTTCCCGTCGACGATCTGGACGTCGAAGTCATCAGTCGTCAGGTTCTCGTCGGTCTGGCTCTGGAGCCCCTGAATCGCCGCGATACGCGCCTGATCCCGTTCCTCGAGGCGCTCTTGCTCTGCGCGGGCCTGCCCGGTTTCGGTGACCTCGACGCTGAGTTGGTCGCCCTCCTGGACTACCCGAACGTCCTCCGGAGACTGGAGCGTGTCCGACTGCTCGATTGCCTGTTCTTCGTAGTACTGGGGCGTTATGTCGGCCTGAATCCCGGAGTCAGTCTCCTCCAGCACGAAGTCGTCGCCCCGCTCCAGCCCACGCTCCGACAGCTGGGAAGTAATCGATTCGGCTGCGCGCTGTTCGCGTGCGGCCGCTGCGGCTTGCTCTGCCTCTGGACCGACGTAGGCAGCGATATCGCCGGATGGCGTCTCAGCGAGTGCGATGTCGTCGCCCGGATCCGCTTGATCCCGGGCGCGGTTGAAGATGTTTCGGACCTGACTATCTGAGAGGTCGGTGTCTTCGTACGTGACCGCCGCGTCGGCTTGATAGTCGGTCGGACTCTCGGTTCCGACGTCTGATCGGTCTGGTTCCGACGTTTCCAGCCCCTGATCACTGTCCGGGAGTCGATCTTCGGCCTCTCGTGCCCGGTCGATCTCCGGCGCGGATGGCGACGACTGGTCGGCCGTCTGATCCGGAACGCCTCTGGACTCCGACGGGGACGGCTGTCCGCGAGACACCGGATCGTCCATTTCGGACTCCGTTTCCTGGGTCGACCGGTCGACCGGATCGGACGGCGTCGGTGCTCCGCGAGACTGTGAGGGTGATGGTTCCGAGCTGCTACTGCCGCTGGACTCATCACTGTCCTCGTCCCCGTTCCGGTCGTTTCGAGACGAGTCCTGTGTCGACCGGTCGACTGGATCGGACGGCGTCGGTGCTCCGCGAGACTGTGAGGGTGATGGTTCCGAGCTGCTACCGCCGTTGGATCCCCCGCTATCCTCGTTTCCGACGCTGTCGTTCCGAGACGAGTCCTGCGTCGATCGGTCGATGGGATCAGTCGGCATTGGTGCTCCACGTGATTGCGAGGGCGACGGAGCCGGGCTGCTATCGGTGGTCGACCCATTGCCATCGTCAGGGCCGCTGCTGGTCGAGCCAGATCCGCTCTCAGACGATTCGTCTTCATGACCCGACAAGAATCCGGGATTGTCAACCATCCCGTCACCGTCCTCGTCTCCAGCAACCATCACTCGTCACCTCCCCAGAACGGTGAGTCGAACGTCATCGGGTCGTCGCTGTCCTCGCGATCGTCGTCGCCCCCGCTGACGACGAACGATTCCATGTCCAGGTCGTTGTCATCGCTGGTCGCTTCGAATCCCGGCCCGTCGCTGTGAACGAACGACTCCATTTCACCGTCACCGCCGTTCCCGGCGGCCAGGTGCTCGACCTGTTCGGGTCGTCCAGGGACCAGTGTCGCGTCGACCGGTGCGGCCGTTGAGGCGTTCTCTTCCGCACGGGCGAACATCCGCTCGGCCTCGTCCTCGGGAGGATCAGACCGACCTCCCGAGCCACTGTCTAGCTCCGCGGCCATCTGCCTGAGTTCGAGATCGGACAGCTGCCGTCGTGCCTGGTTGCCGGCACGACTCGCGGCGTCGCGCCCGTGACCGGCAGCGTTACGGAGCTTCTCTCTCAGTCCCATGATTCACCTCCCATGGCCTCGATCTTCTCGCGGAGTTCCTCGAGGCTGTCCGCCGAGACGATCTCCTCCTTGCCGTACTGCCCACGCTTCTGGATTACGGAGTACTCGGAACGTCTGGTGCTCATGGCAGACCACCGCCGAACATCCCCTGGAGGACTGCCAGCGCGATGATCCCGGCGATGAGGTAGGTCATCACGTCGGACTTGTCCATGTCGATCCGGTCGAACAGGGACGGAGCCTTGCTCGTGACGCGCATGTTGAGCCACTCTTCGGCCTGGTCTGCGGAGAGGGCGTACTCGGTCGGGTCGTGGAGTGGGATCGGATCCAGCTCCCCGGACTTGTGGACGACGGTCCACATCCCGGTCGATCGATCTGGCAGGAACGCCTCCCTGGGGAACAGGTAGCGCTGGCCGTTGTGCTCGAGTTCCCTGACGCCGCCGCCCTTCTTCTCGGGCTTGACGAACTTCGGCGACGGGAACGAGTCCTCGACGAGATACCAGCGTACGTAGCCCTTCCCAGCCAGTTTCTGGAGCTTCCTCTGATGCTTGTACTGTTTCCAGACCTTTCCGAACGTCCCCAGCCGAGACTTGAGTCGCGGCGGGTCGAGTGTAACAACGTCAGGATCCTCGTCTGGATCCTCGTCGACGGCTGGCGTCACGTCTTCGGGGAGATCAGGACCGACGTCAGAGCCGTCTGTTGCTTCGGTCGCCATCACTTATCCCTCCGGAGGAGCGAGCGGCCCTTGTCCTCCGTTTCGTCCATGATCCGCTTTACCGACTCGCGCCCGAACAGGTTGTCCAGCAGGCGAGCGCCGCGCGATCGCGACGTCTCGTGCCGCACCGCGACCATTCGCCAGTGGGGAGGCGTCCAGCGCTGATCGACGCCCGTCGCCGTCTCCAGCGCCTCTCGGCGCTGTTCGTCGGATAGGGCCTTCCAGATCTCCTCGCCCTTGCGCTCGATGAACCGGCGTCGATCCTTCTCCTCGCGGTCGTCTTCGTCGAGATCTTCCCAGCCCTCGATCGCACGCGGCGTCTCTGCTCGCTCGTCGTAGAACGCCTCGCCTTCCAGGGCGAGCTTGCGCTTGGTTTCCTCCACCGCACGGTCGATGATGCGGTCGCCGAACGCCGACGCTCCGAACATTCCGTAGCGGTAGGACTCGACCTGCTGCCAGCGCTCGCCGTCCTCGTAGTAGCCCAGGCCGAGGTTGTTATCGTCGAGGAACTCGTCGACCTCCGACGAGTCGATTGCTTTGCCGTACACGTCCAGACCGTCGCGCGGGCGACCGTCGTCTGCCGTCTCGTTGAGGTTTGGCTGTCTGTTAGGCATCTGGATCGACACCTCGCATAACTAAAACGCCACCGAGCAGCATCCAGACGAATCCGAGGCTGAAGCTGCCGATGAAGTCGATCTCGGACGTCTGGTACGAGATCTCCGTCGTGTTCGAGTCGACTTGCTCCTCGACCTTGCCGTCGCGCTGCTCGAGGCCTTCAGTCATCACCATCGCGCCGACTGCCACGACCAGCACGGCACCGATCGACGCGAGACCATTCAGGTTGAAGATATAGCCGGCTCCCCAGACGACGAAGCCGACCAGCGTTATCGTAACTGCGGGTACTAAAAGCATGGAATTCTGGGGATGGGGGACTACATCCGGTCCATCACGGCTCTCGCCAGCACGACCAGAGATGAGCAGTGCGAGGAACAGCGGGAGCAGTCCCGCGATCGTCGTCGTCGTTCCGCTGGTGCTCTCGTAGTCGTAACTGGTGTAGACCGTCTCTCCGTCGGAGATGTTACCGCCGCTGAGGGCCTGCAACTCGCCCGATTCGTAGTCCACTTCGTAGTCCGATCCCTCGGAGTACGAGGTCCCATCTTCTGCTTCGACGGTTACCGAGCCGTCGACCAGCTGGTAGCCGTCGAGTTCGACGTAGTTGCCGACGTCAGCCGTCACTGACTCGTTGGCGACACTCTGCTCGCCAACGTTCGAGTCGACGACGCTGATGAATGGACTCACTAAAACGACGGCTATCACCGCAACGATCGCGACACGAGCTACATTCGTTGCCATGATGATGTGACCCCGTTAGATGCGGCGCATGAGCGGTGCGGCCAGCGCGATCATCACGAGCAGCGCGCCGAAGAGCGGCAGCAGCTCGAGGATCGTCTGCGTCGTCCCGCTTGCGTTCGAGGACGCAACCGCATCGTTGACGGTCGGGATGAACACCTGAATGACGACGATTGCGCTGATCAGAACACCGATGATGAGGCTTGTGAGGTTACCCTGTGCGCGGTCGTCGTCCGGGGTCAGCTTGCTTAGTTTGTTAAACATGTGGGGTATTTTTCGTCACCACCTACTCACCACAGCGAGGTCTTAACATATAATTAGTTCGGGGAATTGATAGGTGTTCTATTGCCGATTAACCGATTAGCTATGCTTTGCTGGTGGTTTTTTAATCGCTTCCTAGACGATTAGACATATGGCGACATCACACCGCCGCCAGCAAACTGGACCAGAGCGGAAGATTGTTGGATCGTTCAAACTTACCGGCGACGAGGACAACACGCGGTTGACGATATCCTCAAATCTTGACCCCGAACCGTTTCCCAACGAGAAGGGAACGAAGGTCTCCGTCGAGTTCGTGAACCCTGACGACGGCCCGGCCTTCCTCGAAGTCCATCCTCATGAGTAGCATGAGCGACGATCAGGAACGCGGAGTGAGCACGCGCTGGCAGGGATATAGTGACTACCAATCCGTCAGTCGGCGGATTGCTGAGTCGATACAAGACGCGACCGACGCCTGGGCCACACTTCAGCGAGCGCACGTTGAGGACGCCCGTGTCAGTGCCGAACTCGCATCACGGGCCGGATCCCAGATGCTTGCCCCGGCAATACTGCTCAAGCAGCATATGGAACGCGATCGCGAGTCGGTCAAGGAGTACGACGAGATTCTCAGTCGATGGGAGGGTAGTGCCGACGACGTCGAGCGGGGTTATCTTGAGGAGCTTCGGCGCGTCCAGCTCCATCGCAAGTGTCCCGACTGGCTCGAGCAGTTCGTCCAGGACCTCAACACGGCTGGGCTCGAGCTTGGCTACCTCGCTGCCGGCCGGAGCGAGAAGCAGGAAGAAGCGCTCGATCCCATCGACGAATCAGTCAAGGACATGTTCGAATGACGTGGTTCCTGTTGACCATCGCTGTTGGATACGTCGCCGTCGGCCACGTCCTGCTCCTCGCTATCCTGTTCCAGCATAGTCGCGTCAGTAACTCCGGCATAAGGATGTAACCATGAAGCCCTTAGAACCTACTCGACGGTACTACGAACGGTTGTATCGAGACAAAATCACGGAAGACTTCGATGCAGTCATTCCGATTATCGGTGACGAGGGGATGGGTAAGTCGACATTTATCCTCCAATCAATCTGGATATATCAGCAGGTACGTGGTGTCGAGCCTACGCCAGAATCCGTACTCGACACGATCGTCTGGGGTGGCCGGGACGAATTCAAGCAGGCGCTGTCAAACCGCCCTGAAGAATCGGCGATTTGCAGTATGGACGCTGCTCGGGTGATGTATAAGAAGGATGCAATGGACCCAGATCAGAAGAATCTGGAAAAGGACCTGTTGGACGTCAGGATGAAGAATAACGTCTATTTTCTCGGTTTTCAAGACTGGGAAATTGTTCCTACGATGCTTCAAGAGCGGAGGGCGAAGTACGCGTTCTATATCCCATCACGAGGTGCTGTTCGCGGATATAGTCGAGAGTCGATTGACAAGCGGAACGAAACGGGCTCCTGGCCCGCTGCCGACATGAAGGACAAGTTCCCAGATCTGGAAGGAACAGACCTCTGGAAGTCGTTTAGGGAACTCGACAAGCAGCATAAGATCGACCGGATCGACAGCAGCGATGACGACGGGGATGTCGAAGACTCATCGCACAGTCTGAAAGACGTCGTCTCGGACATCAAGGACACTGGAATACAGGACTTCATCTCAATCAACCCAGGAAACAAGCAGCCCTACATCGACCCGGATCTCATCGAATTCGAATACGAGTTGAGCGCCAGAAAGGCGAAGAAGGTCAAGAAGGTCCTGGCGAAGGATCCCGATGTCGAGATTCCAGACGAAGTGGCGAGCGCATAGCGCGCCCGCAACGCACACACCATACTCAGTTTTCCATTATATTTGCGCGTGAGCGTTGCCCGCGCGGGCGCGCGCGACCCCGGGTCGAGTTGATCGGCGAAGAGAACCCGCTGATCCCGACTGTTCTCCTTCGAGCTCGCTGTCAACGACGATCGTCGTCGACGGATCCAGAACAGGGCCGATTTTGACGCTGGTGACGATCTCCACTCCGAGGACTGCACCCGTAGCTGGTAGCAAGTGCAACTATCCAGAACAGTCTCACGAGAACTCCGCTGTGATTAGCCTCGAGGCCGCCAGCGTTGCATCAGTCCGGGTGATTCGCGTGCGGCCCACGATGGTCATATCTCACCCAGCAGCATCGCCGCAGCCACCGCCCAGAACATCATGCCGACTACACCGGCCAGGTAGTCGAGCGGACGATCGGCCTCGTCTCGGAAGATGCTGACCGGCGCAACGGCGACCACGTACATCGTCGCAACCATCAACGCAACCGGTGTTAGTCGGAAAGCAATCCTGATGCGCTGAAGCCAGTCCGCTTCGCTGTTTGTTCCGGTCATTCGAACACCCTCCAGAGTCGCTTTACGGTTACCTCAATAGCCGGCGCCATCATTACCAGCAACGCGGCGATCATCATTACCCCAGCCAACTTACCACCCCGCTCGAAGTAGCCCATCTCAACCCATCCAGAGGTGAAAGACCAGGGCTAGCGTCATTATCCGAGTGGCGGCAGCCATGTTGGGTGGGCTAACACCGTCTGATTTGGGCATAGTTCCGGTCATCGTTCGCAGCCCTCCGATACTTTATGTGAGTACGCCGGGTACAGAGACGGATATTCCGCCTTGTTTTCCCACGGCCTCTCAAGTGCTGAAGCGACAACCCCGGCGATGCTCAGGGACACTGCGCTCTCTTGTAGCCGGTGGAGCGAATCTACGCGATCGTCTGCTTTCGGAGTGCTATCGTTCATACTCTGGAACCTCCACGAAATCCTCCGCTGTCCAGTCGTCTGACGTGCCGATACCCATCCGCTCGCAGTGGACGCACCGGGCGGTGAGTCCGCCGCTGGCACTCTCCATGAGTACCCACGTCCGAGAGCCACACTCGCACTGCGCACGCTCGCCGATCCGGTCCGGCGGCACTACTGCTCACCCCCGTCCGACCCTCCGCCGTTCTCGGACCCCTCGATTATCGCGCTCACTTCCTCCGCGTAGCAGCTATCACAGAGCGCGTGAAACACGTCGTTGAACGGTTCGTATCTTTCCTCCCGCCGCCAGTGCGGTTCCTCCATCTCGTCGCTCTCCGGGTCCTGCTCGACCTCCGCGCCGCACTCCTCGCACTCGACAGTCCGCTCGTGGAGCGAAAACTCGTAGAGGTCCTTTTCCAGTACGGTCGTCATGCCGATCCCTCCAGCATCTCGTGAATCTCGTCGTCGTCCATCTCGGCGATTGCCTCGGCCCACGGGTCGTACTCGTACCCCTTCGGGCCGCAGTTGTCGCAGTGGAACACCTCGCAGTAGGACGGGCCGCGCCACTCGTAGCGAACGCCGCCGAAGCGACCGCAGTTTCCGCAGCGCGGCGGGTTACTCATCGCTATCACCGTCCGGAACGGGAGTGTTGTCGGGCCTGAGCTGATACACCCATTTCCGCCTCTCGTAGTCCTCCCACGTGTCGCGGTCCTCGCCGTGGGGAGAGCCAGCCGGAACCGTCCGCCTGCCTCACTTGGGTACACTCGAAACCCGCTGCCTCGTAGACTGTTCCGTAGTTCCCGGCGACGCCTGAATTGGCGCTAAACGTATCGAAGCCCTCCAGCGAGCCCAATCGCGGGCGCGGGCGATGAGCCACGAGCCCGTGTTCGCCGGGCGCGGTCGTCGCGGCGACAGTAGCGCGTGATGCTCAACTCCGTCCCGTCGTCCGCCATGCGAGCGACCGGGCGACCGACGACACACCACGGCGACGATGCTACCGCGATACCGAGCGGAGAAGCACGCTTTCCAGCCGGGGACACCGCCGAGCGGATGGCGCTGTTCCAGAAACTCATTGATCGGTGCCTTCTCTCGCTCGCGCACGAGCTCAAGGTCGTCGACCGACGAGGGGCTCGGCGGGCTCCGCGATCGTGCCGACATTTTCGTCTGCTTTGGCCTCACTCATCGGTACCAACCAACCGATTCATTGCGTGGGACCGGTCCCACCCTCGCGCTCCTCGAAGCGGAGTCGGTTGTAGGGGGAGAACGTCGCGCCGGAGAACGCCCACCCGGCCCGCCGCATGATCGTTGCGACGTCCTCGGTCCCGCGACCTGCGTCGTCCTCGACCCGACCGTGATAGTCGTCGGTCGCCAGTCCTCGTCCTCGCCGTCGACGAGGAGCTCGATAACGCACGGGAGGTCGTAGACCATGTTCGCCAGCTCCTGGCGATCGAGGTCGTCGCGCGCGCGTTTCCTTCGCCTGTTCGTAGGCGTTCGGAGTAGTGTTCATGGCTCGTAGTTCGGGTCGAACTTCTCCGCCTGTTCGTGCTCGTCGATCAGTAGGACCGTCTCGTCGTCCGCCTCCGCGCCGCAGTACGGGCAGGCAGAACGTCGCGTCGTCGTGGCTCTCCTTGAAGCGGTTCGCCCCGACGATATGGGCGTCAGCGCCGCACTCGCCGCAGTCGACGTGATAGACGCCGCGGAGGTCGTTGTTCTCTTTGAGGTACTCTATCAGGTTCATAGGCCAGCTCCCTCGTAGCGACAGTCGGGACAGACGCGCTTCGGGTCGTAGGTGCGTCCGTCGCAGTAGCGGCATTCTTTCGGCTCCGGTTCTTCTCGCGAGACTTTCCGCGGGTCGTTGCCTAAGCTCATTGTTCGTTCTCCTGTGTCCGGGAAGGCCCGGAGTCGGGACGGTCCATTTCCGGCTGGAATGAACGGCCACATTCCGGGCAAGCGAGCCCGTCGTCCGTCTCCTGTAGCACGAGTTTGCACTCCGGACAGGCGGGGATCGTGGAGCCAGTGCCGCTCATTGACGGAACACCTCGACCTCGTCAACCTCGCTACTCTCTTCGACGATTCCTTTGATTGCCTCGGCTTCCGCCCTGGTTTCCATACCCGGCCCCTCGAACGTGACACCGCCGAGGTGGACCTGGACGTTCCAGTCGTATTGGTTCGCGTTCATCGGTCACCACCGTCCCGGTTTGGTGCTGAGTCGGCACCCGTCATAGGACACCGACCTCCTCGTCAGTCGGGTCGATGACCTCGATGTCGTGGTCCTCCGGATCGATATTGAACTCGTCGCGCAGCTCCTCGGCGACCCAGTGCGTCACCGCGTCGGGGTGCATCGAGCTATCGCCAGCCCCGATCTGGGCGTCGTACGTGTCCACGACCGGGTTGTGGCCCCGAACGATCGCCGGCTGGTTGACGTTGACCCAGTTGAAGACCTCGGTCTCTTCGCCATCCTGTACGACCGTCAGCCGCTCTTTCCGCCGAAGTTCTTGCTCGCTGAAGCTCATGCTGAGTCCTCCACGTCGAACGGGCCAGCGACTTGATAGACCTCGTAGGAGTCGCTGATGCCGATGATAGAGTCGATGCCGCGCTTGGCCATCTCGACGGCCTTCTCTTCGGCTGTCTCCTCGTCGGAGGCCCGCGGGTGGTAGTGTTCCCAGCGAGCTTCGCCGGGCTCGTCGTCGGGGCCGTACGCTCTGATTCCGACCTCCCACTCGGGATCTTGCACGTCGTCGTTGTCCTCCGTCAGATTTGGTGCTTTCTCGGACATGTCTATCTGAGGTTGGCTTCGTCCATCATCTCGACCGCGAGTTCGTCCGTCTCACGGCCCAGATAGTTGTTCACGAACGTGTCTCGATCAGACCAGCCTCCCCAGCGCATGATGCAATCGACGGCGTAGTGCGAGTCGAGTGCGTAGTACGTCGTCGTCGCCCAGGTGCGCCGGAGATCGTGCGGAGAAACGTGGCACCAGTCGTCGTCCTCGAGCTTCTCTGCCAGCTCCTCGCCGGCCCGACTGACCCAGCGGCGAACGGTCCGACCCGTCGCTTGGATCAGTTCGTCGTCCTTCCGGATCCCGCGAGCGTTTTTGAGCATCACCATCTGCTCCTTCATCTTCGTCGAGACCGGCGCCTCGCGGTACCCGGTCTTGCCGCCGCGGACGCGCAGCTTGTACGCCTCGGGCTCCGTGTCGAGCCGGCGGATGCTGTCCGTTCGTACCCACTGGAGTTCGTCCGACCGGAGCCCGTGGAGCATCCCGCGCACGGCCAGCTGGCGCTGAGGCTTCTCCGACAGGTGATCGATCAGTTCCTCCTGCTCGTTCTGCGACAACCAGCATCGATACTCGTCGCTTTCTGGCATCGGTTCAAGTTGCATTTCTGATAGCCGGTCTACCAGATATGGGCGGCAAATCGGTCATAAAGCCCCATTCAAAGCTAACTCGTGAGCGCCGATAGGCGGTTCAGACGGAGATTGAGGAACGAAACTCGGCCGAGAAGGATGATAGACGGACAGTACTACGGATAGGTGACTCAGTTAGTGCAGAAGCATCACGTACACCATACTGACCAGTAGAACGCCAAACACTACTTTAACACTAAACACGGGATCCGCGGGAAGTTCGTCGTCTATTGAGCGTTCTCGATACTTTTCAGGACTGCGAACTGCAAGTACATCACTCTCTGTCGCCATTCCAAAAACTACGAGAAACGGTAGTAATACAATCAGAACCGTCAGCGGGTTGATCTCTACAGCTAAGATTCCCAGCGAAAGAATCCATGGGGGTAGCCAAAGGAATATAGACAGACCAGAAAGCCGTATTATCGCGCCGTCAATCGTCTCTATTCTTTTATGGCGAACAGCCTGCGGCACAAGCCCTCTTGCGATCCGCCAGTCGACTTCCGGGCCTGTATCCCCGAGTTTACCGACAGCCCAATGACTGCCCTCATGCAGATATGGTGCTATGATAAATCCAATCAGATAGACAGCAGCATACGCGAGAGTCCCTTCAACGTCGACCATATTGCCTGAAGGGGACCAGATTCTATAAAGTTAGTTTCCGCACCACGTCCTTCTCGGTCAGTCCCTACAGACCTCCAAGGTAGTACAGAACTGCACCGAACACCAGTAGGAATGCGAGAATCGCGAGTGCGTAATGGCGGATCAACCATAACGGGGCAAGTAGTATCGCCCGAAGCTTGTACCAGATCGATCTGATCATGCCACCCATCTGTTTCTCTTCTACCTTATATCTACAGATAAAGCCAGTCTGGTTACCACTTTCACTTTCACTACGCGTACAAGGATTTCCACTTTTACATAGGCTATCCTCGGTCGCTCCTGTCTATGTCCCAGAAGGAGCGCATCAACCTCGAAGACGACTACGATCGGTGGCAGTGGACCTGTCCGAACGGCCACCACGACTGGGAGCCGACGAACCACCACTTCTGGTGTGCCGCCTGCGCTCGGATTCCTGAAGTGGATGCCTCGTTCGACGAACTCCGAGATCAGAAGACTGGTCGGCTCTACGAGCGCGACGACGTCGAGCTCCACACGCCCGCTGGCCCCTACGACAGCGATCTCGACGGGAGGGGTTCCGCGTGATCCGAAGACAGTCAGACGTGAGGCTCGGGTTCGTCGCGGAGATCCTCCTCCTCGCGGAGATAGTCCTCTCCTTTCTCAGTAATCGCATAGTAAGATCCCTCTCCTTCGATCTCATAGATCAAGCCAGCTTCCTCCAACTTGGGGATTCTTCTCTTGAGAGTAGTGTAGGAGATGGACTGGCCCCTCTCCGCGAAGTTGTTCTCAATCCCGCGCAGACTGTGGCCGGCCCCCGTGTCTTCGAGGAACTCCAGAATACGATCGTCACTCCCAGTCATCCAGTCTGCCCGGAGACGGCCCATACTGTCTTGGCCAAAAAGCCAGTCAAAAGCGTCTTCGATAGCATTCATGATCCTGATATAATGGTTCTATTTGGTCCAAAGATAGCCCAATATTTATATCCAATGAACCATGATTGGGTCACTACGATCGACGCGGAGCTCCTCGGGGCGTCGTTGCGGAAAAGAGTCGACGCCCGTGTGGCAGCACGGGCGCCGCGTTGATCGCGACTACAACGATGCGAAATATAGAACTCCAGGGTCTTCAAACCCCACGAAAGGCCGCTTCACAGTCATCGATTACTTACGGGTTATGTCCCGTTTGTGGAGCGGCTGTTGACGGCATCGATGCCGACGCGCGCGCCACCGCTGAGCCTTGCGGGCACGCGCTCGGAGAAGTAAGCCTTCGACTACTCACCATGACAGACTTCCCCGACACCGACGAGCATCGCGACCACCTGCGAGACATCTACGTGCGCGCTGGCGTCGTCGAGCCAGAGCGTGTCGAGGAGATCGCCACCGACGGCGGTCACGTCGAGCGCCAGCCCCTCCGAGAACTGGACGGTGCGACGGTTTACTACTACGACCACCGGGACTCGTCGACTCCGACACGGTCAGAGGACGTTCACGTCGAGATCTACGACGAGTGCGTTCGCCTGCGCTCGCCTGCTGACACGTGGATCCCCCGCCACCTCGTCGAAAAGGTGCTGCTATGAACGAGTGCCCGGACTGCGGGAGCGAGCACATCCACCCGTCGGGCGGCTGCCCGTTCTGCCCCGAGTGCGGGTGGTCGAAGTGCGGAGGTGGTCGCGCTTGAGTGCGCCCGTCGAGGATCCGAGTGAGCTGTCGGTCCGCGAGGTCTACGAGATGTTCCTCGACGCGAAGCAGCTCGACTACACGGACGAGACGCTCCGCGACTACGAGACCCGCCTTCGCCAGTTCGTCGAGTGGGCCGAGGACCAGGAGGCGATCGAGACCGTCGGCGACCTCTCGGGCTGGCACCTGGAGCAGTTCAAGCTGTTCCGGCAGGGGCAGGACCTCGCTCCAACGACGATCAAGGGCCAGATGGCGGCGTGCAAGGTCTTCCTCGAGTACGCCGCCGGCATCGAGGCCGTCGACGAGATGTTGCCCTACAAGGTCAACATCCCGAAGCTGGAGCAGAGCGAGGAGACCTCCGACGTCCGCCTCGACGCCGATCGCGCGTTCCGGCTAATCCAGCACTACCGTGATTCGCCGACTGAGTACGCCAGCGAGCGTCACGTCGCACTGGAACTGGCCTGGTTCACGGGTGCGCGGCTTGGTGCCCTCCGAGCGCTCGATCTCGACGACTACCGGTCGGACGACCAGATCCTCTGGTTCCGCCACCGGTTGCCGTCGACGCCGCTGAAAAAGAAGGAGCACGGCGAGCGTCCAGTCGCTGTTCCGGACCCCGTGTGCGAGGTGATCGACGCTTACCTGGAGGGCGTCCGCTACGACAAGCGCGACGAGCACGGTCGCGATCCGCTACTGTCTGGTCGCCAGGGACGCCCGGCGGCGTCGACGCTCCAGACCTGGGTTTACCAGGCTACGATTCCGTGCGCGGCTGCTCCGTGCCCGCACGACGAGGATCCGCGGTCTTGCGACTGGACCGCGCGCAACACTGCCAGTAGCTGCCCGTCCTCCCGATCTCCCCATCAGGTGCGTACGGGCAGCATCACCTGGCAGCTGAACAGTGGCCTCTCCTACGAGGCCGTGGCGGAGCGCGTCAACTCTGACCCTGATACGCTCCGTCGCTACTACGACAAGGCCGACGACGTTGAGCGGCTCGAGCAGCGTCGTCGGGAGTTTGTCGACCGACTGGAGTTCGATCCCGATGATCAGGACTAACCCCAACCGGCAGTCGAACGGCTCGTCGTATCGACAAGAAAGTGACGGAAAGTCGAAATACCGATACCCCTCCGACCCCATATTCTCGCCGCGAACAAACTCGCGAGCTGCGAGTACTGGAAGAGGGGGATTTGGATCACGCGAGACGAGCGAAGCGAAGTCCTCGCAGTTCAAAATCCGCCCTATCTGTTAATGATCTCCCATTCGTCATCATATCTGATGACGCTGTCGAAGAGGTGGAAGAACGTCCCGATTGTCTGCTCGTCGTGGACCGACGGGTCCATATGAAAATGAGCGATCGCGTCCTTCCGGGCAAACGTATACGTCACCTTATGAAGGAACTGAAACAGTTCCTCGCTGGATACGTACTGGAGAAGCGGCGTCAACGAGTGGAAGCAGACGACGGGTTGCCAGTCCTCGTCCGCGTCTGCGAACTCATCGATTGCGTTGATGATCTCGATACCGAGACCAGTCAGGTCAGACGGGGAAGCGACGGTCCGCCGGGAAATCGTCTCGCACGAACGGCTCTCATCAGTTGCCGGCTGAGAGACTGACCGCGTCGACGCGTCAACCTGAACCGCCGTCGCTGCTGCAGGCGCTGAATTGGTATGCTGTTGCCACTGTCGAATCCGGTCGTCCGTCGATTCCGTTACTGTGACCGAGAGCACCGCCTCATCGGACGGCGGTTCGACAGTGAGCAGGCCCATGCAAACCGGCGAGTCGTCTGCTCCAAATTTCGAACTGAGGAGGAGAATGTTCTCACCGGGATCTACCGATTGACCAATTGAAGTCATACGGCCACCCATCAGATGACAACACATATCTAAACGATATGAAGTTTTCTTTAACTAAAGGTATAGAACACGTCTGTCCAAAATGTTAATCTAAACATCACATATCATAGGTGGGATCGAGTACGCGTGGAGTGCACCGACTGTCCGTTCGTCGAGGTCGTCGAGCCCGTGGAGGAGCGGCGGCCCGCGGACGTGATCATCGATCACGGTAGCGAGACGGGCCACACCGTCGTCCCGGAGCTGGCGGAAGAGTGACTGCCGGCCGTGGGAAGTGGCCGATAGCGTGCCGGGCGAGCGACGGGTCCCGGCGGACACCCGTTCGACGCGGGACCTCAGTTGTCGTCGACGTCGAGGATGTAGTCGGGCCCGCGTCGCCAGTACCGGCGCTTCCACGACCGTACGACGTGGAGCTGCCGGAGCGCGACCAGCGAGAGGCCGGCGATCAGCGCCGCGCTCAGGCCGAAGAACGTCTGGGTCGCGAGGAACCCCAGCTGTCGGAGGGCGAACAGCGCCAGCACGAGGACGTCGAGCCCGACGATGAGTCCCAGGTACTTGCAGTCCGGGGCCCCGTTCGCCGCGCATCGGAGGGTGACGCGCTCGCCGGCCTCAGTGATCGAGACCGTCTTGTCGTCGTCGTCGTACCGGACGAGTCCGATCTGCTCCAGTTTCGGCAGGTGGGTCTGGTACAGCGAGCTGTACACCGAGTCCCGCTTCCGACCGGGGACGTCGCCCGCCGCCGAGCCGTGCTCCCAGGTGGCGACCCGGTCGACGAGTTCGTCGATCCTCGCGGCGCCGCCGCTGTGGTGGAGGTAGTACAGGATGTACCGGCGCCGCATGTTGCGGACGGCTTTCCGAATCTGTTCCAGCCCCGTCCCGTCGAGTTCGATCTGGACTCCCATACTGTGGCGGAGAAACGTGACGTTTCATCTACACATAAATCAGTGATATCGTGGGCCCTCTTTCTCGGCGCCTACTCGGCCTGTCGCGTGTGGCGGTTCCGATAACGCTCGCCGTAGTAGCGACGCTGGATGACCATACTCGCTGATAGGGTCGCGTTTGGCCGACGGAAGCGGCGCCGTCGCGGCCGAATCGAAAAAACGGCGTCCGGGAGCGTCAGGTCTGCGTCTGGTTGGTCGTCAGCGACGTCGACTGGCTCTGGTCCTGGTCGATGCCGTCGCCGTCGAGTTCCTGCTCCTGCTGCTGGTCGACGGTAGCGCCCTGAACCTGGCTCTGGCCCTCGTCGCCGTCCGCGCTCTGGGCGGACTCCTGCTGGACGTCGGCGCTCTGATCGGCGTCCTGCTCGTTGCCGCTACCGCCCCGGATGATCCGGTCCTGTTCCTGGTCGACGGTGGCGTCCTGGTCGCTCTGCTGGTCGGCGTCGTCGTTGCTGGCCGACTGCTCGCTATCCTGCTGGACGCTGCTGGGTGTCGGTGCCCTCGTCGACGGACTGCTCCTGACTCTCCGCCTAGTCGACGTCCTGCTCGTTCTCCGTGCCGACCGATGTCTGGCCGCTCCCCTGGCCGGCGGCCTGCGTGCCGTTCGCGTCCTGCTGGTTGCCGTCGCCGTCGTCGACCGATTGGTCCTGACTGCTCTCCTGATCGACGTCCTGCGCGGCGTCCTGCTGATTATCGTCGCCGAACGCGGCCTGTTCGTTCTCCTGGCCGGCGCTCTGGGAACTGTCGGCGTCCTGCTGGTCGTCGTCGCCGTCCGCGACGGACTGCTCCTGCTCGGCGCTCTGGTTCGCGCTCTGGTCCGACGACTGGGCGTTGCCGGCACCGGTGAGGACGACCTGCGTCAGCTCCTGCACGCCGTCGTCGTCGTTCTGTTCGGCGGACTGCGCGTTGCCGTCGCCGTTCTCGACGCTCCGGGACTGCTCGAACACCTGACCGGTGCTCTGCCCGCCGGCCTGACCGTTCCCGGCCCCGACGACCACGAGCTGGGTCTGTAGCTGCGCGACGTCGTTGTCGTTCTGCTCGGCGTCCTGCTGGTTCTCGGTCCCGTCTGCGACGCCCTGGGACTGCTCGAGGAGCTCGAGGACGCTCTGCTCGCCGGCCTGCTCATCGTCCGACCCCTCGATAACGACCTGCGTCAGCGCCTGGGCGGCGTCGTCGCCCGTCTGTTCGGCGACCTGCCCGTTGCCGTCGCCGCCCGCAACGTCCTGGGACTGGCCGAAGCGGGACTCGACGCCCTAGTCTCCGGACTGGGACGTCCCGGTACCGAGGACGGCGACCTGTGCCGCCGTCTGGCTGACGTTCCCGCCCTGAAGCGCGATCTGGTCGGAACCGTTGCCGGATTCGAACGACTGGGACTGGACCAGATACGCCGCGGCCTCCTGCGCGGAGAGCTGTTCGCTCCCCGTTCCGAAGACGACGGCCTGCACCTGCTCCTGATCGACGTCGCCGGCCTGGGCCGCGCTCTGGTCGCCGTCGTCGCCGGCCGATTGCCGGTCCTGCGTGTAGAAGACGAGGACGCCCTCGCCCTGGACCTGCTCGTCGTCGGTGCTGTTTATCGCCCACTGATCCTGGCTCTGCAGGAAGTACAACGTCTGAACCTGCCCCTGACAGTCGCCGCCGTCGTCCTGTGCCTAGCTCAGATCGCCGGCGACTGTCGCGGTCTGGTTCTGATCGATGCCGTCGCTGCCGGTCGCGTTCTGCGTCGCGTCCTGCGCTCCGGACGTGACCTGTATCTGTCCGCACTCGTCCGTCACCTGCGCGTAACTGGTCCCGACGACCGATCCCGACAGGATCATCCCGAGCGCGAGGAGCGCGACTATCACTACCGTTCCGTGCCGTAACCCGGTTCCGTTTCTATCGGACATTGTTAGGTGGACGACCACCAGCGAGGGAGTGGAACCCACCCCCAATTGTTATCGAGGCGCATCAGTTGGTTACTAGCCATTACCGGACCTGGTAACGGGAGTTACCTCGTCCGCTAAGCCGGCGTTATCGGGGACGAACTGTCGCGAACGTCGGCGGCGAGCGCGTCAGAGTGCGGCCGACAGAGTCCGGGCGAGGGCGGTGACGGGGCCGCTCAGCGACGACCCCGCCGTCGTCGCGCCCGGTTGTCCGGTGGTCGTCCCGTTCGCGACCGTGGCCGCCTCGGTTTCCTCCGCCGTCGGGGCTGTGACGGTCGCTGTCTCCGTTTCCCGGCCGGACGTGTCCGGTTCGCCGGACTCCGTCGCCGTGGCCGTCGCGTCCGAGTCCGTGCGTTCCGCGTCTCCGTCCTCGACAGTGGCGGCCTCGGTCGCCGGGGGTTCCGTAGCCGTCCCGGCCACGGCCGACTCGGTCTGCGCGGGCTCGACCACGTCGGTGGGCGTCACGGCGGTCCGATCCGTGGTCGGCGTGACCGGTACGGTGTCGGTCGCGGTCGGAGCGGTGTCCGTTGCGGTCGTCTCCCGTGTGCTGGTTTCCGCGTCGTCGGCCGCGTCGGTCTCATCGCCGTCGGTCGAGTTCGACGCCGAACCGATCGCGGTGCCGGTCGATCCGGTGCTCGACTCCGCCGGGGTCGCCGCGCCCGTCCCCGTCGGAGTTGCGGTGCCCGTCTCTGTCGTCGAACCCGTCTCCGTGGCGGTGTTCGCCGCGTTGTCCGGCGTCCCGTTCGTCTCGGTTCCGCTCTCCGCTTCAGTCCCATCGGACTCGTTCGCCGCGCTCGTCGTCACGTTCGCCGCTGACTGGGACTGGTTCTGCCACTGCTCGCCGGCGACTGACTCGTTTTGCGCCTGCACGCCGTCGTTTCCGGTCGCGGTCTGGTTCTGCGTCTGGTTCACGGCGACGGTGCTGTTCTGGGTCTGCGCGCTCCCGTTCGCGGACTGGGTCTGGGACTGCTCCTGCTCCAGGACCGCGTCCTGGCTCTGGTTCTGGACGCGGACGCCCTCGGTCCCGTTCTGCTCACTGGTCTGGTTCGCGTCGAGCGACTGGCCCTGCGCCTGTCGCTGTGCGTCGCCCTGCCTCTGGGCCTGCCCCTGATCGACGCTGATCGACTGGTTCTCGGACTGCGGGCCCGTCGTCCCGTTCTGGCGCTGCGCCTGTCGCTGGGTCGCCGCGACGCTCTCGTTCTGCGTCTGCGAGACCGATCCGTCGGTCCAGTTCTGTCCCTGCCGCTGGCTCGCGCCGACCGACTGCGACTGGGACAGGTCGGCGCTGCTCTCCGCCTGCTCCTGATCCTGCTCCTGGTTCACCGAGATCCGCTGGGACTGGCGCTGCTCTCCGGTCCCGTCGCCGCTCGGCTGTCGCTGCACGCCGAGGAAGGTCACCTCGAACGCCTGGACCTGCGCCTGCTCTCGGACGGTGTCGTTCCCGATCTGCGACTGGCTCGCGTCGGACGTGACGATCTGGGCCCCCTGCTCGTCCGCGCCGGGTGCCTGCGTCTGAGACTGGTAGACGAACTCGATCAGCAGGAACTGCCGCTGTCGCTGCCGACTCGCGGTCTGGCCGCCCTGGCGCTGACACTGGGTCTGGTCGACGGTGACCGACTGCACGCCGCCCTGGACGGTTCCGCCCGCACCGATCTGCTCTCCGTTCTGAGAGACGTAGACGTCCTGCTGCTGGCTCTGGGACTGCCCCTGGACCGTCTGGTTCTGGCACTGCTCCTGAACGATCGTCACGCCCTGCCCGTGCCGCTGCCCGGGCTCGTCGGGCGCTTCGGTCTCGTCGCCGCCGTCGTCCGGGTCCCCGGCACCACCGTCGCCGGGATCGGTCTCGTCGCCGGAGTCACCGTCGTCAGTCTCGTCCTCGTCGTCGATCTCGTCGCCGGAGTCACCGTCGCCCGGCTCTCCCTCTTCACCGCCTCCTGAGTCCTGGTCTCCACCGTCGGCAGCGTCGCCGTCCTCGTCGCTAGAGCCCTCTCCGTCGCCGTCGTCAGTGCCTCTTTCGTCGCTGCGTTCGCCGTCAGCGTTGTCCTCGTCGTCGCCGGAGCCGCCCTCGCTGCCGTCGTCGGCATCACCGTCGTCAGCGTCGCCGCGGTCGCCGTCTGCACCGTCCTCGCTCTCGTCGCCGCCGGTATCAGTCTCGTCCTCGGCGTCGTCGCCGTCCTCCGGCGCGCTGCTTGGAGTCGCTTCGTCGGCGGACGTCTCGTCACCGCCGTCCACCTCGGACGGAGTCCCGGCAGCTCCGTCGTCGGGTTCCGCGCCGGGCGCGGCGTCGTCCCCGGCTCCGTCAGTCCCGCCCCGGACGCCGTCGTGGCCGCCGTCGGACTCGGCGTCGGACGCGTCGCCGTCTGACCCGTGCTCTACCGCCGGCTCCGCACAGCCGCCGGTGAACAGGGTCACGCCGGACTCGTTCGACTGATCGCTCGGTCCCGGAGCGCCGACGAGGACGTCGTCGGCCTCGTCGCCCGCGACGTCGCCCGTTGCCAGCGCGGACCCCGCCCGGGACCGCGGAGACCCGGCGAACTTCGCCATCGCCACGCCGGACCGGTCGGAGCCGCCGTACAGCAGGTAGGCCGCCCCGGCCGCCGTCCCGTCGATTTCGCGGTGGGGTGCGCCGACGAGGACGTCCGCGCGTCCGTCGCAGTTCACGTCGCCCTCGCCCGCGACGGACTCCCCGAGGCGGTCGCCGGCAGCCTCGCCGTGCATCGTGGCGACCGCACCGCTCCGGACCGACGCCGTCCCGTCGAGCGCCTCGCCGGCGTGGACCACGTACGCGGCCCCGGCGTCGTCCCCGCGGCGGTCGGTCCCGGGCGCGCCGACGAGCAGTTCGTGCCGCCCGTCGCCGTCGACGTCGCCGGCGTCGCTCACGGCCGCGCCGAGTTCGGCACCCTCGCGCTCCCCGAACACGCTCCCGGCGGCGTCGGAGAGCGGCCGTTCCCCGCCGAACGGGGCCCCGACGACGAACGCTGCGCCTGCGTCCTGCTCGTCGCCGTCGTAGCCGGGCGCTCCGACGAGCATCGCCGGCGCGTCGTCGCCGCTGAGGTTCCGCGCCCAGGCGACCGATGCGCCCGTCCTGTCCCCCGCCCGCTCACCGCGCAGCGTCGCGTCGGCGTCGGCAGTCGAGGCCGGATCGCCGATCGCCGCGCTCGCGAACGCGAACGCAGCACCGCGGTCGCCGTGCGTTCCGGGAGCACCGAGCAACACGCTCGTGGCTCCGTCGTCCTCGACGCTACGGGCGTCGACTGCGGCCCCGAGTCGGTCGCCGGGTTCGCCGACGACCTTCTCGCCGACGTCGGCGAGCGCGCGGGTCCTGGTCGGGGACTCGTCGACGACGTACGCCGCCCCGGCGTTCGCGCCGCCGTCGGCGTCGCCCGGCGTGCCCACGACGACTTCAGCGCGGCCGTCGCCGTCGACGTCCGCGCTCGCTACCGACTGGCCCGCCCGGCCGCCGTCGGCGCTGCCGCGGAGGACAGCGTCGGCTTCGTCGAGCGAGACGGTCGCGGGGACGACCGGGCCGTAGAAGAGGTACGCGGCGCCGGACTCCTGCTCGCCCCCAGGCGCACCTATCACCACGTCCCGCACGCCGTCGCCGTTCACGTCCCCGGTGGTGACGGACCGCCCGGCGTCCCGGTCGGCGCTGTCGGACTCGAAGACCGTCGCGGCGTTCGATGGGTTCAGCAACCCTTTCGGCGGCGCGTCAGTCCCCGCGTCCGCCGCTGCGTCGCCCTCGAGGGCCGGTCCGTGCTCGATCGGTTCGGCTGCGGTCAGTCCCGGTCCGAAACCGGCTGTTACCGACCACGCGACCACGAGGGCGACGACGCCGACGGCGCGAGCCGCCCTGAAGGCCTGGTTCATACCCCGCCCTGTTACCCCCCCTCTCTGATTGTAACAGATCGGTTAGCCCGGAATAGCGGGCGGTAGCCTGACGGAACGGTCACGCTTCCGGACGGGGACGGGGGACGGCGCTACGGTGGCGCTGGTGCGCGTTCGGATCGATCCGATCAGTCCGTCATGGACTCCTGCCCCTGCGCGCCGACGATGTCCCGTCCGGTCGTGTCGGCCATCGCCGTCGCGACGGCGCCGTAGAGGCCGACGTCGTCGCCCAGCGTCGTGGGTCGGATCTCGGGTCGGTCGACGAACAGGTAGTCGTCGAGGTAGCGGTCGATGCCCTCGGCGACGCGGTCGGCGTTGTTCAGCGCGACGCCGCCGCCGAGCGTGACGAGGCCGGGATTGAGGGAGTTGCAGACGGTCGCTACCCCGGCCGCGTTGTATCGGTCGACGCGGTCGAGGCACTCCTCGGCGAGGGGGTCGCCGGCCCTCGCCGCGGCGAACACGTCCTGGGCGGTGCAGCCGCCGTCGGCGAACTCGCTGCCGTGGTCCTCGTAATCGCGGGCCAGGTCCCGGGCGAACTCGGCGATGCCGCGCCCGGAGCAGAAGGCCTCCCAGGCGCCCGTGACGCCCGTGCTTTCGCGGTCGCTCTCGGGTGCAACTGGAATGAGTCCGAACTCGCCGGCGCGGTCAGATTCACCACGCAGGAGACGGCCGTCTTCGACGGCGCCGCCGCCGATGCCGGTACCCATCGTCAGGTGGACCACGCAGTCGTGGCCGCCGGGGTCGCCGAACTGCCACTCCGCGAGCGCGGCCGCGTTGCAGTCGTTCGCCAGCGCGACGGGGAGGTCGTGGGCGGCCGCCACCGGCGGCCCGACTTCCACCGTCGAGACGACGTCGCCCGCGGGCGTGTCGACGTCGTGGACGGTCCCGGCTCCGGCGTCGACCAGGCCGGTACAGGAGACCCCCACGGCGTCGATGCCGCCGACGGCGTCTTCGAACCGGTCGACGGCCGCGACGATCTGCTGGCCGAGTTCGCGATGGCGCGTGGGCTCGACGGAGACGTCGGTCAGGAACTCGCCTTCGGGAGTGGCGACGACGGAACGGAAGTTCGTGCTTCCGATGCCGAACGCGGCGACGCGATTCATGCCCGAGTAGAGGGGTGAACGCCGGTTAAAAACGCGCTGGCTACCACCGGACGGCGCGCGGTAGCCGGTGCTTACGCCGCTGCCCTGAGGACCGGTACGGGCGTCTCGAAAGCCATTACCGGCGCGGCCGCCCAGTCGCGGTCGATGACGACCATTCGCGACTCGCTGCCGGAGCGACCCCTCTCGGCGACGGAAGTCAAGGCGCTCGAGGCCCAGCACGACGACATCGGCGTGGCCCCGGTCGGCTTCTTCCCGGACCTGGGCATCGTGCCGGCGTTCGTCGTGATCGTCGGGGACGAGCGCGGATACAGCCTGGGGTTCGACAGGGACGACGAGCGCTGGGTCGTCGTGGAGTCGTTCGACGAGGGCGACGCCTTCGCCGACGTGACCGATCGGCTCCGGGACTGGGTCGGCGACGACTGGGAGGACGTCGATCAGGAGACCGTTGCGGTGGAAGCGGGGCTGGTCGACGATCCGGAGCAAGATTGAAGTGTGTCAACCGATAACACTCGAACGGAGCCACCGTGCTCCCGGCGGGAACCACCGTCGACGCTACAGGGAGTAGCACCGGTGGACGACCATTTCGGGGCGGCGGGCCTGGCCACCCGCCGCACGGCGGTTCTTCCGGACGCATCCTCGTTGCGAAACGTTCAACCGCACGAGCGGTTTGTGGACCGATAATGGGTGGTCTGGACGACGTCTATCGGGCGCTGGTCGACGAGCGACGGCGCATCGTGCTCTCAGTCCTCCGGGAACACCACACCGTTCCGCTGCCAGACCTGGCCGAGTTCGTGGCCGAGAGCGAGTTCGACGAGGACGTCGCCGCGATCCCGGGCGAGGACGTCCGGGACGTGTACATGTCGCTCTACCACACGCACGTGCCGCTTCTGGAGGCGGCCGAACTGGTCCGCTACGAGCAGTCGGACGACGTCGTCGCGTGGACGGAGCGGGCGAGCGAACGGCTGTCCACTGCGCGTGACCGGGTCGACGCGCTGCTCGCCGAGGAGTACAGTAGAAATTGACGCAACGACACACTCGAAGGGGGCCCGGGCACCCTTCGATGTGTGAATCGTTTCGCTTGCTACTATAGGCAGTCGTCGCCGACGCCGCGCGACGGCGTGTGGTGACCCGCCGCACGCCCCGAGTCGTGTCAGTTTCCGCGATTCGGCCGGCCGGTCCAAAATACCTTTGACGCACTATCTGAATCAAAATCCGATATGGCCGAGTTGGACGAAGTCGACTACGGGATTCTCCACCTGCTCCAGTCGAACGCACGCGACCAGACGCCGGTCGACATGGCGGAGTCGCTCCCCGTGTCCGCACAGACCGTCCGGAATCGGATCGAGAAGCTAGAGGAGAGGGGCGTCATCGAGGGCTACGTTCCGGTCATCGACTACGAGGAAGCCGGGTTCCCCATGCGCGTGAAGTTCGCCTGTACGGCGCCGGTCGGCCGCCGGACGGAACTGGCCAGGGAGGCGCTCGAGATCTCCAACGTCGTCCGCGTCGAGGAGATGCTGAGCGCCAGGCGGAACCTGCACCCGCTGGCCGTCGCGCGCAACGCCGACGAGATAACGGCGGTCACGCAGGCGCTGGACGACCTCGGGCTGCGGATCGAGAGCGAACGACTCCTCCGGACTCACCACCACCGCCCGTTCAACCACTTCGGCGAGGACGACGTCTCTAACGAGTGATCCCTCGACGCGTTCCGTTTTGAATTTCAAACCTGACTTAAGTCACATACACGCGGTAAAATAATTTAGGCACAGTGTTTTTTGCTGAAGCATACATCGGACGGCTTGATGGATACCCGAACTGCTGCCGGGCAGGCCTTTTCCGACGGGGGCGGGCCGATAGCGGACGTGCTCTGGGCGGTCGCCGAGGCCGACGACTGCGATCCGACCGAGCTGCCGCCGCTCGGTGACGTCATCGACCCCGACGCGTTCGAGCGGCTCGTCGCGGAGTCCTCGTCCCTGGTCCGGATCTCCTTCGCGTACGCCGGCTACGAGGTCGAGGCCTACCCGGACGGCACCGTCCGAATCCGCGACCGTTCGGAGGAGTGAGATGTATCACTTCGTCTGCCACCACTGCGAGGAAGAGGAGACGTTCCGGGAGCTCGATCCGGCCCAGACGGCGTTCAACGAGCACGCGCGGCGGGACCACGAGGCCGTGCTGCGGCGCATCGACCCAACGCCGACGGAGCCGACGTCCGGGGTGGGGAACGGACGCACCGTCGACGGCGACCGCGTCGACTGATCCGGTTCGACCGCACCGACCGACCCGACCACGACTGGCTCTCGCCGACTGTCCGAGCGCGCACCCCGCAGCCGACAGCTTCGAGTGGGTCCGCGGGCAACGTGTTCCGACGTCAGATGGGCACCGAGCGCGAGACCGGGTGGTTCGAGGACGACGGGAGCGACGAGAGTGAGCGCGTCGTCGCCCACGTCGACATGGACTGCTTCTACGCGGCCTGCGAGCGGTTGCGAGAGCCCGCACTGGAGGGCGAGCCGCTGGTCGTGGGCATGGGCTTCGAACCCGGTGAGACCATCGGTGCCGTCGCCACCGCCAGCTACGAGGCCCGCGAGTTCGGCGTCGAGAGCGCGATGGCCATCTCGGAGGCCCTCGATCGCCTCCCGCGGAAGGTCGACGCCGCGAGGGACCCGGACCTCGACGTCGAGGCGGCCGGCTTCTACCGGCCCGTCGACATGGAGTACTACGAGGACGTCAGTAGCGACGTCAAGGCCGTCCTCCGCGAGCGGGCCGACGTCGTCCGCGAGGTCAGCATCGACGAGGCGTACCTGGACGTGACCGACCGGGTCGGCTGGGACGGCGTCCGCGAGTGGGCGGCGGACCTGAAGGCGACCGTGGAGGCCGAGGCGGGCGTCGTCGCGAGCGTCGGCGTCGCCCCGACGATGAGCGCCGCCAAGGTGGCCAGCGACCGGGACAAGCCCGACGGGCTGGTCGTCGTCCGACCCGGCGAGGTCCGGGCGTTCTTCGCCGACCTGCCGGTCGAGGAGGTCCACGGCGTCGGCCCCGTCACGGCCGACGAACTGGGCGAGCTGGGCGTCGAGACCGCCGGCGATCTCGCGACGGCCGATCCGGACCGCCTCGCCGACCGCTTCGGGGAGCGCGGCCTGGAGATACGTCGGTTCGCACGCGGCGAGGACGACCGCGAGGTGACCCCGCGCGGCCGGCCCAAGAGCCTCTCGCGGGAGTCCGCCTTCGCCGAGCCGACCGACGACCGCGACGCGGTCCGGGACCGCGTCCGCTCGCTGGCCGACTCCGTGGCCGACCGCGCCGCGAGCAAGGACGTCCTCTACCAGACCATCGGGATCAAGGTCGTCACGCCGCCCTACGACGTGAACACGCGCGCCCACTCGCTCCCCGGTCCCGTCGAGGACCCGGGCCTGCTGGCGGAGGTGGCACTGGACCTCCTCGAGGAGTTCGACGGCGAGCGCGTCCGGAAAGCCGGCGTCCGCGTCTCGAAGCTCTCCTTCACCGAGGGCGAGCAGGCCAGCCTGACCGGCTGGGAAGGAGCGGGCGACGGGGCAGACGAGGCAGCGACTGGCGAGAAGGCGACCGACGACGAGAAGGGGGAGACGGACGAGTCCGACGCGGCCGCGGCATCGCTGGACCGCTGGTCGGACGGCGACGGCGACGACGCCGGCGGGGCGGCGGCCGGCGACAGCGAGTCCGACCGCGAGGGCCAGTCGACGCTCGGGGACTTCTGACCCGCCGCCCGCGGCTCTAGTCCAGCCCGTTCTCCAGGTTCTCCAGCAGTTTGCCGACGAACAGTCCCATCCGAGGCGAGAGGACGGCGTCCCCGGACGCCTCGGCGGGGCAGGCGGCCAGCGTCGCGACGAACCGCTCGCCGTGGGTCATCGTCCGCATCATGTCCACGACGTCCACGGTCAGCCCCTCGTCGGCGGTGACCTCCTCCGGATAGCGCCGCTTCTCGGCCGCGGTGTAGCTGATGGTCCAGGCCGGTCCGCCGACGCCCTCGATCACCTCGTCGAGCGACCCCACCTCGACGGCCCCGTCGCCGCTCTCGACGTAGACGGCCCCGCCCTCGACGAAGGTCCCGTAGCGCGGCATCACGTCCACATCAGCCGACCAATCGACGTCACCCGCCATAGCGTTTGTTCCGGTGGCCCTCCCCACGGAGCCCACGGGAACCCAGTAGTCGTGCCCAGTTGTCCATAGTGTTCGTGCTGGCCGATCAACGGGGACCTGTAACTGTACTAACCGGTCCCGCACGCATCGATTCGGCAGCTCTCCCCCCGCCGTTCAGTTATTTTTCACCGTGAAAAACACTTCTGTAAAAAGAGGTAGGGGAAGCTGTCGGTACGTCCGGGAGTCCGTCGCCCCAGGCGCGTGACGTGCGTCTGACGGAGAGTTATGGGCCGGGAGTGGCTCCAGTCGGACAACGAATGGCAGAGACCGAGGAAATCACCGTCGCGACGACGAGCGCCGGCGTGGGAGGGTCGGCCGAGCCCGGCCGGTCGGTCGACCTGCCGGTCGTGGAGCTGCTGACCGGCCGCGGCTTCGTGACCGGGAAGTCGGGGAGCGGGAAGTCCAACACCGCGTCGGTCATCGCCGAGAAACTCCTGGACAACGGCTTCGGCCTGCTCGTGGTCGACATCGACGGCGAGTACTACGGCCTCAAGGAGGAGTACGAGATCCTCCACGTCGGCGCCGACGAGGAGTGCGACATCCAGGTCACCGTCGAGCACGCCGAGAAGATCGCGTCGCTGGCGCTGGAGGAGAACGTCCCGATCATCCTCGACATCTCGTCGTTCCTCGACCTGGAGGAGGCCGAGGACCTCCTGACCGAGGTCGCGCGACACATGTTCGCGAAGGCCAAAAAGCAGAAGCAACCGTACCTGCTGCTCGTCGAGGAGTGTCACGAGTGGATGCCCGAGAAGGGCTCGATGGGCGAGGTCGGTCAGATGATGATCAAGATCGGCAAGCGCGGCCGCAAGCACGGCCTCGGGATGGTCGGGATCAGCCAGCGGCCGGCCGACGTCAAGAAGGACTACATCACGCAGTGCGACTGGCTCGTCTGGCACCGGCTGACCTGGAACAACGACACCAAGGTGGTCGGCCGGATCATCGACAATGAGTACGCCGACGCCGTCGAGGACTTAGACGACGGCGAGGCGTTCCTGATGACCGACTGGTCCGAGACGATCCGCCGGGTCCAGTTCCACCGCAAGCAGACCTTCGACGCCGGCGCCACGCCCGGCCTGGACGACTTCGAGCGCCCGGAACTGAAGTCCGTCAGCGAGGACCTCGTCTCCGAACTGACCGAGATCAGCGACGAGAAGGAGGAGACGGAGGACCGCATCAGGGAGCTCCGGGAGATGCTCGACGAGAAGAACTCCCGCATCGCCGAACTGGAGACGGAGTTGCAGGACGCGCGCGACCTCTCGCGGATGGCCGAGCAGTTCACGGAGGCGCTACTCGACCACGTCGAGGGGTACAACCCCGGTCGCACCGAGCAGGAGCGGATGCGCCAGCGCCGCCTCTCCGAGATCGAACCGGACGACGGTGCGACCGGCGGCGACCCGGCGGGCGCTCGCTCGAACGGCGACGCCGCGGCGACCGAGACCGGCGGTCCGCCGACTCCGGACGCGGACGGAGCGGAGATCGCACCGAACGCGCCCGCGGACCCCGACGCCGCGGCCGACGCGGAGGCGGCGATGGCGGCCGCGGCGAACGGGGCGACCACGGACGCCGCTGACGCCGCGGTCGACGACGCTTCGAACCCGGACGACGAAGTCGATGCGGGCGACGCGACCGGCGACGGAGAGGCTGCCGCGGACGCCGAACCCGCACGACCGGACGAGACCAACACCGACGCGGACCCCGCCGACCGGACCTCCGGCGGCGGCCTCGGAGACGCCTTCGGAAACTTCGCCGAGGACGGGCCCGCCATCGCCGGCGGGGCGGACGGCGGTCCGTCGGGCGACGGCGACGGCGGAGCGGCCGCCGAGTCCGGCGGGGAGCCGACCGTGGCCGCGATCGTCGGGGGCGACGCCGGTGCCGAGTCGAGCGCGACGGCCTCGGTCGCGGACGACGGGGTCGCGGCCGACGGCTTCGACGCCTCCGAGCACGTCGACGAGGACGGCGCGGTCGAGCGCCACGTCATCGACCTGATCACGGAGGTCAAGGAGATGAACGTCACCGCCCGGCGGATGCTGGCCTATTACGTCGAGCAGGGGCCGGACACGCCGCTGAACGCTCACTTCTCGGTGGGGGGCTCCGGCGACCGCACCGGCGCGTACTCGAACAACCGGGAACTGCGGCTGTCGGGCTTCGTCGAGCACGTCGGCCGCGGCCAGTACGACGCGCGGCTGCCCGACCTCGTCCGCGAGGGCGTCGACCGCACGCTGGAGCCCGACCGGGTCGAGCGGATGGTCGGACGCCTGGAGCGTGTGATCACCGGAGAGTAACCGTCGCAGAAGCGATTCCTCTTACAGCGGTTCGACCAGGTCCTCCAGCGCCGCCCGCGGATCGTCGGCCTTGGCGACCCCGCTGGCCAGGAGGACGCCGGAGGCCCCGAGGTCGCCGGCGGCGACGACGTCGTCGCCCGTGGAGATGCCGGCGCCGCAGAGCACGTCCACGTCCTCGTCGACAGCCGCGGCGGCCTCGACAGCACCGGTGACGACGTCGGGGTCGGCCTGGCTGACGGGCGTGCCCGTGCCGATCAGCTCCGGCGGCTCGACGGCGACGGCGTCCGGGCCGAGCGCCGCGGCGGCGGCGATCTGGTCTGGGTTGTTCGCGCAGACGATGGTCTCCAGGTCGGTCCGCTCGGCCGCCTCCAGCGAGGCGTCGATGTCCGCGAGCTTCAGCCGGTTCTCGGAGTGGTTGAGCAGCGTGCCGACGGCACCCGCGTCCGCGGCGGCCTCGGCGAGCGTGCTGCCGGTGTGGCTGCCGTGCTCGACGGGGCTGACGTGCTGGGCCCACGTCTCGACGCCCGTCTCGGCGACGGCGTCGATGTGGGCGGCCTGGGGCGCGACGGCGACTCTGACGCCGGACGCCTCGCTGACCTCGCGCGCGGCCTCGGCGACCTCGATCGGATCACACGGATACGCCTTCAGGTTGACGAGAACGAACATACCCGGGACACCGAACGGCTCCGCTATATACGTTGTGCGACGAGACCGATCCGTCAGCGAGGGGACCGGTACCGCGCGACGCGACGGCCGGGCGTTCGGCACCGCGAGGCGTCGCTAGCGACGCGAAGTCGCGGCCGACCGTAGCGCGATGAGAGTCCCGTCAGCTCCGGATCGGCGATCCGCAACTCGCCGTCGAGCAACGCCCCACCAGCGCGAGACGTGCGAAGGAGCGTCAGTCCTTGCGCTTGACGACGTCGCCGAGCGTGTACTCGCCGCTGGAGGAGCCCCCGCTCCACTCGGCGTCCTCGTCGCCGCTGCCGCCGGCGCTGAGTTCGACCCCGAGAGCGTTCTCCAGCTTCTCCTGGACGTCGTCGCTGGGGAGCATGTCGCCCTGTTCGAGCTTGCGGATCAGGCTGGCCTTCTCGTTGAGCTGGTCGGCCAGGTCCTCCTGGCTGAGACCCTCGGACTCGCGGGCCTGCCGGATCCGGTCGTCGTAGTCCTGGACGATCTCGTCCATCTCGTCGAACATGTCCCGGCGGCGACCGCCACCGGAGCCGCTGGACCCACCCGTGGAACCGCCCGAGGAGCCCCCGGAGCTACCCCCGCCGCTCCCCGAGGAGCTGCTGGTGGAGTACTTCGTCGAGGTGCTCGACGCGTCCTCCGTGCGGACCTCCGTACCGAACTCGGTGCACTCGTCGCAGACGTCCAGTTCCGCGCCTTCGATCTTGACCCGGTTCGGGGAGGCGACGTCCGTCCCGCACATCTCACACTGAACCATGTGCGCGCGTTCGGTGCCGCCGGGTATAAAACGCACGCCGTCAGGGAAGTGCCCGCATCGAGTAGTAGAACCGCTGGAGGGCGGTGAAGTGGCCGACGACCGCGAGGAAGACGAGCAGCCAGCCGACGGGGCCGAGGCCGTAGGCGAGGGCGCCGACGAACGGCGCGACGAACGCGGTCAGGCCGATCAGCGCCAGGCGGTCGGCGCGGCCGACGACGCCGCCGTACACCCGGTCGAGGTCGACGGCCTGGGCCTGGGTGCCGAGGTAGGAGGTCATCAGCACGCCCGTCACCGCGGCCAGGCCGAGGTCGTAGCGGGCGATGCCGGCCGCCAGGCCGACGAGCATCACGATGTCGGCGTACCGGTCGAGCACGTGGTCGAGCAGGTCGCCCGCCCGCGAGGAGGTCGACGTCTCGCGCGCGAGCGCGCCGTCCAGCAGGTCCAGCCAGCCGTTCAGGAAGACGAGGGCCGCGCCCGCGAGGTACCACGACGGGTCGGCGCCGCCCAGGTAGAAGGCCGTCCCGGCCCCGACGGCCATCAGGAACGCCACGACGCTGATCCCGTCCGGCGTGAGTCCGATCCTGGCGGCGGCGCCGACGAAGGGATCGAGCATGCGGTCCGCGAGGGGCCTGAGTCTGTCCAGCGTCATATCCAGTCCACGAACGAGACCTCGCCGGCGCTCGGTTCGCGCTCCCCGTCGATCACGGCCGCGATCTCGGCGGCGACGGCGTCGGGGTCGCGGTCCGTCGTGTCGACCTCGTAGACGGCGTCGCGGCCGTGGCGCTCGACGGCCGCCGAGAGGATCACGTCCAGCGCCTCGCTCTCGGCGTTCTCCAGCGCCTTCTCCTCCGGTTCGCCTCGATCGGTGATGCGGTCGACGACGGCGTCGGGGTGGGCTCGCAGGACGACGACGCGGTCGGCGTCGAAGTTGTGCGCGAGGTGGGAGTCGACGACGGCGTCGTCGCGGCCGTCGAGCCACTCCGCGACGGCCTCCATGTCGGCGACGAGGCTGTCGCGCTCCTCGTCGACGCCCTCCGAGAGGCCCTCCTCGCGGATGACGTCGTTGAGGTGGATCACGTCGAGGTCGGTCTCGAGGCGCTCGGTCGCCGTCGTCTTCCCCGTTCCGGGGGTGCCCGTCACCGCGACGCGCATCAGGATCGCACCTCCGTCGCTCGCGTCGCCGTCATCCGTCGACCACCCCGTTGAGCACGTCGACCGCGCGGCGGGCGTCCTCGCGCGTGCCGCAGGTGACGCGGACGCACTCCGGCAGGCCGAAGCTGGAGCAGTCCCGGACGATGACGCCCTCGCGCTGGGCCGCGTCGGCGACGGCCGCGGCGTCGCCCACCTCGGCGAGGACAAAGTTGCCCCCGCTCTCCCACGTACGGGCGTCGAGGTTCTCGCGGTAGTACTCGCGCGCCCAGCGGGCGGTCTTGACGGTCTCCTCGACGTGCTCGTCGTCCTCCAGCGCGGCGAGGCCGGCGCGGCAGGCCAACTCGCTCGCGGCGAACGGCGTGTTGATGCGAGCGTAGGCGTCGGCCCACTCCTCGGGGACGACGGCGTAGCCCAGGCGGACGCCGGCCAGGCCGTAGAGCTTCGAGAACGTCTGCAGGAGGGCCACGTCGTCGCGCTCGGAGAGCAGCGGGCGCTTGCTCGGCCGCTCGGTGAAGGCGCCGTAGGCCTCGTCGACGACGATCAGGGTCTCCTCGTCGGTCTCCTCGGCGAGCCGCTCGACCTCCTCGGTCGGCATCTCCGAGCCCGTGGGGTTGTGCGGGCTCGTGACGTAGACGATGCGCTCGCCGTCGTAGTCCGCGAGGACGGTCTCGGCGGTCTGGGCGAAGTCGTCGTCCTTCGAGAGGGCGTACTCCCGGACGGTGCCGTGGTGGTACCGCGCGCTCATCGGGTAGTAGGCGAAGCCCGGGTCGGGCACGAGCACCGGGTCGCCCGGTTCGAGCATCGCCCGCGCGAGGTAGTCCAGCGCGCCGTCGCCGCCGTTGGCGAGCCAGATCTGCTCGTCGTCGACGTCCCATTCGCCGGCGAGGGCCGCCGTGAGATCCGCGTGGGAGGCCTTCGGGTAGGAGTGCATGGCGGCCGCGGACTCGCGGATGGCCTCGACGGCGCGCGGGCTGGGGCCGAACATGTTCTCGTTCGACGAGAGCTTCACGAGGTCGTCCGGGTCCAGACCGAGGTCCCGGGCGACCTCCTCGATCCCCCGCCCCGCCCGGTAGACGGCGTGGTCGGAGAGGTCCCGTGGTTGCATGGGCGGAGGAAGCAGACCCCGACGCTTAAACGTGACCACACGTGGGCACGGGCTCACACACACTCGTGCCCCGGTCCGCGGACCTCAGCGGCTGACGGGGTTCGCGACGTGGACGTACCGCACGCGGACGCCGACGTCGAGGTCCGTGCCGTCGGTCACGGCCTCGCCCACCTCCTCGGCGAGTTGCGGGTAGTGTTCGCCCGGCGGGACGCCGAGTTCCACGACGACGCGCTGTGGCGGATGCGTCACGGCCGTCGGTTTCTTGACGACCCTGACGCTCCGGACCGTGACGTCCTCGTACCGCGAGTCGTCGATCGCCCGACGCACGTCGTCGTCGACCTGCGTCTCCAGTTGCGATCCCTGGATCTTCGAGTTCGTGGTCACGAACAGGGGCACGGACACGGCGAGGATCGCCAGCAGCAGGACCGTCGACCGCTTGAGCAGCGTCCTGCGCGTCTCCTCGATACCCAGCCACGTCGGCGGCCGGTACCCGAGGTACCAGAACACGCCCAGGCCGGCGAGGTTGATGGCGAGTACGTTCACGACGACGAGGATGCCGGCGTCGATGGCGACGACCGGGAGGTCCCAGGCGATGCCGATCCCCGCCGTGGCCGCCGGGGGCACGAGCGCGGCGGCGATCATCACGCCGATGATGGCGTTCTTGGTACGCGTCGCGAGGCTCAGTACGCCCGCCGCGCCGGCCGCGAGCGCGAGGATCAGCGACAGGATGTCCGGAGACAGCCGCGACGCGATCTGCGCCGTGTTCGCGACGGCTTTGCCCGGCGGGGCGATCGAGGTGATCCGGAGGAGCCACGCGAACACCGACGCGCTCGCCACCGCGGCTAGCACGCCCCCGACCTGGTAGACCACGCCCTTTCGGAACAGCGACTGATCGTCGACGACGGTGCCCACGGTCGAACTCAGCGCCGGCCCGAGAAGCGGCGCGATGACCATGGCGCCGATGATGGCCGCCGCCGAGTCGAGGATCAGCCCCACCGTCGCGACGAGCGCGCTCAGGACGGTCATCTGGACGAACGAGTAGGGGTCCATTATCTGGTTCGCCGCCTGCGTCTGCAGTTCGGCGTCGGCGATCCGCGCGTGGTGGCCGACGTGCGATTCGGAGACATGATCGCGCCAGATTTCCGTCAGGAGGTCCGTCTCGACGTCGACGATGACGCCGTGGTCCTCGGCCCGCAGGCCGGCCTCGTAGAGCCGGTGGAGGACCGGCTCGAGGGCGGGCGTCTCGACGGAGAAGTGGACGATCGTGTCGTACCCTTTCCCGCTCGTCTCGCGGATAGTGTAGTAGTCGATCCCCTCGTCGTCCAGCGTCCGCTTGACGGCCGGAACGACGTCCGATGGGAGAGCGAGTTCGACGAGGCGCATTGGCCGAAGTTGTCACGTGTGAAACTTATAGAGGTCGCCGCTCCGGTCGAGACAGCGGCGTGTCCGGCGTTGCGATCCCAGTGTGCATCCAGTCCGTGCCGGGACGTCCTCCCGACGAAGCGCCCGGTCGTTCGGCGGGAAGCGATCCTCCCGGGCGACGGATAGAACCGGCCGGAAAGCCGCTGTTACCGCTTCCTCTGCGGGCCGAGCCCGGGCTCTGCGAGCGGAAGCCGACCGACTCGTTCTCGGGCCAGTAGCCTCTGGTTACGGACGTTACGGGCCGGGAACCGTCTATCACGGGTCCGATATCGGCTCTATTCTTTCAACGACGCGCGGCGAAGGGTCGGTCATGGGAGACATCGACGTGGCGATCGGCGTCGACGTGGACGCCGTCGCCGGATGGCTCGGTTCGTACGGCGGCGAGGACTCGCGGGCAGACCTCTCGCGGGGGCTCTCGGCCGGCAACGAGGGCGTCCCGCGGATGCTCACCGTCTTCGAGAACGAGGGGATCGACACCTCGTGGTACGTGCCGGGACACACCCTGGAGACGTTCCGCGAGGAGATCCAGGCCGTCGCCGACGCCGGTCACGAGCTCGGGATCCACGGGTACTCCCACGAGAACCCGAGCGACCTCTCGCGCGAGCAGGAGGCCGCCATCATCGAGGCCTCGATAGAGCTGATCGAGGACGTGACCGGGGAGCGACCGGTCGGCCACCGCGCCAGCTGGTGGGAGTTCAGCGAGAACACGGCCGACCTGCTCGACGAGTACGACTTCCTCTACGACAGCAGCCTCATGGAGAGCGAGTTCGAGCCCCGGCAGGTACGGACGGGCGACAGCTGGGAGAAGATCGACTACGACGCCGAGGCCGAGAGCTGGATGGAACCGTACGAGTACGGCGAGGAACTCGACGTCGTCGAGGTACCGATCAGCTGGTACCGCGACGACATCCCTCCGATGCTGTTCATCAAGCACCCCTACTACAACACCGGGTACGCCGACCCCGAGACGATGCACGAGAAGTACTACAAGGCCCAGTTCGACTACCTCTACGACCGCCGCGGGGCCGGGGTCTACACGCTCACCATCCACCCCGACGTCTACGGGAAGCCCCACATGATCCCCCTGTTGGAAGACTTCATCCGGTACGTCAAGGACCACGACCGCGCCGAGTTCAAAACGGTCGAGGACGTCGCCCGGAAGTACCAGGAGGACCCGTCGGTGTACGAGCCCGAAGGCGAGTTCGTCTGAGCGGCCAGCGGCCGTCGGTGATCGGCCGCAGACGCTTGCAACGGTTCAGTCGTCCTCGAAGTGCGCCCGCAGCTCCTCGACGTCCGTCGTCTCGCCGAGCGCGAGGCGGAGCTTCAGCCGCGCCTTGTGAGCGGGCAGGTCGCCGGCGAAGATGGCGCCGTGGTCGCGGATCGTCTGTCCGCCCCCGGGCGTGCCGTAAATCGGCGCGACGGGGCCCTCGTAAGACCGCGAGGTCACGACGACGGGAACTCCCTCGTCGATAGCTGCTGCCACCGCGTCGCCGATGGGTCCCGTCGCGTTGCCGGCGCCCGTCGCCTCCAGCACGACGCCGTCGGCACCGCGCTCGACCGCGCGCTGGATCCCGCCGCCGTCGACTCCGACGGCGCTCTTGACCATCTCCACAGTCGGTTCTGCGTCCGCTTCCTCTCGACCTCCCTCAGCGTTCCCCCGGTCGACGGGAATCGACCCCGACCGGCTCCCCGGCTCGCGGTGGAAGCGGACGTCCTCGCGGGTGAACGACGCCACGGGCCCGGACTCCGGGGACGCGAAGCCCGCGAGTTTCCGGGTGTGGGCCTTCGTGACGCCCCGGGCGGCGTGGAGCTCCTCGTCGAAGGCGACGTAGACGCCGCCGGCGTCGCGGACCCGCTCGTCGGTCGCGGCGCGGACCGCGGTCAGCAGGTTGGCAGGGCCGTCCGAGCTCAACTCGTCGGCGGGGCGCTGGGCGCCCGTGAACACGACGGGCGCGTCGACGTCGAGCGTCAGGTCGAGGTAATAGGCCGACTCCTCCATCGTGTCGGTACCGTGGGTGACGACGATTCCGTCGGCCGCTCCGGCCGCGTCGCGCACGGCCCGCCGCACGTCCGCGAGCGTCTCGAAGTCCATCTCGAAGCTCGGGACCTGTGCGACCTGCTCGGTCGTCAACTTGGCATGCTCCCGGATCTCCGGCACGGCGTCGAGTAGCTCCTCGGCCGAGAGCGTCGGCGTCGCGCCCGCCTCGCCCTCCGTGGACGCGATGGTCCCGCCGGTTCCCAGAACAGTGATAGTGGGTGGCACGGAGGAGAGTTCGGACGGCGTCGCCTTATACTGCCGGCTGTAAGTTCGTAAAGATACTCGCCACCACGGGGGTGGCGAGTACTTTCGAAATGTTACAGCCGGCAGTATTAGTTGGGACGCCGGCCCCACTCTGGTCCCGCTGACCGAAACGTACAGGGCGACGCCACCGCTCGTCGCTGGTATGTCACCGACCGTCGGCGAACTCCGCAACGAGATCCGCCAGTCCGTGGACCGGTTCGAGCGCCCCGAGTCGACCGGGTTCACGAAGGAGAGCATCGCTGCCGTCTGCGAGGCGTTCGACCGGGACGTCGGGGACGGCCGCCTCCCGCCGAAGTCGGAGATGCGCGCCGCGATCCGGCAGGCGGTCGGCGGGCTGGACGACGACCCCGACGCCGCCGACCGGCCGTTCCGGAAGGCCGAGCTGGAGGCGATCGCGGCTGCGCTGGACGACAAGTGAGGAGCGTCGGCACGAACGATTCGCTCCGGGTCACGCGGAGAGCCGCTGTCTGACCGCGAAACCACACCATTTCAAGAGACGCCGGTCCTCAGACCCGGCCATGGATCCCGTTCTGGCTGGGGTGTACGCGGTACACCTGCTGTTCGCCGGTCTGTGGACCGGCAGCGTACTGTTCGTGACCTACGCCGTCCTCCCGACGGCCTACGACGGCGACGCCGAGCCCGGGCCGCTCCTGCGGATGACGGGGAAGCTCACCACGATCTCGCGGGCCAGCGCCCTGCTGCTTCTGGTGACCGGTGGCCACCTGGCCGCGACCCGGTACGGCTTCGGCGCTCTGCTGGAGAGCGTCCGGGGGAACCTCGTCGTCGCCATGGTCGTCCTCTGGTTCGCGCTGGCCGGGCTGGTCGAGGTCGGCGCGAGCCGGCTCCGGGACGGCTTCGAGGCCGAGAAGGTTCGGACGCCGGCCCGGAACGCCCGGACGCTGTTCCTCGCCGCGTCGGTCGTCGCGGTCCTGCTGCTGCTCGACGCCGGCATCATCCTCGGGGTGTAGGGCGGCGTCGCCGGCATGCCATCGCTTTTCCGGAACCGCAGCCCCCAAAGCCGCGCGTACCCGATGGGCGGCCGTGACCGAGGGCCACGTCAACGCCGGCTTCGAGCGGCTGTTCGGGACGGACGATCTCACGTTCGGCGTCGGGTTCCCGCTGACCGAGTCCCGGGAGTCCCGGCCGCCGGTCGGCGAGGAGATGGACCTCGCCGCCCGCGCGGAGGCGCTGGGCTACGACGCGCTGTGGGCGCGGGACGTCCCGCTGTACTGGCCGCGCTTCGGCGACGCCGGGCAGACCTTCGACCCCTGGACCTGGCTGAGCCACGCCGCGGCGCACACCGACGAGATAGCCTTGGGCACCGCAAGCGTCGTCCTGCCGCTGCGGCACCCGCTCCACGTCGCCAAGGAGGCGGCGTCGCTGGACCGCATCTCCGAGGGTCGGTTCGTCATGGGCGTCGCGACGGGCGACCGCGACCCGGAGTTCGCCGCGTTCGACGTCGACGCCGAGGAGCGAGGCGAGCGCTTCCGCGAACACGTCGACCTCCTGCGGACGCTCTGGACCGATGAGTTCCCCGAGGCCGAGGGGTCGTGGGGGTCGCTCGACAGCGAGATGGACCTCGTCCCGAAGCCGACGGCGGAGACGATACCGATGCTCCCGACCGGCCACGCCCGCCAGGAAGTCGAGTGGATCGCCGAACACGGCGACGGCTGGTTCTTCTACCACCTCCCCGAGGACACGCTCGAATCGTACCTCGACGACTGGCGCGAGGCCGCGGGCGAGAAGCCCTACGCGACGGCCGTCCGGACCGAACTCGCCGACAACCCGGCGGCCGATCCGGAGCCGCTCCACCTCGGCTACCGCGCCGGCAGCGAGTGGTACGCCGACTACTTCCGCCGGCTGGACGACCTGGGCGTCGACCACGTCCTCGTCTCGACGTGGGGCGACGAACCGGAGCGGGAGCTGACCCGCTTCGCCGAAAACGTGATCGAGCGGGTCTGATCTCTGGTATTTACACCCGTCAGATGGTGGCAAATACCCTCTAAAGGTGGCTAATACCAGAAGTCAGAGCCGCTCGTCGAGGTGATCGGCGCACTGCAGCGCCAGCGCGGCGATGGTGAGCGTGGGGTTCATCGAGCCCGCCGTCGGGAAGACACTGGAGGAGGCGACCCAGAGGTTCGCGACGTCGTGGGTCCGCAGGCGGGGGTTCACGACGCTCTCCGCCGGATCGGTCCCCATCCGCGTGGTACCCATGTGGTGGAAGGCCGGGCCGGTCTCGTCCGGGCCGACCGTCCACTCGACGTCGGCTCCCAGTTCGCCGAGGACGGCGGTCTGGACCTCGTTCGCCCGCGCAAGCGTCCGCTTGACTCGCGGGCCCCACGACCACTGTATGTCCGGCACGGGGTTGCCGTGATCGTCGGTGGTGTCAGCGTCCAGCGTCACGCGGTTCTCCGGTCGGGGCGGCTGGCCCACGAGTCCGCCCATCGCGACGTGGTCGCCGTACGCGTCCCGGAGGTCAGAGAGGAGCGAGTCGCCCCAGTCGTCGGCGTCGACGGCCAGCTCGACCGGTGACGGGCCGGCGTAGTTGAGGAACTCCAGTTTGATCGGCGACAGCGGCTCGTCGCCGGCCGCCGGCACCACCGTCTCACCGTCGCGCTCGACGGCCTGCCCGGGGTCGTCGTAGAACTGGTGGGACTCGCTGGTGATGAACCCGACGTGGTTCTGGCGGGTCTCTCGGTCCAGCGTCCCGCCGGCGCCGGCGAAGAGGTGCTCCATGAAGTACCGTCCCACGGCCCCCGAGGAGTTGGCCAGCCCGTCGGGGTGGTCCGACGAGCGCGACAGCAGGAGGAGGCGCGGGATCTCGACGCCGCCTGCGGCGAGGACGAACTCGCGGGCGGGCTGGCGGTGCTCGTCGCCGTCGGGCGTGGCGTAGACGGCCGCCTCGACGCGCCCCTCGCCGTCGGTCTCCAGCCGCTGGACCGGGGCGCGGTCGACGACGCGGGCGCCCTCGTCCTCGGCCTTCTCGGCGTGGGTGTCCGCGCTGTACTTTGCGCCGGAGGGACAGACTGGCTGGCACGTGCCGTAGCCGACGCAGGCGCTCCGCCCGTCGTACCCCTCCGAGTTGCGGGCGTTGGGGACGGCGTGGGTCGCGATGCCCAGACGCTCGCACGCTTTCGCGAACAGCGAGTCGCTGTAGGAGGGCTCGAAGGCCGGCATCGGATGCGGCTCCTCCCGCGGCGGCGCGAAGGGGTTCTCCGAGGAGCCGGCGACCCCCAGCGCCCGCTCGGCCTCGGCGTAGTAGGGCCGCAGGTCCTCGTAGGAGAGCGGCCACGCCGGGTCGTCGTTGGGCAGGTCGCCGTCGAAGTCCGCCTCGTGCAGGCGCATCACCATCCCCTGCCAGTGCAGCGTCGACCCGCCGACGCCCTTCACCCGGGCGGCGTCGAGCGGGTAGAACCGATCGCCGGAGGCGGAGAAGGCGTCGCGCTCGCCGCCCATTCCCCAGACGCCGCCGCGGTCGGGTCTGATGGCGCGTTCCATGCGCCGTTCGCGCTCCTCTCGGTCGCCGTCGAACCGCGGCCCGGCCTCCAGCACCGTCACGTCGTAGCCGGCGCTGGCGAGCCGATGCGCCACGAGCGAGCCCGCCGGTCCCGCGCCCACGACGCAGACGTCCTGTCGCGGCGCGGGCGTCCTGTCGGCCATTCGGCCCGCGATTAGGCGAGCCTAAACTTATGGCTTGCCATGTGGGTGGCGAGCGGCAGCGCGGAAGAGAACGAGTCGAGCGTCAGGCGTAGCGGTCGGCGAACACCTGCTCACGCCGCAGCAATTCCTCGACGCCGTGGTCGAGCATCGCCACGCCGAGCGGACTGACGCGGTAGTAGGAGTACAGCCCGTCCCGGTCCGGCTCGGACCGCTTGCGGTTCTGCACGAGGCCGACATCGACCAGCTCGTCGAGGTGGTAGTGGAGGTTGTTCGCTTCGACGTCGAGCGTCTCACGTAGTTCCGTCGCGCTCAGGTCGCCGTTGCGGGCCAGCGTCCGGAGGATCCGGAACCGCGTCTCGTTGCCGATGGCGCGCTGCATCGCCAGGTAGTCCGCCAGATCGAGGACGCTGTCCTCGGGGAGGAGCGGATCCGGCGGTTCGGCACCCCGGCCTGCGTCGGTTGCGTCAACCATCGTTACTAATGGTTACTCTCCGTCACTACTTAGTCGTTGTTGAGTCAGCTTTCGCTGAAAACACCCGGATTTAAGTAGGAAGCGGCCGGGATTTCTACCATGCGCGACCGGCTGATAGAAACCCTCCCGCCGGTCAGGTACCGGCGATTCCTGATCTACCTGATGGGACCGTACAAGGCGTTCGACGTCGAGGACGTGGTACCCGAGGGCGCGGCCGAGGACACCCCGTTCTTGGACGGCACCCCGGACGAGGCCGGTGAGACCGAGGACGTCCAGGCACTGCTCGAACGGACGCGGGACCGGCTCAGAGAGGAGATCGGCGTCAACGCCTTTCTGGCGATCGACGCGGACATCCCGCTCGACGAGATGGACGCCGCGACCCAGAGTATCGAGTTCGCCCGGGCGAGCAACGTCGTCGCGCTCGTCGCGCCGCAGATCGGGAAGAACCTCGGCGTGGGGATCGAGACGGGGTCGGTGCTGGAGGGCATCGACGGCCAGCGCCAGGAGCGGGTCGTCTTCGTCCACGAGACGGGCGTCCGCAGCGCGATGATCGACAGCCTCGCTCGCCGCTGGGACGCGACCGTGGCGACCTACGACGACGAGGACGAGCTGGTCGATCGGCTCAGGACCTTCGTCGCACAGATCATGAACGCCGAACACACCGGCGAGCTAGAGCGGCTCGACGACTAGGGAATCCGGACGGTGTGTCGCAGCGTGCCGACGCCCTCGACCTCGATCTCGACCTCGTCGCCGTCGGTCAGCGGGCCGACGCCCTCCGGAGTGCCGGTGGCGATGACGTCGCCCGGCTCCAGCGTCATGTAGGCGGTGATCTCCTCGATCAGCTCGGGGATGGAGAAGATGAGGTTGTCGATGGACGAGGACTGCTTCGTCTCGCCGTTGACGCGGCTCTCGATGGTCGCGTCGTCCGGGAGGTGTTCCGGGGTGGCCACGAGCGGACCGATGGGCGCCGCGTTGTCGAAGGCCTTCCCGCGGACCCAGTTCTGCTCTTTCTCCTGGTCGTCGCGGTTCGAGAGGTCGTTGACGCAGGTGTAGCCAGCGATGACGTCCTCGGCGTTTTTGGCGCTGACGTTCTTGCACTGCTCGCCGATGACGACGCCGAGCTCGGCCTCGTAGTCGATCCGCTCCTTGTCGGCCAGCAACGTCACCGTCGAGTCGTGGCTGGCGACGGTGTTGGGCGGCTTCAGAAAGAGTAGCGGGCGGTCGGGGACGTCGTTGCCCATCTCGTCGGCGTGGTCGGCGTAGTTCCGGCCGATGCAGACGATCTTGGTGGGTTCGCAGGGCGGGAGGATGTCGACCTCCTCGGGGGCGTAGGACTCGTCGCCGAAGGCGATGCGGCCGTAGGGACCGGCCGCAGCGGTGACCACCGGCTCGCCGTCCTCGACGGTCCACCGGCCACCTCGGACGTTCCCGGCGGAGTCCCGGAATCGGACGCGTTTCATGGACCGGGAATCACGTTGCGCCCTGATAAGCGTTTACAAGGGCGGGAGCGTTCGCGTCGGGTGGTTCGACGCGCGTCTCTCCCCAGTTCGTCGTCCGTCTCGCACTGTCTCCGGCCGAACCGGCCAGAGCGTTCGAGTCGACGCATCGAACCGCTTTTGAGCGGGCGAGGGCTACCCCGGCGCAATGAGACTGCTCGTCGTCGGTGCGGGGGCGATGGGACGGTGGTTCGCCGAGTCCGCGGCGGGCGAGGAGGACGAGGTGGCGTTCGCCGACGCCGACCCCGACGCGGCGAGGGAAGCCGCCGAGGCCGTCGGCGGCCGCACTGTCGACGCGCCGGTCGAGGAGACGTTCGACCTCGTCTGCGTCGCCGTCCCGCTCCCGGCCGCGGCCGACGTGATCGCCGAGTACGCCGACGCCGCGGAGCGAGCGATCTGCGACGTGACGGGGAGCATGCGCGACCCGATCGCGGCCATGCGCGAGCACTGCCCGGACGGCGAGCGGGCGAGCCTCCACCCGCTGTTCGCCCCGGAAAACGCGCCGGGGGCCGTCGCCACCGTCGTCGACGAGTCCGGTCCGCTCACGGAGGCCGTCCGCGAGCGGCTGACCGACCGGGGCAACGAGACCTTCGAGACCACGCCCGCGGAGCACGACGAGGCGATGGAGACCGTCCAGGCGCGCGCCCACACGGCCGTCCTCGCGTTCGCCGTGGCCGCCGAGGAGGTGCCCGACGCGTTCCACACGCCCATCTCCGAGGGCCTGTTCGACCTGGTCGAGCAGGTCACCGGCGGCGAGGCTCGCGTCTATTCGGACATTCAGGCCGCCTTCGACGGGGCCGACGACGTGGCCGACGCCGCCCGGCGCATCGCCGACGCCGACCAGGAGGCGTTCGCGGAACTCTACGAGCAACTATGACCCCAGTCAACGACGAACGATGAACCCGGAGACCCGCGAGCGGATCAGGGACAACGCGAAGTACCTCCGGCAGGTCCGACCGATCGACCCCGAGGAGATCTACGAGTACGTCGAGGGCGAGCCCCACCCCGCGGTCGTGCGGCAGGTGCTCCGCGAGGAGGCCCCCGACCTCGGTCTGATCGAGCGGGAGGACGGTACGTTCGCCCCGGTCGAGGAGGGGCCGCTGTCGGTCGACTTCGACGGCGTCGACGCCCTCCCGGACGCCCACGCCAGGCGGCTGGAGGACCGCCTCGTCGCGGAGTTCGGCGCCGGCTGGCCCGAGGGCGAGAGCGGCGACCGCCTCCGCGAGCGCATCCGCGCCGTCAAGGAGCGGTACCTCCGCCAGCAGTCCGTCGATTACGACGACCTGACGGCGCTTTCCTACGCCGTCTACCACCTGCCGGACTACTACGCGGCGACCCAGTACGTGCTCGCCGACCTGGCCGCGGACGGCCTCCTGCCGAATCACCTCCGGGTGCTGGACGTCGGCGCGGGCGTCGGCGGCCCGGCGCTGGGGCTGATCGACCTCCTGCCCGAGGACGCGCTGGTCGAGTACGAGGCCGTCGAACCCGGAGCCGGCGCGGACGTCCTCGAAGCGATGCTCGACGAGACCGACACGAACGTCCACGCGTCGGTCCACCGCGAGGCGATCGAGGACTTCGAGCCCGGCGACGACGGCGAGTACGATCTGGTCCTGTTCGCGAACGTCCTGAGCGAACTCGACGACCCCGAGGCGGTCCTCCGCGAGTCGCTGGACTGGCTCGCCGAGGACGGCAGCGTCGTCGCGCTCGCGCCCGCGGACCGCAACACCGCCACGGGCCTCCGCGAGTACGAGCGCGCCGTCGCCGACCGCGGACCCGCGACCGTCTACGCGCCGACCGTCCGCCTGTGGCCCGGCGAGTCCCCCGACAGCGAGTCGTGGTCGTTCGACGTCAAGCCCGACCTCGACGTGCCGGGGTTCCAGCGCCGGCTGGACGAGGCAGCCACTGAATCAGACCACGAGGGCGACCGAGAGGAGCCCTCGGAATCAGCGAGCGGCCTTGACCAGAGCGAGCGGGAGCCGAGCGAAGCGAGGCGACACGCGAGCCGCGGGGACGGCGAGTTCGTCAACGTCGACGTCCAGTACGCCTACTCGGTCCTGCGGACCGACGGCCGGACCGGCATCGCCGCCCGCGGCGACCGCTCCCGGGTCGCCAGGATGGCCGACGCCGAGGACCTGGTGACCAACCGGGTCGACCTCATGGCGGTCAAACTGAGCCACGACCTCGCCGACGGCGGCAACCCGCTCTACTTGATCGGCGACGGCAGCCAGCAGGACGACTTCTTCGCCGTCCTCACAGAGGAGGACATTCTCAACGCCGACCTCCGGCGGGCCGACTACGGCGAACTCCTGTCCTTCGAGAACGCCCTCGTGCTGTGGAACGACGACGAGGGGGCCTACAACGTGGTCGTCGACGACGAGGCCGTCGTCGACCGCGTGCCGCCGTAGGGACGCCACGGCCCGGCAGCCGCCGTTCGGATCGCGACTGGCCGAACAACTCGGGCGGGACTCCGGAAGGGGCCGATCGGTCGCGGCCGCTGGCGAAGTTGAGCACCGCAGGGAGCGTAGCGACCGAGGAGCGCAGCGAGCCAGCGGCCGCGAGCGGGAGGGGGCTTCCGGGGGCATCGTCGGAGCGAGCGGTTGCAGCGACTGGACGAACGGAGACAGGAGAGCGAGACGTGCCTAGGCGGTGCGTTTTTTGCGCAGAGGGACCCAGACCCGCCATGGACGAGGAGCCGGTCATCCTGCTGACCAACGACGACGGCATCGAGAGCGTCGGCTTCCGCGCCCTCTACGACGCCCTCGAGGAGGTGGGCGACGTCACCGCGGTCGCACCGATGTCCGACCAGAGCGCGGTTGGGCGGGCCATCTCCAGCGAGGTGGCCGTCCGGGAGTACGACCTGGGGTACGCCGTCGAGGGCACGCCGGCGGACTGCGTGGTCGCGGGCGTCGAGTCGCTGGTCCCGGACGTCGACCTCGTGGTGGCGGGGTGCAACCGCGGGGCCAACCTCGGCGCGTACGTGCTGGGGCGCTCGGGCACCGTCAGCGCGGCCGTCGAGGCGACGTTCTTCGACGTGCCGGCCATCGCCGTCTCGATGTACATCCCGGTCCGGGAAGACGCGGCCTTCGCGGAGGTTGAGGCCGACTACGAGAGCTACGCAGAGGCGACCGGGGCCGCCCGCTACCTCGCCGACGAGGCGCTTGGCGCGGGCGTCTTCGACTGCTGCGACTACCTCAACGTCAACGCGCCCGTCGCGGACTGGGGGCCGGCCGAGATGGTCGTCACCGAGCCCTCCCGGGTCTACCAGATGGACGCCGAGCGCGAGGGCGAGACGGTGACCTTGCACGACCGGATCTGGGAGCGGATGGCCGAAGGCGACATCCCGGATCCGGAGGGGACCGACCGGCGTGCCGTGGTCGACGGCAAGGTGAGCGTCTCGCCGCTGACCGCGCCCCACTCCTGTCAACATCACGACGCGCTGGACGAACTCGCGGACGGCTACGGGGCGGACTGAGCGACCGGTATCGGGCCGGTTAAGGGTCCCGGGCGGCCACGGCACGCTGTCATCCGATGCGATTCAGGAACGCGATCTGCTTCGTCGCGCTGGCGATCGCCTGGGGTAGCGCCTTCACCGCAATCAAGGTCGGGCTGGAGTTCTTCCCGCCGGTGCTGTTCGCCGCCTTCCGCTACGATCTGGCCGGCGTGCTCGTGCTGGCCTACGCCGCCGTCGCCACGGACCGCTGGCGACCCCGGACGAGCGACGAGTGGCTGGAGGTGGCGATCGGCGGCGCGTTCATGATCGCGGCCTACCACGCGCTGCTGTTCGTCGGCGAGCAGGAGACGACCAGCGCCGCGGCGGCCATCGTCGTCAGCCTCTCGCCGGTGCTCACCACGGGGTTCGCCCGCGCGTTCCTGCCCGAGGAGCGACTCACCGCGGTCGGTCTGGTCGGCCTCCTGATCGGGTTCGTCGGCGTGGGCGTCCTGAGCGATCCGGACCCGAACAACCTCCTGAACGAGCGGACCGTCTCGCTCTCGCTGGTCTTCCTCGCCGCGGCGGCCTTCGCCCTCGGGAGCGTCCTCACCCGGCGGGTCGAGACGGACCTGCCCATCGAGACGATGGAGGCGTGGTCGATGCTGCTGGGCGCCGGTCTGATGCACGGGATCAGCGTCGCCATGGCCGAGTCCGTCGCCGACGTCGAGTGGACCGCCGACGCGCTCCTGGCGCTGGGCTACCTCGCCGTCGTCGCGAGCGCCGTCGGGTTCCTGATCTACTTCGACCTGCTCGAACGGCTGGGACCGATCGAGATCAACCTCGTCTCCTACGCCGCGCCGGTCGTCGCGGCGGCGACCGGCCTCCTCTTCCTCGACGAGCGACCCACGATCGCCACTGCCGTCGGGTTCGCGCTGATCCTCGTCGGCTTCGTCCTCGTCAAGCGCGAGGCGCTGCGGGCGGAACTGACCGGGCTCCGCGTCACGGACGAGCGGGCGGAGTGAAGCGGTACCAGCGCCGACGCGGCGCCCGGCTCCCGGCGACGGGCGTTCGGCGCAAGGGTGATTCCCGTCCGTGACGCAGGACGAGACATGACGCAGACGGAGACCCTCGACGTGACCGGCATGTCCTGCGACGGCTGCGAGCAGAACGTCGTGAACGCCCTGGAGAGCACCGACGGCGTCGAGAGCGCCGAGGCCGACCACGAGTCGGGCACGGTGGAGGTCGTCCTAGGGGACGACGTCGACGACGAGACGCTGGAGAGCGCCGTCGACCATGCCGGCTACGAGGTCGTCGCCTGACCGCGTCCGACTGGTTCTCCCGCGGGGTCGCGTCGCCCGGCGGCTGTAGTAGAAATTGAACGCACTGACACACTCGAAGGGTCCCGGGGTCCCTTCGATGTGTAGATAGTGTCACGTTCTACTGTAGTCGAGGTCCAGCGACACCCGCTCGCCGGTCTCGGCGGCCTCGTAGGCGGCGTCGACGATGCGGAGGTCGGTGCAACCGGCCTCGCCGTCCGTCTCGCAGACGGTCCCGGCGAGCACACAGTGCGCGAAGTAGTCGAACTCCTCGCGGACCTCGTCGATCGCCGCGCCCGTGTACTGGGTGCGCGCGTCCCCTCGCTCGATGACGATCTCCTGGGCGACGGTCCCGCTGAACGGCTCGCGCAACAGGATCAGCCCGTCGGTCCCGAGCACCCGGAGGAAGTTGTCCCGCTGGGCGTCGAAACTGGCGGCGCAGGCGGCCGTCACGCCCGACGGGAACGTCACCAGGAAGCTGGCGTGCTCGTCCACCCGGTCGAACGGCGGGCCCGAGGAGTACGTCTCCGCCTGGACGGCGACGGGCTCGGTCCCGAGGAGGAAGCGGCTGGTGTTCAGCGGGTAGACCCCGAGGTCGATCAGCGCCCCGCCGCCGGCGATCTCCGGGTCGAGCCGCCAGGTGTTGGGGCCGACGTCCTCCAGCACCTTCGACGTGAACCCGGACTGAATCTGGACGGGCTCGCCGATGACGCCGTCCCGAACCGCCTCTCGCATCCGCCGCAGCGCCGGCTCGGTCCGCAGGCGGTAGGCGGTCATCAGGATAACGCCGGCGTCGTCGCAGGCCGCGACCATCCGCTCGCCGGACTCGGAGTCTGCGGCGAGGGGCTTCTCGCAGAGCACGTGCTTGCCGAACTCGGCCGCGGCGACGGCGTACTCGGCGTGGTAGGCGGGCGGCGTGGCGACGTAGACGGCGTCGTACTCGTCGGTCGCGTCCCCGTCGGTGAACGACTCGTAGTCGAGGACCGTCTCCGCGTTGAACTCGTCGGCCAGCGACGCGGCCTTGTCCGGCGACCCGCTGACGAGGACGCTCAGCTCGGTGAAGTCGCCGTCCCTGATCGCCGGCAGCGCGCGGTTCCGCGCGAACCCGCCGAGGCCGACGACCGCCATGCGGACGGTCCCCTCCTCGACGGTCTGCCAGTCGCGGCGAGTGAACTCCTCTCTGAAGTACTGGTCGACGTCGACCGTCATGTACGTACGGTTCGGACCGACCGAAGTCGGGCTTTCCTCCCGGTTAGTTGTCCGGTACCGTCCAGTTGCAGGGGTAACATGAATGAACCGCGGGCGCGAACACTCCGCGCCATGGACGAGTCGTTCGTCGACCTGATCCAGCGAAACGCCGAGCACGCACGGGCCTTCGGAGACCGGTTCGACGGGGTACAGGAGGCGCAACACCCCGTCGCCGTCACCGTCTGCTGTTCGGACTCGCGGGTCCTCCAGGACAGCATCTGGAACAACGACGAGCCCGGCCGCATCTTCAGTTGCGGGAACATCGGCAACCGCGTCGTCCAGCGGACGGCCGACGGCGAGGTCGTCTCCGGAGACGTCCTCTACCCCCTGCTACACACGGGGACGGAACTCGCGGTCGTCGTCGGGCACACGGGCTGTGGCGCCGTCACGGCGACCCACGACGCGCTGACCGGCGACGTGTCCGACGCCCCGGGGATCGAACACTGCATCGACCTGCTGGGCTCGCACCTCGCGGACGGGGCCGAGGCCCTCCCGGACGGCCTGAATCGGTCCGACGCGGTCAATCGCCTCGTCGAGTACAACGTCGACCGGCAGGTCCAGTTCCTCCGCGAGAGCGACGACGTTCCCGACGAGGTCGACGTCGCCGGCGTCGTCTACGACTTCCAGGACGTCTACTCGGACCGACGCGGCGAGGTGCAGGTGATCAACGTCGAGGGCGAGACCGACGTCGACGCCTTGCGCGGTGAGTTCCCCGAGATCGAGACCCGGATCGACCGCCTCTGGGAGTACTGATACCGGCTGTCAGGCCTCCCGCGCCGTCCGCTCGTCGCGGCGCGTGACCGCCAGCGGCACCCGGTCGAGCCCCGCCTGTGCGGGCCCGTCGATGACGGACCCGCTGATCGTGAACCGCGAGCCGTCGCAGGGGCAGTCCCAGCTCTCGCCGGCGCCGTTCCAGACGAGCGTGCAGCCGCTGTACGGGCAGGTGCCCTCGACGGCGCGCCACGCGCCGTCGTCCTCGCGGTAGAGGCCGAGCGTCCGTCCGTGGAGGTTCACGACCTGCCCCTCGCCGGGACGCAGGTCCGGGGCCGTATCCCCGCTCTGGAGGCTCCGTTTGCCCTTCGACCGCTGTTTCATCGTCGTCCGGCCGACCGTCGGGAGGCGTTTGAGCGCCGCCGTCGGGAGCCTGTTGGGATCGTACAGCTCCGCCCAGGGGTTGTCGCGGCCGACGATCAGGTCCTTCAGGAGGAGGCCGGCGGCGGTTCCGTGGGTCATCCCCCACCCGCCGAAGCCGGTTGCGACGTAGACGCCGTCCGAGAACGGGTCGATCGACCCGACGCAGGGGACGCGGTCGAGGGTCTCGTAGTCCTGCACGGTCCACCGGTAGGTGACCGACTCGACGGGGAACGCCTCCGTCGCCCACGACTCGATCTGGCGGGTCAGCTCCGTCGTGTCCCCGCCGATCCCGGTCGGGTACCTGTCCCCCTCCACGAGGAGCATCGTCCCGTCGTCGGTCGGAATCGGTCGGAACGAGTGTGCGTCCGGGCCGGCGCTGACGTACATGTCTTCTGGGGGCTCGCCCTCGACGTCCGTGGTGAGGACGGGCGCCTGACTGGGGAGCATCCGCATCGAGTACAGCGATCGCCTGTAGAACGGGAAGTGGGTCGCGACGACCACGTCGTCGGCCCGCACCCGACCGTCGCGGGTCCGGAGCTCGTGGGGAGACCCCGTCTCGATCCCGGTCACCCGGCTGTGCTCGTAGACGCGACCCCCCTCGAGCTCGAACGTCTCCAGCAGCGCCAGCAGGTACTCCCGCGGGTGGAAGTGGACCTGGTCAGCGTACCGGACGGCCGCGACGGCGTCGACGGGCGCGGGGGCCTGCTCGACGTACGACGCGGCGAGGCCGAGGCGCCGGGCGGCGTCGGCCTCCTGCTGTACTTTCTCGCGGTCGTCCTCCGAGGTGACGTAGACGTACGCGGCCGCGGGGGTGAACTCGCAGTCGACGTCCTCGCGGCGGACGCGCCGGGTCACCTCCTCCAGCGCGGTCCGGCTGGCGTCGGCGTACAGGCGGGCCCTCCGCTCGCCGAAGGCGTCGATCAGGTACTGGTACCGCAGCCCGTGGCCGACGGTCACCGTCGCCGTCGTGTGCCCGGTCGTCCCGCGCAGCGCACGGTCGGCCTCCAGCAGCGCGACGTCGCGGCCCGCCTCCGCGAGGAACGCCGCGGTGGAAACCCCGGCGATGCCCGCGCCGACGACGGCCACGTCGGCCTCGATCGCCTCGGTCAGCCGGGGGTAGGAGGGCTGCTCCGTCGAGTCGACCCAGTACGACATCGCGTGGTCGGGGAGCGGTGACCCGGAGATGTCGAACGCCATGGTCACGCTTCGGACTCCGGGCCATTAGAACTATTGAGTATCCAATAGATGTCCCGACGACGGGGCGGATCACTCCGCGAGTTCGTCGGCCAGTTCGTCTATCGACTCGATCGTCAGGTCCGGCTCCGTCTCGTAGGGGCCCCAGAGCGTGTCCTGGCGGTTGATCCAGACGCCCTGCATGCCGACGTGGACCGCGCCGGGCACGTCCCACCAGCCCGCAGCCACGTAGCAGACGTCCTCCGGCTCCGTCCCGATCCTGTCGGCCGCGTGGCGGTACAGCTCCGCGTCCGGCTTGAACTGCGCCACCTCGTCGGCGCTGACGGTGTCGGCGATCAGGTCGCCGAGATCCCCCTGGTCGACTATCGTCTCGAGCATGTCCTCGCTGCCGTTCGAGACGACGTAGCAGTCGTAGCCCCGCTCGTTCAGCCGCTCCAGGCCGCCGTGGACGTCGCCGAACACCGGGAGCTCCGCGAACGTCGAGAGGATCTCCTCGCGCTCGGCCTCGCTCACGTCCACGCCGAGCGTCTCGACGGCGTACCGGAGGGCGTGGCGGTTCATCTCGAAGAAGGAGTCGTACTCCTCGATGGCGTTACCGACCATCGCGTAGCCCAGCGAGCGGTTCCGCCAGAGCTTCGCAACCGGCTCCGGCGAGTCGACGTACTCGCCGAGCACCTCCTGGATCGCCATCACGTCGACGAGCGTCCCGTAGGAGTCGAACGCGACCGCCTCGACCGCGTCGGAATCGAGTGCCATACGGGAACGAGGGGCCGAGCGGCGAAGTATACTGGGTCGCGGCGTACCCCGGTCCGGTGTGCCGCGTCCTCAGCGACTCTCCCGCTGCTCGACCTTGTTCAGGTAGCTGAAATCCATACTGGAATCTCGTGAAAGTAGTGTTGTGTCACAGACCTGTTCCACCGAATTCGGCACATATAGGGCGTCTATAGACGATAGTTTATAAGTGGGGTATAGTACTCCACAGACGGTTGCTCCGATCGGCTAGAGCGTGTCGAACGAGTCGATCACATCGCTCGTCGAGTATCGTTCAACGAGATATTGTTCGTCGAAATCAGCGTCGTCGCTCCAGACATCTGCGTCCTTGGCCAGGGCGCACGCGACATATAGCACGTCGTCGGGATCAGTCTCACCGATCGCTGTGTCGGCCTCTTCGATGTGCGGATAGAACTCCTCGGCGGGAACGACCTCGATGTACTGAAAGAGGAGATCGATGAACTGTGTGACTCGATCCGGAGTCATACCCGACTTCTCGACGATCAGCTCATCGTAGTTCTCGATTTCGTCGTGGACGAGCTCGGGCGTCAGGAGGTCGGGTTCGAGCGTAACGACGAGTTCGCGGGTTTTCGAGTCTGCGATGAGCGCAGAGATGACGACGTTGGCATCGACGACCAGCTTCATTCGTCGAGGCTACCCCGACTGCTCCTCGACGTGCTTGCGTGCGCTCTCGTTGATCTTGTCGGCTATATCGGCGACGTCGCTCTCGGTGATCTCGCTGCCGGACGTGAGTTCGTCCATCACTTCGAGCGTCTCGATCTTCTCCTGAATCGCCTGCCGAGTGACCTCGCTCCAGTTGATCTCCGGATGTTCCTCCATACGGTCTTTGAGGTCGTCGTCGACGTTGACGGTGATACTGGGCATACAGAGAACTACGGACACACAGAATACTGTGTTTTTCGGTGAACCACCGAGTGTCGCCGAGCGGTGGATTCCCGTTGGTCTACCGACGAATGATAGCGCAACTATCGGAAGAGAAATCCAACACGTAGTTCGCGCAAGAAGGCCTCTGAAGGTCAGTTTCGGCTACCGACTCTCGCGCTGCTCGACCTTGTTCAGCTCGATCAGCAGCCGGAAGATGGCCTTCACGAGGTTGGCGTCGACGTCGAACTGCTCGGCGTTCTCGCCGGCGCGGTCCATGACGGCCTGCTCCTGTGCCTCGTCGGTGGTCGGGAGCCCCTTCTCTTCCTTGACCTGCGCGATGGTGTCGGCGACGTAGGTCCGCTGGGCGATCTTCTCGACGATCTCCTGGTCGATGGTCTCGATCTCCTCGCGCAGTTCGTCCAGGCTCATCTCCTCGGGGTTCGTTGTCATAGTGTGTGCGTTCCCTCCGTTTGCGTGGTCGTCAGCCGGGTGCGTCCGTCGCGCTGGTCCCAGTACTCGCGGACCTGCTCCAGGGCCGGCCGGTCGCCGACGGCGACGAACGAGGGGCCGGTGCCGGACAGCGAGGCGCCCTCAACCTGGCGCATGGCCTCGACGAGCGGTTCGGCGTCGAAGCCCAGCGCGGCGCAGAAGGCCAGCCCGTTGACGGTCATCGCGCGCTCGTACTGACCGTCGAGCGCGAGGTCCTCGACCAGGCGGGCCATGGGAGCGACGTGCTCGCAGCGCGTCACGTCGGCGTCGGCGCTGTAGGCCCGCTCCGGGGGCGTCCACACGAGGACGTCCCAGTCGACTTCCTCGCGGGCGAGCAGCTCGTCGTCGTCGTTGTCGGTGACGGTGACGCCGCCGAGCATAGAGGCGGAGGCGTCGTCGAAGGCCCCCGTGGCCGTGACGCCGACGTCGCGGGCGGCCATCACGCCCAACCGGGCCATGTCTTCCCGGGTCATTCGGTCAGTCTTGTCCAGCGCGTCCAGCGTGGCCATGACGGTCGCGTTCGCGGCCGCGCTGCTCGATTTCAACCCGGAGGCCATCGGCACGTCGCTCTCGGTGCGGACGACGGCGCCGTCCACCTCGGGGTCGGCGTGGGCGTCCAGCACGTACTCGACGCAGGTCTCGATGAGTTCGGTGTCCGCGTCGGGGTGGCCCTCGACGTGGCCCTCGATGCCCTCGTCGTCCTCGAAGAGGTCGACGGTGGCGTAGATGTACTCGTCGATGGCGAAGGCCGACCCGCGGTGGGTCGCCAGCGCGTTGAGGACCTCCCCGGCCGCCGGAGCCGCTGCCTTCCCCTGCATCAGGTCACAGTCCCGCCCGCCGGTATTTACCTGTGGCGGTAGCGCTCGGCCACGAACGGCGCCCTTTTGGCCCCGCCCGCGCAACCCCCGACGATGAGCCACCGCAGTGACGTCCCGCCGGACACGCTGGGGGTAGAGCTACGGGAGGACGGCGTCGTCGTGGAGTACAACGACGGCCGCGAGGCGTTCTACCGCGGCGTCCCGCAGAAGGTGACGGGCGAGATCACCACGGGGCCGGGCAAGGACGTCCACGTCCTCGTGACCGACCCCAGCGACACGCAGGGCGTGCTGGTCTACGTCAACGACCTGAACACCCACGACGACATCCTCGAGGACTCCGGCGTGGGCCGGGTCATCCTCGAGGACGGCGAGTCCGACGAACTGTTTCCCGGGGTCGTCGTGTCCGACAGCGAGATGCGCGTCAGCGTCGACGTGGACCACGAGACGGTCCGCGGGCGCGTGTTCGTCTTCGAGGAGGACGAGCTTGGCGAGCGCAGTTTCGAGCTGGTCGCACCGGAATAGTACGGACTGCTGTCGCCGTTATCTGGTCGACCGCCCCGCGGCCGGGCGGTCGTACCGGGCTCGGACGGAAACAGTCCGTACGGGACTGGACGAGCGGAGACGAGGCGGCGGTTACTGGATGTAGGAGGGGTCCTCGGCGTCGCAGTTCTCCTCGTGCTGGCGGGCGTCGCTCTGGTCGTCGAACATCAGCCCGCAGTGCTCGCACTTGTACCAGGTCATCTCGTCCCGCTCCGTTTGCACGACCATGTGATAGGTTGTGACGGCCACGGTCATATGCGTTACTCCGGAGCGGCTAAACGCGAA